>NZ_FOTS01000081.1 GCF_900114615.1 Pelosinus propionicus DSM 13327 | reverse complement strand
TAAGAAAGATAGAAAAGGAATACCCTGATCTTATTCACTGACCGCAGCCTCGCATAATAAGCATTCATCTGTGAAAGTCATTTTGCTGGATACCTTTCGCCCAGAGACGCAACATCTGTGTTAGCGGTATTTGATGAATAAGGCAGGCGTCAAGCTTTATAAGCAATAACCAAAAGGTTTCGCAAGGAGGATAAGACGTTACCTTTGCTAAATTCTCTTACAAATATTTTAGCATCAAGGGGTTCCTTTACGTGTTGAAAAAATAAAATAAGTTTTGTAAACAACGGCGGATTGTTGCTTACAAAACTTATTATACGAGGAGGATGTTATGTCTGCACCGCTTTATTATCTAGCAGGTGATTTTGAACCTTACCGGTCGCTGTTTTTGCAACAATCTTGCCATATATACCATTATAAAACTGGAGATGTCATATTTGAGTCGCATACGGAGTGGGACAGCATGATGTATCTGACCTCCGGAACGGTTAAATTATCAATCATACAAAATGATAAAGAAAAATTACTTGCATTTTATAGTGCGGGATACCTAATTCCGTATTATATTCCTGATGAAGTGAAGATATCGCATCTTATCCAGTTTACAGCAATCTCGGATGTAACAGTTTTAAAAGTTAGTAAACAGGATTTTGAAGAATTACTCACACAAGATTCCAAGTTACGAAATGAGATATATTTGTCGGCTTGGAAGTTGCTCCATTTGTTAACGCATGAGCTAGAAAGTCAATCCTTTGATTCTGGGCTTGAGAAGGTTGCTACTTTCTTATACACATACTTTGAAAATACTGGACACGTACTATTCGAAATATCTACTCGTGATCTTCAGTCCTTTGTTGGGCTGAATCGGACGAACACAAGTAAATATCTTTCTTTTTTAACTCGTGCGCATGTAATAGAAAAAGAAAGAGGTGTTATTAAAATAGTAGCACCGGAAAAACTGAAAAATTTTTGTTCAGAGCGGGTAATCCGTTGTGATATTGTACCATCAAAATATATAGCGCACAGTACAGTCGCCGAAGAAAATAAATGGCAGGCAATCTACTCCAGAGATGCAACCTACGATGGAGTTTTCTGGTATGGTGTAAAAAGCACGGGGATATTTTGTATTCCTTCTTGCAAATCTAAGCCCCCTCTAAGAGAAAATATAGAATATTTCGATTCACCAAAGGAAGCACTGGATGCTGGTTATCGTGTCTGTAAACGTTGCAGGCCAGATATTTTCTCCTACAATCCCAATAGGGAGCTTTTAAGACAAGTTCGGGATTATCTTGATGAACATTTTTGCGAAAAAGAAACTGTTAAAAAGTATTTAAAAGATTTATCAATGGATTCAAAATACCTAAATAAACTTTTTAAAATGCAGTATGATATTACACCCCATGCGTATGTTCAGGAGAAAAGATTTGAAAAAGCAATACAGCTGTTAACCGAAAGCGATATGAGTATTTTGGACATAGCACTTTCTTCTGGATTTAATAGTATGTCGAATTTTTATAGTATGTTTAAAAATTACTATGGTATGTCTCCTACACAATACAGACAAAGTGAAAAAAATGAAAGATAAGGAAATCCATTAAGCTTGTCGAACCTCGTAATTGGTGTAAGATAGGAGCACCAATGGCGAGGTTTTTCTTATGCTGTGTATTGTATAAGGATAAAAATTCACTGACTGATAATATTTTTAAAAAGAATAAAGCCAAACAAAATAGTAAAGGACACTGGTTTGGTGGCGGTTGTAATAAAATATAACCTTGCATTTTGTAGCAAGAGGGATAAAATAGTACTGTTAGAGACAATAAAGACGATTTAAAATAGTAGCAGAGACAGGTGAGTCAGATGACTGGACAAAACAAAAAAATAACGGGGATATTGCTTACTCTGTTAGGGGGAGGCTTTTGGGGTCTATCAGGTGCTTGCGGACAATATTTATTTGAATATAAGGGAGCTACCTCGGAGTGGCTGGTTCCTATTCGCCTATTATTAGCGGGATATGCCATGCTTGCTTTTTTTCTGATAAAGGATAGAAAATCGACTCTTAGTGTTTGGAAGACAAAGAAAAACGCAATAGATATCATTTTTTACGGTCTTGCCGGAATGATGTTATGCCAATATACATATTTTGCTACCATAGAGAATTCCAATGCGGGAACGGCAACGGTCATACAATATTTATCACCTGTTATGATTATGGCTGTCGTGTGCTTTATGGAAAAGAAATTACCTAATATAGCAGAATTAGTGGCAATGGCTTGTGCACTGCTTGGCGTGTTTCTTATTGCGACGCATGGAAATATTAATCAAATGATAATTTCAAAGGAGGCTTTGTTTTATGGATTGAATACCGCTATAGCTGTTGTTATCTATAATCTGCAACCTAGGAATTTAATGAAGCAATTTAGCACGCCTCTTCTTATCGCATGGGCTATGGTAATTGGAGGAACGGTACTTTGTATTATTTTCAAACCTTGGATTTATTCGCCAATAATTGATTTAGAAGCTGTAATGGCGTTGACTGCAATTATTCTATTTGGTACCATAGTATCTTTTTGCTTCTATATGCAAGGGGTGAAGTTGATTGGAGCAACTCATGCAAGCATGTATGCCAGTGTTGAACCTGTATCAGCAGCGTTGCTATCTTTTTTGTGGCTGAAGGTTTCATTTGAGATAGTAGATTTTGTAGGATTTGCGCTTATTATATTGACAATATTTATATTGGCACTAGCTTCCAAGGGAGATATTCTAAATGCAAAGATAAAGCAAAATGTATAAGGTGAAAATATAGAAGAATTGGCATTTATATAAGAGAAGCTACCGTAATAAATTAGGTCGTAATTTATTATGGTAGCTTCTCTTTAGTTGACACCGAGCGGTAGACCGATAATTAAGAACTGATTGGTATTAAATGGGACAAGGAACCTGTCCCTGGTCTCTAAATAATGAGAAATCCAACACCTAATTAAAACTGAAAGATGCTGTAGAATTTAAGTTCATTCTACAGCATCTTTCACAACATTTCTACGTTTGCTTTTTGCAGGTGTTCAATTCCTGACTTGAAATCATCACTATTGATACCGGTCATTTGTGATTACTGATCATGCCCTATGTCGATGTTTTCTTCACCGGGGATGATCTCAATATTTGTAATCAAATCATCTGCAATCGTGAAGAAGTAATAGAAAATGTGTGGGCTGCTTGGGAAATTCCCACTGACTATGGAAGTAACAATAGTTATCCCATATTTTTCTTCAACTGCTGTGACTTCGGACTTTAGCTTAAATTCATCATTGCTGCCGCCGCGCCATTTCTTTATCGCTTCCAGTCCATTAATATGTTTGTTTTCTCCTACATCGTGAATATGTGCATCTTTTGCGATACACGTTCCCAAAACGCTGCTATCATTGGAATTGATTGAATTCATATAAATTGAGATGGAGTCTGCAAGTTTCGTATTCATGGTTATCTCCTTTTTGGGCAAAATGCCTTTCATTGTTTGCTGGGCAGCTACACCTTTACGATCTCCAGCAATTTTAATTATATCAGGTGAACATGACAACTATATGTCATATTTGATTGATATAGAATCAACATTTCGTGCGATATGGAATTGGTTGATGGTAGTAACCGTCCCCTCGCCCTTACGACGAACTCCTGCAAAGCAGCTTGCAGGAGTTTTGTGATAAGCAATGATGATTACTTTTTTTTAGCTGTAGTTTTATGAAGTTCTCCCCACTCACACATTGCCTCCAAAATAGGGATTAGCGATTTTCCACGTGCAGAAAGGCTATATTCAACTTTTGGCGGGATTTGTGGATATTCGTTTCTAATAATTAGTTCATCAGCTTCTAGCTCTTTTAGTGAAAGACTTAACGTTTTGAAAGATACTGAACCAATATAACGCTTCATTTCATTGAAACGGACAACACCAAAAGCAGTAAGATAGTATAAAATTGTTATTTTATATTTTCCATTGATTAAAGATAACGTATAACTGAAACCTGTATTTTCTAACTTGGCTTGTTCAATGCTTTCTATACTCATATTTAAGCTCTCCTCTAAGATAGTACCTAACATAAATGTACGTACTTGATTAAAAAATAATACTCTAATAAAATCATAGTAAAGCATGAATGATGTGTCAAGTGAGGGATATTTTTTAATTGGAGGATTTGATATGAAGATTTATTCAATTAACAGTGGACCGTGAGAATACTGTAACTCGTGAAGTGTTGATACAACAAAAATTCAATAAATATGGCATCTTAAGGAGGATTCAGTTAAATGAGCAGAGCAACAATAAAAGACTATGAAGAAATTATGAAAGTGCTAAATGCGTATGTCCAAGGAGGGGTTTTAGGCAAAAGCGAAGTGATGAAACCTAGTTTTCATAAAAACGCTACTATATATGGATATGAACAAGATGTTGGTTTAAGTGGAGGTTCTATACAAAATTTATATAATGTTGTTGATGAAAGTGGACCTTCAGAGAATCTTAAAGCAAGGATTGATATCCTTGCTATTGAGGGCACGATCGCTTCCGCTCGTATAGTTTTAGAGAATGTGTATGGCGCGAACTATACTGACTTTCAACATTTGCTTAAAATAGACGGTGAGTGGAAAATAATTTCAAAAATATACCATCAGCATTTCTAGAGTGAAATAAACATGGAATGGATAGCGCATTATTTGCAGGATTTACAGCTTATGCTATGTAGCAATCTTTTTCTGATGTCACTTCCTGCCGGGCAGCTAGGCGTATAATAGGGCAAGATAATAGGCAGAGGTAAATAGAAAGTAAAAGGATTTTTCTGTATAAAATTATAATTTTACTATATCAAGGTTGTTTCATGTAAAAAAATCAAAAAAGATGTGAGGTGATTAAATGGATACAATATCATCTATCGTAAATCGTAGAAGTATCAGATCCTATACATCAAAAAAAGTAAGCCCTAATGATATTACTAAAATATTAACAGCTGCTAACTGGGCACCATCGGGAAATAATCTTCAGCCGTGGAGATTTTCTGTCGTCATGAATGATGAACAACTACTCAAAAAGCTTTCCTCACTTACAGTCTACCATAGCTGGGTGCAAACGGCTTCCTGCTTGATAGCAGTCTTCCTTGATAAAAAAGTAATCGATCCGAACATTCACGGTATTTATCTCAAACACGTGCAAGCCATAGGAGCAGCAATACAAAATATGCTGCTTGCAGCCCATGAGCTTGGTCTGGGAAGTTGCTGGATTGGAGAGATCTTAAAAAAGGAAGATCAGGTAAAAGAACTGGTAGGAGCAGCAGATGATTTAGAACTAATGGCTGTGATATCGGTTGGTTACCCAAATAAAGCTACTACATCCAGGAGGAGAGATATTTTAGAGAATATCGTAAGCTGGTTATAGAAAAGGAGCAAACATGAGATGTCATGAGCACGGATTTATAGACAGTAACAACTATCAGCCAGCATTAGAGTTTGTCCTTGTGTCCCATACAAATGTTAGTTGTATAATTCAATATAAACTTCAGGACAATAATCTACATGTTGCTGCTGCTGATTATCTAACCACAAGGGAACTGACCATTCTTGGACATTATCAAAAGTAATAAACCACTGCACACCATTGTCATAGGAGCTAAATGAGTATGCCAAGAACGTCTATAATTCACCGATTTTATGCGTTGTACCATCATAATCAATAAAGTCTTTTATGACACGATATTTATGGCCCATATTTAAAAAGCCTCTTTGTGTTCCTATATTTGCAGCTTTAAGATTACTCCAGAATCCCAATTTTTTTGGCCCAGTCATTTGTACACCTCAATCATTTATTATAAATAACGGAAACCACCTATTATGCTCATAATACACCATGAACGATTGTCCTTATGTACGAAATTGTAGGTTTCTGGTTTGCTTTCCTTCTCCGAAAATTAAAATTCTTAATACTGTAAATATGTGCATCTTTTGCGATACACTTTCTCAAAATGCTGCTGTCATTGGAATTGATTGAATCCATATAAATTGAGATGGGCCCTGCAAGTTTCGTATTCATGGCGATCTCCTTTTGGGCAAAATGCCTTTTGTTGTTATTTGCTGGGCAGCTACACCTTTACTATTCCAGCAATTTAAATTATATCAGGGGAACATGACAACATATGTCATATTCCCCTGATATAGAGTCAATATTTCTACTTTGTTACTGTATAAAATTCAACCATTAGATTTTGGATTCAGCATCTAGTGGCTGGAGCTTCTTTTCTTAAAAACCGGCACTGGTAAGGGTGAGCTCAATGCTCGATCTGGCTTGTAAGATGTCAAGGTCTGCAAGAGGGCTTCCCCGTCCCCATGACACTGCCTCCTAAAACAGCCTGAAAATTAGGCCCTTTTGCAGTGGTCTCAACCTGTCCCCGTGTCTCTTTGAAGCTTAATGGGGCAACCGTATCACTGGTAACGGCGAAAACAACTCAACCCTTGAAATAGCAATGGTTGAGTTGTTTTGTATAATTTTATCAGCCTGGAGCGGGTTTAGAAAAAAATCGTGTTAAAAGTGTGTACTATACACTGCTGTTTTTTGTTCCGTTGCGTTAGAGTAAATATATACAGATAAGGAGGTATAGAAATGAAAGCAAAAGAAATCAAACTGCAGGACATTTTGAAAAAACGCGGCATTGACACGGGGAATATTGACAACAGGTTGGAAGCTGATATTCCTGAAGCAAAAGAAAGCTCTAAACGGCTTATGGAAACGTATTATACATTAAAAGTCACTGCCGATATGGAGGCCCCGTACTGGTATAACAGAACCTGGTGGGAAAACGACGGAGACGTAATTGAAGTCAGAAGGGCGAAGGCTATGGCTGCCTGCTTAGCCCATATGACGCCGACCATTCAGCCTTACGAAAAGCTTGTCATGAATAAGACGAAATATGTAAGAGGCGGGTTTCCTTTCCCCTGGACCACTGCAAGTTTTTTTAATGCTCAGGCTGAAGCATTAATGGCGGAAGTTGATGCGCCGTCAGAGAGTGAAGCCGACGCAGTCAGCGTGGTTGGCGACGGTGGAGGAAACGTAACGGAAAGTTATGGAGAAGTGATTTCGATTGCCAAAAAGTTTGGCATGCGCAAGGAAGATATTCCAGTGCTGGTTAAAATATCCCGACCTTGGGCAGGAATTTCAGTTGAAGAATTGAGCAATAAGTATGCAAAAATGACACCAGGGTATGACCAGTATCGGCGCATTATGGACAGTGTCATATGCATGTTTGATTCCTTTGCGATCACTCAAGGTCGTGAGGTTGCAAATTATTATCTTCCTCTGCAATATGGATTTGATAGAATTATTGAATTATGTGATGAAAAAATTGCCGAACTCATGGGAGAATCAGGTGGTGACGGAGATTTCGGCATGAGCAGGGCTTATTACTATGTAGCCATGAAGGAGATTACAAAAGGGCTAAGCGCATGGTGTGAGAACTACTCCAAACAGGCAAAATATTTAGCTTCCGTTGAGACAGATGCAGAATTAAAGGCGAATTATACAAGAATTTCAGCAGTTATGCATAATATTGCGCATAAGAAACCTGCAAGTTTCTGGGAAGCAATCCAGATGACGCTCTGCTGCCATCTGGGGGTTACTAACGAAGATGCCATGTCCGGTTTGTCCATTGGCAGACTTGGCCAAATTTTGCAGCCCTATTATGCGAAAGATACCCGCGAAGGGATAATGACCGATGAAGAGATCATAGAATTGCTTGAACTGTACCGAATCAAGATTTCTTGTATTGAATGCTTTGCCTCGGCTGGTGTTTCCGGTGGTGTTCTTTCCGGCAACACCTTTAACAACCTCTCCATGGGCGGCTTGAATTACGATGGTCTCACGGCAGTAACACCACTGGAATATTTAATTATTGAAGCAGGCATGAGGAATAAAACTCCCCAGCCGACCTTAAGCGTGCTGTATGACGAAAAAACACCCGAAGATTTTCTAATGAAAGCTGTTACTTGCACCAAGCTCGGGCTTGGCTATCCGGCATGGATGAATAATCAGGGCGGTATGAACTTTATGCTGCGAAATTACGGACCAGAAGGAATGGATCTTAATGATGCTAGAGCCTGGTGTCTAGGAGGCTGTTTGGAGTCTGCGCCGGGATGCTTTCAGCCGCTTGAGTATGATGGAAAAGTGACGATGATCCCCGGGGGAGCATCACCCAGTTGTGCTACAGGCGTTCATTTTATTGCCTTGCCGAAAATATTGGAACTGGTTTTGACAAATGGTCTGGATAAAAGAACGGGTAAACAAATCTATCCGGCACATGAGAAGAAGCTTGATTCGTATGAAACCGTGATCAGGCAATGGAAAGAATATCTTGAACTGACTACCGATGTGGTGAACCGGTGCAATAACATTCAGATGGATATTTGGCGAAAGCACGCTATGCCTGTTGTCAACTCTTTGCTGAAACCCGACTGCTTTACAAAAGGCCGACATATCGGGACAATGGGCGCCAGATACAATGCTTCGATCAATTTTGAATCTTGTGGTACGATAACCCTTGTCAATTCATTAAGCTCTGTCAAGAAAAATGTATTTGATGACAAGAAGTTTACTATTGAAGAACTGACAGAGGCACTGTTGAATAACTTCGGCTTTAAGACCGCCTTCGATACAGGGGTATTCTCACCGGATTTCAGGGAAAACACAGCAGACAGTGCCAAATATGAAAAAATCTTTGCTGCCAGTCTAAATGCACCGAAATACGGCAATGCCGATCCCTATGCCGATACGATTTTAAAAGACTACGAAAATTATATGTACGATATGCTGCGCTCATTTAAATCCTACTATGGCAAACCTTTATATCTGTGCCAGATTTCGGTGTCAACGCATGGTCCCCAAGGCTTTATTACCCTGGCGACGGCCGATGGGCGCCTTGCCGGGACAACGTATTCGGATGGATCTGTATCAGCGGCCGCGGGAACAGATAAGAACGGGTTGTATGCCATATTTGAATCGGCAACAGTTTATGACCACTCGCTGCATCAAAACTCTCAGATGAATCTAAAGCTTCATCCCAGTGCGGTACGGGGGAGCAACGGAACCCGAAAACTGCTGCAGGTCGTACGTGCTTATATGAGAAAAGGCGGATTTCATGTCCAGTTTAATGTTGTGGATTCCAATACATTAAGAGAGGCTCAGAGCACGCCGGAGAAACACCGGGATCTGATGGTCCGTGTAGCCGGTTTTACACAATACTGGTGTGAAATTGGCAAACCGATACAGGATGAAGTTATTTTCAGAACTCAATATGAAGAGGCATAATGGAAATTGTTCAAAGGAGGTAAGTATGATGAGACATTATGATTGCAAAAATTATATCAATCTAGATTGTGAAAAGGGAATGTGTGCATTAAGTAAGAATTCTTTACCCATTGATGGGGATACAAGTAAGGCTTGCTCCAGTTTCAGGCAGGCTGAAAAATGCGGCAACTGTAAAAAATTCATAAATCCGGATAAGTATGGGATTGGGACATGTACGGGGCTCGAAAAAGAAAACTGGGCATATGCTACGTGCGGCGCCTTTGCCTGTCCCGGATATAAAGCCGTGTAAATAATATGATCAAAAAAGGCTTAATATTTGATATCCAGAGTTTTTCAGTCCATGATGGACCGGGATGCAGAACCAATGTATTTTTTGCAGGATGCCCGCTGCAGTGTAAATGGTGTGCAAACCCGGAAAGCTGGCTGAAGAAAAAGCATATTATGTTTGCAGATAAAGTATGCAAATGGGAAAATGGCTGCAGGGCATGCAGAAATGTATGCCCTTATGGCTCAATTCAATTTGACGCTAATGGTCGACCAGAAATTACCTGGGAGATCTGCAGGGACTGCGATACTTTTAATTGTATTGCTATTTGTCCCAATAATGCGTTGAAGCAGTGTATCAAAGAATATACGGTCGATGAGCTGGTGACCATCCTGCGACGTGACTTCAATAACTGGGGGGCTGATGGAGGCGTAACGTTTTCAGGAGGAGATCCGTTAATGCATCATGAATTTCTGATTGAAGTATTGAAAAAATGTCATGTGTTGCATATTGATACCGCCATTGAAACCAGTGGCTATGCAAAGCCGGCGGTATTTTTAGAAATAATGGAACACATTAATTTTGCATTCGTTGATGTTAAGAACATGGACAGGAAAAAACATAAAGAAGGAACAGGCGTATATAATGATATAATCCTTTCCAATATTGCATCCCTTAAAAAGTCCGGCTGGAAAGGCAGGCTTGTTCTAAGACAGCCAATCATATCAGGATATAATGACAGTGAAGAAAATGCCCATAAATTGATTAAGTTCATGCACAAAAATGCATTGTACGAAATCAATCTTTTGAAATTTCACAAGCTTGGCTTAACGAAATGGGAGCAATTGGGGAAAAAATACGAATATAGTGATCATGGAGATATGACAGATAAGAAAATGGAACATCTCCAATCGTTATATTTAGATCATGATATAGCCTGTTATGTTGGTGACAATACTTCATTCTAATATCCAATGTAAATTTTGTAGTAATTGCATTATTGTAATTACTACTTTTTTCTTATAATATAAATACCAAAGGATAACGAAAAGGAATAAAATGTATGAAACTTGATCATATACACATCTATGAATATATTCAGGAATATCTGAATGAAATAGCTGTTATAAATTATAAAAAAGGACAGTATATAACGCGTTCTGATGAGACCTTTACAGAAGTATTTTTTATTTTATCAGGGAATGTTAAGGTTGAATGTCTTACTGAATATGGAAAAGTTTTCTTAGTAGATGAACTTTCTGAAAATGAATTCGTAGGAAAATTCAGCTATATGTATGAACAAAGTCTGCTTTGCGATATTAAAGCTACCAGTGATGTTTGTCTGTTAAAAATCCACAAAGATACTTTTAATAAATTACAGGGAAATTCGGACTTTTTAAAAGTATTTTTATTTAAAACGAGTAAGAGAATATACTATATGTATAAAAAGCTAATGATGAAAAATCTATTTAGTTTGGAGGAAATGTTTGCTTTTCATTTATTAAAGAACTCTGAAAATGACAGATTTGAGTTTAAAAACATAAGCGCATTATGCGATATTTTTTCTATTAGTAGGAAGGGTTTATATAATGTGCTTAATACATTTGTAAAGAAAAACTATATAAAAAAGGACAAAAATTCAATTACTATTATAGATAAAAAGCAGTTATTTGATCTTGCCATGCATGTAAGAGCGTTTAATAGGATAAACGACAGTAAGATTAAATTTAATATTTAGAGCCATGTTACTACGGATGAAATTGATTCTATGGTACGTGAGGCGCCTAAACGTGGTGAACAAGCAATAAAAATAAAGCAAAAGCTAAAGAAAATAAACAATCTTAAATTGTGGCAGAGTCCACGTATATAATTCACTGCATGTCAAGTAAATTATATTATGAAGGTTATTAGTAAGAGGTTTTTGTTTTTGATGAAGTAGTTTAAGTAATTCAAGACCCGCACATTTCGTGCCTCTCCCTTAAATGGGACAAAATACCTGTTCCTGTAAGATATAGTACAGAAGGGTTATCCAATTTGGGTCAGAAAAACTCCGAACAATCCGTTTTATGTATAATAGGAAAGAAGGATATGAATGTCCCTGTCCCAGGGAAGATTTTTTCTATACCCATAACATAGACAATTCATCCATTTCCAAAGCATTTACGTTTTAGCTGGTTGGGAGTATATTCCCGCTTCACGTGCAAGGCTGTGATCTTTGACGATGGAATGGATAATCCTTCAAATCTATTTTTTGCAGGAGGTCCGCTATGTTAAGTAATCGCCCGGCTGTTGGCATCGATGTAGCTAAAAATTTTTGCTTTTATGCAGCCGTTTCGCCAACTTGTACTACCTTTTTAAAACCTTTTAAAGCTCTAAATACCAGACAAGGACTCCTTTTCGCCTTGGAGCAAATAAAAAAAGTAGAAGAAGCGTTTAGTAGTCAACCGGTCATCGTCCTAGAATCCACGGGTCACTACTCTCAGCGCATCGCCCACTTTTTTTGAAACAGGGTTTTGAAGTCTACCACATCAATCCCCTCATTTCTCATTCTATCAAAAATTCTGCTGTAAGAAAAGTAAAAACAGATCAAGTGGATGCACTTGAATTGGCTAAACTACCCTTTCTACAAAAACTTCGATCTACTCCTATGCCGAAAGAGCAGATCGCCAATTTGAAGGTGTTGGCGCGAACAAGATGCCATCTCAGAGAACAGCGAATCACTTCCAAAAATCAGCTTCAGACTGCAATCGAACAGGTTGCTCCTTTGTTTCCTACTATATTAAATTCAGGCTCATTAACTGCTTTGACGTTAGTAAACAAGTTTCCGTCGCCTGTGGAATGGTCGAAGAAATCCAATCGAAAAATGATTATGACGATGCTTGAGACTTTGCCTCGTCGTGGTAAGCTTTATGCCCAGCAGAAATACGAAGCTTTGCTATCGTGTGCTCAAGATGCTGAGGTCACTGGCATTTGGATAGCAGCCTATTTTAGCACAATACAACGTTATGCAAGGATAGTGCAATTTTTAGATGCAGAAATTAAAGTGATTGATGTTCAGATTAAAGAATTGTCTTCCAAAGTACCGGAAGTTGCTTTGTTAAGCAGCATACCTGGTATAGGAGATACACTTGCACCACTTATTTTGGGTGAAATAGGTGACATTGGGAGGTTTATCAACGCTAAACAGTTAGTAGCTTTTGGTGGCATTGATCCATCGGTTCGTCAATCAGGTAATTATGTGGGTATGAAGAACAAGGTAACGAAGCGTGGTTCGCCGTTTTTACGTCATGCACTTTATATTGCCGCGACTACATCGGTTCGAAAAGAATCTAAGGGATCACAAGTTAATTCTGTAATCTATGAATATTATATACGAAAAATCGAAACGAAAGCTAAGAAACAAGCTCTGGGTGCAGTGATGAACAAGCTGCTACGTATCATATTTTCAGTTTTGAAAAACAAACAACCTTTCCGTTTGATTACTCCTGATCAGCAAGTGGCAATGTATCAGAAAGTACAACAGAAGGTCGCATAATTTATGATAAGAACGGAACATTATTTCTACTTTTCTTAGGTAATGTTCGCTTGTGAGAAAGGCTTGTTTGCTATACACTTTTTTAGTTAGTTCATTTTTAGCATTTAAGACTTGACTTTAATTAGCTGGTCTATGTCTCTTCCACGAAGCCAACGCATGCCCATGACGAAAAAGAAGCGTCCCGTGCGCCAAGAAGCGCACGGAGTATAGCGGGTGAGAATCCCGCCTGGGAAGGATTAGCCATTCACCCAGTATCCAGCCTTGGGACTGAAGCGGTAACGCCAGGTCTAAGCGTAGGTAGGAAAGGTAGTAGGCCGAAAGCGTAAGCTGAAGATGTAGAATCCCGAAATTCCTCTTGGGACTGGTCGATGCATGGGACGAGCAGAAGACAATACTAGGCTTAGCGATAAGGTGAGTTAAGCTTGGCGCCCCGGGATCATAGGTCTTGGCATGCTACACAACGTTACTCCGTGTGAACTTGGGAGACCCTGCCGCCCTCCAA
>NZ_FOTS01000074.1 GCF_900114615.1 Pelosinus propionicus DSM 13327 | reverse complement strand
CTTCGGTGTACTGAAAGCAGATATGGGCTTCCGACGTTTTCTTATGAGAGGCAGCGTCAAGGTGCAAACCGAGTTTCTATTGCTGTGCATGGGGTATAACCTAAACAAACTCCACAACAAAATTCAAAGTGGTCGCTGTGGAACTTACTTGCATATTCCCAAAGCAGCCTGACAAATACAAATAGACTTTTTTATTGGGGAAGAGGCTTCCTCTGTTTGCTATGGGCATAAACGGAAGAAGAGCTTCTTTGTTTATTCTTTTTCGCCTGGATTTTATCTGCTCAAGAAAGGAAGGCTGCCACAAAATGCTTTTTTTCAAAAAGCATTTTGCGACAGCCTCTTCTCTTCATTAAAGATTAATTCCTGCTTAACACATGGTCTAGGCAACGTTTCTGCAGGTGCACGATTATATCGCATAATATTGATTGGACTGCCGTTACGGCAAGTGCCTAATTCATCAAAATCATACTTTTTCTTTTTATCGTGTATCCACTGCATCACGGTGTGGTATCAGAACCCAAGCCGGTTTAGTTTCTGCAGTATTGGGCAGTCCCTTTACCCAGCTGTTACTGCCATACTTCTTTTGTAATTCTTTAAGCTCTCCATATCCTAATACACGCATGGGGCAGGCTGAAACACAAGCTGGTTCTGTTCCTTGCAGCAGGAGATCCTGACAAAAATCACATTTTTTCATCTTACTGGTGGCAGCATCAAATTGTGGTGCTTGATAGGGGCAAACTGCGAAACACCGACGACAGCCAATGCAGCTTTTTTCGTTAATCAATACTAATCCATCTTCTGGTCTTTTATACATCGCTCCACTTGGACATACAGCAACGCAAGGAGCATCTACACAATGATTGCAGCTAATCGGCACCCAATAGGCATAGGTATTATGATGAACAACACTGCCGAGAACTGTAAAGCCACCGCCTTCATAGGCATGAATTTGTCTAAAATTCTGACCAGGAGGTAGATCATGCTTATCTTTGCAGGCAATCTGACAGGCACTGCAACCTGTACAATGTTTTTGTTCAACATAAAATGCTATTTGTTTGCTCATGTCTTCTCCTTCATCTGATCCTGTTTTACCACTTCAACCAGGTTCGTATGTTGAGGATTTGCAAAAGCCAGCGGTGTCGGCTGGTATTTTGTCAATGTATTGATACAGCCGCGTTGGTCGATCCCTTCCTTATCTGGCGACCACCAGCCCCCCTGAGGTATGGAAACCACTCCCGGCATAATGCGGGGAGTAACTTTAGCAGTCAACATTACTTTGCCACGATCATTGTAGATACAAACTTTTTCACCATTTTTTATACCGCGCTTTTTGGCATCATATACACTAATCCAAAATACCTGCGCTTCTGCCTGCTCCATCCAGTCATTATTGTCAAACATGGAATGTACACGCCGTTTCGTATGATGACCAATGCATTGCAGAGGGTATGTACTGCGCAGAGGATCTTCCGGCCCTTCCCAGGCAGAGAGATACTTTGGAATCGCGGGAACCTCATTAGGCTTATCTAATTCCCACAAGCGTGGTGAGAAAAATTCTATTTTTCCGGAAGGGGTGGGAAATGGATGATGCTCAGGATCTTCGATTTGCTCCTTAAAAGCAATCGCTGGTTCCTCATACTCCCAGTCATATACCCCCTTTTCTTTAAATTCTTCGTAAGAAGGAAAACCAGGATTTTCTTTGCATGTTTCATCAACAATAAAACGCAGCCAGTCTTCTAACGTCCTTCCTTGCGTAAATTCAGCTGTAAGCTCCAGTCTGCCGGCTAGATCACTAATCCAGTCATATCCGTTTCGACATTCATAAACCGTATCCACTGCCTTATTCATAAACAACACATAGTCACCGGCTGACCAGGGTAGTACAATATCTTCCCGTTCCATGAAATTATCACCAGGCAGCAAAATATCCGCAAACTTCGCACTGCTTGTAAGGAAATGATCACTGACGACAATGAATTCAGCTAAATTCTCATTAGATAACAGTTCTGCCGTTCCATTGGTATCAGAGTGTTGATTAATGAGGCAGTTGCCAGCCAAATTAAATATCAGTTTAATGTTGGCTGACAGCTTATCAACTCCCCGAACTCCCTCTTTTTTACCAAGCTCAGTCCCTTTTTCAATCGCTAGCGGCCACATGTACATAGATATCGCTGCATTGCAGGGATTATTGATCGGTATAGAGCCAACAAATTGTTTCCGACAAGGTGAACCGCAGCCGGAGGCCCAGCCGCCTTTTATTCCAATATTTCCTGTCATAGCTGCAAGAGCAGCCCCACTGCGGGGCGGCTGCTCACCATAGGCATGACGCTGAGGACCAAATCCCTGGATGAGTGCACCGGGTTTGTTTAAGGCATACTCTCTAGCCAACTGAACAATGACCTCTCTTGGAATACCTGTAGATTTTTCTGCCCACGCAGGAGTTTTAGCCACTGGATCTATGCCTAAACCAAGAATATAACTTTTGTATGAGTTCCCCGCTGGAATACCTGCTGGCATATGATCTTCATCAAAACCGAGACAGTATGTATCTAAAAATGATTGATTCTGCAGATTTTCTGTAATGATTACATAAGCCATAGCATCCAAAAGAGCGCTATCAGTAGAAGGCCGAATGGGTATCCACTGATCAGCCAGAGCGATAGCCGTATCCGTATACAGAGGATCAATGCAAATAATTTTTGCTCCCGCATCCTTTGCTTTTTTTAGATAATAAGCTGTATTCGTTCCATGAATGGTTGTTGCCGGGTTAAATCCCATTAATATGATAAGCTTCGAATTAACCCAGTCTTCTCGACTGCTGCCAGTATTGGCAGTCCCATATGTATACGGGGTTGCTGCATTTGTGCAAGCTGAACTATAGGTTCCATAATAATCCAAATAGCCTCCATAGAGTGCCAGCAGTCGCCGCATCCAGACTTGTTCTGACGTCTTGCCTGCATTGCCTGTAGCATATGACAGATAAATAGCCTCTGGACCATACTCAGTCATTATTCGTTTCGTATGGTCCGCAATCGTATCTAAGGCTTCTTCCCAAGAAATACGTTCAAATAAACCTTCTCCTCGTTTGCCAATTCGCTTCATAGGATACTTCAGCCGATCCTCATGATACAAATAACTCCTATAGGCTCGGCAGCGCAGACAGCCACGTAATTGTGGCCTTTTCTCCGTATCAGGACGCTCATCATCACTAGTAATGCGAACAATCTGCCCATCTTTAACATGCGCCTTAACTATGCAGCGACCGCCGCAATTATGGGAGCCTGATGTTCGTATAATCGTTTCTTCTTGCAGCATTATATCGTTCATAGTCCTTTGCTCCCTTGTTTTGTTTTGCACGTATAGATCCAACCGTAAGAGGCTGTGATTTTTATAATAGTAGAAACTATTCTACTTTATTATTTATGATTAATAGACAAAATTCCTGCAAGTTTGTATTAGCGTTTCTACTAGGGAATTATTGCCTATCTTGACGGATCTCTCTTCTTAAACAGAGTATTGCCAAGGTGTAATACAGCAAAGTACACTCACATTAAAAATATAAGTTTTTTCGACAAAATATGTATTACTCATTATTGACAATGGGATTTGAGACTGCTACAATAAACCACATGTAAATAGTCTCGTATAATTTTGGGGATATGGCCCAAAAGTTTCTACCGGCAGCCGTAAATTGCCTGTCTACGAGTGAAAGTGTATCTAAAGGTCCAACGATGAAAATTCTTTTTGAGTTTGTTTCTTAAATTAGCAATTTTCAGCAGTATCGTGACTCAGATACAGGTGATGATACACCAAACCCAGGGATAAAAGTCCTGCTGGGGAATTTTCGCTCATTTTCTACAACGCGGAGATTCCCTAACAGGGCTTTTTTTTATTTTTTCTACAAACTAAAAAAAGGAGGGCTCTATGGATTTATTAAAAAAAAGAATTCAGTCAGACGGACAAGTTTTAAATGACTCCCTACTCAAAGTTGATTCCTTTTTAAATCAGCAAATTGATCCCCAACTTATGTTGAAGATGGGAGAGGAGTTTGCTAAACGCTTTAGTGGAGAATCCATCACAAAAATATTGACGATTGAATCCTCTGGTATCGCCGTATCGGTAATGGCAGGGCTGATCCTAAATGTTCCTGTGATTTTTGCTAGAAAGAAGAAGTCAGTAATTTCTAATGAAGCTTTATACTGTACAAAGGTCTATTCCTTTACAAAGCGTGAGAGTAACAGCATTATCGTGCCTAAAAATTTTCTGGAAAAAGACGACAAAGTACTGATTATCGATGACTTTCTCGCCAATGGAGAAGCTGCTACAGGTTTAGCAACCATCGTTAAACAGGCAAATGCCAGCGTAATAGGAATAGGCATTGTAATTGAAAAATCCTTCCAGCCTGGTGCTCAAAAATTGCAACAAGCCGGGTATCGTGTAGAATCGTTAGCTCGAATCGCTTCCTTTTCAAATGGACAAGTCAATTTTCTATAATCAGTATTGCTAGGAGGATAATGTATGAAAAACTCTGCTGGGAAAACGTATCTGCTTGGTACTCAACATGTACTTGCTATGTACGCTGGTGCAATTATCGTTCCCCTTATTGTTGGTAGCGCTCTTAAATTAAACTTTGAACAGATGGGCTATATTATTGCAGCCGATTTACTCACTTCTGGTCTTGCTACTCTGCTGCAGGCATGGCGCAATCCAGTCTGTGGAATTGGTTTGCCGGTTGTACTTGGATGTACCTTTACAGCTGTTTTCCCCATGATTAGTATTGGAAGCCAGTATGGCATGACAGCCATGTATGGTTCCATCATATGCTCCGGCCTTTTCGTTGTACTCATTGCAAATTACTTTTCAAAACTGGTTACATTTTTCCCGCCTGTTGTGACAGGTTCTGTTGTTACGATTATCGGCATTACATTGGTTCCAGTTGCCATTAACAATGTGGCTGGCGGTGTAGGAAGTGCAGATTTTGGTTCCTTATCCAATTTTGCTCTAGCTTTTGGCGTGCTATTATTTATCATATTATTAAATCGCTTTACCACAGGATTTATTCGTTCTATTTCTGTATTACTTGGATTAATTGCAGGAACCCTTGTCGCGGCAATTATGGGCAATGTTTCTTTCAGCAGCGTTGCCCAAGCATCATGGTTTAATATGATCACTCCCTTCTATTTCGGACTACCTACCTTTGAGCCAAGCGCAATTATTACTATGATTGTTGTTGCAATTGTCAGCATGATTGAATCAACAGGAGTTTTCATGGCACTGGGTGAGATTTGTGGAAAAAAGATAACGGAAACCGATCTGACTCGTGGCTATCGAGCCGAAGGAATTGCCGTAATTCTGGGAGGTATTTTCAATTCTTTCCCTTATACGACCTTTTCCCAAAATGTTGGTCTCGTACAGCTTTCTCATTCTAAAACCACGAATGTTACCATAGTTGCTGGTTTTATGCTCATAGTATTAGGACTGATACCTAAATTTGCAGCATTAGCTATGATCATTCCAAATTCCGTACTGGGTGGAGCTATGATTGCCATGTTTGGAATTGTGGTTGCCTCAGGAATTAAAATGCTCAGTAAAGTTGATTTTGCCAGCAATGAAAATTTACTGGTTATTGCCTGCTCTGTTGCTTTAGGTTTAGGAGTCACTGTCGTACCTAACCTCTTTGTTAAATTTCCTCCACTACTAAAAATGTTTTTTGAAAATGGAATTGTAACAGGTGCGTTAACAGCTGTAATTTTAAATATCATCCTCAATATGGGAGAAAGAAAAGCTGCCTCCTAGATTTGACCATTAAATTAATATTTTACTGGAAAATCTAAGCCCGAAAGTTTTCTGTATCAGAAAACTTTCGGGCTATTTTTGTTACCATCATAGTGATTAAATAGGCACCAGGCAAGCCAATTGATCTGTTCTTTTTTTCCATTTACTAGAAATTAGAATTAATACGCACTTGGTTAAATCCATTCCCTATAGCTATCCCAATCACCGTTTATTCTGGCTTGCACTTTTACCTTTACAGATTCTGGCAAATCAGAATGCTCTTTTACGATTTTATAATATTTAATAGCCTCTTCATTCCTACCCATTAGATCATATACTTGACCTAAATTGAACTCTGCATCAAGGTAGTTTCCTTTGATTTCTAAGCATTTGTGAAAATCTGCAAGGGATTCTTCATATTTACCCATCATTGCATAAGCATTTCCACGTCCTGAATAAAAAATTGCTTCTTCCGAATCAAGCTGAATTGCCTTATTATCATCTTCTAATGCTAATTGAGGATTTTTCAGTGCAATATACGAATACGCTCGTTCATGATAATAGAAAGCAGTCTTTGGTTTTAATTCAATCGCTTTTGTAATTTCAACAATGGCCTGTTCAAAGTTTCCTTTTTCTGAATATATATAAGCAAGCTGATAAGGATATTCTGCGTTTTTATCATCTAATTGGGCTGCATTAGCATAAGCTTCGATTGCCTTGTCATGTTCTTTATTATTTTTAAATACATCACCTTTACCGGCCCAATCAGATGCTGTTAATGATTGAAGCTTCAATGAATTCAATGCTGCTAAAAAAGTTACTTTTAATTGCTCAAATTTCTCTGCTTTTGTAATACATGTTACTTGAAAAATAGAATTATTAACCCAAAAAGACGCTACAAGTATTTTATTGGAAATACCATTTTTTCCTGTATATGAAAAGGTCGTTACCACAGCCTTTTGGTTCGCAATTCTATCCTTCTGCACAGCGTCTATAACCGCGTCAGGAAACTTTTTGCTTAACAGGTTATTAACCTCTTTTAAAATGAAATACTCTTCCCCTGATGAACGACTGAGAGGGTATTTCGGCATAACACTTGTAACTATTCTTCCCTGATCATCTTTACTAGCAATAATAGCAACATCTGAACCTTGTTGAATAATTTTCCAATCCTTTGGCAATTCTAAAGAAAAACCATTTTTGCTGTCTTGTAAGCTTTGAGCGTTCGCAATCGAAATCAGAAAGCATACGTTAATGATAATAAAAATAAATAATTTCCGAAACATAAAAGCCTCCTAAATTAGCATACTCTCTTAACTTTAATCTATTTATACCATATATGAATTCCTATTACATCTGCAAAAAGGTATAGAGCACCAAATTACCTTATTGCTGCAAGTACC
The DNA here is from genome assembly GCF_900114615.1 of Pelosinus propionicus DSM 13327. GTDB lineage: Bacteria > Bacillota > Negativicutes > DSM-13327 > DSM-13327 > Pelosinus > Pelosinus propionicus. Next base: position 12,240 of record NZ_FOTS01000074.1, on the reverse strand, counting down.
GATTCCCAATTATTATTGGGAATCGGTACTGTATTATTTCTTGATAAAAGTTCCGTTATCAATTTCTCGAAAAGCCTGCTGCAGTTCTTCTCGCGTATTCATGACAATAGGTCCACCCCATGCAATGGGCTCCCTGAGGGGAGATCCGGAAAACAGCAGGAAGCGAATGCCCTGGTCAGCTGCCTGGATAGCAAATGTATCTCCCTGATCAAAGAGTACTGCCTTATGGCTTTCGATCATAGTCTGCCTATCAACATAACCGGCACCTTCAACAATGTAGATGAATAGGGTTGCTTCTGTATCTGTTGGTATACTCCACTGGCTTTTTGGCTCGAGCTGGACATCTAAAGCTGTAGCTTTTATATAATCCCCTTGCATCGCTCCTTGCGTGTTCTTATATTTTCCTGCGATAACACCAACTGTACTTCCATCCTGCCGTATTTTTGGAATCATAGAATCGGTGATATCGCGATACTGAGGATGCGTCATCTTGTCTTTGCGAGGAAGGTTCAGCCAGAGCTGAACTCCTAACATCCTATCCGAAGGCTGAGGCATTTCTTGATGAAGAATACCGCTTCCAGCCGTCATCCATTGACAGCAGCCATCCAGTATCCTTCCCTTATTGCCCAGACTATCACTATGCTCAATGTCACCGGCAATCAGATAGGTTACAGTTTCGATACCCCTGTGTGGATGCCATGGGAACCCTTTTGTATAATCAGCAGAATTCTCAGAATCAAATGCATCCAGCATCAGAAAAGGGTCAAAGTCCTTGGTATCGCCATGACCAAAAACCCTCACCAGCTTTACTCCCGCTCCGTCAAACTGGGTTGTACCGGTTACAATTTTGCGTATTGCCCTTGTAGTACTCATACGATCACCCTTTCAGTATTACAGCGGTTGAATCTACCCCTGTATTATTTTAGAAGCTTATCTTTTAATAAATCCAAGAAGTGTTTACTGCTAGCAGATAACTTGTGATTCCTCGACCAGACAATTACCGTTTGTGTCGATACATTGGGTTCCACAATGGTTTTATACGTCAGTTCTGAATCAGAAATGAGTTCCTGAGTAGACTTTGGCACTAAGGCCATACCAATTCCTAGTTTCGTCCATATTATATTAAGCAAAATTCCATCACTTATACATACGATATTGGGAATAAAACCAGCCTTTCTGCACCATTCAACAAACATTGCTTTCCACCTTAGCGGAATAATTAATGGCTGATTCGCAAGCTCAATCAGACGAATTCTTTCAGAGTCCTTGCCGCAAGAATATCCATCTTTTTTCATCGCAATCACTAGTGGCTCATCAGGCAAAGTAATTGATTCATATATTTCTATATCAAAGGGTGCTCGTATAATTCCAATTTCAATAACCCGTTTGTTTAATAGCTCTAAAATACGATTACCATCCCCCTCCCATAGCTGAAAGGTAACCTTTGGGTATAAATTATGAAATTGATGCAGCAGACTTGGAAGCAATGTTGCTCCCGATGTACTCACCGTACCTATTGAAAGCGAGCCTACTAAACCTGAATTCAGGTCTGTAATTTCTTTTATTGTACCATCAACTAACCCTAATATTTGTTCTACGCGCTCCCGTAATAATTCCCCTGCCTCTGTCAGCCTTATTCTACGACTTCCGCGTTCAAACAATTGGACTCCAAGATTATCTTCTAACTGTTTCATCTGCTTACTAAGGGGCGGCTGCGCTATATTAAGCCGCTTTGCTGCATTGCTGATATTCCCTTCTTCAACGATGGCATAAAAACTTTTCATATCACGAATGTCCGTTTTTCTCACCTCGTACTATATTTTTTCAGTATAGAAGGTATATTTTATTAATAATTTTATTATAGTTTACATCATGCTATAATTGCAACAATACAATTAGCAAGAATTGGGAGTGATTTCGGTGAGTGATCAAACTATTCTTTGTAACAATTTTAACATCAAGAGATTTACAGGTAACAAACCTTCTCCTTGGAAAAAATTCTATACTGTTTATCTGCTTTTAACGACTGTGCCTATATTCCTTGGAACATCATACGTTGCAGCTAAAATTGGCATGCGGGACTTTCTTCCCTTAAATCTAGTCATCTTACGTTTTGTAATTGCGTCTTTGGTGTTTACTCTTATTTTAGTTCTTAAAAGGAGAGCTAGCTGCATTTATAAAAAGGATATACCTCAGTTTTTCATGCTCGGCTTCTTTGCGATTACTTCGTTTTTCTATATTCATTATACAGGTCTGCAATATACAACTAGTACAAATGCTGGTCTCATTATGGCAACCATCCCAATATTTTCTGCTATATTCTGCATGATTACCAAAAAAGAACGAGTCACTACTCGCAGCAGGTTAGGAATATGTATTGCGTTTTTCGGCATTCTCCTAGTCATAAGTCAAGGACAATTTAGCGATATATTCCATAAAAAAACTTTCTTTGGTGACAGTTTATTAATTCTAAATGCAATAGTTTGGGCTTGGTTCACGCTTAAAAGTAAGACAGTATTGGAAACATATAGTCCCTTTATTGCAATGGCTTATATTCACATCTGCGGAACTATTCTATTACTGCCATTTGCAGTCTTTCCAACAGTATTCGCAGAAACAACATTGCTGCAGCAGCTTCCCACCATTAGCAGAGCTTCCCTTTTAGCCTCGGTATATTTAGCGGTCTTTTGTTCCGTTTATTCATATTTTATCTGGTATCTGGGGATCACAAAAATTGGTGCTGTAAAGACAGCTATCTTCAGTTACTTTAATCCAATTATGGCTATAATAGCTGGTATCATGATTTTTGATGATAAACTGACGCTAACGATTGCTTTAGGCGGTTTATTCATCATTCTAGGTGTATATATCACCAATCAAGAGCGTTATCCCGTTAAAAAATGCTCTATCAGAAGGGAAATTTTAACATAAATATTAAAACCAGCAGTTTTGTCGTAATCATTAGCAGCGTCTGTTAAGGAAAGCATATCGGTACTTTCTCAGTATGTACTGGAATATGAGTACATCAATGGTAAAAACTCCTGCATGGCTTTAGAGCCCCTGCAGGAGTTTACTCATTCATCTATTCACTCAACGCGTCTTTTTGCAAAAGATTAGATACCGCTAGTGTCAAGACTGTCACGGCATTTGACAAAGCAGCCTCATCAAAATCAAATGCCCCATCATGATGACCAGCAGCTCGGTTAATTCCGACCATAGCATATCCGCCTTGCCCACCATTTTCTTGAACCCGCTCTAAAAAGCATGTAAAATCCTCGCTGGCTCCCAAACTGCCACGCTCTTCAATCACATCAAATAACCCCGAATCTTCTGCTGCTTGCCGCAAGCGATTTGCAATAGCAGTATCACTTTGACCACCAGATGCTCCGCCCATTTCACTAATGGTCACAGTTACGCCTTGCATAGCGGCGGCTCCATGAATGATTCGCAGTGCCTCCTCCTGCATAAAGCAATTAATCGCTGAAGTTTCGCCGCGAGTCTCCAGTTTTAGAACGGCTTTATCGGCGATAACATTGCGTCCGCTGCCAGCTTCCAATACTCCAACATTAATGCGCGAAACACCAGCAGCATGGCGAGGAATCCCATGCAGGCTGACAGCTGCATGAGCTGCTGCAAGCAAAGCATTTCGTCCTTCCTGTGGTGCTGCTCCGGCATGGGCTGGCACACCAGAAAAATAAGCATCAAATTTTGTAGTAGCTAAAAATCCGTCAGTACCACAAATAAAGCGGTCACTGCTTCCGGCCAAAAAGCCTAAATGCATGCCAAATAAATACTCAACATCATCAACGACTCCAGCTTCAACCATTGCCTTCGCTCCCCGCACTCCTTCTTCAGCTGGCTGAAAAATCAGCTTAATGGTCCCGCAGAGATTTTCTTTGTTTTCTTGTAGGAGTTTAGCAACTCCTAACCCAATGGCTGTATGTCCGTCATGACCACAAGCATGCATGACACCGGCATGAAGAGAGGCAAATCCATCTTTCCAAGGACGATGTTCCCCAGCTGTTTTTTCCTGAACTTCATTGGCATCCATATCAAAACGCAGTGCCACTATGGGGCCTGGGCGACCAGTATACAAAGTGCCAACAACACCTGTTTTACCTCCTGCCATTCTCTCTATTACGGTACGGTCCGCGCCTTCTTCGATTGCCCTCTTTGCACTGTTTTCTAGAACGTCCTGCGTCGGCACTCCCATCATAGCAGTCTCCTCAACAACCTCGCTGCCATATGTAACGTCATAACCAAAACTATTCAATACTTTTACCACTTTCTCAGCGGTACGAAACTCAGTCCAGGCGGCCTCCGGATATTTATGAAAATCCCTTCGCCATTCAATAACTTGTCCTGTGATTTTTTTTACGGCTTCTTTAATATCTGCGTTCATTGTTCCACCTTCCTTACTATCTTCCCTGAATAGCAATAAAATATTTACTTATGTTACTCCATTATAACATGATCTCTTTGATTTTCCTGGAAATTTCCGTGGAAATATAAAATCCCGATCAGCAGTTATGCCAACCGGGATTGGGTTACACCTTATAAGTTGCTCTTTATTTTTTCATTGGCATCATCCATTGCCTGGTCTAACGCTTTTGTAATTGGATCTTTATATCCAACATCACCAAACACCGTTTTATTTTCCGATAGTCCTGTTACTTGAAAAGAAGATACTTTATCTTTTTCCGCAAGCTCCTGATTTGAATTATCATAACCCGTACTATTTAGAGCTTTTTGTACCTCTTCCGAGGGAATACTTTGAAAATTTTTGCTGGAATAATGTTCCGTATATTTTCCATCCACAATTTCTTGTATATAACCTTTCTTTTCTTCCGTAGAGTTAATATAAGGTACGATAGCGAGACGATAGGATGCATTTGCAGTTGCTTGATCAGAGTGTTGTGGAGTATTCATTATATCTTTAATATATAGTCAATTTTTGTCGAATGAAGAAACCATAAAATATTTCAAACTTTTACCTTAGTATATTCTTTTTTCATACACTGTATGGCCTATTTATATGGCTCCTTTGTAAAAGGATAGTGTTGTCTTTTACCAAAGGCAATACCATCATTTTTACTATTTATCTACTAAAACGCAAATTCCCGCAAGGTCTTACACCTTGCAGGAATTTCAACGCTCTTTGACCAATCCTCTTTATTCTTTCCCTTTTACTGGCTTTGAAAAAAACCAGCCGCCAAGACAAATTAGAACGAATCCACTCCAGAAAACAAACTTCCACTCTAACGATCCGGAAAATCCTGCATCCAGCCATGCAACCCCTGGATGAGACAGAGTGTAAACAGCCAGCTTGACACCTACCCACCCCACTAAAAGATACGCTGCAGTTTCCAATCCTGGCTTTCGCAGCAGGATATTCACAAACCACTGAGCAGCAAATCGCATAAAGACCAGACCAACGAACCCGCCAGCAAAAACGACCATAAAATGTCCCCCGTCAAGTCCTCCAATACTCGGCAGCGTGGTCTTTGGTAAACTAACTGCCAATGCAACAGCGGCCAGAATGGAATCTGCAGCAAAAGCGATATCAGCGATTTCTACCTTTATTACCGTTTCCCAGAAACCCGCCCCCTCTGAAACAGTCGATTTTCCATTCGATCCATCATTACGCAAAATAGACTTATATACATGATTGAGACTCAAAAAGATCAAATATAACGCTCCTATAGCTTGCAGTTGCCACCATTCGATTAACATTGATATTGCAAATAAGGACGCTGCGCGAAAAACGAATGCGCCTGCCAGTCCATACATTAAAGCTCTTTTACGTTCTTCAACTGGCAAATGCTTCACCATAACTCCCAGAACGCAGGCATTATCAGCTGCCAAAATACCTTCCAAAAAAATGAGAATCACAAACATCCAGGCATACTCTGCTATCATCGTAAAATCCAATTCTTATCCCTCCCTTTTGTACATCAAAAAAGACCCCGCCTATGAAAGAGGGTTTTACTACTCTTCTCATAGGCAAAGGTCTCGCTTACAACTTACATTGCCAGAAAGCCGGAGTCTGCACTCGTATTGACGGCTTACTGTATTTAGCTACTCCCCTTTACAGGAGACTTTATTGACTTATAATTTATTATAGAGGCAATAAGGATAATTTGTCAATACTAATTCTTTAATCTGTTAATAGCGGACTAACACCTAGCTCCTGTGCAACTGTGTTTAAATTCTTAACTATAGAAGTACTAATTGAAACACCTATAAGACTCCGTTCTTTGGCGGTCTGATTTTCGATTTCACCTGGTAAATATATACGTTGAATACCGTCTGACAGTTTGGAGCCAGTTACCATACTGATCAATTCCCCTATCCTCTCGTAGAAGCCTTCCGCCCCAAAAAGCTCTATGTCAATAGCCCACATAAAAGCTCCGACGCCAACCGGCTCTGCACTGGTTCCCAGCATACCACAAATTTTATTGCCGAAATTTGCACCAGAAAGAACTCCGGAAAAGATATCAGCGAACAAAGCCAGTCCATAGCCCTTTGGTCCACCAACAGGGAGTAAAGAGCCTTCGAGGGCTTTCTTCGGATCAGTCGTAGTACGCCCATTTTTATCTAAGGCCCATCCTTCAGGAATAGGCTCGCCTTTTTCAGCTGCCAAAAGAATTTTCCCTTTAGCGACTACAGAAGTTGCCATATCAGCAACTACAAGATTTCCTCCTGGAGATGGAGCACTAAAGCAAATCGGATTCGTACCTAAAACAGGCTCTTTTCCTCCCCATGGAGGCATATTGGGTGAGGAATTGGTTGTGACAAATCCTGCTAATCCGTTTTCAGCAATCATTCTGGCATAGTAGCCGCATGCTCCAATATGATTTGTATTCTTAATAGCTATGGCACCTACACCATGGGACTTTGCATTATTAATTACTTCACGAACGGCCATCACAGCCCCTGGCTGCCCCCAACCATTATTTCCATCAACTAGAGACACTGCTTTTTTGTTCCACTCGATAAATGGTGAATGGAAAGCCTCTAACCTACCCGCTTTAGCTGCTTTAATATAGGATGGTATTCTAAGAGCACCATGGGTTTCAAGTCCATGTAAATCAGCATCAATCAAAGCATCAGCTGTAATCCCAGCTTCTTCTGGCGGCGTATTCACGGCCTCTAGAACAGTAATGTAAAACTCTCTTAGGGTATTTACTTTAATTCTCATATAAAGCCTCCGTTATTATGATGTCAGCTCATAGGACTTCGATGATAATCAGAATTTCTAAACCAATGTCCACCACTTCAGCTGTTATCTATGTTGTACTATAAGAATCAGATATTCAACAGATAATAATAGGTCCTTTGGACAGCTTTCAATACAACTATTCCATGATTTCCAATAAGCTATTACCTGCGATGAATGGCAACATATTTTCAGACAGCCAAATTTCACTGAGGTGAAGAGTATCTTTGATGCGAACAATACAAGGCCCATTTTCATCAATATTGCGGCAGCACTTTATAGCCGCAATCAGTGCTTCCCGCTCAGTCTCCATAGTTATGGGAATGCGTCCTCCTGCAGGATTGCGAGCAGCAATCTGATTGGCATAAGTAGCCGTGAAGTCGATTTTATCAAAAGCCGTTTTCGTTATAAAATCAGCAGTACCTATGCCCGTTGCGTTGCCATGGGTACCCTTTGAAAGATCAAGCACGACGATGCGTTCAATTTTCGGACCAACATAGCCAGCTACGTCCCCGAACGCTGAGTGCCTTCCGATTATGTTCGGATCCATGCCTGGACCACTAATGTTTTTACCAATTTGTTCTACTAATAGAACATCAATCTTCCGAAGCAGCAATGCCGGCAGCAATGCTTTCGCTTTAATCAATAATTCCTGTTCCTCCTTTAATAGCTCGTCCTTGACAAGAGCTTTAACGAAGGCAGTCTGATCAAAGGCATTTTCTACAAGGGCTAATCCAAAACCAAAGTTGGCTTTTTCCAAGAAAACCTCAGCAACCGAAACTAAAGCACTGCTAAAGTCTGCTCGCTCCACTTGATGCAATCGCGAGCAGCCCACATGCTTCCCTAGACCGATAGCCATCATCTTACAAATACCGCTTTCAATAGGTCCCCTAAAACCCGTATGAGGCTTAACCCTGTTAATCAATACAACCATATCAGCAGCAAGCGCATAGTTATCCACATAAACTGGGATAGCATCGGGAGTGAACCCTAGCAAAACTACATCCATGGAAGACTTGATCGGAACGCCCATTGCCTGCTCTGTTACCCCGTAGCCGTGTAAAACCTCTAGTTGTCCATTTGCGGTAGCACCACCATGGCTTCCCATCGCAGGAACAATGAACGGCAATGCCCCAAGTTCTTTAAGATAGTTTACCGTCTCTTTCACAATTTTACTGAGGTGATTGATTCCGCGGCTCCCTACCGCAACAGCAATGGACTGCCCCGGTTTAATAAGAGATTTTATTTTGTCTTGCTTTAATTCCTGTCGAATTGCTTCCTCGATATTCGAAATGTGCTCATCTTCAAACTTTTGCCGAACCTTAATCATTCTGGGCAATTGCATTTTGAGATCTTCTTCGAGTAGTATCGGCATAGTACTCCCTCCTTTTTATAATCTCACTGAATTTTAAAGTTGGAAACCATCATCTGCAATTCACTGGCAGTCTTAGCTAATGCCTCTGCTGCGCTGGCAATTTCCTCCATGGAGGCGGTAACTTCCTCAGTAGCTGCAGCTGTAGTCTGCGCACCAGCACTGGCTTCTTTGGCAATCGCCGCTATCTGCTCGGTACTGCCAACCATATGCTGCATACCTTGAAGTTGCTGCCTGCTGTCCGTATCAATGTCACGGACCATGCTTACGCTCTTGCTAATCTGTTCCATAATATCCTGCAATGCCTGCCCGGCTGTCTGGACTACATCAACACCTTCATTAACCTTGTTGTTGCCGCTATCCATCGCCTGGATAGCTTTATCGGTTTGCTGCATGATCTCTCCGACAATCTGCCCAATCTGTTCCGTTGCCCGTTGGGACTGTTCAGCCAACTTTCGAACTTCTTCTGCCACTACAGCAAAGCCCCTTCCCTGCTCACCCGCACGGGCAGCTTCAATTGCGGCATTCAGCGCCAATAAATTAGTTTGTCCTGCGATACCGCTGATAACATCCACGATTTGTCTAATTTGCTTGCTCTTCTCCCCTAGTCCAGTAATCACTCCCGACGTCAGAGAGGTCACTTCCTTGATCTCATTTATTTTCTCCACCGCATTATTAGCTGCTTTTCTGCCTCGTTCAGCATCCTTAGCCATATCATCTGACAAGGAATATGCTGATATCGCTTTATCCGCCACTATTTTGGCTCCTTGTGTCAAATCTCCAGCTACCCGCAGTGTATTTTCGATCTCTTCCATCTGTCTTTGCGATCCTTGGGCAAAATCGGTCATAGTGACGGCCACTTGGTTAGTAGCCCGCTCGGCTTCATTGGCTGTAGAGGAAAGCTCCTGGGAAGATGCTGCAACCTGATCTGCATTATTGATTACCCCACGAATAAGCTGCTGCAGATCTTTTGCCATAGTATTGAAAGCCAAAGCCAACTGCCCCATTTCATCTTGGGTAGATACATTGGCTATAGCAGTTAAATCACCTTTCGCCAATTTGCTAGTAACACCCACCAGCTCCCTGATTGGCCTAGTAATAACTCCAGCCACGAAAACGCCCACCAGCACCGCAAGTAAGATAGCAATCAGCGTGAAAATAATGCCTGTAAATTTTACCTTGCTTGCACCAGCCATGGCCTCATCTATAGGCTGCTGGACCACTACCCCCCAGTTGCTAAGTGCAACATTGCTGTATCCCGCCAAATTCTTTCCCTCTTGCGCCTCATAAGATATAGTACCGCTTTTGCCGCTAAGAGCTCCCTGAACTGGTGCAAGACTGCTGACGTCAGCCATTCCCTTCATTAATGTCTGATCAGGATGTACAATAACTTTGCCTTGACGATCCACTAGGAAAGCATATCCTGTCTGTCCACTTTTAGTCGCAAGAATATTCTTGGTTAAATTTTCAAAATCAATGACGCCCAATAGCGCCCCTAATAGATTCTTCTGTGCATCCTTGATCGGTACAGCAATAACCAGCGCTGCTTTCCCCGTACTATTGCCTATTTGAATATCAGAGATGGCATAATCCGCTCCTTTAAGTATTTTTTGAAAATACTCTCTATCCCAATTGGAAGCTAATGCACCTTGGGTTCTTACCTTATGGATGCCCTTAGTATCGTTAACGATGATCGTACTAATTCCCTTAGATCGTTCCTCTATTTTTTTCATGATGGGCAATTGTTTGACCGGGTCCATTGATTGTATTTCAGCAGTATCCGCCATAGCCTGCAGCAGCTCGATATTAAATGCCAGCGAGACATTTAAGTCCTCGGAAAGCGATCTGGCTGCTTTTTCATTGTCATCATATACAGATTCAATTAAAGCGGATTGACTTAGATACGATGTAACCATCGTAGTCAAAATGAGCGGAACAGCTGCAATTAATACAAAAAAAATGATCAGCTTTTTCTTTAAATTAAGATCACCGCCAATGATTGTCTGTAGATTTAGCATTATCTCTTCCCCCTCTCCTGACTATAAATAACTATTCAAGATAGCCTGAAAGCGTCCGAAATGCTCAGACGCTCATTAGTGTTTTACTTAAGTCATAATTTAAAATCTAAATAACAGGCCCCTGCATGTAAATATCCATGGAATTAACATAGCCGAATATTTCAGCCTTCGTTTTCGTTCCCGATCCTATACGCACCAGTTCTCCCAATATGCGCCTTCCTGCATCAGGAATGGTATCTCCCCCATCGATTACTGCGCTTAAATCCATATCAATATGATCACTCATCTTCTCAACAGCAGTGCGACTTCCAGTGATCTTAAGGACTGGCACGAATGGGAAGCCTTGCGGAGCTCCTCTGCCTGTAGCAAAAACAATAACATTACAGCCAGCTGCAGCCAGACCAGTAAGAATTTCCGGCTCACGACCTGGAGAATCCATAACTACTAATCCTTTCACGGTAGGTCGTACTCCATACTCATATACTGCCTGAATCGGTGCCGTTCCCGCTTTTGCAATAGCCCCTAACGACTTTTCTTCAATAGTGGTAAGCCCCCCTTTGATGTTACCACCAGTGGGTTGACCACCGCGAATATCTTCACCTACTGCCATTGCACGTTTCTCCATACGCTCCACGAGACCAAAAATTCCCTGGGCCACGGTCTCATTTGCAGCATGACTAGCCAGAATGTGCTCAGCACCAATGAATTCCGTCACCTCTCCAAGAATCGATATACCGCCAGCATCCACCAAGAGATCCGAAGCCACGCCGATGGCTGGATTAGGTACTAGCCCTGAGGTGGTATCTGAACTGCCGCATTTCATGCCTAGGACCAATTCACTGATTGGGAAAGGTTCCCGTTCCTGGAGAGATGCCTCGTGGACCATTTCTTGGGCCAGTAGTATTGCTTCTGCAGTAGTACGTGTCGCACCACCTGTTTCTTGGACGACGAGATGTTCTACTCGTTTGCCACTGGCTCTAATTCCTTCAATCACTTCAGTAAGATTGGTACTTTCACAACCTAGACTAATAAGTATTACCGAATGAAGATTCGGATTTCTCCCCAAAGCCGTGAGCGTGCGATTTACAATTCCTATATCAAGCATGGTCTGACAGCATCCTTGATGGTGGGTAAAGCGAGCTGTTCCCTGTACTTGACGAACAATATTCTCTACTACTTCATTTACACACACAACAGCAGACAAGATGCCCACATAATTACGTGTACCTACTGTACCATTCGTACGTCTATATCCCATAAAATTCATGACTAATCCTCCTCGTATAATAAGTTTTGTAAGCAACAATCCGCCGTTGTTTACAAAACTTATTTTATTTTTTCAACACGTAAAGGAACCCCTTGATGCTAAAATATTTGTAAGAGAATTTAGCAAAGGTAACGTCTTATCCTCCTTGCGAAACCTTTTGGTTATTGCTTATAAAGCTTGACGCCTGCCTTATTCATCAAATACCGCTAACACAGATGTTGCGTCTCTGGGCGAAAGGTATCCAGCAAAATGACTTTCACAGATGAATGCTTATTATGCGAGGCTGCGGTCAGTGAATAAGATCAGGGTATTCCTTTTCTATCTTTCTTATTCTCAGCCAGAAAGGTGGTGAGATTTCTATGAA
>NZ_FOTS01000072.1 GCF_900114615.1 Pelosinus propionicus DSM 13327 | reverse complement strand
TATCCTTGCAATTTCCAATTTATCAAAAGTTAGTACAGAAACCATCAAATCGCAGCAAAAGAATATCGAAAAATCAAAACAACAATATGCCGAATTAGAACGCACCATTACCCAAAAACCAGGCAAATTTAAAATGATGATCGTTGATGATAGGACTAAATTTTATTGGGAAGACCAAGAGAAAGCCTTTACTGTGGCAAAAGAAAACCTATTCCGAGCACAAAGTGAATACAATAAAACTCTTCATAAAATACCATCTATAAATGACACTGATAGAGCAAATAAAATTCAATTAGAAGAACGGGCAATCCCTCAAAGATTAGAATCAGAATCAGTAACAATAATCAATGAAATACGTTCTAAAACTGAATTAGTCAAGAATTTTATGAGTGAGGCAGACAATATCCATTCTAAATTATTAGAAGAAATTAATCGCCCCGACAAGCTAAAAATAACTGAAAACAACGCAAAAGAATTTACAGCAGTAGAGGCTAAACAGATCCTAGTTTGTGAAATTTACAAACTAAAGAATGAGCGTAAAAGTACAACAGCCAAAGATGAAATTGGTAAAATTGACAAGCGAATCAATGAACTAGAAAGGGTTAGAGATAAGGTTATTGAACCTCAGTTGCAACGTGATAATAAAATCTCAACTAAGACCAAAAGCGAAATTAAATATCGCGTATCTCCATCTCAAACTCAATCATCGGGAGGCAGTAATGCCCCTCAAAATTCACAATCAGACCTCAGCGCAGTAATGAAATTGGCGGAGGCTTTTACAAATCCTAAAATAGCGTCCTTAGTTGCCCGTATTGATAATAGTGAAGAATACGATTTCTCCGCTATGACTCCTGAACAAATCGAAACAGTTATGGTTAAAATTAATCAAGAAAGGTCGATGTAATGATGAGCAACGAGGAAATTTTAGAACAGTTACTAAATAAAACAAGCGAATTAGTTGCTGAAAACAATGAGGCTACACAGAGAATGAAGGAGGTTTATGGTGACGAATTAAATCACGTCATACACTCACCCCCTGACCAAAGCAAATACTATTACCCCACCCCCCCTAATGAAAGCTTCACCGGTACCGGTATTCCGAAAGACTCCAACGCTGGCCAACAATTAAAATCACTTATCCAGAAACGTATACTAACCAAAACTAATATACAAAAACTTAACATTATTAAAATAAATGTCCTTCAAAACCCTACTATTAACTTTAGCAACATAGATTCAGAAATCTTTACGTGTGACTGTAAGGAAATAATTTCAGCTATAACAAAACATCTCACAGACCCTAAAATGGTTCCACCTAATTTTAAATTTTATGACCCAAACAATGACTTAGAAGCTATGTCGCCGGATGAGCGAAGACACCGGCAAATACAAATGAGAACATTATAAAATAATAGGGAGAGTGTATATTATGTTTGACGTATTTACCGAACAACAACTGCAAGAAGAGCAAGCTCTTTTTCAACAACAAGAGCAAAAATACTTCCAACTCCAACAGGAAGAAGCCGAGAGAAACCAAGCCGCTGTTATTCTCGAAAATGAACTTAAAAATCAACGGGAGCAGGAGCAACGCGAACAAGATTATAATAGAAGATACGATGTTAACCCTCATAAAGACCTTCTGACCTGCCTATTTGACGCAGCCGCCAACGCTATTCTTAAACAGGCAGAAGAGTGGCGACGTGGGGAGCGTGAGAAAGAAGAAGCAAACGAACGTCAAAAAATGGTGGATGAACTTGCAAAGGAGGCACAGAAATACTTAACAGAGGCTAAAACTATTTTCGAGTTAGAGAAACGCAACACCGAAGTAAAAAAAGCCTTTGAGAGCCTTGACCGCGAATACAAACACACCAAAGGCGACACTAGCCAAGAGCGACTATTGTTAAATAAACACATAAACGTAGTGAGCCAAGCCCAGGAGTCTATTAAAATTATTAAAGATAAAGAACAAGAAATTTCCTTTAACAACCGCCAATCACTCCAATCTGAACTGAAAAGGTGCTACGAGAAAGAAAATGTGATTGAATACAAAATCAGTAATTCAGATCTGAAAGAGCATATTAGAAAATCAACAGACGAAATGAAAGAACAATCGGCAGCAGCTACCACAAAAATGAAAGAGGCTTATGAGAAATCAAAGGACTGGGTGAGCCATGAACGGCGAGACCCCCATAAGTATTATTATGGGGAACCTGCAAATTTGTTTACAGGGCAAGGTATCCCAAAAGACAGTCCTACAGGAAAAATATTGAGTGAGCATATTGAAACACGCAATAAACTCGAAAATGGCATACGTGAATCTGCCGAGATTCAAACCAACCTCTCAAAAGTTCCGCCGGATCACGAGTACCATATTAAAGTTAATCGAACTGAAGACATAATTGAAAAAATACGTGAGAAGGCTCACGAAGTCGCACAGAGCCAAGAGAGGGCTAGACAGCCTGAACACGAGCACGAAATGAGTAGGTAATACTAATTACCTACCCTCTCCCCAAAACCTCATACACGTGAAATTTGGAAGCCAAAATAAGAACACCCTATGCCCGATATGGGTATAGGGTGCTTTTGGTAGCTTTTCCCCCCTCTCATAGGTTCTTTATGAGATACCGCCGTTGAGACGACTAATCCCTCCTACGGAAGGTAGGAGGGAACATATGGAACTACCATTCATAAAAGCTTTTAAGGACTTTACGAAAAATTTAATTAATGCTTTGGGGACCTAAAAACAAGGCAGAGAAGAGGACAAACAACAGTTACAGGAAAAACGATGGGCGTCTTTTTTAGTAGGGGTAGTACCAGGATATTACGATTTGCTCGGCTCTGGAATATCTTTATTGTTTTGTAAAGCAATATCAATCCATGCTGCTTTCGCATCTTGAATCATTTCAAAAGTATCCTGCCAGCTATCCCCTTGTGTTAAACAACCAGGTAGTTCTGGAAGTTCTGCAACATATCCCCCTTCGGATGCAGGATAGATCACTATTTTATAAGGCAAAGACATGTAGTATTCAAAAGTTTTCAAGGTAAGCTCCTCGAGCTGCCCATGCCCACAATTTGCACAATAGCCATATTTGATTTCCTGACTACTAACCTTTCCATCAATATTTATAATCTCTATTTTGGATATGCAGCTACACTTTTTACATTTATAAATCATTATCATTTCTCCTTAATTTAATCCTGCCATTGGATATGTTATAACCAGAATTTTTACATTAAAAGAGAGAATTAAACTCAATGGGGTATATAATGAGTACAATTTTCGTGTTCATAAAGAACACAAGTATGTCCCATAATATTGTTATCAATGAGATATTGATAGATTGAATACCTGTAACATTTATTTTTTACAGAGCATTCTTTCGTCGCACAAATAGTAATTCCACCTGTAAAATCTATACTATCAAGTGCTGTCGCGGCTTTTTCCCACCTAACTTTTCCTTTATAACACTCCATACTATCCCTCATAATATCAATAGACCTCTATAATTTCCTCTAATTTTTCACACTGTTCACAATAAGCTATTTCCCCATCTTCCGTTTTACCGACAACTTGTCTCCAATCCACAATATTCCCACAAGCCACTTTTACAAAAGGGGAATAGGCTTTTTGCTCCGTTTTAAAGATTGACTTTCGCGCCTCCCATATACAAACCCTAGCATGATGTTCACTTACAACGAAAGTAATTGCTTTTCTGATACTTGCCTCTAAAAGTTTATCAATTACCATCATCTTTTTTGTTGCTACACAGTCATTCATTCTGATTCTATATTTATGAAATACCCTAATCGCCTTATGATAAGCCGACAATTCTTTACGTTTAAGAATACGTTTTTTATGTTCGTATCGCATTTTATAACACTAAATAAACTTCTTTAATTGTCTTCATTTTCATTCCTCCATTCACTTTCGGCTCTGCTCAATAAATAACACTAATTCGATTTGAATATCTAATCCATTACCCCTAAAGGATTTTTCAATAAATACCATATCTTCTGTAATATTAGTAAGGGATTTTACAATTTTTTGGTAGCGTTCATCAGTGATATTGCCGCATAACAATTTTTCTTCATAATCGGCTTTTCTGGTTATAAAACGATTGTATTCTTCCAGTAACACACTTTTTATAAACGGCATTTCTACGCCTTCTTTAAGTCACAATATCTACAACAAATGTAAATTTATTGCAGATATTGCACTTGATTTTATCGCCGATTTTAGGCATATTTTTTCGTTCAGTTATATTAGGATGATGACCACATTCCGTAAATGCAATCTTCACGCGAATTGCATCAGGAGGCAATGTATCATTAATTGTCCGGTAATAATCGATAGTAGATATTTCTCCCTCGCCCAGGCGTCGTAACAATTCTTCTTCCTCTTTATTGAATGTAAATCCCGAAATTTTCATGCTACCTATGGCATATTTGACTGCTTTTTTTTTATCCATATCCTCACACCTTCTCATGGTAATGGTATCTATACTGTTTTTCCTTAAAGCTGCACTCACGACAATATATTCCAGTTCCATAAACTTTTTCACCACACCGCCTACATTCTCTTACTTCTGTTGATGTGTAAGGTTTAATTGGTGATTTTTCAATAAACCAAGCATATAGGAGTGCAATTAAAAGCGTATAACCCATAGCATTTTCGATTGTTGACGGAATTTTAACCGACGCTATTTCAACAAGACATATATGTAATACACTTACACCTATAAATACTTTATATCCTTTTTTCATATCAATTCAACCCCTTTTAGTTCACGGCGAACAGTTGAAAGACTAATATTCAACTCCCTTGCAATCGCCTCTTGTGTTTTACCTTCCTCTCTTAATTTTCGAATTTTTTCAGTCGGTGCAGTCTTTTTTCGTCCGACCGAATCAAGAGCAACTAGACCTTCTTTAAGAGCTTCTAATGAGGCTTGATGAATAGCCGTATCCTTTTTTATTGTATCTTGGGTGAGTATGTATTCTAAAACTTCAATTTGCCTTTGAATTTTTTCTTTAGTTTCAGGGATTATTACTTTTATCATTGGTTCCACTCCTTAAATACTTATATCTATTATATATCATATGTTATGAACACTCAATATTTTTGAACCATAAAATCAGAAAAAGGAGATTTATCCATACTTTAGATAAATCCCCTTTTATAATCTTTATTTATTTTTTTATTAAACAAATCTGATTTCAAGTTTTTTGCCCAAACCTTTAGCTACTTTTGATAAAAAATTGACTGATGGGTTAGATTTTCCGCTTTCGAGCCGCGCGATGTTGGCTTGTTGAGTATTTGCCAGTACTGCTAAGTCCTTTTGTGTCATTTTTTTTTCCAGACGAGCGTTTAAAACCTGCATAATGATCTTATATTCAACTTCATTTTCTTTCAAAGCTTGTGCAACTTCGGGATCGGAAGCAATGATTTTTTTAGCTTCTTTCCAGTTCACGACTATCCCCCCCTTTTAAATTTCTATTAACATAATCTTTTTTTCGTCGTCTTGCAATTTCAATTTCCCGTTCAGGTGTTTCATTACTCTTTTTTACAAAACCATGAATAAGAACAAATTTGTTTCCTTCTGGCAAAAAATAAAAAATTCTTGAAATATTACTACTAAATTTTATTCGCAACTCCCAAAGCCCCTTATTTTTAGATCCCTTAAGATCACATGTATGGGGATAATCAAGATCAATTCCGAATTCTTCAAGTAGGTCAATTTCACGATAAACCTTGGCTCTATGTTTCGCAGGTAGTGATTCGATGAAATCTAATACTGGATTCTCGTTATTCGCTTTTGTATATAATTCGATTTCCCATTTCATGGTTCAATTATATCATATATGATATAATTTACAATATGCCCATTATAAATATTTTTTATTCAATATCTAATTATATTCATATACATTCCATTCTAAACAAATTTTAAACGCCCAATAAAAAAAGCCAGTTTCCGAAAGGATTTACTGGTTTTTTTACTTTTATTTGAAATTTTATTCAATGTTTGCCTTCTAACACATCGGCTGGCAACCCCCATCCATCCCTTCCCACGCCCGCAGGCGTGTTAGCCTCCGCAGAGGCGGTGTCCCTGTGAGAGTCGGACCGATAGCACCGGGTAATGGTTGACCGTCTAGTAGGAAAACGGCAGAAATAAAAATCTTCTTTTGATTGAAAAAAGTTCTCCCTCCGGTAAGAGTATGGAACATTGATTATCATAAACTGTCTGGTTCGTTAGACCAATCAACTTCTTTTCTTAAACTGTTTGGTTCATTAGCCCAGTCAATTTCTCTTCTGTTCTTAGGGGTAGCAAATATCTTTTCTTCTATCTGTTTCATACGTTCCATCAGATCGGGACTATGTATCTCACTACTAGCAACAAGCTCCTCTTCTGCCTGTTTAATTAAAATCTCTCCCAATTTTTGATTTTCTTTATCTTTTGCAATTTTATCTTTAATAGCCTCAACTTCATCAACCCTATATTTTCCCTTTACAGCCTCTAAAAAATATCCTGAGACAGATCGTAGAGGCGATAAGTTAGATTGTTTACGTCTAGCGATTTCAGCTTGGGTATTAATAAGTTGCTTTTCTACTTCATTGATACCAATCTCAGGATCAACAATAAAAGCCTTAATAATTTCTTTGTTGATAGAATTTATACCTAATCCCTTTAATGCCTCTAATACAGTATCTATCGTAATATCAAAATTAAGGGGTTCAACAACAACATCTTTTACATTCGTTGTTGTTGTTGTTGTTATTCTATCATTATTTATTATTAATTCTTTATTATTATGCATCGGTTTTTCCGTATATGGTTTTTCCATATACGGTTTTTCCATATACGGTTTTTCCACCATATACGGTTTTTCCGTATATGGTTTTTCCATATCTTGATCTTTTACTTTTCTTGATTTTTTGCGTTTCTCAATAACTACTTCTTCAATAGGTAGAGGCGCTTCATAGATAATGTAATCGTATCCCATAAATTGACCTTTTTCATTATAGCAACGTTCTCTAGTTAGGTAGCCATATTTCTCTAGCTCTGTTAGTCCAGTATAAACCGAATCGCGAGAATCCTTGCTGCGCCTAATTAAATCAGTAATTCTTACAACCCAGTCGTCAGGTTTACTTAACAAATACGCCCAAATCCCCTTCGCCTTCCAACTCAATCGGTCATCAGAAAGAGGCTCTTTATATATTTGTACAAATGGATTCTCTTTATTTTTTTTAATAACAACCTTAGCCATAAATATTTCCTCCCCAAAAAAATCAATTAATATCATTATTTTTTTGGAGCAGTTTACATTGATAAAATCCGCGAATCGCGTTATAATAATAGTTAAGAAGAGTTCCAAACTTCAAAACTAAATCAATAAAACTGTTCCAGACGAAAACCACTTTTGCAGAGTGGTTTTCATTTTTTTTGATCATCATCAAGAATATAATAGGTGTATTTATTTCCTATTCGTTCAGCTTTAATTAAGCCCAACGACGATAATTCACCTATTGCCTTTGAAACTTCCCATTTGCTAGTCCTTAAAAAATTGGCTATATCAATTTGTTTCATATTCATTACTTTTCCGTCTACAGCATTTGAACAAAGGACGTTTGCAACCCTTATAACATTAGCTTTAGTTGTCATGATTGCAATTTTTTCATATATGCTCATTATTTCACCAACCTTTATGTAAATTTTAACTTTTTTTCAGTTGAGTGTCAACACTACTAAAAGCGAACATAATATTGCATCTTGATATAGAACATAGCAAAGCATATCATTGTATAGCAAAAAAAATCGAAAAATTTTTTTATTAAAAAAGATACGTCTCTCAGTCGCCAACGCTTTTAGAAAATCTAAAAACAAACCATCCCCAAAACCCCTTCCAAACTTCCAAAATTGATTTGTGAGCCGCTTTTGTTCCATACCCCACCAATCCACCATGAAGGTAAAAACCTCTCACTAAACCTCAACCAGCTAACTAAGAAGAAGTTTCCAAATATTTCCATACGTGATATAATGGATAAAAATAATTTACACAGGGGGTTAAGGGTATGGAAGGGCATCTTTCAATTAAGCAAGTAGCGGATATTTTGAAAGTTAGTTCTAAGACAGTACGCTCACGGATTTCCAGTGGGCAGTTGGCTGCCGTTTGGGAGGAAAGAGGTAAGGGTATGTCATGTTGGCAGATACCCATAGACGCCGTAGAAGCACCTTCCAGTGGTGGGGAAGTTCTATCCTTAACGAAACAACTGACCTCTAACGAAATCGCCAAAATGGTTCATACCGCTGTCCAAAACGCCGTTCAAGGGGTAGTCGAGAAGGAACTTGTTAAAATCAAAAATGATATAGAAGGTCGTGCTGATGAACGAGACAGGCGATTAATGGAGGTTATTAGGGGCATCCAAGAACGACAAAGGTTGCCTTGGTGGAAAAAAATAATATAAAAAGCCTGAGCATGTTGCTCAGGCTTTTTATATTTAAAATAGTAAACCTTCAACTGTTTTACCTGAAATCGTTGCAACGAAAGTTGCGGCACCGATTGCAATTGATAACCCAAACACTACTTGTACTGCGCGTTTTGTTAAGCTTGACATTTCTCCAAAACTTAGCATCATTCCACATACCGCGACAGCAATTGTTGCCCCAATTTTTGGTAAAGGTCCTGTTAATTCGGATTGGAGTGAAGTAATACCTGTACTCCAAGGCATCGCCGAATCAGAGGTGGCGGCTTCCACCACTCCAATTAATGGTGCAACCACAGCTACAATTGCCATTAATCCTATTTTGACTAAGTCACTTTTATTTTTAAATAAAAATGTTTTAAATTTGTTCATGTTTTTTGCACCGTCCTACATTAATTAATGCAATCCCTATTGTAATTGTCGCAAGCGCAACAGTCGTTATAGCCACTTCTCCACCAATTTGAGTTATAGCAATTAAAGTTGCTATAATACCAACCCCTACTAAACCTTTACCAAAACTAACTTTGTCCATTTTTTTACCCCCTTTATTTCTGTAAAAATTTGTCGATTTCAGTCACTGGAATCACCCATCGATCTCCCACTCGAATTGCGCGTATATCACCTTTTTTGATTAGCTCCATTACTTTTTGACGGCAAATGCCTATGCTTTTCATGACCTCGGCTACGCTCATTGCTTTTCGGGGAATCGCTTTTGGTAACTCATTCATTGACTAACCCCCTCCCATGTGGTGTAAGTGCTTGACTTAGTGCCTATGTTCATATATTATTATATTTATACGCGGGATAAAAGACGGGCTAATAAAAGGGGCTAAAAGGGGCGTGCTTATGAAACCTCAAAGAATAAAACTACAATTTAAGGGGTTTAATTGTGCGGATTTGTTTGACAGTGATGATTTTTTTCATTTTCTGTTTAATTCAGATTTTCTCGATATAGGTTTAAATAAACCTAATCCATTAATTACTGCAAGTTTTGAACGCATTATTTCAACAGTTAAAGTTAATGAGAAAGAAACATGGTATGACGGACAAGAATTTCAAAAAAAAATATTGGACATGATTATAAATAATATTCCTTGTCATGGGGACGAACCTCATCTCAAAGATATCGAAAGCATGAAAAGATATTGGAATGAATATGGTCCCCCGTATTTTCTGAAAAATATTGAAACCAAAGATGAAATAATAAAAAATTTCATAGGTACTTGTTATACAATTGCTTTTATGCTCCACTTTTGGAATAATAAACTATTTAAAGATAATTTTGTGCAAATTGATGTTTTTGAGATTGTTAAACAAATTCTTGCGTCTACAGATGACTTAACCGATCCTTCACGAGACCCCGGACAATATTATATTTATCTGTCGCTTTGGGACGATAAAAATCAATTCAATCCAACATGGAAATCATTTGTTCAAATTCCGTGGGTAGACTTAATCAATAATTATGAAAATGGATTAGATGGAGTATTAGATGCTATTAAATATACTGTTTCTCCAGGCAGCACAGATATTATAGGTGATATATTAAAAAATAAAAAAATAATGGATGAACCTCGATACCATTCACCTGAAGAATATAAAAGATGGAACGAACTTTTGGAGACTGCTGAAAATAAATTTTGGGAGCTATATAGTGAGGAATTAGATGCTTCGCTTTTTCAACAAACCTTTTTTCCGATATTTATATCGTCTAATCATATTGAACTAAAGAATCTTGAAAAATACCTTTTTTCATCTGATAGTGATAGCTGTATTTCTTGGTTAAAAACTGCCTGTATAAATTCCATTTCAGCCGTACTAGCTCTTCACCCTGCTAGACTAGTTACATCCGTTCATAATGATAAAGTTAGTTTTTCTCCGCAAATTGACAATAATATAATCTATTTTTTAACAGAAATGATTGAGAAATTGAGCAATGCTGACTACTGTGAGTATTGCGGCAATGAGTTAAACAACGAGAATAAAATTAGTGGTAAAAAGCGAAGATTTTGTAATGAAGCGTGTTATGATAAATTTAGATATAATAATAATGAAATTCGCAGAACGTCTAAAAATATCAACGATTATATCCACAATACCCTGAAAAATAGACAGGGGAAGGTTAACCTAGAATTTAAAAATAAATTGTACCAGGAAGCAAACAAACTCTTGAATGAAAACAAGAATTATAATGATGTTCGTGTGTATGTGAAAAAAAAATTAGATGAGGCATACCCTATAAAATAGTTAAAGCCCCCTTACCAAATTTGGTAAGGGGGCTTTAATACTAACTTATTTATCTATTAAAAAATAAATTTATTATCTCATTATTATCACTATCTGCGGCATAATCTTTCACTGTTTTACCTTTTGAGTCGACTTGCGTCAAATTAGCACCTGCTACAAGTAACATTTGAATTGCTTGTATGTTTTTGTTTTTTATTGCCAACATAAGCGGGGTGGGGTTGCTTCCAGATTTTATTGTATAATTTACGTTAGCTCCATTTTCAATTAAGTATTTTATAATTTTTATAGATGAATAATTATTTGAAATTGCTATATCTAATGGTCGAAATCCTCTACTATCTGAGTAATTCACATTTGCGCCGTTTTCCATGAGTGTTTTAACAGAAATAAAATCATTTTTATATACAGCTTTCATTAGTGGGTTAATTCGTACTGGAGGTATGTTACCAGGTAGATCTATCGTTGCGTTTACATCTGCACCTAAACTAATTAGGTAATTCATTATTTCTTCATTTCCAATGCTCAATGTTAGTGCAGTGGCCATTTCGTTCCCATCTTTATATATATTGACGTTTGCACCATTTTCTACAGCGGTTTTAACCATATTGATATCGTTTTTCTGAATTGAATTTAGTAATAATTGATTCATTGTGCTATTCCCAACATCAGGAGTATATGTAAAAACTCTTTTGCGAGGTATCGGTTTTAGCGGTGCTGACATACTACCATTTTGTAGGAGTTTAAGAGCTGCTTCCAGTTTCTCGGGATAAATAACAGCTTTAATTTTAGTATAAAACTCCATCCCATTTCCTATTTGGGTACGATGTTTGTCTAAGATGGTGACCTCCATTACTCCGGCGGCTAAACTGGCAACCGCATCATCTTTGACAATAAAGTCTTTTATTGTGGTGGTTGAGGTTACGAATGTTCCGCATTGCTCTAGGGCGTTGCGTTTAGCATTGAGTAATGCCATTTGCTCAGATACCTCTGCCGTATCCCTATCTCCAGCCTGATACGTACCCTCTGCAATGACCTCTCTATGAGATGGGGAGGCTTGTCCAATCACTGGGAAGCAAAACAATACCAACATTAGAATTAATAGCTTTTTCATATTAAACTACTCCTTTTATTTAAAAGTATATTATAGGTATTATAAATACATTTAATACTTATTAAATAGGTATTAAATAAGTATTTATAATACTCCTTCTTTTATTAATAAATGCTTAACTAATGTCGATTCAGACATACCAGTTTTTAAACAATATTCTTCAACTAAAATTTTCTGGGCTTCCGTCACATATACACGAATCGTTTTATCCGCCTTAACCTCTTTAGTTTTGCGACCACCTTTATTTTTATTATTGGCAGTGCTTTTTAAATCTGCACCTTTCATAATTTCTTTCACAATTTTATCATTTGGTTCATTAAGACTGTTCACATCAGTAAATCCCACTTTTCCTGTATTCCTAGCCATTTTATCCTCCCCTAAAAATCCCGTTGAATTTCTTTAACTAATTGATTTATCTCGAATGCTGCTTTTGATCCTATATCTAATTCCATAACTCCAAGACCAGACGCATAAGCTTTTTTATAATCGGCGCGACTATACACAACAGTTTTATATAAATCTAAATAAGTACTTTGCTGTTGAATATAATGCTTCAATTCAGTTATAGTTGCTTTGGATCGAATATCCGCATTATTTATCACCACATTTGTCCTGAAAATTTGTCCAGATTTTTCACTAATCTGCTTTAAAATGTCTGTGTATTTTTGCAATGCGAAAAGCTCAACTTGGGAAGGACCTACAGGTGTTATGAGAATGTCTGCGGATAACATAGCGAAACGATTTATCTCGCTATCATACCCACCAGAATCAACTAATAAAATTTTATCATCAGCACTAAACTGTTGAAAAAGAACTTTCATCTCTTCTTCATTCTTAACCTCAAAACACTCAATAGGAGTATGACCATTTTTCTCACGGAGCTTATTAAACAAAATGCTTGATTGCAAGCCGTCCAAATCTAAGATAGAAACCGATACCCCAGACAAATTAAGTCCAGTAGCTACATTGAGCGTCAAAGTACTCTTACCCACGCCGCCTTTATAATGGGAAAAATTTATAATCATTTTTTCACCTTTCCTTTAAAATATATTTTATATTACATATTATATAGGTATTTTTTAGATATTACAATACTTATTTAATGTATTAAAAAGGTATTTTATAGGTATATTAAACACCTATAAAATAGGTTTCAAAAAAATTAATCTGTATCATTAGAGACATTGACTTACAAATTTGCCCTTTAAGCCACCCTCCCGACAAACCCTAAACAATCCCATACCCATCCATATAACACGCTCTGCGGGGCGTAGGTTGGAACGGAAAGCGTTATAGAAGACAATGGGGACTGTTACTAATAATTTTTAAAAACGCATTCAAAAGTATTGACCGTTCAAAAGTTATGACTTATAATTAAACATAAGATAAATTTAAAAATACCCCATAGACGGCAAAGTATTCGGCGTGTGAGGAAGATGAGTGATATAGTGGAAAAGCAGACCGATGTATTAGGAGTGATAATAAAAATGATTAATTTAGATGACGTTTCAACTAAAGATTTAATAGCTGCTCTTATTAAACGTAAAAATGAAGTGTATTCCATGCCTTACCCTGTCGACGATGCTATTGTAATCATAGCTAATCATTATTATCCACCTGAACCTGAAAGCCCCTAAAGAGCCATTTAAGCCGTTTTATTTTACTTAGAAATATAAAAATAAGAGCAAAGGTCGTGCTTGCTACACGCCTTTGCCTGGAGAGCGACTGCAATCCGGGTAACTGAACGAAATTTTTAAACTAAGATAACCTTTACGGGTTATCTTTTTTCCTGTCTATTCATCTCACCCTAATATTGCTTAATGTAACATAATAAAATTGTGTAACATCAAAAAAAATAATAATGTCGATTTTAGACGTTTTTGAGCCTTGAGAGCTGATTTTGCTTTAGAGAGATAGTTTAAAAATTACTTAAAATATCAAAATCACGTTCTTTAAATTGCTCGATATAGCTTTAAATACCTAGTACATTCCATAATATGGTATATTATAATTATTTCTTAAAAGCACCAGCTTCTATTAGTTCAATTATAGTGGTACATGTTTTTTTTGCCCCAACAGAAAAATCGTCATTATATTGTTTTTGACTTAAAGTCTCTACCATCGCTTGTAGCCATCCAACAAACGTTTCTGTATCAATCATATAAAAACTCCCATTTATTAAGTTTACTTTTATTGTCATTATAATATTGACGCAATGATTGCGTCAATACTTATAAAAAAAGCATCTAAAGGTACAATAAATACACCATATGACGATAGGGGAGTTTAGCTTGTCAATACTTAGATATACACTTCGGATAGAAGATGAAACCCTTGAAAAACTTCGATATATCGCCGACGACAATTTTAGAACGGTGAACAAAGAATTGGAGAAAATAATTAAAATTCATATAGCTCAATATGAGGAACGGAATGGAAAAATTGAAGTTATCCCTAAATAAAACTATTCAAATTTTGTTACCTAGTATAAAGGGGACTGACCAAAACAATACCTCTACTAGGTGATAGTAGAGGTATTGTTTTATCTCTTATTGATTTTTAGTTTTATCAATAGCAAATTACAAAGTCTATTGTAATCTTCTTATTCATTATAATCTACTTCCACTTCGATTTGAATTAATGCTTACTTTATAATGAGTCATATCACTACTCTTATCCCCTTTATTCCATCGTACAACGATTTTCGCGGCGGCTCTCGTAATCCCATCTTTTTCGTTCGTTCCAATCCCAATAATTTCCCCAACAGCAACCCATTTACCGTCATTATCATAAAAATTAATATACTTATTTTTAATAGATCCAGGAGTATCCTTAATCAAATCGATTAAACAACCCTTATTATCGATAAGCATATACTCTACCTCACCAATAATATCAGACGGCATAGGACTAGCACTAGCCACCCCGCCAACCGCCATCACAAAAACCATCAACATTACCAAAATAAATTTTTTCATACTAATACCCCTCCATAAATAATTTAATCTTCACGATTCGTGGATTTAGGGTATAATAGGTATCGGGCAATTTCTCAAAACACGATACCTATTTGCCCTGAGAAGTGTAACTTTAGCAGAGATACACTTCTCTTTTATTTTTTAAAATAAATCGGTTGCAATACAACCACATCATCACAAGACCTGCCTTCGATACTTAATAAAGCTAAAGCTGTTCTCAGAGGACGGTCAGCATCTTTAATTTCTCCAAGACTATGTATTAATTCTTCGTCAATTACAAATTTTTCGTGAGTTGAAACTGAATAACCGCTATTTTGCGAAGTGTTATTCCAGCCCCAGCCTTTAGTTGATGTACTGCTATTATGAGAAATCTTCTCTACATCTACCTTGCCAATCAACGACTGAATATATTTAATTGTTGTATCATCACTTAATTTAAAAACTACCTTATTTACAAAATTCGCTAACACGGTTTTTGCTTGGTGTTCATTACCCCCAAGAGAGTTCAGAATCGCATTGTAGCTCTGGCTTGTAACAACCCCAATCATTTTTTGACCTCGAGATTTCGACCAGAACGTCCCATCATTCAACCCAGCGCCACTAGCCCCGATTGCAATTAGGTCTTGGAATTCATCACAAATGAAAAAACAATACCTATCTTTATTTAAACCTTTGCTTGTATCAAATCTACTCTGGATTAAATTGTAATATCGAAGTTTTATTAGAGTGTAAACCGCCCGTCCTTTTGGATATTCAGCAAGGCACATATCAATAATTACAGTATCGCCTTGATTTAAAATCTTTTTCATATCATAGTTATTTTCATCATTAGTATCGCAAAAAACTTTTTGAAAAACTGCGTCTTGAAACGGCTTTAAAATAGGAAGAACAGAACCTTCAATACTACCTCTCAAATTTTCAGGCAACTTAGCGAAAGTGTTTTCAAAGTAATATATCGCATTTTCAAAATCAGTATCCTTTTCAATTAATGAGCTATGGTTTTCCTTTGCTTCTTTAATAAATTCTTTCCTTTTATCTTCAACAAAAATAAGCTGATATAGTCCTTTTAATGTATAATCACTTGTATAAATTAAAATTCGTAATCCTTCTTCTGTTAAATTTAGAGCTGCCTTTAACCAATAGTCAATATTATTCTTATTTCCGTCCAACAAATAAACAGACTGTAAGAAGTCGGTTGCCTGAGATGGATTAAGGTCTGCAAGAAGATTACATTTTAACTGCCCTTCTTTAAGCCCAATAACTTTAATTTCCTTATTTTGAATGTCGGCAATTTTCTGTAAGTCATAAATCAAATCTCCTTTTATGTCAAAAATTAACCCCCCCATACTTCTATTATCAGCCTCTAATAACTCCGAAAATATAGGAAGTACAAAAGCACTCGTCTTGCCTTCGCCAGTCGAACCAAAGGAAATAAAATTTTGACAACAGTTACGGAAAGGGATTGTAACAAATTGCCCTCCGTGCGGAGCGTCATGCCCTCTTTCTAATAATGTCCCTGTCGTGCATCCTAGCGATAAACTATGTTGCAAATATGAAAAATTATTTTCTTTTTCGGTAGTATTACTAAATGCATTAACAATACTACTTTTCAATTTACTTAACAGTCCCATTTAAAAACCCCAACCAAATTTTTTATTTTTAAAAATCAATACAACAATAAAGAATATTTCCAAGCCAATGTTTTGCATTAACATATTATAATAAGAATTTTTGATACATGAGACAATTGCAAAGATATTTACTAATGCACAAATTATTAAGATAACACTAGCATATGCGTTAATTCTTCTAATCCCTTGATATAAAGGAGAGTTTATTTTATTTCCTGAATTTTGCTTTTTCCCATATTCCATAATTAAATACCGCCCTTTTTATTTTCTTTAATTTCAAAATACCTTTCTCCCTGCACCTTTATTCGTAACCATTTTTCACTATCAACCTCAATATTTTTAATTGATAATAAACAACCAACTAAAAAATCTTCATCGATGCATTCACCTAAAATCATCTCAACCATACCACCAAGCCTAAACAATCTTTTACTACGCTCATTTCGTTTTTCGTTAGAATCAAAATGAGCCATTTTGCGAATTTCATTAGCAATGATTCTTTTCTTATCCTCTAATAATGAATATTCTTTTTCAAGACTCATTTTCTTTTTCACCAACCTTTCCAATTCTTTTTTAGAATTCATATACTACCCCTTTTTCTTCATCTCTTTTAAAATAAATTCTCTCATTTCATCTGCCGACATTTTATTAATTTGTTCAACCTTGCGAATAGCGGCATTGACAGCCTTAATTTCTCCGGCAATTTCATTTTGCCGATCCTGTAAATCAGATTTCTTTTTTTGTAAGTTCTCTAATGTATCTAATTCGCAAACTTTCTTTTGCTTTTTAGGTTTATCTAATTTCATATTTTCAGTTTTAACTTCATTATTTACATCATCTAATAAATTATTTTCGTTTTCCTGTTTTTCAATTTCCATTATAAGAACCTCCTAGTTATTATTAAAAATCTCTTCTCTTAACTTCTTTTCCAACTCTTTATTATTTTTAAATGTACGATATACAGTACTCATACTAATTCCTAAATCATCTACAATTTGTTGATAAGTATCGCCACCTATTTTACGAATTAAAATCTCCTCAATCGGAACTTTTCGAGGTTGACCAACACTTCTCTTTTTCTTTGAACAGTCCCTAAAAATTGATTTAACTTTGTTACCAATATTACAATTTTCAAAACCAACAACTAGCAATAAGGTATTTAAAATTTCTAATCTATCAACCTCCCCATTCTCATAATCATTCAACACTTTTTCCAATAAATTCGTTTTCAATTCATTCATTGAACAACACCTTTCCATAAGTTACCTATGTCTTACATCAATATTACAGCATAAAAATCAATTAGTCAATATTCAAACTAATAATGAATAAAGAAATTTATTGTAAAACTAGATTAGAAATGTTACAATAATTACAGAAATACTAAAGGACGGCGACCATTGCAATAAAAAAAACTTACTAATTTCTAGTCTATTTCCACCTTTTTAAAGGTGGCGCACTTTGGGGTTAATTGTTCCTGCGGACAATTAACCCAGTGACGCGCTTCCCAGCGGGGGAATACTGGTCTGTGACACTCGAATAATTATGAGGTGAAAAAATGTCATATGCAAACTTCTATTCATTTAACATAACTGACAACAAGCAGAATAAAGGCGGAAGATCAGCCAGTGAGGAAATCGACTATTTAGAAAATGAAAAAGAGGAAAAAATAGAGAAAACTATTAATGGATATTCGCCAAAAGGAGCGGAAAATGAAGCCGAATATTTAGTAGGTAATAATTTACGGCGTGAAGACCTAGCACTTTTTAAAACTGATAATATGCCAAGATGGGCAGAAGAAGAGGCTGATAATAACGGTACTTCTCCACATTTAGAATTCTTTAAAGCATCAGAAACATACGAAGCAACTAAAAATGTAACTTACAGGGAAATCAAGTTAGCTTTACCCCAAGAACTCATTGGTATACATTCTCAAAATGTGACTGATGTTAAAAAACTCGAAATATTAGTAGATGATTTTATGGTCAAATCTGGACTTGATAAAATGACATACGCATATGCCATACACTTAAAAGACGCTCAATTTTCACCTAACGATAAAAATATACACGTACATATTATGTGGTCTGATAGGATACCTGATGGAATAGACCGACCCAAAGAACAATATTTTGGATGGGGTGAAGATAAAAGATATCGACCTAAAAGTCCAAAACTAGGACCTTGTAAAAAGGATGATACCTATTCGAATTCCAATCGTACGCAACATTTAAAAAAAATTAGAAAAATTGCAGAACAAACTATCAACGAACATTATAAAAATAACGACATAGACCTTTGGGTATGTTGCGGTAAAAAGGCTGATATTGAACAAATGTCACTCGAAAGAGGTGACTATATTGCCGCTGAAATTGCGCGAGATGTACCAGCACAAACCCACGTAGGTGAAAAAGCAGCATCCAAGTTAGACCACCCACGCACTCGTAAGGCAATTGAGTTGAAAGAGCAAGCACAAGCCATACGCGATAAATATAAACTACAAGAAATTGAACAGCAAGAACTAGGAACACCATTCCCCAAATATGAAACTCTACCAAACAATATAGATGAACTACAACAATTACTTACTACTATTAACAGTCGTATGTTCGAAATTAAAGAATTATTTTTTAAAGATAATCCCGATAGTTCCCCCATTATTGACAATAAGATTATTAATGATATTAATTCACTTCAAGCAGAAATTATACTAACTAAAAATAGAATCTCCAAAGATACTCACCTTTCGGCGATTAGAAAGTTTTGCAACGACAATAACTTTAAGGATGAATTTATTAAATACTCTTCTCAGAAAAAAGACCTTGAATTCAAAAAGAATCTTGTTATTAAAATTGAACAGCAAATAACAAATAAGTTCTTTAAAAATCAAAACGAAGCCAATAATATTTTATTAAACGAACTATCCAAAAATGCTAATTCTAATTTCAAGCCAGAGGAACATTGTTCACAAGCCCAAAAACTACTTTTACAAAATGCTAAAATTAAAATTACTGAATTAGAAAAATCAACTTCCACTTTTGAGCAAAGACATATCCTCCCTAACACTGATAAGATCACTGAACTAGAGAATAAGGTAATCGCTAGGAATGAAGGAAACCATAATAAAATAGCTAAACTCTCAGTTAAGATCGATGAATTACAAAACATGACTCCTGAATTAAAATTGGCACTGGATAAACAAAAAGAAATTACAGATTTACTTATTCAATCACAAAAGAATGAACCGAAATTTTATCAAAATCACGAGGCTTGGGAGGCTAAGCATAAGGAATTATTACAACAGCAAAAGGAAATTATATCAATCATCCAAGACCTCAAACAATCCCCAATAAAAACCGAACCCAAACCAGAACCTACACAAGATCCTATTCAACCTACAATACCTGCATACAAACCTAAATATGATGTAGATCAATTATTTAAAGACTATGATACTCAAAACAGATACATTCAAAAATACTTTAATGAAATCAAAGAATTAAATAGTTCATTAAATACTAACCAAAATATGCAGCAAAAAATTGTAAAAGATCATTCCGAATTAACTATCCTTGCAATTTCCAATTTATCAAAAGTTAGTACAGAAACCATCAAATCGCAGCAAAAGAATATCGAAAAATCAAAACAACAATATGCCGAAT
>NZ_FOTS01000071.1 GCF_900114615.1 Pelosinus propionicus DSM 13327 | reverse complement strand
ATTCAGGTGGAGGGAGCCTTCGGTGTACTGAAAGCAGATATGGGCTTCCGACGTTTTCTTATGAGAGGCAGCGTCAAGGTGCAAACCGAGTTTCTATTGCTGTGCATGGGGTATAACCTAAACAAACTCCACAACAAAATTCAAAGTGGTCGCTGTGGAACTTACTTGCATATTCCCAAAGCAGCCTGACAAATACAAATAGACTTTTTTATTGGGGAAGAGGCTTCCTCTGTTTGCTATGGGCATAAACGGAAGAAGAGCTTCTTTGTTTATTCTTTTTCGCCTGGATTTTATCTGCTCAAGAAAGGAAGGCTGCCACAAAATGCTTTTTTTCAAAAAGCATTTTGCGACAGCCTCTTTTCATAGCCTCATATTGTACGCGAACATGGCTGGCTTTGTTATCAGATTAAATAAGATGGGAGAGGTGTGCCACTTCTAGCACTGTTAACATTACTGCAATAGCAGTAAAAGCGAAAGCGCCTAATTGAAGAACCATAAGATCAACCCTTTCTGTTTCTTTTTTCCCAAATGTAAAAAGTTCGAAATAATGAGTACATATAGATTAAACTGACAATTTTAAAAATAGGATATAGCTTGCGTCTATAAGGCAATTCTTAGTTTAATGGATTGGGCGAGCATTATCAACTTCTTTAAGAGGTGGTCTGACCAGGATATCGCTCATTAGACAAAATTAGATAGAATTTACTTCTATTTTCGTAAAAATTCAAATATGGGCAAAAATTCAAACATAGCCAAACATTTGAATAAAGAAAACATTCAGAAATAAACAAATATTCCGAAAACAAACTAAAATAATACTATATATTTAGTATCTATTTCAATTCGAGTATTTGATTTGGGGATAAAAGTTACAAAATTCATTAATCATTGGGAGAAAAGGGAGTTTTAATGGAATCAAAGGCTTCTTTATGATATAGTTTAAAAAATAAGTGAGTATGTTACAACAAATATAGCAAGGAATTCTTAGGAGGTAAGAGTGGATCTATTTCTCATCGTAGTAAGTTTAATTTTATTAATGTATTTTGCATATCGGGGTTATTCTATTATCCTTATCGCACCGTTGTTTGCTATACTGGCATCGGTTGGGGAGTTTCAATCTATGCCTGTTTACAGTGAAATTTTTATGACTAAGGCAGCAGAGTATTTTAAGACTTATTTTCCTATATTTCTGCTGGGGGCAGTTTTTGCTAAAATAATGGAAGAAGGTGAGCTGGCAAGTTCGATTGCAGCGTTTATTTCTCGCTCATTAGGAAAGGAAAGAGCAATTTTAGCTGTTTTATTAGGATGCGGTATCTTAACTTATGGCGGATTGAGTGTATTTGTGGTTGTATTTGTTATGTATCCATTTGCAGCTTTACTATTTCGTGAAGCTGATATTCCTAAACGCCTTATTCCGGCAACGCTGTGGATGGGGATCTTTACCTTTGCCATGGCTTCGATACCAGGGACACCTCAAATTCAAAATATCATTCCGACGACCTTTTTTGGCACTTCAACTTGGGCATCACCGATGATTGGTATAGTGAGTGCAGTACTTTATTTTGCCCTAGCCTGGTTTTGGGTAGCATATCGCTTTAAGAGCTTAAGAAGTCAAGGGGAAGGCTATGGGAATCATGCTAAAAATGAACCAGATCCTTTAGGGGAAAAAGAAATGCCTCATTGGGCACTTTCCGTCTTGCCGCTAATAGCAGTTGTTTTAGTAAATTTGTATATGAGTAATCCCTTTGGCTGGATTTGGGCTTACTCCTGGGACCCTGAAATGTTAGAGCCGTTTCAGAACCTGCAATTGTCGTTGCTCAGTTCTAGTGTACAGAAAATATATGCGATATGGTCCTTGGATATCGCCTTATTTGTTGGCATTATATTAGCGTTAGCTATTGGGCGGAAACCCATCAGTCAAAAGGGCAGGATGGTACATGTATTTAATTCAGGAGCATTGTCTTCTTTATCGGCAATATTAAATACTGCATCAGGTTATGCATTTGGTAGTGTGATTGCAAAATTAAGTGGTTTTCTAATTGTTAAGCATGCATTAACAGATTTGCATATTGGCTCAGGTCCCCTGCTTTCTCAGGCAATCACGACGTATATTATGACAGCTTTAACTGGCTCTGCCTCAGGGGGCATGACAATTGCATTAGGGATGTTGGGGAACGAGTGGCTGGTCTGGGCCCAATCCATTGGCATGTCCCCTGACCTTCTTCATCGGATGATTTGCCTTGCTTCCGCAGGGATTGATACCGTTCCTCATAATGGTGCATTAGTTACTGTTATTAGTGTTTGTGGTTTAACTCACAGGTCATCCTACTATGATGTATTTATTTTAACCTTGATGAAGATGCTCGTACCATTTATCTTTATCGCTTTTTACAGTTTATTTGGAGTGGGATAAAGATGAAAGTATAGAAGGGGTTTACTCATAAGATAAAAAGGGGGAACAAAAGATCAATACATGAAAGTAAAATATTTTTAGGTAGTTTAGGGGGCTTTAAACATTGGATTGGCGTAGAAATCTTTGGGTGTTATCTATTGCAGTGATGTTATCAGGTTCAAGTTATACCATGGTCACGCCTTTTTTGCCTTTATATCTTTTAGATATAGGCGTAAGTCAGAGTGAGGTAAATGTGTGGTCAGGAGTGATCTTCTCCGTTTCTTTCTTGGTTTCAGCCATAATGGCGCCTTATTGGGGACGGCATGCGGATAAAAGCGGTAAACGACGTATGATTATGCGGGCCGGATTTAGCCTGGCAGTCGTATATTTCTTGGGCGCATTTGTTAGAAATCCTGTAGATCTATTGATGGTCAGAATTTTGCAGGGCTTTGCAAATGGATTTGTGCCAGCCTCTATGGCGATCATCGCTTCATCTGCACCAAAAGAAAAAATGGGATTTAGTTTAGGCGTTATGCAGACAACACTTTTAATGGGTGGAATTTTAGGTCCATTAATGGGTGGCAGCTTATCTCATTTTTTTGGAATGCGTTTATCTTTTGTGATTGCTGCAGGGATTATATTTATAGGAACTGTTGGTGTCGGAATATTGGTAAAGGAACCCGTTAATAATGAACCGCCTAGTGAAGGCAGTATGATGGATGATTTGAAAACAGCATTTCATAACCGAAAGTTAGTAGAAATGCTGCTGCTGCTTTTTGGTGCGCAAATGATTAGTATGACATTACAGCCTCTGATTACGTTATATGTTGCCGAGCTCCAGGGAAATATGGAGGGCGTCGCGTTAACGGCAGGGATTATTTATAGTATGGCCGGTATCGCTGGGGCGATATCGGCACCGATGTGGGGCAAGTTGGGGCAGAAAAAGGGTTTTATTAAAATCTTAGTGATTGCCTTTATCGGCGCGGGGTTCTTTAACATGGGACAATTTTTCATAATCAATATTTATCAGTTTAGCGTACTTCAATTCTTTTTTGGTCTATTTATCGTTGGTGTATATCCCGCTATCAATACAATTGCTGTAAATTCGACAGACAAAGCTTTTCAGGGGCGGATTTTTGGTCTTACAACTACCGCAAACCATCTGGGTTCAATGGTGGGGCCTCTTGTTGGCGGTATGATCAGTTCTTGGCTGGGAATTGGACCTGTATTTCTTTTTACCGGAAGCGTATTGATTATGATTGGATTGCTGGTCTTCTTTAAAATTCCAAAGGCCACTGGAGTGATTAGTAAGGAAATGAAATAGAATCCCTGAAACGCGAAGACGCGAAGATTGCACGAAGAGGGTACAAAATGTCCTCCGTACTATCTTCGCGTCTTCGCGTTTCAAATGGTTTTAAGCTCTTTCCTTCTTAAGCCAAATCTTTATTATAGAGGCCGCTGCGCAATTTGTAGACAATAGGTTCAAAGGCAACGCCTCGATCGAAGGCATCTTCAATATCATTGCTGACAATCATTGCATCGCGCACAAAATGTGCTGCACTTTCAACACTATCTTTTAAGGTATAGCCTTTCACTACTCCTGCTGTGAGGACACTGGTGAAAAGATCACCGGTACCGTGCATATGGTAGGGAAGCAGATCAACAGCTACTTCAAAGTAGGAGTGATCTTCACTCATCGCGCAATTATATAAGGAATTTCCTCTGACTACTCCAGTTAATACGATGTTTTTGGCACCCATTTCAATCATTTCAGCACAGAGCTTGCGTGATGTGCTGCTGTCTACTTCTCCATCGACATAATCTCTGCCTGTAAGAATATAAGCTTCTGTAAGGTTAGGTGTAACGATATCAGCAATACTGGCAAGCTCTCGCATGGTATTGCACATCTCAGGTGTATAGGTTTTAATGATTATGCCGTTATCGCCCATAACAGGATCTACTATTTTTAAGGAGCATTTAAAATCCAACATGAAATTTTTGACGATTTGGATTTGCTCTGCTGAACCTAAGAATCCGCTGTAAGCGCAGTCAGTCTTAAAACCGATTTCTTTCCAGTGATTAATAAACTCATTCATTTGTGGAGTAAAGTCAAAGAATTTGAATCCTGGGAAAAGGGTATTTGTAGATAACAGAGCAGTAGGGAGAGGGCAAACCTCGACGCCAGCTGCTGAAATAACTGGGATTGCTACAGTAAGTGAGCACTTGCCATAACCGGACATATCGTGGATTGCTACAACTCTCGCAAGTTTTTGTTTCATATTCATATCCTCCAATATTTGTTTTATTGTGCTAAAAAGCAAGAAAATAATATTTCGATAGGTTAGGGGTTTTCAAAAGCATAATTGTATTATAAAATGAATTTGAACCTTTTAAAATATACAGAAATCATATTTTTGTTAGGTACAGTTTGGAGGGATTATGGATTTAATCGTATTTGACAGCCAGAGCAAAGAACCACTATATATACAGCTTTATTTATACTATAAAGCTGCCATTGAGCAAAATAGGCTTAGGGAAAATGAAAAATTGCCATCGATACGAGGTCTTTCAAGAGGTCTTTCTGTTAGCAAGATCACGGTTGAAAAGGCGTATCAGCAGCTAATGAGTGAAGGATATATCAAGAACT
Organism: Pelosinus propionicus DSM 13327; assembly: GCF_900114615.1. Lineage (GTDB taxonomy): Bacteria > Bacillota > Negativicutes > DSM-13327 > DSM-13327 > Pelosinus > Pelosinus propionicus. Next base: position 16,410 of record NZ_FOTS01000071.1, on the reverse strand, counting down.
ATGACCGATCAAGATATACGGTTAATAAGTTAGAAGAAATTGTTTTTAATGCCCCTACTGTTAGTATGGCAAATCAATACCATCATAATCAAGAGGCAGAAAAGATTCTCTATGATTTTTCAAGTGGCGAAATGGATAGAGAAGGTTTTGATTTTTCCTTATGGAAACGGTATATTAGTAAAGCATTTTTAGAAAAAGAACGTCTTGTTGGATACGGAAATATCAAAGGGGAAGAAGAACTGCGTAAAGAGATTGCAAAATATATTGAGAAATCAAGAGGAGTTTATGTTCATACGGAACAAATCATAATCGGCGCTGGTGTGCAAAGCCTCTTAAGCATGCTTTGCAGTATACTTAAGTTAGAATATAACAGCATTGCCTTTGAAGAGCCCGGTTTTAAAAATGGTAGACGTATTTTTGCTGATCATGCTTTTACGATTGTACCAGTGAAAATGAAGACAGATGGTATTGATACGGAAGAGCTTAAAAACAGTGATGAAAGGCTTGTCTATGTAAGTCCGTCTCACCAATTTCCAACGGGATATATTATGCCTATCGGTAAAAGGTATCAACTGCTCAATTGGGCTGAAGAAAAAAATGGTATCATCATCGAAGATGATTATGACAGCGAGTTTCGTTATTTCGGTCGTCCGATACCAGCACTAAAGGGTCTTGATACAAGAGAACGGGTAGTATATCTGGGATCTTTTTCAAAAGTAATTCCACCTTCTATACGTGTTAGCTACATGGTGTTGCCAGAAAAGTTTTTAGCAATCTATCAAAAGAAATCTTCCTTATATAACCAAACTGCATCTACGATTGAACAGCTTGCTCTTGCCCAGTTTATGACAGATGGTCATTTGGAAAGGCAGATACGCCGCTTACGCAAGCTATACTATGAAAAAAGAAAACTATTTTTAGAAGAAATACAAAAAAATCTTGGTGAGAATGCCAAGATAAATGGTACAGAATCGGGTCTTCATGTCCTTCTTAGTTTAAAATCTGAACTGTCAGCTCAAGAATTAGCTGCAAGAGCGCTGGCAAATGGCTGCCGTGTAGCTCCGATTCAGGATTATTATTGGGAACTATCACAAGAGAAGAGGCCTCAAGTGCTGCTATACTTTTCTAAAATACCTGCAAATAAGTTCAAAGAGGGGATTTTAAGATTAAAAGAAGCATGGTTTAGTCATCTAAGAAGTTAATACGTTGACAGTTAGTGGAAGCGTAAATATACTTATAGTTAGAAATATTCTAACATTAGGGGGTAGCCATGAAGAACACTGTAATTCTCAATTCAGCCAAATTAGATTTTGACAACAAACTGGACTTTTCTTCTTTGTCCAATCTCACCACTGTGACTAAGTATGATGCAAGCAGCAATGATGAAATCCTGGAACGGGTTCAGGGGCAGCATATTGTTATAACAAAAGAGATGCCTGTAGGAAGAGATTTAATTTCCAAATTTCCCTCTTCAGTAGAGCTGATTTGTGAAGCTGGTACAGGATTTAACAATATTGATATTGCGGCAGCCAAAGAGAAGAATATTGCAGTTTGCAACGTCCCAAGTTACAGTACAGAAGCAGTAGCTCAGTTGGTAATCACCTTTATCTTAAATCAAAGTTCTTCATTGATTCAGCAGCAAAGGATGCTCCAAGAGAAGAATTTTGACAATTTTACAAAGTACTTACAAGTTCCGCATTTTGAATTGCAAGGTAAAACTCTTGGCGTGATTGGCGCAGGTTCTATAGGAAAAGAAGTAATTAAGATTGCTTTAACCTTAGGGATGAACATTTTGGTATACAGCCGTACCTCTAAACCTTGGGGAGAAGACAGGGTACAATTTGTTTCTCTTGAAGAGCTTCTTACCCAAAGTGATTTTGTAAGTATCCATTGCCCCCTTACTCCAGAAACAAGGCATCTCATCAATAAAGATAAGCTAAAGCAAATGAAGCCAACGGCTTTTCTGATAAATACTTCGAGAGGACCAATCATACATGAGATCGATTTAGTTGAAGCTTTACAGCAAGGTATCATTGCTGGTGCGGCACTTGATGTGCAGGATCCAGAACCGCCTGCACTGGATAACCCATTATTTTTTATGGACAATGTAATTTTAACTCCCCACATTGGTTGGAGGCGTTTGGAATCAAGACAAAGACTGATTGGGCTTATGGCTGAAAATATTGAATCTTTCATTCAAGGCAAGCCATTAAATATTGTAAACGGCGTGCTGTAATTTCTCAAAATATTTAATAATATCTGTAGCAGATTTGTAAGTGGTAGCAATAAATAACTCTTTAGAGAAACAATTTCTTAAAGAGTTATTTTTTATTTCTATGAAAATATTTGCAAATTATGTTTTTTAGTAGAAAGACTATGGATTGAGGGATATACTAGTGATAATGCAGTGCTTGCTATTTAAAATCTTAATTTAATAGTCAGGAGTGTTATGATGAAACTTATTGTGGCCGTTGATGAGCAGTGGGGTATTGGATGCAATGGAAAATTGCTGGTCACAATTCCAGCAGATATGCAGCATTTCAAAGAGAAAACCAAAGGAAAAGTGGTAGTAATGGGTAGGGGGACATTTGAATCACTGCCTGGTCCAAAACCGCTCCAGGGGCGAATTAATATTGTGCTGACTAAAAATATAAAGATACATTGGGAAAGCGTTACTCTATGCCATTCTTTGTTGCAATTATTCTCATGTCTATCTTTATATAATAGTGAGGATATCTTTGTCATTGGCGGAGAATCCGTATATCGACAATGTTTGCCTTATTGTTCAGAGGCATATATTACTAAGATCAGTAATAGGCATCATGCTGATACGTGCTTTCCTAATTTAGATAAGCTGCCAGAGTGGCAGTGCGTAGAAGAGAGCTCTGTACAAAGTTATAAAGATAGTACCTATCGATTTACGACTTATAAAAACCTGGAACAAAGGGATTGGAGAATAAAAAAATTGATGAATAATATGGAATAGAGAGGAGTTTGGTGGATATGGCAGTGATTCATCTATCCAAAGAGTTGAAAAAGCAAGCTATTGATGATTTAAAGAAGTACTTTGTGGAAAATAGAGAGGAGGAACTTGGACAATTAGGAGCAGAATTGTTATTAGATTTTATGGTAGAAAAAGTGGGTGTAGTAATTTATAATCAGGCCATAAAAGACGCACATGCCTTTATGTTTGAAAAAGTTGAAGATTTATATGCACTTGAAAAAAAACATCGTTTGTAGAAGGGTGACAGAAAGAGGAATAGCGTTGCACATAGAAAGAGATTGTGGTAGAATTTAGGGAAAAACGTAAATGCTCACAGTTCCATAAGAAAATACCTAAGACATGAATTAAAGAAGGCGAATTATTCATGAATACATAGGGAAGCAATGATGAGGAGTTTATAATATGATTATTAAACCAAAGTTTCGCGGCTTTATTTGTACTACTTCACATCCTGTAGGATGTGCTCATTCAGTACAAGAGCAGATAAATTATGTAAAACGACAAAAGCCTATTCAAGGACCGAAAAATGTTCTTGTAATTGGCGCATCAACAGGGTATGGACTAGCATCAAGAATTGTTGCTACCTTTGGATCAGGTGCAAGTACTCTTGGCGTTTTTTTAGAAAAGCCGGCTTCCAATGGAAATACAGCTACTGCTGGATGGTATAATACTGCTGCCTTTGAAGCGGCTGCAACAGAAGCTGGATATTATGCGAAAAGCATTAATGGTGATGCTTTTTCCGATCAGGTGAAAGAGCAGACGATTGCGTTAATAAAAGAAGAATTAGGGCAGATTGATTTGGTCGTTTACAGTATTGCTGCGCCGAGAAGGACTCATCCTGTCAGTGGCGAGACGTTTACGTCTGTTATTAAACCGATAGGAGATTCTTTTACAAGCAAAACGGTAGATATGAACTCCAATGAAATTGTTGATGTAACCTTAGAGCCTGCCAGTGAACAGGAAATCCGCAGCACTGTAGCGGTAATGGGCGGTGAGGATTGGGAACGATGGATACATCTTTTAAAAGAAGCTGATGTTCTTGCTCCAGGAGCTACTACCATAAGCTACTCCTATATTGGTCCTAAGATTACGTATCCAATTTATAAAGAAGGCACCATTGGAAGAGCAAAAGATCATTTGTATACTACTAGCAAGGAAATAAATAAGCACATTGAAAATATAAATGGCAGAGCTTTTGTTGCTGTAAATAAAGCACTAGTTACCCAGGCAAGTGCAGCAATTCCTGTTGTTCCGTTATATTTAATGTTATTAGCAAGAGTATTGGGCAAAAAGGGACTGGATGAAAACTGCATTGAGCAAATGTATCGTCTTTTAGCAAGTCGATTATATAACACGGAAAATTCACCTAATGAAGATCATTTGATTCGTATTGATGATTACGAAATGCAAAATGATGTGCAAGCTGAGGTTTCTGCTTTATGGGAAAAGGTTTGCATTGGTGAGATTGATATTGTTCAGGACCTTGAGAAATACCGTAAGGAGTTCTTTAAATTATTCGGTTTTGGTTTTGATGATGTACATTATGAAGAAGATGTGAAGGAAGATGTTTCTATATTAAGTATTAAATCTTAGATCTTTTCGCTGTTGATAAAACGTATTATAAATCAGAAGGTCCTGCACGTCTTATGCAGGACCTTCTGATTATATGTATAGATTATAGTTTGAAAGCAAAAAGGCAGGAGATGCCTTTCATTGTATAGTTTTCTTTGCCGTTAATGTAAGCAGCAGGTACCTTTAAATCGACGTTTTTCACTTTTCGTTCAGCATAGGAAACATTAAATGTTGTAGACTTTGACATTTTGTAACTAACACCAAATTCTTTTAAAGAGACATCTTTGCCTCCTAGTAAAGTGGCAAATAAAGTGTAGTCGTCATTAAGTTTATGAGTTCCTGTAAAGCCAAAGTGCAAAGCTGACTTAGAAGCACTCGACACAAAGTCGCCATAAGAAATTTTAGTATACTCATAGCCTGTAATAAACGTTAGATTAGGATTTACTTTATATAGGACATTCAAATCACTTGGTTCAGCTTTGGCATAGGTAGTCATAGACACTGTATAAGGTGGCATTGGTATTGGCACCGGGATAGTGGTTCGTTCAGATTTAAACATCCCATGCTTGAGTTGTACTGCAAAACGATCATTTATACCTGCAGTCGCTGTAGCCTTAAATCCAAACTCACCTACTACATCGGCTGAAGCTTTCCCTCGACCGCTTACTTTAGAATCAAGTGTACTGCCTATTTCTACGCTCATAGCACCTTTTTCAAATTCTGCAGTAGGAGAGGCCCAAACTGTATTGGCTGTCATAAGAAGTCCTGTTGTAAGTGTGAATAGAGCGATTAACTTGCGCATAATTCCTCCTTGAAAGTGGGTTTCATTTTTATGATTGATCAGATATAGTATTTTTATCGGGGCAAAGTGAGCAATTTCGACACAATGCTAATTTTATCATAAAAGAATGCAGTTAGAAATGAAAGACTATTTAGTCGCCTCAAATTAAAAAAATCGCTACTCACTTTTTAAGATAATCAGTAACGATCTTGATAGTTATATTTTGGGTTGTAGGGTTTTTTTAAAATTTCAAGGTTGCACCAATTCCTACACCGCTTTTATTTTCACCTTCATCAGGCATGTAAGTGTGATAGGTAAAGTTAATATCTGCATTATATGTAATCTTGAAGTTGGCACCAACTTGCAGTTCTTTAAACTCTTTCCCCGCGATTAAGGACGTGTATCCTTCCCACTCGGGTGCAAGAGGACCGTTTATAGCCATTCCCACATATACTTTGGCGTTGGAATTGACATCATTGCTGCCAAGAATTCCTCTGAAATTATTGGCAAGCTGCAATTGCCCGTAGACGTTATCCATGTTGTTGCGATGATCCCAATTTACATTTTGCAAGCCTAATGTAAAATTTTCGGCCAGTTTGTGTTCAAGATAAAATGTATTATTGCTGCCGATGCCAGCGGCGGTTTGACCCTTATCAAGGTCATTGACTGGGGCAGACAAGCCAGTACTGGCTGTGATGAGAAGTGCAGCTGCAATCATTACGATTTTTTTCAAAAATAAGACCTCCAAGGATGCTATGTATTCCATTTTAATTTAAACTCCACGTATCTGGCGGATCTTCAATTGGACAAGGAATCAATGTGAATATAACAAACTAAAAATGATAGGTCAATAAGTAAAATATTCCAATTATTAATGAGAAAAATAGGAAAGAAGGTAGAGTATATGCTAATTGATAAACATACAAACTTTGCGAGAGAAAAATTATCTTTTAATGAAATTGATGAAGGTTTTACTACAAAAGAGGCTATAGCAGAGGCAAAACGCTGCTTAAACTGTCCGAAACCCTTATGTCGTGGCGGCTGCCCGATTGAAAATGAAATTCCTAACTTTATTCAGGCCTTAGCAAAGGGCAATGTTGGAGAAGCCAGTGCTATTATTGCTCAGCGCAGTAATCTTCCTGCGGTTTGCGGGCGGGTTTGCCCACATGAAAAACAATGTGAGGGTGCCTGTATTCTTAATAAAAAAAATCGCGGTATCCAGATTGGCAAGCTGGAGCGCTTTATTGCTGACTTTGATGCCGAAATGGGCATTGAAAGACCGAAGCCTGTTCCTAGTGTACAAGGAAAAGTTGCAGTGATTGGATCGGGACCGGCAGGACTGACGGTTGCCGGTGATTTGGCAAAATTGGGGTTTCAAGTTGTAATCTTTGAATCCCAAGCCGAGGCGGGTGGTGTCTTGCTGTATGGTATTCCAGAATTTCGCTTAAGCAAGGAAGTGGTTCGTCGGGAAATTAAAAGAATTGAAGATTTGGGAGTGGAAGTGAAAACTGGCGTTGTAGTAGGGACGGATATGACCGTCGATCATTTATTTGCAGATGGGTTTGACGCCATTTTTATTGGTACAGGCACTGCTCTGCCGAGAATTCTTGATATTCCTGGTAAGGATCTGATTGGGGTGATACAGGCAACTTATCTTCTGAGAATGGTTACCTTAATTCGAACAGAGAAAATAGATCGCAAAGAAACGCCGATTAATACGCGAGACAAAGTGGTAGTAGTCGGTGCGGGTAATGTTGCCATGGATGCTGCTCGTACAGCTCTTCGTTTAGGTGCTTCCAAGGTGACAGTCATCTATCGTCGTACAGAAGAAGAGGTGACTGCTTTGCCATCAGAGATGGAGGCTGCAAAAGTAGAAGGTGTAGAATTTCAGTGGTTGTCCAATCCGACTGCTATCTTAGGAGCAGAACAGGTTACGGGATTAGAGTATGAATTGCAGGAAATCGATGAAAATGGCAAGTTACGCGGCACTGGTGTAAAGAAAATAATAGAAGCCGATAAAATTATTCCAGCCATTGGTCAACGTCCTGCGGCCAGAATCGTATCCACGACGGAAGGGATCGAAGTCAGTGACAATGGATATGTGATCACACGGGAACGCCCTTACGGCATGACTACACGCAAAGGCGTTTTTGCAGGGGGAGATGTAGTACATCAACCAGCAACTGTTGTTCTAGCCATGAAAGAAGCAAAGAAACTGGCGGCAGGAATCGCCCAATATGTGGAAGCCAAAAAACTATTAGAGAATTGCTAAGGGATCAGGCTGCAGAAAGGTATTCGAGTGATACTTTAAAAGAGAAAAAATCCTTATAACCAAACGGTTATAAGGATTTTTTCTCCTTTATGGATAAGTAATTGAAAACCTCCTTTGCCTGGGAGGCTCTATTAGTTCACTTTTGCCATAATTTTTGTGAAAGATGTTAAACTTCTGATTATTCAAATAATCATGTAGAATGAAAAATGGAAGTGGGGTGAACATGATGTTGCTAAATGAACGCCGTTGTAATGTACTTCTAGATATTTTGGAAAATGAAAGCTGGGCTCGGATTCGAGATTTAGCTCAGCGATTTCATGTTAGTGACCGCACCATTCGGTATGATTTGGATGTAATAGATGATTTTTTGCAGTTTAATAATCTATCATTACTGGTTCGCAAACAAAACGGTGGTATGAAATTTGTCGAATCCGCAGAAGAGAAGACGAAACTATTAAGATTGTTTCAACATTTAGGGTTATATCAGTATGTATTGTCATCGAATGAACGGCTGCAAAAAATTTTTGCTGAGTTGCTGTATATTAAAGATTATATTAGAATCAATGATCTTGCAGCTATCTTATATGTCAGTCGGGGAACCGTTATCAAGGATTTACAGAAAGTACGCGAGTGGCTGGAAAAAAGACATTTAGAGTTACGCTCCATTCCTAAATATGGAATCAAAGTTGTAGGACCGGAACGAGAATACCGTCAAGCTGTTGTAGAATTACTGCGCAAAAATCTATCGTTGTCTTATCTGTTGGAGTGGATCACGTCACCAGAGCCTAACTTGAGTGATAGTCAGCTATTTAAATGCTGGCTGGAGAACATTGATACAGCTTTCCTGCAATCCTATATTCGTCGGTTAGAAAATGAGCTTAAGGTTGTTTTTTCAGATGTCGCATTTAGTGGGCTGGTCATTTACTTAATCGTATCCATTCATCGAATTAGAGCGGGACGCGATATTGTTGGACGACAATCAGAAATGGAAGTGTTACAGAGTTCACGTACCTTTGCCATTGCCCTTAGCACCATTCCTCTTTTGGAAGAACGATTTAACGTATCCATTCCTCTTGATGAAGTCAGTCTTTTTACAGAGTATATTTTGGGAAGTAATGTTGCATCTTCAGCGGTTGAAGAACAAGAAAGCAGAACGGAAATTCAAATGTTGGTATGTAATCTTATTGCACGCGTTAGCCAGGATGTACCTTACGATTTGACAGAAGACCATCAATTGTTAGCAGGACTTTTGGAAGAAGTTCGCCCTACATTGTTTCGAGTAAAGTATGGATTAATCTTAGAAAATCCTTACTTGGATGAAGTTAAGTCCAATTATCCCCTGTTGTTTGAATCAGTAAGAAAACATACGAATTCTTTAGCTGCTTATATTGGCGGACAACTGTTAGATGAAGAAGTTAGTTATTTGACGGTTCATTTCAGTGCTGCACTTGAAAGGATGAAAAATCGAGATAAAACCCAGCCTTCCGTGCTTGTCATTTGTGCCGCAGGTACAGGAACAGCTAATTTGCTATCTTCTCAATTACAGTCTTTATTTGATATTAAAATTGTCGCAATAGCACCTTGCCGCCAGGTTCAAATGCTGTTAGAGATTCATCATGTAGACATTATTGTATCTACAGTGCCAATTCCCCCCGTTTCGATCCCCATACTGATTGTTAACCCTCTCTTACCGCCGCATGATATTGCATTATTAGAAAATCACATGGACAAGGCAAAAGGAACATCTTCTGTTGACGATCTTGTTAAGGTAATTGAAAAATATTGCAGCATTCAAGATTACCACCAATTGCGCCGCGAATTAGACGGCGTGTTAAATGCTACATTAGAAGAAACTCGGATGGACTCTGAGCCGCCATCGCTGTTTCAGCTATTGCCTGCCTCGAATATTAGATTAAATGTGTCTGTCCCAAATTGGCGGGATGCTATTTATGAAGCAGGGAATGTATTGTATCAAGAGGGATATATTGAACAAATATACGGACAAGCAATGGTTGATGTAGTCGATAAGATGGGACCTTATATCGTATATTGGAAGGGAATTGCCCTCCCTCACGCAGATATTGATTGTGGAGTAAAAAAATCGGGATTTAGCTTTATTAGGCTTAAAGAGCCTGTTGTTTTTGGAACACCAGAAAATGATCCAGTGGATATGATTTTTGCTCTGGCAGCAGTGGACCATTCCTCTCATGTCATTGCATTGTTGGAATTAACCAATATCCTCAGTGATGCAGACAAGGTAGCCTGTCTTCGCAGTGAAAATGAAACCGAAAAAATAACCCAAATGTTTCTGTCCTGGTCCAAGGGAGTTTGAAGACATACCTTAGGGACTAAGAGAATAAGATATGAATTTTCCCGGTACATTTGTGCTGAGGTTAGGATAGAGTAGGAGGCTAAAAAATGAGTAGCAAAGTTTTATCAGCAGATTTAATTATATCGCAATTAGAAGCTGCAAACGTTAAGGAGATCATTGAGTCTCTCGGAAATAAGCTGCATGCTTTTGGTTATGTGAAGGACTCTTATGTACCGGCAGTGATAAAGAGAGAAGGAATATTTCCCACGGGTCTTCCTCTTGGCAATATTAATGTAGCCATTCCTCATACCGATGTAGAGCATGTGAATAAGCCAGCTATCGCCGTCGCGACTCTGGCTCATCCAGTGGCTTTTGGCAATATGGGTGATTCAGAAAATACATTAAAAGTGAGTATTGTATTTTTATTAGCAATGAAAGAACCTCATGCTCAAGTGGATTTATTACAAAATTTAATTGAAACTTTTCAGAATCCTGAAGTGTTAGAAATTTTGCTAGGGGCGGCTGACTCAAAAGAAATTGAGAGAATCTTAAAGCAGTATTTAAAACTAAAGGAGGTGCATTAAATTATGGAACGTGCTATTGATCGTCTGGAGCCTTATCAACGAGCCATTGCCAAAGTACATCTTGCTTCTGCAGGAATAGCATTGGATGCGCTGGATGGTAAACCCTTAGTCGCTATTGCGAACAGTTGGAACGAAGTATGTCCGGGACACGAGCCATTATTGAAGCTGGCTGAAGCTGCTAAGGCCGGCATAAGGGCAGCAGGCGGGGAGCCAATTGAATTTAACACCATTGGTATGTGTGATGGTATCAGTCAAGGGCATCTCGGTATGCGTTATACATTACCTCATCGTGATATGATTGCTGATTCTGTAGAAGTAATGGTTCTTGGTCATGGAATATTTGATGGAATCGTATTACTGGGCTCTTGTGACAAGATTATTCCAGGTATGATGCAGGCGGCTCTGCGGATCAATCTTCCAGCTGTGATCGTCACCGCTGGTGCTTCTGTACCGGAATGCAAGCCATCGGATTCAAAACAGCTGCGCACGAAGTTCCTGGCAGGCGAAATTACAGAGCGAGAGATGATTGAAGGTTCACTTCAATATTATTCTGGCCCTGGAGTATGTCCGTTTTTTGGCACTGCCAATACGATGGCAGTTCTCTGTGAAGCTATGGGATTGATGCTGTCCGGCAGCAGTGTCCTTCCGGCGCCAACCAGCGTTCGTCGGTTTTCTGCTGAACAATCCGGCAGGGCGGTAATGGATATGATTAAGCAAGGCATCAGACCAAGAGATATTGCCACAACAGATGCATTTTATAATGGACTGGTGGTACTAAATGCCTTAGGCGGTTCATTAAATGCCTTTCTGCATCTTCCAGCCATTGCTGCTGAGGCGGGTATTCCTTTATCCTGGGACAGCTTTGAAGAAGTGAGTGATAAGACCCCGCTATTAGCGGCACTTGTGCCAAACGGTAACCAGACGGTATATGATCTATATCGTGCTGGCGGCTTGCCTTCGGTGCTAAAAGAGCTTCAATCGCTGCTTAAAATCGAAGCTGGAACTGTTGACGGAATTAGCATTGGTGAGGTTGCCCGCAATGCTTCTAAGGGTGATCGAGATGTGATTAAGGCTTTTGACAAGCCTCTTGCTCCAACGGGTGGTGTTCAGGTATTATATGGCTCTATGGCACCATGCGGGGCATTGGTCAAGGCTTCTGCTGTCCCAAAGGAACAGCATCTATTTAGCGGGCCAGCCATTGTATTTGAAAGTGAGGAGGCATGTCATACTGCCTTGCATGAAAATAAAATTAAGTCTGGTCAAGTTGTGGTTGTCCGTTATGAAGGACCTAAGGGCGGTCCTGGTATGCGGGAGCTGCATCGGGTTACGGAGGTACTAAAAGGAGTTCCCAATACGGCGTTAATAACAGATGGTCGTTTTTCCGGGGCCAGTGCTGGATTAAGTATTGGGTATTTATGCCCTGAAGCAGCGGAAGGCGGACCGATTGCGTTGGTTGAAGACGGTGATACCATAACGATTAGTCTTACAGATGGCATCGTTAATCTCAATGTTGATCCAGCAGAATTGGAACGCAGGCGTCTTAATTGGCAGCCTCTGGTGAAGGAAACTGGTTCAAATTTGCTGCTTAGGTATAGCAAACAGGTTGGTCCAACTGTCAAAGGAGCAATCTGGGGACTATAAATAGTAATCAAAAATAGTAAGGGGGATTTTGTAATGGCAAAACGAGTATTGGTATTATGTGGAAATGGGGTGGCGACTTCTACTGTAGCTTGTAAAAAAATTCAGGATTATATGGCAAATGCCAACGTTCGCTGTGAAGTAATTCAGGCTAAGATCGGAGAGCTGGCTTCGTATGCTGATAAAGTGGATGTAATTGTCTTAATGGCCATGGGGGCAACACTCCCTGATACCGTGAATACACCTTTGATAAAAGGACTTCCTTTTCTTACAGGCATGGGATTAAAAGAAACCTTAGAAGAAATTAAAAAACATTTACAATAACAACAATAGCAGGGAGGGATAAATATGGAAACGATTGCAAGTTATTTTAAGATAATATTTGATGTTGGACCTAATGTAGTACTCCCCTTTTTTATATTTTTATTTGCCTTGGCGTTAGGCACTAAGGCCAGTAAAGCCATTCGAGCCGCCATTTTCATCGCAATTGCACTGATTGGCATTAAAATGGTGGTTGCCTTTATGGGTGATAATTTAGGTCCGGCTATGAAAGCGCTCTCCAAAAATTCAGGCCTCAAATTGGATGTTATGGATGTGGGCTGGGGGGCTGTTGCAGCAGCTATCTGGGCTACGCCTATGGGGGCCATTGGCATTCCAGTACTGCTGATCTTTAATCTGGTATTACTTTATTTTCGTGTAACGAAAACGTTAATGGTTGATATTTGGAACTACCATCATTTAATAACTGCTGGTGTTTTAACCTATTATGCAACGGATAATGTATATCTTGGATTTGTGGGAATGATGCTGGCTGCGTTCATAACCTGGTTGACAGCTGACTGGGCTGCTCCTTTTTTGCAAAAATTTTATGGTTTGCCAGGGATCTCGATGCCAACCTTGTCTTCTATATCTGAGTTGGTCATCGCAGCGCCGATCAATGAGTTATTGGATCGTATTCCTGGTGTGAAAAATATTCGCGGTAATTTTGATTCGGTGAGGAAATACCTCGGTTTGTTTGGCGAACCAGCAGTACTGGCTGTAATCATTGGACTTGTTATTGGAATCATGGCTAACTATTCAATAAAAGATTCCTTAAATTTGGCGATGAACTTAGCTGCTGTTATGATTATTCTACCTAAAGTAGTTGCTATTCTCATGGAAGGTTTAATGCCAATACAAGAAGCCAGTAGTGAATTTTTGCAAAAACATCTTGGAGGCCGGGAGATATTGCTTGGTTTGGATTCAGCGATTTCTATTGGGCATCCTTCCGTTTTAACCGCAGCATTAATTTTAACTCCATTTGTATTAGTATTGGCAGCTATTCTGCCAGGAAATCAGATGCTCCCTTTTGCAGATATTACAGTCATACCTTTTCGAATTGCTTTTGTTGTGGCACTGGTTAACGGCAATGTATTCCGTACCTTGGTTATCGGTGCAGTTGTATTGATACAAGTACTATTGTGCGGAACTGTAACTTCTCCTGTTTTGACCAAAATATTTTTAGCAGTAGGCGGCAAAATGCCAGAAGGAGCTGTAGGCGTTGCCTCTTTCTCTGGTGGTTCCTTATTTGTTACCTATGCAATTATGCAGACTTTATCTTTTATTTTGAGCGGTGTGATTATTTCCGCAGTAGTTTTTGGTCTCTTTTTATTAGTGGCAAAATCCCAGCAGCGTAAAGCAATTCAGTTAATGGAAGAGGAAGAAGAAAACACGTATGCTGCGATACAAAACAAGTCTACACCGCTATAAAGAAGACTTGATTCAGATGGAGTTTTAACTCCACCTGAATCTTTAGTCGCACTTATCCAGGGACTTGGTCATCGGATAAACAATAGGAAGAAAGGAGTGGCGTTTATGCATGCTATATTGGAACATGTGGCTCAAAATGGTGTAGTAGCTATTCTGCGCGGTGTTAATCCTGGCATACTTGTGCCCCTCGGACAAGCATTGGCCGATGCTGGTGTAGGAGCCATTGAAATAACATTAAACAGTGAGGGTGCTCTTCAGGGGATCACGGCACTCAAGGAAGCAATCGGTGAAAAGCTGCCAATTGGCGCTGGGACAGTCATGACAGGCGAAGATGCTCATACTGCAATAAAGGCCGGTGCGACCTTTGTGCTAACGCCGCACCTTGCCGAAGAAACACTAGCTGTTTGCTGCCAGGCAAAAATTCCCGCAGTAATTGGTGTAATGACACCAACAGAAGCTGTAAGAGCCTATGATTTTGGCTGCGAAATGGTGAAAATTTTCCCGGCAGCATCTATCGGAGCTAACTATTTTCGGGAACTTCGTGGTCCATTACCCCAGATTGCAACTATGGCAGTTGGGGGTGTGAACAAGGATAATGCTGTAGAATTTATCAAAGCTGGTGCAAGGGCTGTTGGTGCTGGCGGTCAGCTTGTAGATTTTGCCGCTGCAGCAAGGGGAGATTGGGAAGCGGTCAAGCGTAAAGCCAATGAAATTGTTGTTGCTGTTCATGCGGCTAAGTATGATTAGTGTTATTTTAACAGTCACCTTTGACTGAAAATAAAAAAGACTAAGGCATCTGCCGATGTCTAGGGACTTGGCAGATGCCAAGTCCCTTTTGTTTTTAGCTATAAAATACTGGAGGAATGATCATGTATAAATGGAAAGTTGTTGTTACGGCAGTTACATTTGCTAAAGCTGATCCTGAGCCTCTGCAGCGTCTGCAGGCAATAGGATGCGAAGTTATTACTAACTCATTGGGTAGACCCTTGACGGAGGATGAAATGATAAATGCTGCCCAGGATGCAGATGTATTAATTGTAGGCAATGATAAAGTTACGGGCAAAATCATTCGCTCCTGTTCCTGCTTACAGGTAATTGCTAAGCATGGTGTGGGGGTAGATGGTATTGATAGTAAGACCGCAGCTGAATGTGGTGTAGTGGTGACAAATGCTCCAGGCGTGAACAGTCATGAGGTTGCTGATTTGACTTTTGGATTACTCCATATGTTATCCCGGGGGTTACATACTGCGAATGAATCCACAAAAAGCGGGCATTGGCTAAAGCCAATGGGCGTAGGTCTTTGGGGTAAAACGATTGGTATTGTGGGTGTCGGGAAAATAGGCCTAGCTGCTGCTTATCGTGCAACGGGCTATAAGATGAAGATTCTAGGGTTTGACAGTGTGAAGCGGCCAGAGGCCCGCGAAATTGGCATTGACTACGTTGCTCTTGACCAATTGCTGCAGCAATCTGATTTTGTTAGTCTTCATTTGCCTTTAACGAATGAAACACGCAATATTCTTGATGATGCCAAATTGTGTTTACTTAAACCAGGGGCGATTCTGATTAATACTGCCCGTAGTCAATTGGTAGAGTATGAAACATTGTATAAGGCATTACTTGACGGTCGTATTCGTGGATATGGTGTAGATGTGTATGATTTTGAACCTCCGCAGCTGCACCCTATGTTTAGTTTAGAAGATGTTATTTTGACGCCCCACTTGGGGGGCAATGTCATTAAGTTAAGCAAAATAGAACGTTTACATCGATAAAAGTAGATGTAAACGTTCTATTTTTATATTTGCTAGTAATTTGCTAGTCATATAAAAAAACACTTGACAAATAGTCGAGAATTTGCGGCTCTGCCCATGAAATATAAAGATTCGAGGGAGGAACGCATATGAAACCAACTGAAGTAAAAGAAATACTTTCACACATAATAAGTACTATATCAGATGATCCATCTGATTTTTTGCAAAATCCATCAAAGGACTTTACAAGGAATCGAAAACTATCATTTGAAACAATCATTAAAATGATGATTGGCATGGGTGGAAATAGTTTATGTAAAGAAATATATGATTGGTTCAATTATGCAGAAGATACCGCATCTGTTTCTGCCTTTGTTCAGCAAAGGAATAAAATTTCATCTAAAGCTATGGAATATATTTTTAGAGAAATGGTTAAACAATGTGAAGAGCAGATTTTATTTAAAGGATATCGTCTTCTTGCTGTAGATGGATCTGATATAAGATTACCTAAAAATAAAAATGACGAAAATTCTCATATCAAAAATGACGATAATACTAAAGGATATAATCTTCTTCATCTTGATGCTATGTATGATTTGATGCAACATAATTATGTTGATGCTTCAATACAAAGTAAAAAAGGTATGAATGAACATAAGGCTCTGGTATCAATGATTGAAAAATCTGAAGCAACTGGAAGTGTTATTGTTATAGCTGATAGAGGATACGAATCTTTTAATAATATTGCTCA
>NZ_FOTS01000067.1 GCF_900114615.1 Pelosinus propionicus DSM 13327 | reverse complement strand
CTTTCGGCGATTTTTGATGCGTAGTCAAGTTAAAGTGCATACTGAATTTCTATTGCTGTGCATGGCATACAACCTAAAGAAACTCCACAACAAAATCCAAAACGGTCGTTGTGGAAGTTATTTGCATATTCCCAAAGCGTCCTGATAACGGTATATAATTTTTTTGAAGGGAAGTCGATTCCTCTGTTTTGTTATGCCCATAATCTAGCTACGACTTCTTTTTTTCTTCCGATCAACAAGAGATTTCTGCTTTTTTATTAAAAAAGAGGCGTACCGCAAAACGATTTCAATAAACGTTTTGCGACACGCCCTATCAGCCGTTCATGGAAAACCATGAATATATATTGGAAAATTATATAGTAAATTATGTATATAAAAATTTATTTCCGCTTGGTCCACAAGAAAGTATCCTTTATGAACAAAGAAGTATTTATACAGAATATACCGTATTGGTACTCCACTATTCTATGATAAGAACCCTGCTAATTGGTATGGCAGGTTATCATCGGGAGGGATTCAGAGTCAAACATGTAATAAAGCTTATTCAAACATTTGCTAAAGCAATTGAACACGATCTTTCTTATGTAAATCAAGCTGTGCAGTTTATTAGTGCAAGCGATATGAATAATATAGCAGGCGCAACAATATTAGTGAAAATTTAATTGTTGGAAGATATGTCAAGACGAAGTTTAGGTTATTGATATTGTTAATTGCGAAAATTGTGTTGTATCCAGTCCAAGAAATGTAATGCAATGGATGACTATAAGATAAAAAACACTATCAATTGCTTTTGTTCCGTTGTATTCGTGGTTCAGACAAAAAGTGTGAATTCCAATAGATATACGGAATTCACACAGCGGCTTTATTCAAAATACGATTGGCATGCAAAGGCTAGTACTATTTTAGATTTGCTCTAAAGAAGGACTCGAGTTTGTCGAAGGGGATAAGATCTTTTCTGTCGTACAGGCCGATGTGTCTCGCACCTTTAACAACGTACAATTCCTTTGGTTCGGCAGTCGATAACATGGTTAAATGCTAATATATTTTTTGGATAAGTAAAATGTATTATCTGGTGTTAACACTAAGTCAATAGGCTTAGTGATTTTTTTTCGCTCTTATTTTTAAAGACTGTGTCGATTGCTTGCACTCAAAATAATTTGAATCAAGGCCTTCTCAGTCTATTTAGACTTTAGCCTGTTGTTAGCTGTAATAAAAAGACTTGACCTGGAGTTAAGACAAGGTGATAGCCTTAGAGTATAACAAGTACATTAAGGAAAAACTTGAAAGAATGAGAGGCAGTCCATTTGGCATGAAAAGAAGGAGTGAATCAAATGATAATTTCAGAGGTCAGCGAGAAATACGGTATGACACAAGACACATTGCGCTATTACGAACGAGTCGGTTTGATCCCGCCTGTTCCCCGTAAATCAAATGGGATTCGGGACTATGACGATTACAGCTGTGGATGGATTGAATTTATTCACTGCATGAGAAAAACAGGTGTTCCAGTAGAAGTCCTTGTTGAATATGTCCAACTTTATCAGCAGGGAAGTAAAACAAAGGAGATAAGGAAAGAACTTTTACTGACAGAATTAAACCGTTTAGATGATCGTATTGCAAATTTGCAGGCCACAAGAGAACGATTGGCTTGTAAAATAGAAAACTATGATGATCTTGAGAAATCTTGATAGTCACATCATTTATGATAATGAAAAAACTCCTGCCGAATTTTTGTGGAAATTTGGCAGGAGTTCTTTATGCTTGTAGGAAATAGTACAAATATAGAATGATGATAATAGATGTTAATGATTAGATTGACCCATCAGAGTCGTCCCTGCTATTTGGCAAAAAGATCGGCATGGACTCCTGAAAAAGATAGAGAACTGATGATAAAAACAAAAAAAATATACAATGGAGAATTTTAAAATGATAAAGTTAATTGCATCTGACATGGACGGAACACTTATATTTGACCAGAAGATTTCCAAGGAGAATCTAGAAGCGATTCATGCAGCCCAAGAAAAAGGAATAAAATTTGCGATTGCAACTGGTAGAGCCTATGATGATGTTAAGCCATACTTAGACCAATATGGGCTAACATGTGAATGTGTAGTTTTGAATGGGGGAGAGTATCGGGATAGTGCTGGTAGAATCGTTGAAGGAATTTATATTGATAAAAGTTTGGTAACTGAAATTATAAGTATACTATCGGAGGGTAATTTAGCATCTGAGATATATACCAATGATGGATATTATACAGCAAATACAGAAGAAGAAATATTCGATAGTATGATTAAACGATCAAAGATCTTCCGGCCTCATATTACAGATCCAAATGAAATTTACCAAAATGCGTTACATCATCCCCATTTTGTTAACATGAAATACATCACCAATATCGATGAATTTTTGAAAAGTGATGTAGAAATAGGCAAATTTATTTCTTTTGCAGATTCAGCCGATGAATTAAAAGGATCACGGGAAAAATTGAATAAATTGGCAGGAATCGTGGTATCGTCTAGTTTTACAACGAATATTGAAATCAATGATAGGTATGCGACCAAAGGACGGATATTAGCCAAAGCTGCAGCAAGAATGGGTATAAATAAAGATGAAGTAGCTATTTTAGGCGATGGGTTTAATGATTATTCTATGTTCGTCGAATTTCCCAATTCATTTGCTATGGAAAATGCAATACCAGAAATTAAAGAGGTGGCGAAATATATCACAGCAAGTAATGTAGAACATGGTGTCGCAAAAGCAATTTATCGCATATTAGAACGCTAGTGACAGATGGACGATAATTTGAGAAGACAAGGAACCATTTTTATGACAAGATCCTAGCTTTTGGAAGCCGTTTATTTACTGTCGCACTAATAACTGTCGCTGCAATTACTTTCAGTATATCACCGGGAAGAAACGGCAGTGCGCCAGTCATGATTGCTTTTGGAATTCCCATGCCTGTAACCAAACTTAGCCAAGTGATTCCCAATACATATACTATCCCAATTCCCCCAATACTATTTGCTAGGGCAAGAGACCAAAGAGTGTTCTTTTGCCCTTTTAATAAAGCAATGAGCATTACTCCGGGCAAATAACCGATTAAATATCCACCTGTAGGTCCAAGAAGAACGCTAATTCCGCCACTGAATCCGGAAAATACGGGAACTCCGACTGCTCCAATCAATAAGTAAGCCAGCATACTCCAATAAGCCTGCCTAACTGGTAATATACTTCCTGTCAACATGACTGCCAAAGTCTGACCCGTAATGGGTACTAGGCTAAAGGGCATCGGAATCGATATAAAACTCATTACAGCCGTTAACGCGGCAAAAAAAGCAGGGTATGTTACATTGGTGCATTCACTTCGCTGATTCATAGTAAGCCTCCCTAACACAATCTTTCAGCAAGCAATCATTAGGGAAAGTATAATTCACCACAATTACATTGTCAACCTTGATGTGTCATTACGTTAACGATATAATATCCGCTATAATGAACTGACGCTGTATCGATTGTCGACCCTGAAAAAAATATGATTCAGGAAAGGATCGAATTCTATGTGTACAAGTTTCGCCGCGTATTACGGTCGCCCCTTATATGGGATGAATTTTGATTTTCCAATGGTGGATATTAAAGTAACTATTGAAAAATCAGCTGCAGTCAAATTTATCTGCTTTTATATTTACGTATTTGATGGATATTCGCCATTAGTAGGTATGAATGAGCACGGCAGTTTCGTTAATCTGCAGGAATTACATATGGAGGGTGATGCCAGTCAACTTGAGGAATGTCATGCGTCAACCGAGATCGATGGGCTGCAATTATTCGCTGATTACTTAAACGAACGGATCACAATGGATGAAATCATGGCACTAGATAGTAAAACGAGGTTAACTCTTCCAGAAAACTATAAGATTCACAGCCTTTTTGCAGCACAAAACGGTCAGTCTACCATTATCGAAGGCATTAAAGGCAAACTATTACAACAAAAAATATCTGGACAACAGCAGGTCATGACCAACTTTGCCCATGTACTGCATCCCGATACAGCAAAACTAGATTTACGTTTTGTAGGGGCAGAGCGGTACGTAACAACAGACCGCCTACTCAAAAAAGCTTGCAATTCATTAGATGTCGAGCAAGCTATGTCTATTTTAAAAAGCGCCTTCCAAACCCGAGGAGACTATCCCACCCAATGCTCCTGGGTCTTTCTCCCCCAAGATCAGACTGTATATTTCAGGCTTACAAAGAATATAAACTGTATTTGGAAAATATCTTTACAAAATGAAACCATCGAAAATACAGGTGACAAAAATGCACCACCAATTAAAATCGGTGATGCAGGTGTTGTCGTCACTCAGCTAGGTTAACTTGTTATCTTTAGCAAACACAAAAAATTAAGTTATCCATTGCTGAGTGTCATCATATAGTTTATAAAATGTTTCAGGTGGGTTGCCGATGGAAGAATCAATTCTCTTTTCCCTTGACTTTGAGCAGCAGGTACTGCTGGCCGCATTACTCGCGATATTGGCATCTGATAAGCTTAGCGAAGAGCAACTAAGTATTTTGGGAAACTTTGTAGAAGCAGTGGGGCAAAACATCCTGCTAATACAGGCGGTAGTATCGTCTAAACCTACATCCACGAATTCGGACAGCTCTTCAAAAACACAAGTTCAAGACCTGCAAAACAGCATTACTCTGTTGCAGCAGGATTTAGAAACCTTGAAAGCAAAGATTGCTGCTTTAGAAGGAAAACAGCAATAACATTATAACAACAAAATAAGATTGTTTCTGATAGTCAGAGACGTTCCTTTAATACTATAAAAGTGCGAACACTAAATAAAAAAATTTAGTTGTTCGCACTTATTTTTATTATGTAAATGGAATATAGGGTCAGATAATAGAGAGAGTTTTAATTAATACTAAAAAGGTAGCGTGGTATACATTTTTTGCTATTAAACCTGTTTATAATTATAACAGAGAGCTCTAGTAAAGTTTATTTAGTGGACTAAGAAATAAAATATTCTGGTAAGAAGAGGCAATGGGTCATACTGGAAGAAGGATGAATTTACAGGATATAAGCCAGGTTTGATATGCTACAATACTGTTAAACATTGAACTAAGGTGTGGTGTAAATGTATCAAGATGTGTTTGACGATAAGAAACAAACCGAAATGCGCAAGTACTTTCAAAATGATTTATCAAAGCTTGGCGTTATAAAAACGTATAGAAAAAATCACTTTATTGATAGTAATTGTTGTAATTCATTTGCTATTGTCCTTAAAGGTAAGATCGTTAAGAGTATTGTTAGTTCTCAAGGCCGTGAAAAGCAGCTTTATATCCTGCGGCCGGGTGAAATATTTGGTGAAATGAACTTATTGGGCGGGGGAGCATTACATTATGTATGCCGGGTAAAGGAAAATGCTCAGATTTCATATATCAGTAAAGAGGTCCTCGATAAAACGATAGAAAAAAATTCTGAGGTATATAAGTATTTAATTAATAGTATGACAAGAAAATTTCATATTGTGTTACTTCAGTTAACTAACAATACCTTTAACGATTCCAGGGGGAGAATTGCAGAAGCATTGCTCAGGTTGACTGCATGCTCTGATAATGCAAATGTTGAAGAAAACACAAGTATTATCTCAACAGTCTATACTCAGAATGAGCTAGCACATAATGTAGGGTGTTCAAGGGTGACAGTGACACGGGTGCTTAAGAAGTTTGTACAAGAAAAATTAATCAGTATTCGGAATCGGAAAATTATTATAAATGATATGGATACCTTGGTGAGTTATACCGATCGTATCCAGTAGTACAACCTTAAGAAGCTAGCATGTAATGACAAGGAGGAATTAAGAAATGATCAAACTTATTGGTGTCTTTATTGTAGTAATAGGTCTTGTTTTTCGTTTTAATCCTTTATTAGTAGTCATAGTAGCTGGTTTTGCAACAGGTCTGGTTTCAGGTATGAATTTCATTGAGATACTAGATGTCATTGGTAAAGCCTTTGTGACCAATCGCTACATGTCATTATTTATTTTATTACTTCCGGTCATTGGCCTTTTGGAACGTCATGGCCTTAAGGAACAAGCTGAAAGGTTTATTTTAAACCTAAAGGGAGCAACAGCCGGGCGAATTATGCTGCTATACATGATATTTCGCCAAGTTACAGGAGCATTTGGTATGCATTTAGGAGGACATCCTAGCTTTATAAGACCTATCGTCTCTCCAATGGCAGAAGCGGCTGTTGCGAAGGGACGAATTCTACCACAAAGTATTTTAGACGAAATCAGAGGAATGGCTGCCAGTTCTGATAACTATGGTAATTTTTTTGGACAGTTAATGTTTATTGCCGCAGGGGGGCTGCTATTAATTAAAGGCGTTATGGAACAAACAGGGTATACGGTGGACTTAATCACTATGGCTCTCTATGCAGTTCCTACTGGGGTCGTCGCACTGATTATTGCTGGCACTCGGTATGCATTCTTTGACAGAAGAATGTCAAAGAAACTTGATGAGGTGATTAAAAGCGAGAGCAATGGGGGTATTTCGCAATGAAAATAACATTAGATCATTTGTATTATTTAATAGGTTTTCTGTTATTTGTGTTTAGCGCTTATACCGTTTTTGATAAAAATCATAAAGCTAAATGGGGTACAGCTCTATTTTGGGCGATTTATGGTGTTACTTTCATGTGGGGGAAAGAAATTCCGGGATATATCGTTGGTGGAATGGTTGTAGTAATGGCTATGATTGCCAGCGGAAAACGAATTGGTATCGGGTCTTATGGTGAAACTTCTAAAGAAAGTAAAATCACCGAAGCTAAAAAGTATGGGAACCTGTTATTTATTCCAACAGTAGTCGTTCCGATTATTACTTTTCTAGTAGCTACATTTACTACTTTAGGAGCCTTGATCGGTTTGGGAATAGGTTCGATTGCGGGTTTTTTAGTAGCACTTTTTATGACGAAAGAAACCCTGACTTGCGCTAGCAATGAAGGTCGTCGATTGCTTGATGCAATTGGCTGGGCTGCTATTTTGTCCCAATTCTTGGCTGCTCTTGGCTTTCTGTTTGATAAAGCCGGTGTGGGGAATGTTGTAGCGGAAATGGTATCTTCCATCGTTCCCACCGAAAGTACGTTAGCTACAGTCGTTGCTTACTGTGTTGGCATGGCTTTGTTCACCATGATTATGGGCAATGGTTTTGCAGCATTTGCCGTAATAACGACAGGTATCGGCATACCACTTGTTATTAAACTACATGGAGCTGATCCGGCGATCGCTGGTGTTATTGCGATGTTATCTGGATATTGCGGCACTCTCATGACTCCTATGGCTGCGAACTTTAATGTTGTACCTGCAGCTCTTTTGGAAATGAGTGATAAAAATGGGGTTATAAAGAGTCAAATAGTTACGGCGCTTCCCTTGTTATTGATTAATATTTTTTTGATGTATTATTTAGCTTTTCCGGGGGTGAAATAGATGAAAGTTCTTGTTACTGGTTTTGATCCTTTTGGCGGAGAATCTGTAAATCCGGCACTAGAAGCAATAAAAAAATTGGACGGACGCATAATCGCTGACTCCGTTGTAACGATTTGCGAGTTACCAACAGTTCGTCGGAAGGCTATTGTTGCGCTGAGGGAGGCTATTTTTAAAATAGATCCAGCGGTTATCATAGCGGTAGGTCAGGCTGGCGGACGGATGGAAATAACACCAGAGCGGGTTGCAATCAATATTGATGATTTCCGAATAAAAGACAATGAAGGCAACAACCCAATTGATGAGCCTATTGAACCCTTTGGTCTCACTGCATACTGGTCAACATTGCCGATTAAGAAGATGGTAGAAGTGATGCGTGAAAACGGAGTACCTGCTAGTGTGTCTAACTCAGCTGGCACCTTTGTCTGTAACCATCTTTTTTACGGCTTAATGCATCAGCTATGTATAGAAGGTAATAAACGCCGTGGAGGATTTATACATATTCCGTATCTTCCTGAACAAGTTTCACGTAGTCCAGGTCAACCCAGTATGAGTTTAGATATGATTGTCCGTGGTTTGGAAATCGCGATTGAAGTTGCTTTAACTACAGCAGAAGACTGCCAACTGACTGGTGGAACGATTTGCTAATAGACAGGATTCTACTAGTCGCTGAACTGAATGCTTAAATTTTAAAGACAAAAGGATACCAAAGCTGGTATCCTTTTTAATAATCGGCCTGTGCCCTTATTTACGTATAAAAGATTCTTCCTTTTGTTAAAATCGGTGATGCGAGCATTGTCGTTGAGGCTACAGCAAAGAACCTAGAAAGGTGCAAGTGTAATGACAGCCTCTAGTAGAAAAAAGGATCGTAATTACCACGGAACAGTCCGGCCGAGATAATCGAGGTATTCAAGACCGGGATTTCCTTGCTTCTTGAGCAGAGTGTTCACCAAGTTTGGAACACTTTCTTCAATGCTGAGATGAGCATCCGGCCCTCCTAACTCGGTTCGCACCCACCCTGGAGCCATCAGTACCATCGCACGCGAGGAATCGGCATTTCGGGCGGCAAAGCTCCGCATGAACTGGTTCAAGGCCGCTTTACTGCCGCGATAGACTTCGCGCATCCCAGTGAGATTATTTGCGACGCTGCCTTGCCCGGATGACATCACTCCTATTAAACCAGTTGCAGTAACGAGATCCTGCAGCGACTCAACGACGCGCATAGGACACAACGAGTTCGTAATCATGACGCGTATGAAATCGTCGGTTGTCACTTCACCAATTGTGTCCTTCTCATTATTTGTAATACCGGCGTTCACGAACAGCATCTCGAACGTTCTGCCTGATAAGCGCTCATGTAACGCGGTGACCTGGGATTGCTCACAGATATCTAATTGCTCTATTTCGAGTCGATCCTTGAATTCATCAGCAAGATCGTGCAACTTCGTCCGACCCGATCCTTCCCGAACCGTTCCAACTACCTTCCAGCCCTTCTTTAGAAAATCGGCGGCCATCGCGAGACCGAGACCACGTGAGGCTGCGATGAGCAGAATGGTAGGGACGCTTTGATCTGAGAAATTTAATGGCATCGTATTTCTCCTCCCTTTAATCTCTTGTTGATTAGAGGCAATTAGAATCACTTTACTCTGCCTCTTTTTCGTGATATGTTTACTGTACTGCATTCGAGTAACACGAAGTCAAGGGTTTTTCCCAAAAGGAGGTAGAAAAATGTACACAGTCAAAGAAGTGGCGCAGAAAATAAATCTCACAGAGCATACGATCCGATTTTATACTGACAAGGGATTGGTGCCGAACATACAACGCGACAAATACAACACTCGTCTTTTTGACGAAGCATCTCTTAATTGGCTGATAAGGGTTAAGTATCTTAAAGATTGCGGTATGTCAATCAAGGATATCAAACACTTTGTTGATCTATACCTAGAAGGAGATTCTTCAATTCTTACCCGTTATGAAATTATTTTGAAATACAAAGAAATTGCACAAGAGCAGTTGGAAGAGGCAGCGAGAAGAGTTAAGTTTATGGAAAAAAAGGTGAAACATTATCTTGAAATCATAAATCAAGACATTTCGGACGATACAACCCCAAGGTAGCGGTAGAGGCTGGCAAGGCACGCTCTCGAATTTTGGAAACTAATTAAACCTGCGAATTATCGCAGGTTTTTTGTTCATTTATTCCTTTGGCATAAAATACCCCTTATGTTAGATTATATCATCTCTCTAGCATAAGGGGCAGTTCACTCAAGCGTGACCCCAGCGCTATAAAATTTACCAGGTATAGAAGACAATTATGCAGAATGAGAAAGTCTTTTGTATGAGCACATAAGTACTCGGTATACAGTATATCTTTGTGGAATTTTGATTAGAAGTATTTACCATATCAATAAATTGCGGTAAGATAATGATATTCGCTAGTAACCAATTTCTGTAAAAATAAAAGTTCATATAACACATTTTAAAAGCTAGGAATCTTTAAAATCAGAATCAATTAGTATAAGGTTTACCAGTAGTTTATGGAAAAATCGATGAGCCATGTTGAATGGATCATGAAAAATGTGGAGGAGTGGAACGGTGAGTATGATTTCAAGTAAAATCAATGACAAACAAATTATCATTAAACTGAAAAATAGGGTCTGCGATACATCGGAAGAGCTATTGTGTAGTGATTTATTTGCTACCATACTCACCATGGCAGTCAAGGAACTATCGAAGCGAAAATCTATTTTATTAGATATTTTTGAGAATAAGGATGATATTAAAGAGGAAGATATTAAGATCTTAATCGATACGTTTCATTACATATGTAAAATGCCTGTCAACCTTGTTAGTCAGGTTGTAAAAGGTTCTGAGCAATTTTCTAGGGAGCCAGAATTGCTGAATGATTTTGTTCAATACTTATATAATTATTGGCGGAATTTTACTCGCTTTATTGTTTGCCAATCGGAAGGCGATGGGTTGGAAACTAGACCTTATCGAACATTCCATTCTACAATAGAAAAATTAAATCACCTGGTAAGAAAGACATATCGAGATTTGCAGATCAATATAACACATCATCCAAAGGTGTTTAGACAGGTAACGGCTGGTGCGGAATTGGCGGCGATCAGTACAAGTGCTGCTGTACCTTTTTCGGGTAAGATCTATGAAAAACTAAATCAGGTTCAGATGATTCGTCAGGTATGCATCTATCCGCCTTTGGTTTTAGACCCTCCCATGAATAAGCGGACAGGTAAGTTTGAGAGGATTGATCAAAATCCACTGGAGTTAGTAGATATTCATGCAGAGGAGTGGCTGTGCTATCCTGCAAAGGTGGGACCGCTGGTTATTAATATTTATTTTCAGGATCGCTTTTTTGAACTAGGTTTCTCTCTGTGTAATCTATTTGAAATAGCGGATGATGATGAACTTGAGAAACAGCCAGATGCCGTATTCCTTTTTGGTGTACCGGGTAGGGTTTTGGATGATCTGACGAAGCTGCCTACTGTATTTTATGAGGATAATGAGAATGAAATGTTAGTGGCGGCAATTCCCAATCGAGACGAGTTTGGGTATTTCGGTTATTTGAAGAAAATGGCTCTTACCTTGCATAATATACGAATGATGAAAAAAGGGAAAATGCCCTTCCATGGTGCGATGGCTAGAATTATTCTAAAGGGAAATAAGGAAGCGAATGTATTGGTTATGGGGGATACGGGAGCAGGAAAATCCGAAACATTAGAAGCTTTTCGTGTTCTTGGAGAAGAGTATATTCAAGATATCATTGTTATTGCAGATGATATGGGATCTTTGTCCATTAATGAGAACGGTGAGGTTATTGGTTATGGTACTGAAATAGGGGCTTATGTTCGCTTAGACGACTTAAATCCAGGCTACGCTTTTGGTCAGATTGATAGAGCCATCATTATGAACCCAAGTCAGAAGAATGCTCGGACGATTTTGCCGGTCACTACGTATGATAAAATAGCCAAAGGACATAAAGTAGATTTCCTATTATATTGTAATAATTTTGATCAGATTGATGAGGAGCATCCGATTATTGAGGAATTTTCCAATGCTGCAGAGGCAATTAATGTCTTCAGATCGGGCGCAGTTATGAGTAAAGGTACTACGACGTCTACAGGTTTGGTTCAAACCTATTTTGCGAATGTATTTGGTCCATCTCAATACAGACAAATTCATGAAATCATCGCTAAGAAATATTTTGAGGCATTTTTCCAGCAAGGGATATTCGTTGGTCAAATGCGTACTAGGCTGAGTATTGCAGGCTGGGAGCGAAAGGGTCCAGAAGAAGCCGCAAGAGGACTGCTTGAAATGATTCTGAGCAAAAGTAATTAGTGTAAATTCACATGGTTATGAATGCCTGTAGTCTAAGGAAATAAGATAGTAAACGATTAAGACAGATAAAAATCCAACGAAATTCTCAAAGGAATTCGTTGGATTTTTGTACATCGTGAAAGAGAAAGCTCTAAAAAGAATTCGGTGACTTTCGTCTTGACCTTTTTTCTTGACAAAGAAAAAGAAAAAAAGTATGATTTATTTCATAGATGTGTATATACACAATGATGTTGTTTTTGGAAATATTGAAATAAAGCAGGAGAATTCTATGATTGCAAAAGAAAATCTGAAGACACCTAGTGTCTGCAATTGCACTAATATGCGTCGGGCGTCACGGGCTCTTACCCAGTTTTATGATAAGTCGTTGGAATCTAGCGGTGGTCTAAAGATTACTCAATATTCGTTGCTGAATCATCTTAAACGCTTAGGACCGCTTACGATGAATGAACTTTCCCAGGCTATACGGTTAGAGCGCACAACGCTGGTGCGTAACTTAAAACCGTTAGAAAAAATGGGGCTGGTGGGTATGACTGCAGAAGAAAATTCCCACGCTCGCCGTGTGCATATCACAGAGAGTGGCCAAGCGATTCTTGCAGCGGCGGCTCCTTATTGGGCGCAAGCGCAGCAAGCTGTGGATGAACTGTTCACTCCGGAAGAGTTGGATGTGTTTAAGAAAGCGCTGCAAAAAATAGAATCCTTACGTTTCTAAAAATTTTCTCTAATGATGTGTATATACACAACTGTAAAAAAAAGATAAAAGAGAGGATGAAGACAATGCCATTTGTCAGAATTTCATTAATGGAAGGGAAGCTGGAGGAATATAAGCAGACAATCAGTAATAGCATTCATGATGCCATGGTGAAGACCATCAATTGTCCACCACTGGATCGTTTTCAGGTCATGACCGATCATCGTAAAACAGATTTAATTTATGATCCAAGTTACTTGGGGATAAACCGGACCGATGACATGATTATGATTCAAATAACACTAAATGAGGGACGGACAGTTGAACTAAAGAAGGCTCTTTATCATGAAATTGCTGAGCAGCTGAAAGCACGATTAGAAATTCGACCGGAAGATATATTTATTAATTTAATTGAGGTAAAAAAGGAAAACTGGTCATTTGGTAATGGACTTGCCTCCTATGCATGACCTCAGAAGATTTGACTGTTAATCAATAAACCATAAGCAAAGGTAATAAAATCGATAGGAGTTTACAGGGAGGAGGCAATAACGATGTCTTTAACAAAAAAAATCAAGGAATTCGCATTGGACTTGGGCTATAGCCGAGTGGGGATTACCACGGCGGATCGCTTTTCCGATCATGTCGCGATTCTGCAAGACAGAGGACCCATGTACGATTTTCTGGTTCAGGACCCCAGACGTCCGGTGGAAGGCTGTGAACCGCAAAAGCTGATGCCGTCGGCAAAGTCTATTATTTCTCTGGTATGGGATTATTCTCAGAAAGCCTTTCCGGAGGCTCTGCTCGGCAAGGTCGGACGGGTTTATCAGGCGAGAAGTTATAATGCACCTTCGCATCGTATTAATGGCAGCCGATATCAGCTGATGCTGGATTTTGTGAAAAAAGCAGGTTGCCAGGTAGGGCAGGGAATTTTTTTGCCTGAACGGTGGGTGGCAGCCAGAGCTGGTGTGACGACCTATGGCAGAAATAATTTTGCTTATGCGGATGGAATTGGCTCGTTTATCGTGCTCAGTTCAATTGTCGTAGATACGGAGCTGGAGTATGATACTCCGACCCTTGAAACGGGGTGTCCAGAAGGATGTAGGGCCTGTATAAAAGCCTGTCCCACGCAGGCAATTTATGAACCGCAGAAACTAAATCCACGCCGTTGTATCGCCTTTAATGCCTGGTTTACGCAGGATGGCAAGCCAGCTGGTCTTAGTAGCCATATTCCGCCTGAAATCAGAGAAAAAATGGGTACGCACGTGCATGGGTGCGATATTTGCCAGGAAGTCTGTCCTCGTAACCGGGAACGTTTGCAGGCCAAGCTGCCGGACGATGAATTCCTAGTAAGGGTATCCCAAGATTTTAGTCTTACAAAAATGTTGAACATGACGGATGAATTTTATGAAACACGGGTGCAGCCGCTCATGTATAACTATATTAAAGAACCGAAATATTTTCAGAGAAATGCAGCGATCGCCCTTGGAAATTTGGGAGACCCAGCTTTTATTCCTGATTTGGAGCTGGCTATGAATGATCCGGAGAAGCTGGTGAGAGAATATGCTGCCTGGGCTCTGGGGAGGATTGGCGGGAATTTAGCAAAGCAAGTACTGGAAACAAAAAGAAGCCTAGAGACTTGCGGAAATGTAAAGAAAGAGATTGAGGCCGCTTTATTAGCGCTTTAGTGAGTAAATTGTAGTTTTAATTGAGGATAGCTGATTCGTAGAGAGCTGCTAAAGCTAGATTATATTTAAGCCCTGTGCCTTAGGGCAGAGGGCATTGTTCATAAGTGCATTTTGCCAGACGGATATGGATTACTTTACAGCCTTGCAATAATGTACTATCTTCATTTATTTATGCTGATGTATAATTCATGATATTAACTTAGAGGAGCTTATATATCATGAACATTACATCTTTTTTACTATACTGCGTTATTATGACCTTTACACCTGGACCTACCAATGTTGTAATATTGTCTACGGTGCAGGGATTTGGAATAAAAAAAGCTATGGAATATTCGTATGGAGCAACAATTGCCTTTGGGGCCTTGCTTGCCATCTCTGCCACATTAAATACCATACTTGTGGCCGTAATACCGAAAATATTGATTGTAATGCAGACAATAGGAACTCTTTATATTTTATATTTGGCATATCAGATATACAAAATGGATACAGCAGGGTCAACTGAAGAACATGTTGCAACGTTTAGGTCGGGATTCATCATGCAGTTTATAAATCCTAAGGTCGTATTGTTCACAATGACGGTAATCCCCAGTTTTGTTATGCCATACTACGCTGAACCCCATCTATTAGCACTATTTGTTGCAATGATTACTGCTATTGGCTTTTTAGCATTT
Organism: Pelosinus propionicus DSM 13327; assembly: GCF_900114615.1. Taxonomy (GTDB): domain Bacteria; phylum Bacillota; class Negativicutes; order DSM-13327; family DSM-13327; genus Pelosinus; species Pelosinus propionicus. The sequence continues at coordinate 8,834 of NZ_FOTS01000067.1, read as the reverse complement.
GTCACTTGGGTGATTTTCGGGGCGATGTTCAAGGAGCTCTTGCTGAAGTATCAAAAATTGGTTAATGTAAGTATGTCACTTTTTCTGATATATTCTGCTATAATGGGCTCAGGATTGGTTGACCTTATTAGGAGATGACAGAAATGGAACGATTCAAATATAAAAAATTATCAGATATCACTGCGCTATCAGCGAGTTTTACAGATTTCACTTATAGGAAGCATTGTCATGAAGAATATGCATTAGGTGTAACCCTGCGTGGCATTCAAGAGTATAATTTAGACGGCAGTTTTCATTTGTCCTATGAGAATGGGGTTATGCTCTTCAATCCTGAACAAATACATGACGGCAGGGCACATGATAGTTCAGGTCTTGATTATGTTATGTTATATATTGAGCCGAAACTATTTTTGGATATACTAGGGAAAAAAGATTTGGTTCGTTTTACATCCCCAGTTGTATATCATGGGGCTCTTAGGAATAGTATCTTAACTCTTTCAAGTGCAATTCAGAGTGGCCAAGATGAAGCCTTGTGCAGTGAACTGCTCCTATCCCTTGTCGATCACTTTAATCCAACTAATATTTTTACAAATTATAAAAGAGAGAATAAGTTAGTTAATAAAGCAAAGGAAATGATTTACTCTAAATTACATGAAGTGATAAGTCTTGATGAAATATGCAAAGAAATTTCTTTGTCAAAGTTTCAGTTTATTAGGTTATTTAAAGCTAATACCGGAGCTTCACCATATCAATATTTTATATTTTATAAGGTAAATCGTGCAAAGCAGTTGCTAGAAAAAAACAAGAACATTTACTCGGTTATAGCAGAATGCGGTTTTGTTGACTTATCTCACTTCAATAAGCATTTTAAAAGAGTTTATGGAATAACAGCGTTTGAATATATATCACACTTGAATTAGATATAAACAATACAAATATCCTGTCCAATTTTACAAGAATTTGGCAGGAATTCTCTGTTTTTTTATGGAATTTTATAACTTATATAATAGAATGCTGTGGGACTAACCCGATGGAACCATTTCCAAGCGGTTCGTATTTTTTTGATATGGTGGCGAATGTATCTGTGTCCTATATTGTTGTGATGATATTAAGAGGTGAGAATAACTCAAAAGAACTGTCCTATTGAGTTTTAAGGCAGGTGGGAATTGTGTGTGATGACTGTAATAATATTACATTAAGAGAATCTTTTAATAGCCCAAAAGATTACTTAAACTGTTTGACATATATTCAGGAATTATTGAATACAGGTAATTTCATACTTATAGAGAAATCTTGTGATTTAGATAAGACCAAAAAGGAAAATGGTTTTTGGATTGATGATTTAATTGCTCATGTAATTCGATGCAAAAGCTGTGGTAAACATTTTACTTGCTCGATGGATACCTACCATGGCAGAGGAAGTTTTAGAAGAGGGAGATAATTCATTAAAACAGGAAATATTAGGGAGCATATGCGTTATTATCTGATGATGAAAGTAAAATCATTTGGAGAACAATTGTGGTTAGGCTTGACTTATAGCAAATTGAGTTGTTTTTCTCATGATCTTGTATTAGCCACATAAATCAAATTATTAATAGCTAGAGCCTGATTCCAGTTATTTTAGACGAAATGAAAGGTTTTTGTGCCTTACATTGATGAGATATTAAAAAATTCGAGTAACTTAAAGAACCATCCTTTTTGAGTTTTCAGAACTATATTCGGATCACTTCCGTTGCTTTAGCGTAACTAAATTGACAAAGGAGAAGTACAGATGCTAGATAATAGAAAAGTAATGCATTTCACCATAGAAGATATTATTAAGAGAAAAATACAATTTACAATCGACAATAATATATTTGATAAAATAGAGTATAAGGAAAATGATGAGGGTGAATTATTAGCTTATAATGAAATGTTGGTAGATATTAAAATCATGAGTGAAGATATATTTGTAAGAAAATATATGGGAATAGTCGAAAATATTGGTAGGCAGTTTGAAAATGAAGAAATTTTAGATGAAAAAAAGATTGAAAAAATGTCAGGTTATAATAATGCTATTGTATCAATAGTGGAACTTATAAATCCAATTTATAAATATGATTTGGCTAAAATATAATTAAATACGTGCACATAAATAGTAGCAATTAAATATAGACCAAGCCCCCGAATCGTAGCATTTTACGACAGGGGGCTCTTCATTTGAAAAAAGACGCAAAGGATTTTTGTTCATTGTGATACGCCTGTGTTTTAAATTACTTCCAAATGTGAGTTTTCACCAGTTAATTATTAATTGATTGTAGTAACGAAAAGGTATCGCTTATAGGATATAATAACGGATAAAAATTTTCGTCGTGCGAATCGTTCCTCGGAAACTTGGGTGAGGAGAGCCACAAGGAGAGTAACGTAGCATAAGATAATCAGGTTAATATTACAGTGCTATATTGCAAAGGAAAGGAATCGGGGGTGGCAGGAATGCAAGTTCATTTAATTTTAGCTTTTGTTGCTTTTTTGTGGGGACTCAATCCGCCAGCAATGAAAATTGGTCTTCTGTATGTAGATCCTATGCCTTATAATGCAATTCGTATGTTGGTTGCGTTGGTAGTTGGCTGGGGAGTGCTAAGGCGCATAGGGAATTGGAAACCGCTGCAGCGAGAAGATTGGAAAGTATTACTCGTTTCTAGTCTGGGCTTTTTCTTCTTTCAACTTTTTTTTACTGCAGGAGTGCAGATTACAACAGCTGGCAACGCATCGCTCATTCTTGGCTGCTTGCCAGTCAGTGTAGCCATTATTAACCACTTTCACCGACTGGAACGCATTAATACGGCGGCGACGGTTGGTATACTGGTCTCGATTGGGGGGATCATTATTATGGTGGCTGGTACAGGAAAAGAAATCAGTCTGAGCGAAAAACATATTACTGGGGCACTGATGTTACTCGCCGCTCAAATGAGCTACGGCTACTATACCGTCTTTTCTCGTCTACTCATACATGCTTATTCGGCATATCAGATAACCGCATACATACTTCTGAATTCTACTGGACTCTTCCTACTTATATCACTTCCCGCCGTATTGGCAGCTGATTGGCAATCTGTACCTTGGCCAGGTTGGGCCAGCATATTATATTCTGGCCTTTTTCCTTTATGCTTAGGTAATTGCCTGTGGATTTGGGGCACAGGGATATTAGGCAGCACCAAAGCATCATTATATAATAACTTGCCACCAGTCTTTGCTGTTGCAATCAGTTACCTATTTCTCGGAGAGAGCTTTGGGTGGCTGCAGTTTATTGGTGCCATTATAATATTTTTAGGTCTGTATGTTTCTAAGGAAAAACAGCCAATGGAATCATAAGAATGACAGTAGTGGTTTTCTCGGATCTCATCAGCTGCGACTGACTATTGTAACATTGCAGGAGTTTTGTATTTTAAAATATTGCCCGCTCTGTGGTATTGATGGGAACCCACAGATGAAAACCGTGCAGCATGGATGGGTGCATTGGTGGGGGCTGGAACTAGGTATTACGGCATGGACAGTCATAGCCAGCGGATTTTTTCACTTTTTGGGTAGCTCTATGATTATAGCATTCTTGGGTGGGATGACCTATGTAGGGAATCGGCTGCTGACCAAGAGCTGCAGATATTGTCATTCGATCACCAGCAGTCTAATGCATCTGTATTGCCACAATTGCGGACAGAAGTTGCGGAGGAGCTTATGATGAGGAGGAAATGTGTCGCTGCTATTCGAAGGTATTGGAATTAGATAGAAAGCTACACACCATTGATTACTTTAATTCAAAGATAAATAGAGATACAAATGCTTTAAAAGGTGAGATAATCATGGATACGATAGATGAGCTTGTATTAAAAAAAATGGTTCAAGATACTATAAATTTAGAAGTTTCAGGATTTCATTGGAAAAGCTATGGTAGAGGCGCGACCATATACTATGTTGATAAATTGTCTATCGTTCCCATTGGCTGCGAGATGTCGGGGGTAGATGATTTAGATATACTCGTGTTTGGTGAAACAAAGCATATTACTAAACGATATTATATAAAAGAAAGAAAAGCTGAGATTCTTTCTTTTGAGGAAAGAATCATGATTCAAGAGTTGTTAGTGAAATGGCTGTCTGAAAAAGGATTGAAACATGATATTGTCGTAGGACAGTAATCTGTTTCTAAATCATTGACGAAGTATAATAGCTTAATGATAAATAATAAATACAAATATCCTGTCCGATTTTACAAGAATTTGGCAGGATATTTTTGTTTTTTATGGAATCTCATAGTTTATCTTTGTGGCTTTATTTGGCATTTGGAGAACTGCTCTCTGAATTTGCTATAAGGTGAGGTTAGGAACGGTTAACATATAATTTTGTAGAAAATTTATAGGAAGAAGTGAGATAAGATGATGAACTACAATCAATCGATTTCACAAGATCGATTGGAACTGATAGAAGAATCTGTGTTACGTCAATTAAGAAGCGGAAGAAGTTTGGAAATAAAATAGTGATATGTAATTGTTTCTAATTCAATTAGTAAGTCAAAGAACCGCCACCTGATTCATTCTTGCCTTTATTTCGATAATAGGAAAGCTTAGGGGAGGGCTTGATTTATGACAAAATTGAGTGGTTTTCTCATGATCTTGTATTAGTCACATAAATCAAATTATTAATAACTCAAGCCTGACCCCAGGTCCCCCTTACAGCGATAAAAGAAGCTGCAGGTTAATCAGAGATCTAGATATTTGTAAAAAAAAAATTCAATTGGTCTTTTCAAGAGGCTTGTCCCTTGAAAAGACCAATTGAATTCATAAAAATTTAAATATTTACATTTAGTTTAAAATACTATAATATTATTTGGTAAACTATTGTAAAAAGAGAGGATTTTGTATTATATGGCAGTTCTTTGGCAAGCTCTTTCTAATTTGATGAATAATTATCCGAAATGGTCACTATTTATATTAGCAATGAGTGCCATAGCTGTTGTTTTTGGATCTACTGCATATGTATATTCTAGTTCTGTTTCAGCTAAAGAATATATAAACGAAAAAATACAAGGAAAAATCACTAAACCTGTAGCACTATATACTAGCGCAGATCAAGAAACGTTAGAGAAACTTACGGAAGTACAAAACTCTATCTCGAAATTGCAACAGAGTTTGACAAATAATTCTATTAATAAAGAACAATCTGCCATATCTGGAATAAATGATGTAGATATAAAAAAATGGGAAATATCAGTTGTGACTGGTAATAAATATAATCTTAAAGTAAAAGATAAAGTAATTATTTGTAATAAAACATATGGTGAACATAGTCCATCAGCAATATTTTATGTTACAGCTGAGTCACCTAAAAGAAACGACACTTCTCCAGAGATATGTATGAATCAAGATTCTGCTCTTGCTATTGATATACCTGATCCAAAGTTTATTGGAAAGTTTCCTGTAACTATAAAGAAAATAGAACTTCCTACGGACAAGCAATGATGTAAAAAAAGGTGGATTTGCAAGGCTATAGTTCGTCTTGCCGAACACCTGTCCAATGTGTATATTCATTAAAATAATTCTCCATTACCAAATGTAGGCATAATCGTATCATTTATAAAGGCTAAAAATAGAGAGAATTCCTGTCAAATCCTGTTGGATTTGGCAGGAATTTTGTATTTATATGGGAATATATATATCAAACAGAATTTTGAGCGAGTGGTTATGCCAAAAGAATTGGTGTGTCTAAATATCAGAGATAATAAGCAACTATCTACGAGCTAAAATGCAACATATGAGCATAGTAATATAGGAAGGATGAGTGCTATGATCGAGAAAATTGAAGTGAGGAAAGTGGGAAGCTGTTTTGACGATAATGGCATTACACTCTCTGATCTAAGGAATGTCAATTTTATTTATGGTGCAAATGGTAGTGGTAAAACAACTATTTCAAAGATAATAAGTAAACCTAGTAGTTTTTCTGTTTGCAAAGTTACATGGAAAAACAATACAGATCTTAAATCAGTGGTTTATAACGGGAATTTTATCAATGAAAATTTTTATCAGAGTACTGATATAAAAGGAATTTTCACTCTTGGTAAAGAGTCCCATGATGCTCAAAAAGAGATTGCATTTAAAAAGTGCGAAATTGATAAAATAAGTGATGAGATAATTAAACTAACCCAAACTCTTGAGCAAAAAAAGAATGAAAGTATAACTAATGAAAATGAATATGAAGAAAATTGCTGGAAAATAAAGCAGAAATATGATCAGTCATTTCAAGACGCATTTTCTGGATTTAGAAATTCCAAAAGGTCATTTAAAGAAAAATGTAAACAAGAATCAAAAAATACGGAGCAGTTATTTACATATGATGAACTCAAAACACAATCGAATGTAATATTTGGTTCAATAAAAGAGAAAATCAGTACATTGAGAAAAATAAATTATGAAGATTTAAATAAAATCGAATCCGATCCTATACTTTGTGCTAAAATAATCGGAAGTGAAGATGTTGATATCTCAGGATTAATAAAGAGATTAAATAATAGCGATTGGGTCAAGCAAGGGTATGAATATTACAAACTATCAGATGGTATTTGTCCATTTTGTCAACAACAGACAGGTGAGGATTTAAGAACGCAGCTAGAAGAATATTTTAATGATACTTATAATCAACAAACAGAAAAAGTTAAAATATTAATACAAGGTTATTTAGCTTTTGTTGATTCGGCCTTACTTCAAATTGCTTCTATATTAAGTAATGGAAATCAATTTCTAGATAGTACTATGATTGAACAGCAAGAACGACTTATTGAGGCAAAATATCAAACAAATAGAACTAGATTAGATGGGAAAATTAAAGAGCTAAGTAATTGTATTAAATTAGATTCGCTTATTAATGAGTTCAATATTATTCATGAAACCATTAATTCAGCGAATAAAAAAATAGTTGACCACAATAATTTAATAGATAATATTGCTCAAAGAAAGAAAATATTAATTTCTCAAATATGGCGTTTTGTTGCTACAGAAAATAGTATCAATTATAAAAGATACTTAGAGAAACATAATAGTTATGAGAAAGCTATAATTGGAATTAATGGGACGCTGCAGACAAAATATACTGCCCAAAAAAGGATAAATGGAGAAATCCAAGAAATTGAAAGTAAAATTACTAGCATTGTCCCTACTATTACCGAGATAAATAAAATTCTTACCTCATTTGGCTTCCTTAGCTTTAAATTAATTGAAGCAAATGAGCGTGGCTATTATAAAATAATACGTGACAATGGTGAAAATGCAAAGGATACTCTCAGTGAGGGGGAAAAAACTTTCATTACTTTTCTTTATTTTTATCATTTGCTTAAAGGTAGCAATGATGCAGATACAATAACAACTGATAAAATTGTTGTATTTGACGATCCAATTTCTAGTCTAGATAGTAGTGTATTATTTATTGTAAGTAATCTAATAAGAGGGCTTATTGACGATGTAAGAGCGGCAAAGGGATATATAAAACAAGTCTTCATTCTTACCCATAATATCTATTTTCATAAAGAGGTTTCATTTTGTAAGAACCGAAGTGGCACTAATAAGTTGTGTGACGAAACATTTTGGATTCTAAGGAAAAAAGGTTCAATTTCTCAAATAGAAAGTTACGAATCCAATCCAATAAAAACTTCATATGAACTGTTGTGGCAAGAATTAAAATACCATACTGAGAGAAATGCAATAACAATACAAAATACTATGAGAAGAATAATTGAGAATTATTTTAAGATACTTGGACATTTAGGTGATGATGATTTAATAAATAAATTTGATTCGGAAGAGAGAGTAATTTGTAGATCACTAATGTCATGGATTAATGATGGATCACATTTTGTAAATGATGACCTATATGTAGATTCAAGTCCCGATACTATAGCAAAATATCTCAAAGTTTTTGAGAAAATATTTGAGTTAACTGAAAATGCAGGACATTATAAGATGATGATGGGAAATATTGATTTGAAGCTACCTACAGTTTAGTATAGTATTTGAACTGTATATTCTCTAAAAGAGTCAAGATACGGTTCTCTGGCTCTGTCGTTAATTAAAGATACATGAGTCTCGGAGCCATCCCTTGATTCGCAAGGAAAAAATTAATAAAGAAAAACCGCCCACTACAGCGGGCAGTTCAATACCTTCATTTTTTACAAAATTACAACACTTTTCCACCTTACTTTTCCTTGCAATCCCCATAAAAAGGAATATAATTAGTAATAGGTGGAAATTAAAAAGTCGCCGTGTCCTAAGAGTGCTGTAACACTCCTAGGCACGAGCAGGTGAACAGGCACCTACACGTAACAGCTAGCTGTCTACGACGACAATTTATTATACCGTGAACTTTCCTTGAAGACAAGGGATGGTATGTTCGGGGGATAATAGCATTGTAGTGTATTGGCAGAGGCTTTGCGTCTGCATGCAATCCAGATGAAGCAAAGCGCATGTGTAGGTTGAATAGACCTCGCATGCGCTTTTTAATTTCGTGTGTCCAGCGAAGCTGGGCTGTGCTTATGGGTGAAAGTCCCATCCCGGTAACTGCCAAGAGGCTGGGTAGCTAATCCCGGTGCGTCGCAGAAATGCGGGGTGCTGAGCGGGAGGATAAAGTACCTGGAAACAGGGCGAGCAAAGATATAGACTGCAACATGAAGTGAACTCTGTCGCATCGTTAAAAAGCCCCTTGGAAACGAGGAATGTAGAGGGAGCCGAGCCTTGGGAATTTAGGCGAAGGCCATGGAAGACGGGAAGAGCTTGGAAAGCACCGTCAAAGAACCCTCCGGTGTAGAGGAGGCGGTATGT
>NZ_FOTS01000062.1 GCF_900114615.1 Pelosinus propionicus DSM 13327 | reverse complement strand
TTGATAATATTCTACAGGATTTTTATGATAGGTGGTAAACTAATTCAATATCAATATGACTTGAAGTGGTACACTTTTAGAATATCATTCACATATGAGGATTGGAAAAAGACGAAGAAGATTAATGTTGAGTTTCTAAATAAAATATTGGGTTCGATAGGAAGAACCGAAGAAGAGATTCTGGCTGAAATCCATCGTTTGCCTTTGGATGAGTATGCGGCAGATTTTATTCGTAGAGTACAAGAGGCGGGCGGGGAATTTTATATCCTAAGTGCTGGTACAACGTATTATATTAATCGATTACTTGCACATCGTGGGATTGAAGGTGTGACGGTTATTTCCATGAACGGAGTATACAAAGATGGAGGTATTGAAGTGACTCCAGATAAAACCAGTCCTTATTTCTCTGAGATTTTTGGTATTAATAAAGCCAAGGTCATAGTGGAATTGAAAAAGGAGTTTGAGACGGTATTTTTCGCTGGGGATAGCGAGCCGGACTTAGGAGCAGCCAAAGAAGCAAACGTTGCGTTTGCCAAAAAGGATCTTAAGGAATTGCTTACTAATGAACAAGAAGAATTTGTTCCTTTTAAAAATTTTAGAGAAATCGAAAAGTATCTGATGGATAGAGGCTGGCTTGTATAACCGATAGATGAATTGTCTTACCCTTGCAATTTAGGTCGTAGGAGTTAAGCTGATACATTTTTATAGTAACGAGGAGAATCAAGAGTATCTAAACGTAGGAACTGCCCTTTACCCTGTAAAACTCAGGATAAAGGGCAGTTTTGAGTTTTACGAAAAAACCTGCTACTTATCTGTAGCAGGTTTTTTGATGCCATGTTTGTAAAGAACAAATTCTTTTGCCATATCTATTTCTTTTTTGATGTGCTCGGGTAAGTTGTCCATTTCATTATTATTACAAGTTGCAACTATGGTTTCGTTGTCAGAGAAAAATTCAGATAATGATATACCCAGCCCTTCGCAGATTCTATATATAGTAATTACTTGTGGATTACGGCTTTTGCCGTTAACAATGCTGTCTACTGTAGATTGGGTTAAGCCAGATAAATCTGCCAACTTGTTAACTGTTATGCTTTTTTGATTGCATAACTCTATGATTCTAGTGGCAATTTTAGCTGCTACATTCATAATGTGATCCCCTTTATTAACGCGTTATCGTTATTTTAACATATATAATTTGAAATAGTTACTGACGTATCGTTGACACATAAACGACCTGTCGTTATAATGGTAATAGGAGGTGGCAATATGACATTTGGGGAGAATTTAAGGAAAATTCGAAAAGAGAAAAAAATCTCTCAAATAATGCTTTATAAGAAGACGGGATTCCCTCAAACAACAATTAGTGATTGGGAAAATAATAAATATCTTCCTGATGTTATGGAGGCGCTTAAACTTGCAGCAGTTCTAAAAATAAATCTTTCACAATTGTTAAATGGAAATTTTAAATCCCCAAAACCTAAAGTAAGTTAAGGAGGTGATGAATTGTTTCAAATAGACAATCTTTTCAACTCAATACATAAAGCCACAAGAAGCATAAAGGAAGATAAATTTTACTTGCACGAGCAATTCTGCAAGAGGAAGGAGTTTATAGATAATTTTTGTACTTATAGCAGTTAATTATAGTATAACGAAAAGAAAATACTAAATCCATTTTATAGACATTCTTTATACTCTTCTTGATTTAAGATGATTTGCGAATAAAAGAGGAATGACCGTTCATAAGCCACTTTTGGACTTCATGTGAAGAAACAAGACTTAGTTGTATTAAAACTGGAATGGGGGCGAAAAATGATTATTCATGAATCACTTATCGATTTAAATGTTTTATCAAAAGACAAAGATGAAATCATCGGAGATTTAGCCTGCAAAGCAGAGAAGCTTGGTCGTATTAGCAGCATTGTAGGATATCTGCAGGCTGTTTTTGCGCGGGAAGAGTTATTTTCTACTGCCATTGGCTACGGCATTGCGATTCCCTATGGCAAAAGCAGCTGTGTGAAGAAGCCTTTTATTGCATTTGCCAAAAGCAATAAAGCATTTACTTGGGATAGCAGGAGCGAGCAGAAGGTTCGGTTTATTTTCCTCATTGGGGTACCAGAGGAAAAAGGGAATGAATTGCATCTGAAAATTGCAGCAAATATCAGCAGGAGTCTCATGAATGACTCTTATCGGGAACGATTAGTACAAGCTACCAGTACAAGGAAAATAGTCGCAATATTCGGAGAGATGGGATTGTAGGAGATTGTGCAGATGCAATGCGCAGAGAAACGTATGGAAAGAAACTTTCTTAGATGCTGCAACTGCAGTAGCTGGATTTTTATGAAGGGGAGAGGGAAAGTATGAAGCATAAGCCTGCGGTATTTTTTGATCGTGACGGCGTATTAAATATGGATCGGGGATATATTTGTAAGCCAAGAGAACTGAGCTGGATGCCTGGGGCGATGGAGGCCATTCGGATACTGAATGAAGAGGAGTATTGGATCTTTGTGGTTACGAACCAAAGCGGTATTGCCCGAGGTTTTTTTACGGAAGAAGAAGTATATGAATTTCATGAGTTTATGGCACAAGAGGCCGAAAGGCAGGAAGCGATCATTCATTCGTTTTATGTCTGTCCTCATCATCCAGAAGGGACGATGGGGATGCACTCTTGTATTTGCAATTGCCGTATGCCTTTACCAGGACTCATTGAGCAGGCCTGCCAGGAATGGCCGGTTAGTCTGAATGGATCATTTTTGGTTAGTGGTACGCAGCGGGGGATTGAAACAGCAGCGGAAGCAGGAATCCCCGGATTTCTGTTTGCAGAAGGAAACTTGTATGAGTTTGTACAGGAAATTTTGAAAAATAGATAGGTAGAAGAGGTGCTGAAGGGATTTTCGAGCCATCATGGCATCCAAAATCCCTTTTTTGTGTAGTCATTATGACACACGCTAGTAAGCGGAAAGCCATATGTCTTGCAGCTTTTATTATCTTGATGCTTTTGCTAGAAAGATTCACAATTTTTTAATTTGTAAGAATTTGAAGGATTTTCGCATTTTATGAGAAATAGAATATGGTGGCATTCGTTCCTATGAGTTCGCGTAAGCCGTGTAGGATCGTAATGAGAATTGTTAATCGGAGTGATGCGAATGAAAGGAAAGCCAATATTTAATTTGCAGACCAAAATTATTCTTTTGGTTTGCGGTGTGGTGGCGTTATCTTTATTGGCGGCGAACGCGCTGATTACCAATCGTGTAGAGTCAGACGTACGGGCTACTCTTGGGCAGAAAGCCTTGGATATCTGTAGGACGATGACGCATTCTCCTGCAGTAATCTCAGGATTAGAAGCCAATGATACAATAGCCATTCAGGAATATGCCAATACCATCCGCAATGCTGTGAACGTGGAGTTTATTGTGGTCTTCGATATGCAGGGAATCCGAAAATCCCATCCAGATTCGACCCGTGTAGGGCAGCATATCCAGGGCGGTGATGAGGTGCCAGCATTGCAGGGTCATGAGTATATCTCTTATGCTGAAGGCACCTATGGACCGTCTTTGCGTGCCTTTTCTCCTGTGTTTGCACCCGACGGGAGGCAAGTAGGAGCCGTCGTTGTGGGAATATTGCTTGGCGATGTGGAAAAAGCCTTGCGTGAAAGTCACCAAATTATCTATATTGCGACTTTGATTGGACTACTCATCGGTATTGGTTTTGCGATCGTATTAGCGCGTAATATTAAGAAAACCCTGTTTGGTTTGGAGCCCTTTGCCATTGCCCAATTGGTTGAGGAGCGCAGTGCGATGCTGCAATGCGTGCGGGAAGGGATTTTAGCAGTTGATAAGAACAGTATTGTCACGATAGCGAATAGCGAGGCCATACGTGTATTAAAGCTGGCAGGGATACCGGGTGATCCCATTGGGCGCCATGTCGCAGAGTATGTTCCTCATACGCGTTTGAAGGACGTAATGAATACGGGACAGGCAGAATTGGATCAGGAACAGAAGATTAATGGGGTTACCATTTTGACCAATCGAGTTCCAGTGGTGGTAAATGGTGAAATTGTTGGGGCGATAGCTTCGTTTCGTGACATGACGGATATGCGTCAGTTAGCGGAAGAGCTTACAGATGTGAATAGCTATGTAGAAGCCTTACGGTCGCAAGCCCATGAGTTTATGAATAAGATCCATGTGATGCTGGGACTGGTTCGCTTAAGGTTTTATGACAAACTGGAGCTTTACATCACGCGCATTGCAAATCAGGATATTGCTGAGTCAGAATTTGTGAGCCAATGTATCCATGATCCTGTACTTGGCGGATTGCTCTTAAGCAAGTTTAGCAAGGCCAGAGAAATGGCAATTGATATGGTATTAGCCGAGGAAAGTTTTCTTCCAGAGCCATTGGATGGGCAGGTTACAAATGAGTTAGTTACGATCATCGGCAATTTGATTGATAACGCCCTTGATGCGGTGAAGGATTCGCCGCAGCGTCAGGTTGCTGTGTCGATGAGATATTCGGATGCCCAATTAGCAATTGAAGTGAGGGATTGTGGTCCTGGCATAGAGCAGGCGTTTGTGGAGCAGATTTTTGTTAAGGGGTATTCGACCAAATCATCGGGCCGCGGTTTTGGACTATTCCTCGTCGCACGGGCAGTCGAAAGACTGAATGGAAGCATTAAGGTGGAGACGTCTCCAGGGAATGGTGCTCGATTTAACGTTATCGTCGGATATCAAGGTAAGGAGGTACATGCTTGATTAAGGTTTTGATTGTAGAAGATGATCCTATGGTTGCCGAGCTGAATAAGCATTATCTAGAACAGGTAGAGGGTTTTGCTTTAGCGGGGATCGTGTCTAACGGTGCCGAGGCTCTTGAATTTTTAAAAGAAAATGAAGTTACGCTGATTTTACTTGATATATTTATGCCCATTGTAGATGGGATGGAATTATTACATCATATTCGCTTGTTAGACCAGAGCATTGATATTATTATGATAACGGCAGCACGGGATAGTGTGAATATACAGAACTCGCTGCGGCAAGGCGTGGTGGATTATCTAGTGAAGCCATTTCAATTTGAGCGTTTGTATGCAGCATTGATTTCCTATCGGGAGCGAATTCAGCTCATTCAGGACAGTACCGTCTTAAATCAAAATGAGATTGATCGTCGGATTCTATCGAAAGGTGAGCTGCCAGTAGGGGATCTGCCAAAAGGGCTGGAGCGGGACACGTTAAACCGTATCCTTGCCCAGGCGAAGCTGTTTCCTGCATCCTTTACCACAGAAGAAATGGCGAAGTGCGTTGGGATATCACGAGTATCGGTTCGCAAATATCTTACGTTTCTCAAGGATACGGGTACGCTGCAGGGGAAGCTGAATTATCAGGCCGTTGGACGTCCTGTTACAACGTTTTGTTATCTAAAACGGTAGATTCTTGCTACTGATTCCGGGTTCGGCTATGGCCGTTCCTGGATTTTTTTTGCTTTACATTAGTTACATAATGGTTCCATATCTTTCAATAGCGTTAGCGTACGAGCGGTAAAATGCTATACTCAAAGCAAATCGATAAGGAGGAATTTATTATGAACATGGAAGCGACAAATGCATCGCTCAATCCGAAACCAAAAAGTTTTACGTACTTACAGTCCATTACGATTGGTTCTGTACCTCTTCCCTTGTATTTGATACTCGCTGCACTTATTTACATTGCATCTGTGCAAGGAAAACTTCCAGCTGATATGATCGGCGGTATTGCCATCATGATGATTATGGGAATGGCGCTTGGGGATATTGGTCTCAAAGTGCCGGTTTTGAAAGATATTGGCGGGCCTGCTATTTTATCTATTTTTATTCCGTCCATTCTTGTTTTTTATCAGTTACTCAATGTAGACTCCATGAAAGCGATTACGGCTTTTATGAAAGGCTCTAATTTTTTGTATTTTTATATTGCCTGTTTGATCACGGGGAGCATTTTAGGCATGCTGCGAGTGGTATTGATTCAAGGGTTTATTCGAATGTTTATTCCAATCGTCGTTGGTTCGATCGGCAGCATTGTGGTGGGAACCGGCGTAGGGATGCTGACTGGTCTTGGCGCGCATCATTCTTTCTTTTATGTTGTCATTCCAATTATCTCCGGTGGTTTGGGGGAAGGAATTCTGCCATTGTCCATGGCCTATTCCGAAATTATGAATCAGCCTTATGAGAGTTTCATTCCTCATCTGGTACCAGCTGCTATGCTAGGTAATGTGATCGCCATTATGATGGCTGGAGGTCTTAGAACCTTGGGAAAAAACAAACCTCATTTGACAGGCAATGGCGTGCTGGTCAGAACTGGGGACGATGAAAGAATGCATGCTGCACAGAACATTGACAAGCCTGTGAACTTTTCTCTTATGGGAGCGGGATTGTTACTTGCCTGCTGCTTTTATATCTGGGGGCAGTTAGCCAGTAAGTTTATTCCGGTTCCTGCACCGATTATTATGATCTTTTCAGCGGCTCTGGTGAAAGCGCTAGGTATTATGCCCGAGAAAATGGAACAAGGAGCGTATCATATGTACAAATTTGTATCTGCAAATTTGACTTGGGCGCTCTTGATTGGTGTAGGAGCGTTGTATACTCCTTGGAAAGATGTCGTTGCAGCGATTAGTCCTGCTTATATTGTAACTGTTGCTGCTTCTGTGGTTGCCATGGTTGCATCCGGTTTTTACGTAGGCAAGGTAATGAATATGTATCCTGTAGAGGCGGCATTGGTTACTGCTTGTCATAGTGGATTAGGCGGTACAGGTGATGTAGCTATTTTGTCAGCAGCTGGGCGAATCGAACTCATGCCTTTTGCCCAGATTTCCACACGATTGGGTGGAGCTTGCATGGTTGTAATGGCAGCTGTTTTAATGCGATTGACTTTGTAATCTAGAGAATAGGAGAGTGATGATGATGGTTGCAGCCGATAAGGAAGAGGAAGTTCGTAAAATCGGGCAAGCCGGTACCTTAGAATCCAATGATGTGATGATTACAGTCGTGCCGGGGAAAGCAGGCAGTGGTGTCTTCATTGAGCTTACGAGTATCGTGAAAGATCAATATGGAGATGCCATTCGCCGGACTTTACTGGATGTAGTAGCGGAGCAGGGGAGCCGCGATCTCTATATTACCGTTGCTGACAGAGGAGCGCTGGATTGTACCATTCGGGCCCGCTTGCTAACAGCATTAACCCGTGCCGGGGCTGTAGGAAAGAAAGGAGTGGTATAAATGAGTTTACGCAGGACCATGCTGTTTATTCCTGGGAACAATCCGGGAATGCTGCAAAATGGGGGCGTGTTTGGTGCTGATTCTGTCATTTTAGATTTAGAAGATGCCGTTGCTCCTCAAGAGAAAGATGCGGCTAGATTCCTGGTGGCCCAGGCGCTGAAAACCGTAGACTATGGTACTAGCGAGAAAGTGGTTCGAATCAATCCCTTAGATACGTTCGGTGCAAAGGATATCCAGATGATCGTTCCTTGTCAGCCGGATGTTCTTTTAGTGCCAAAGGTAGAAAGTGCCCAAGATATAGAGGGCGTTACTCGTCTAGTGGCACAGGCAGAGATGGAGGGGCAGAAGCCGGTTCAGTTAATTGCCCTCTTGGAGACAGCCAAAGGGATTGCTTTGGCGTATCAAATTGCACAAACGAAAGGGCGGTTAGTTGCATTAGCCCTTGGTGCTGAAGATTATACCGCGGGCCTTGGTGCAGCGAGGACGAAGGAAGGCCAGGAGATTTTCACAGCTCGCTCCTTGGTGATCAATGCTGCGGCTGCTGCGGGAATTCAGTCTCTTGATACTCCCTTTACGGACGCTAACGACGAAGATGGCTTGTATCAGGATGCTCTTACAGGCAAGGAATTGGGTTTCAAAGGGAAGCTCGCGATCAATCCTCGCCAGATTGATGTGATCCATGGCGTATTGAATCCCACGGCGGCTACGATCGAGTGGGCAGAAGCAGTGGTGCAGGCGATCCGAAAAGCCGAAGCAGAAGGTTCCGGTGTAGCCTCCTTGCATGGAAAAATGGTGGATGCGCCCATTGTGGCGCGAGCAGAGCACATATTACAGCTGGCACGCAAGCTAGGGGTGGAGGTTATGCAATGAAAAACAGCATTGGTCGGGAGATTCCTGAAGTGATCGAAGGATACGGAAAGACCATTCCTTTTGCTGGAGCTTTTACAATACAGCCTGCCATGAATCGTCAGGCTCCTAAGGTCAAAAGCATGCATCCTGGGAGGCAAAAGGTAGTTGATACGTTAGAATCAGTCTTTCAGCAAATACCTATAACCGATGGAATGACCTTGTCGTTTCATCATCATTTTCGTAATGGGGATGGTGTAGTGAATCAGGTATTGGCAACGGCTGCAGCATTAGGGATCAAAAATTTAAAAGTGGCATTAAGCTCGGTATTTCCCGTTCATGAGACCTTAATTGCTCATATGAAAAATGGTGTAGTGACGTCTCTGGATACCAATTATATGTCGGGTCCTGTAGCGAAAGCGGTAGCAAATGGGGTGCTTGCAGCTCCTGTTGTACTTAGAACCCATGGGGGAAGAGCACGAGCTATTGAATGTGGTCAGCTGCCGATTGATGTGGCGTTTATCGCCGCTCCTGCTGCTGATGAGTATGGGAATCTCAACGGCGTACAGGGACCTGCAGCTTGCGGTTCTTTAGGGTATGCCTTTCCCGATGCGGAATACGCAGATCATGTGGTTGCCGTCACAGACTATATCGTAGAGTACCCGTTAGCGCCCATCTCCATACCCCAATGTCGGGTAGATTATGTGGTGAAGGTGGATTGCGCAGGTGATCCCAAGGGGATTGTTTCCGGCACCACGAAAATAACGAAGGACCCTGTCGGGCTGAAAATTGCTGCGATGGCTGCAAAAGTTATTGAGGCTGCGGGATTGCTGAAAAACGGTTTTTCTTTCCAGACAGGGGCTGGCGGTGTGTCCCTAGCAGTTGCTCATTTTGTTCGGCAGCGGATGGAGCAAGAGCAGATTGTAGGCAGTTTCGCTTTAGGTGGTATTACCGGTTATATGGTAGAAATGCTGGAAAAGGGTTTCTTTAAGAAGCTCATTGACGTGCAAGGGTTTGACCTGGAAGCCATCCGGTCCATCCAAACGAATCCCAATCATCTGGAGGTAAGTGCAAATTTTTATGCCAGTCCCTTTAATGCGGGCTGCGCTGTTAATAAGCTAGACGTGGTAGTGCTGGGAGCTACGGAAATTGATGTTGATTTTCATGTCAATGTAGTTACGGGTTCCGATGGTGTGATCATGGGTGGTTCTGGCGGTCATGCGGATGCCGCTGCTGGTGCCAAGGTAACGATTGTCGTTGCCAATCTGCTGCGGGGCCGCCTGCCGATCATTGTGGATCAGGTGCTCACAGCCACTACTCCTGGGGAAACGATTGATGTGTTCGTAACGGAACGAGGTGTGGCCGTCAATCCCCAGCGTCCGGAGCTGCTGCAGCAATTAGTAGCAGCAGGTTTACCGGTAAAAGAGATACAAGAGTTAAAAGCCATGGCAGAGAAGATCGCTGGGGTACCGCAAAAGCTAAAAACAAGCGACCGTATTGTTGCTGTGGTAGAATATCGGGATGGCAGTGTCATTGATGTTGTACGTCAGGTGAACCAATAGGAAGAAAAAAACGAGATATAGGTGAGGTTTTGGAAAGGGAACGAATGCTTGAAATTCGTTCTCTTTCTCTTTAGTGAAATGGATCATAAAAAAGCTGTCATAAAATGGTCACAGTTTTCGTCTATACTCATATAGGTAGAAAGCGGTTACATAAGAAAAAACATATTCATGTAAGTAAAAACATATTGTAGAAGGAGGTGACTGCATGATCAAAAAAGTTACGATGGTAGTTGCGTTGCTGACGTTCTTTACGGCTCATGCATTGGCAGCGTCCCCGCTGGAGCGGGAAATAAAAAATGATCTAAAGAAGTTTGATGGTCGGGTTGGGGTCTTCGCCAAAAATCTAAATACCGGACGGACGATCGAATATAATCAGGACGATATATTTCCCACAGCTTCTACCAGCAAATTAGTGGTTGCTTTAGCGACTTACAAATACCTATATCCCCAGGCCGGAGCTGCCAAGGCGAGTCAATATGATCAGCAAATCGAGTTGATGATGACCGTGAGCGACAACAACTCTTTTCAAGAATTGTTGAATGAGATGGATAGCAGCAACAAAGATGTCTTGAATAAAGTGGTGAAAAATCTGCAGCTCCGCAAGACGCAGATTCATAGTGAAAATGCATTTGCAAAATATCAGTATCATAGTGTAACGACGCCCTATGAAATGGGAAAAGTATTTGAAAAGATCTATACTGGCAAATATCTGAATAAAAGCAAAAATGAGCAGCTGAAGTATGAACTGGCAAACACGATTTTTAATGACGAGATTCCGCGCCATATGCAGACCCCTGTATTTCATAAGGTAGGGGAGTTGGATGAGATTCTGTGCGATGTAGGAGTGATTCAGGATGGTCATGATCCGATTCTGATCAGCTTTTTTACTGCCACTGGAGATCATACGTATTCCAGCAATTTTATTGCCGATGAATCCGCTAAGCTGTACAATGCCTTACGACGAAAATAGCATGCAGCTCCTCTGGAGCTGCATTCGTACTTGACAATAGTTAGACATCTAATTATAATAAAATTATGAAACAAGGAAATGCAATTGCTCTCTTGAGCAGAATCACAGAAAAAGCGCACAAGCTAATCGTTAAGGAGCTGGAATCTCATGGAATTGAGGGGATCGTTCCTTCTCATGGAAGTATTTTAGTTCATCTTCTCACGGGAGAAAAGTATACCATGAAGGAGTTAGCCGAAAAAATTCATAGGACGAAACCAACCGTTACCGTCTTGGTTGATAAACTTGTCAATTTGGGTTATGTCACCAAAGAAAAAAGTAATGAGGATAGTCGAGTCACATTTATTACATTAACAGAGAAAGGATTAGGATTACGAACTAGTTTTTATACGATTTCTGAAACATTAAATGCTGTTGTTTATAAAGATTTGTCAGATGAAGATGCTGAATACTTCGAAGCGATATTGCAAAAGATAAATCGAAATCTAAATTAGTAAGCTTGCCAAGGCTGCTAATTTTTATTCAATAAGTTAGATGTCTAACAAAAAACAAGGAGGATTACAAAATGAAACATCTTATTGTCTATGCTCATCCAAATCCTAAAAGCTTTAATCATGCAATTTTGGAAACCACAGTGAGGGAGCTTGAAAGCAAAGGTCATCAAGTTGTTGTAAGAGATTTGTATTCATTACGCTTTAACCCTATTTTAAGTGGCAGTGATTTTGAAGCATTCCAGGCTGGTACCGTTCCTGCCGATATTAAAGAGGAACAAGAGCATATCAGTACGGCTGACGTCATTACAATGATTTATCCTATTTGGTGGGCTGGACTTCCGGCTATGATAAAAGGATATATCGATCGAGTCTTTTCCTATGGCTTTGCTTATAAGTATAGCGAGGAAGGCAGTCCCGTCGGATTACTTGCAGGAAAGAAAGCCTTGGTCATTAACACGCAAGGTACGCCCGGGGAAGTTTATGATTCTACGGGTATGACTGAAGCTTTGAAAAAAACCTCAGATACGGGTATATTGGGCTTTTGTGGCATTGAATCCGTAGGGCATGTTTTCTTTGGTGCCGTTCCTGCTGTTGATGATGCTGCACGGCATGGCATGTTAGTTGCGTTGCAAGATAAATTGAACAAGATATTCTAGGCCTTCTTTTTTTAAAACAGATCGCTTAACGTGAATAACAGTAAAAAATAGCCTGATGAGTCAATCATCAGGCTACTTTTTATGCTTAGTATTTCTATTTTTTCAACCCTTCAATAAAGATTCGATGCAATCCTAATAGAATTTTTTCAGTCGAAAATCCATGATCCCGGATGTGAAAATCAATGTTGTGGAGTGCTGCCAATAATACCTCTACGGTATAAAAAACGTCTACAGCTGTAACGTCTCCTCGCTCTACAGCCTCCGTTAGCAACTCACGGAAAGTAGTTCGCATGAATTGATAGAGAGGCGATTGTAGAGGACGATAGCCTGGTGTAGCTCGGCTGAGACTGCATAACCAGGGAACATTTGCCTCCATAAAAGTCACAAATTTTATGATTACTTGATAAAGTCGATCTAAAACAGGAATATCCGTAGATTGATCAAGATAGGCTTTGACATCATCAAATAAAGGCTGGCACTCTTCTAGGACGATTTCCATACAAATATCGCCTTTTTCCGTATAGCGACGGTATAAGCTTGCCTGGCCGACTTCGGCCATTTTTGCAATCTGGTGCATGTTTACGTTTTCAATGCCTTGCTCGATAAAGAGGGTTCGTGCTGATTGCAGAATTTTTCGCTTAATCATCTCATCTTTACTGGATTGAGGAGCGCTAAGTACTTTATTCATTTTAACATTCTCCTTGTAAGAAAGATTTGTAGATTCATATTGATAATCGGACAATTTGTCCGCTATAATTCAGTAAAGGACAACTTGTCCGCTTGAATTATATCATAGTTACGCATCCAAAATCAATTTCTTACGATACAAATTAATGATTTATGATGTGAATTTCAAGTGTTTCGATTTTTCCAGCATAACCGATTACAGCAGACGATATATATAAAGAATTGAGGTAACGTATATGACACAACATGAAACGATGAAAAAAGGAGTCGCTTCGGCGATTGGCGCATACTTGCTCTGGGGAATATTGCCGATCTATTGGAAATTGGTTGCGGATGTGCCAGCACAAGAGGTGATAGCACATCGTATTGTTTGGTCTCTTTTATTCATGCTAGCGGTAGTGATGCTTATGAATCGAAAGAAGCAGTTATATGAAGAAATCCGACAGTTGCTTGCTGCTCCTGGAAAATTGTTGGCACTGATCATGGGAACGGTCTTTATTACTCTCAATTGGTCTATCTTTGTGTGGGCAGTCAATGATAATCGAGTAATTGAGACGAGTTTAGGCTATTATATCAGTCCCTTAGTTAGTATTCTGCTGGGAATTATATTCTTTAGAGAAAGGCTGTCTTTGGGGCAGACCCTGGCTGTTATCTTAGCCGCCTGCGGGGTTTTCTATATGACGATGCACTTTGGAAGTGTGCCCTGGGCAGCAATCAGCTTAGCCGTTTCGTTTGGTTTGTACGGGTTATGCAAAAAAAGAGCTGTTTTATCGCCCATTACAAGTATTACGTTGGAAACTCTTATCGTAGCTCCGGTAGCTTTGGTATATCTTTTTTATTTACATGATCAGGGCATTGGGAGTTTTGAAGGTTTGTCTCGTACTTCTTTATTGTTAGTTGGCGGCGGTATCGTGACGCCCATTCCATTGTTATTATTTGCAAATAGTGCAAATCGTTTATCATTAACAACGCTTGGGTTTGTGCAGTATGTAGCACCGACCATTTCGCTGCTATTAGGGATTTTCTTGTACCATGAGACATTTACAACGGTTCACGCTGTATCGTTTGCTCTAATTTGGACAGCTTTATTTGTATTTTCAGCAGCTAACAGCAAATTGTTTCTAAGAAGTGAAATCGCAATTCAAAAATTTAGTATGCTGCTAAAAGATCACATATAAAGGTCATATGCTTTCTTATCGTATATGTTTATCGTTTAGAATGAGAAAGCTAGGTATACAAGACATTGCTAAAATGAAAATTTGTAATATGGAGATGATGTGATTATGTATTGGAAGTCAGTTGGTGCTGCTCATACGGAGCAAACGGTGGAGTTAGCATTGCAAAAAGCGAAAGAATATGGCACAACATCAATTGTGGTAGCATCGGTTAGCGGTAAAACAGCTGAATTATTGGCGGGAAAGGCTGAGAATATCGTTTGTGTAACGCATGCCAATGGTTTTAAAGAGTTGGGAACCAATGAACTTACGCCTCAGCAGCGTGAAATACTGATTCAAAAAAATGTGAAAGTGTTGACAACGGCTCATGCATTATCTGGTGCCGAACGCGGAATCAGCAAAAAATTCGGCGGGGCGTATCCTGTAGAAATTATAGCCCATACGCTTAGAATGTTTGGTCAGGGAGTTAAGGTTGCGGTAGAGGTTGCTGTCATGGCACTGGATGCGGGACTCATTCCTTATGGAGAAGAGATTATTGCGATTGGTGGAACGGGCAGAGGAGTGGATAGTGCTGTTGTGATACGCCCAGATTATTCTGCCAATATTTTAAATACGCATATTGCGGAAGTAATTTGTAAACCGTAAGGCAATATTTATAAATGAGAGACATAGATAAAAGAGGTAGGCTGTTGATTCTTTCAATAGCCTACCTCTTTATTAGGCAAAATGTCAGAAATCCAGGTTGCGAGGTTAAAAAATATTAGTTAAGCGAGTCCTGCAATATAAGGAGATTGGAGCAAACTGTTATCACTTATGCTAATAGACTGACTGACAGCCAATATAGGGAGATTCTGTGTCCTGAAATTGATTGGAAAGGTACCGCCTGCTCCTGCTAATCCTGTATTGCGGCCGCCTACCGTGGAACCGCTAATTTGATTGTATACAACAAAATAATAAAGAATGTTTTCTAAAAGAGTAACAGGTGCTGTTAAAGGTAGGATGAATAATCCATTTGAGAGAGAAGTGGTAGAATTGGTTACCGCAATAACTGTCGCCGCTGTCTGGCTGGTTGGCTGTAAGACTGCCAATTGGAAGGTACCAGTCGTTGAGCCGGTTTGCACCACATAGGCTGCAAGTCGGCTAATGGAAATTTGGCGACCGCTAATTGCAAGGACTCCAATGGCGGTGTTATTTCCTCCTCCCGCGTTAAATGCGATGGATGTGTTGATGTCTCCTATTTTTAACGTTTCGATAAATGATGAGCTAGGTCCAGTAGATCCTGTATTGCCTGTGCTTCCAGTAGGTCCAGTGATTCCGGTGGAGCCGGTAGGTCCTGTGGAGCCAGTAGGTCCAGTCGCTCCAGTCGTTCCAGTAGCACCGGTAGAGCCAGTAGGCCCAGTAGCGCCAGTCGTTCCAGTGGGGCCCGTGGAGCCAGTAGGGCCAGTAGCACCAGTCGTTCCGGTAAAACCAGTGGCACCAGTAGAGCCAGTGGGGCCAGTTGAACCCGTGGATCCAGTCGGACCGGTAGATCCAGTTGGACCAGTTGCGCCAGTCGTACCGGTGGGACCAGTAGCACCCGTTGAACCGGCGACACCAATGGAACCGGTAGGTCCAGTGGCTCCCGTTGAGCCAGTGGCCCCTGTCGATCCAGTGGGACCGGTGGAACCAGTAGGCCCAATATCGCCGATGGAGCCAGTAGGTCCCGTTGATCCGGTAGAGCCAGTAACACCAGCAGCTCCGGTTGACCCAGTTGGTCCGGTAGATCCAGTAGGACCAGTAAAACCAGTTGCGCCAGTGGGACCAGTAGTCCCTGTCGCTCCATCCACTCCAGTGGATCCAGTAGGTCCAGTCGCTCCTATGGCACCATCGATACCGGTAGATCCAGTAGGTCCAGTGCCTCCCGTAGAACCAGTAGCTCCTGTGGATCCTGTAGGTCCAGTAGATCCGGTGGGACCTGTAAAACCCGTAGCCCCAGTGGGACCCGTAGTTCCTGTAGCTCCATCGACCCCCGTAGATCCAGTCGGTCCAGTTGATCCCGTAGAGCCAGTAGCTCCCGTAGATCCAGTCGGTCCAGTAGATCCAGTGGCACCATCAATTCCCGTAGATCCAGTAGGGCCGGTAGCTCCCAGAGAACCATCGACGCCAGTGGCCCCAGTAGGTCCAGTAGTTCCCGTCGAGCCAGTTGATCCCGTCGAGCCAGTAGGTCCCGTAGAACCAGTGGAACCAGTGGCTCCTGTAATGCCAGTAGATCCGGTCGATCCCGTGGCACCATCCGCTCCAGTCGAGCCAGTGGGACCTGTGGACCCAGTAGGACCAATATCTCCTGTGGAGCCAGTCGGTCCGGTAGAGCCCGTAGAACCAGTAGCTCCCGTAGTACCAGTGGGTCCAGTAGTTCCTGTGGTACCGGTAGCTCCCGTGACACCATCCGCTCCAGTCGAGCCAGTGGGCCCTGTCGATCCAGTAGGACCAATATCCCCCGTGGAGCCAGTCGGTCCGGTAGAGCCCGTAGAACCAGTAGCTCCCGGAGAACCATCTGCTCCCGTGGAGCCAGTAGGCCCTGTCGTTCCAGTAGGACCAGTATCTCCAGCGGAACCAGTAGGACCAGTAGATCCGGTAGCTCCTGTCAAACCAGTATCGCCAGTAGCACCATCTGCTCCAGTAGCTCCAGTAGCTCCAGTTGGCCCAGTAGTTCCAGTGGGACCAGTAGAACCCGCAGCTCCGGTGGAACCCGTGGCACCTGTGGAGCCAGTATCGCCAGTTGCCCCAACTCCAGTAGAGCCGGTAGGACCTGTGGCACCCGTAGTTCCCGTGGCTCCTGTGCGACCAGTGCTCCCCGTTGGGCCAATCGGACCAGTATCTCCAGTAGGGCCAACCGAACCCGTGGGGCCTGTAGCACCTGTAGTTCCAGTAGCTCCCGTACGTCCAGTTCCTCCCGTGGGACCCGTGGCACCAGGAGTGCCTGTAATACCAGTTGAACCAGTAGGTCCTGTAGCACCAATTGCTCCAGTTGTACCGGTGCGCCCCGTGCTGCCCGTGGGACCAATAACGCCAGAGGCACCTGTAATACCAGTTGTGCCCGTGGGTCCAGTGGCACCCGTTGTTCCAGTCGCCCCAGTGCGTCCCGTATCACCAGTGGCTCCCGTGGCACCCGTGTTTCCGGTAATGCCAGTAGATCCCGGAGGACCATTTGCACCAGTTGCTCCAGTGGAACCGGTACGTCCAGTAGCACCAGTTGGTCCAATTGTGCCAGTAGCGCCAGTAGCACCAGTAGGGCCCGTAGGACCATTTGCACCAGTAGGTCCAGTACGTCCAGTGGCTCCAGTTGCTCCAGTAGGGCCCGTTGGGCCAGTTGGCCCAGTAGGTCCAACTTCTTGGCGAAGATCTGCTAGGCTACTATCTAATTCTGAAACATTCATATTTTCATCACATACCTCTCACTTCTTACCATAATCTAAAAGATTTTTGTAAAAGTTATTGTAATTTATCATATGTTATTTACTAAAAGTACGTGCTTATGTTAAATGCTGTTGAGAGAAATTATCTCGCTTATACTAATTTTTGACTACATTTTCCTTTTGGTGTACATGCTATATATGATCATTCACATTTTAGTAAGGAGATTAAGGAATGGGATTCTTAGATGGCAGCAAAGAGATGTACATAGCAATATTTAGCAGTATTATCGTAGCAATAGGCAGTTATTTTATTCTACGATTGGATTGGAAGAGATATGGTCTTTTATATTTACTTGCTGGATTGATTGGTAATTTGCTTTGCTATCTTTTTGTGGAAGTACGGTTTTATTCTTTTCCTTATATCTTTCTACCTATTTTAAAAATCCCGATATTCTCGATTTTGACAGCCTTTTCTTATTTTGTTTTACTAGGCGTACGCTATAGCCCGATTGATTGGGTTCACAAGATCTCCTTTTATGGTGTAATGATTAATACGGGCGTATTTTTTGAAACGGTATTAAAAAATACAACCCGATTAATAAGTTATGATTATGAGTGGGATTTTTGGGATTCTTATACGACTTGGTGGGCGTTTTTTATTCTCATGGAATGGATAGGCGGGAAAATGATACCAGCTCATTTGCGCAAGCCATTAGCGATTGAGGCTTTTCGTTTTGGCAATTGGTTTTGGTTTGTTATTCACATCGTAGCGCTATTCACTATTTTTTTAGCAGGCCTGTATTTGGGGAAAAATGCATTTTAAGGAAGTTCGTGTAAGGACTTTTACAAAAATTCTAAGGAAAATTTGCAGGAATTTTGTAGTATAATGGTAAATTATCTGAAATAGATCGTAATTGTTAAAAAATTAGCAAGATTTGTTTAATCATTTATTTGCCATAGTACAGTGTGGGAAGATGGGGGAGAGTTCATGTCTAAAAAGTTCTCGGGAGTAATTTTTGATTTTAATGGAACATTGTTTTGGGATACAGATAAGCAAACCAGTGCTTGGATTGCTATGGCTGAAAAGCTGAGAGGTTATCCAGTGAGTGATCATGAAATGGCTACCTTTGTTTTAGGCAGACCTAACAAAGTTACCATGTCGTACTTGGCTGGCAAGCAGCTTTCTGACGAAGAAGGAGAAGCGCTAAGTCAAGAAAAAGAAGTGATATATCGTGATCTATGCCGCAAGGATGCCAGCAATGTTAAATTAGCACCGGGCGCCATTGATTTACTAAATTATTTGACTAACAATACTATTGCATGTACAATTGCTACCGGTTCAGAAATTAATAATGTTAATTTCTACTTTGAAGTATTTGATTTAAAAAAGTGGTTTGACTTTGACAAAGTGGTTTATGATGATGGCTTGCTTCCAGGAAAGCCATTTCCCGAGATCTATTTAAAGTCGGCTCAAAATCTAGGATTGTCTCCGGAACAGTGCATTGTTTTTGAAGATGCTGACGCAGGCATTGAAGCTGCTAGACGCGCTAATATTGGCCAGATTATAGCCATTGGTCCCCAGGAAGCTCATAATCGGCTGCGGCAGCTGGATGGTGTAGATTTGGTTATTGGTGAATTTACTGACTTTGCCAAAAATAGTCTTTTGACTATAGGATCGTAACGATTCTTCTATAGTGGCATCATAACGAAGAGAGCAAAAAAAAATTGCTCTCTTTTTTGTTATATAATCGGCTATATTCTGTAAGCATATCTGATCCATTCATTTAATATGTTAGATATATTGAAGGAGGTGTTGTTTTGGATTATCCGTTTCGTAATTTTATTTTTGAAGGAGGGGGAGTGAAAGGAATCTCGTATATTGGGGCACTGAGTGTATTGCAGGAGAAAAAAGTTTTGCCGAAGATTGAGCGGGTTGGCGGGGTATCGGCAGGTGCCGTCATGGCTTTACTTATGGGTTTGAATTTTAGTTTCGCAGAAATTGAAGAAATTTTGCAAAACTTAGATTTTACTAAATTTCTAGATGATTCCTTGGGGGTAGCCCTTGATACGACTAGATTATTTAAAGAGTTTGGCTGGTATAAAGGTGATTTTTTTCGAAGTTGGGTAGGCGATCTGATTCAAAGCAAGACTGGGAATCCTGATGCCACTTTTAAAGAGGTTTTTGAAGTCGGAAAAAAACTAGCCTTTAAAGAGATGTTTTTTATTGGCACGAACCTTTCTACCAGGAGCTCTGAAGTCTTCTCTTTGGAACATACTCCTGATCTTTGTGTAGCAGATGCTGTGCGTATATCTATGTCGATCCCTTTGCTCTTTGCCGCCAGAAGAGGCGAGTGCAATGATGTATATGTAGATGGAGGTATTCTTGATAATTATCCTATTAAACTTTTCGATAGAAAAAAATATGTGCATCAACATTTTAGTGAGCCAAAATATTATCAGAAATTTAATATACAATTAAAAGAATCTGATAAAGTGGCAGATCTCTGTGTATTTAACAAAGAAACTCTTGGATTTCGCTTGGATTCTGGTCGTGAAATTGCGATGTTTCGTGAATTGTCTGATCCTGTACGTAAAGAAATAAAAGATTTAATCGAGTTTACAAAAGGCCTTGCTGATATTTATATGGAGAGTCAACAAAATCAGCATCTGCACACTGACGATTGGCATAGGACGATGTATATAGATACACTGCATGTCAAAACGACAGAATTCCATTTAAGTGATGAAAAGAAGAAGGCTCTCATTCAATCAGGACGTGAATGTGCAGAGCGTTATTTTAAATGGTACGATGATCCTGCGAATGCGGTATATAATCGCACAATATAAGTAAACCAAGCAATGTAAAATGACTTGACAAAAAAATACCCTAACAATTGAGAGGATACCGATTAGGGTATACCTTCTCATTGTCGGGTGATAAAGTTGAAAAACCAATATCTGCCGATGATCAGCATCGTGATATCGTTGTCCAATCATCTGATATAGCCTAGGATTTTCCGTAAGAGGTAATGATAAAATCGATTATGCGTTTCATTTCAGGCGGAAGGTTTTTAATTTTTTCATCATAAGAGTGCGAGTTTGTGACATTGGTTTCATAATTTCCTACTAGCCAATCTACTGAAACGTTACAAACTTGTGCAATTTTTTTAATCAACTCAGTGTTAGGTTCGCCAGATCCGCGTAACCAGCCTTTAAGTTGATTTTTTGTTGCCCCTAATAGATTTGCAAAGTCTTCTTGAGTTGTTTGGTAGTCTCGGTCTTTTGCTTCTTCCCATAATTGATTGATTTGGTCTTTGAAATTAGGCACTGTTTTCAACTCCTTTCTACTGTATATTTTATGGAAAAGTGTTAAAAATAACTCAAAAGTTTATTAAAGGCATTGACGGTGCTAAAATTAACTTATATAATAACTATGAAAGTAAGAGTTAGGAAGATTTTCTAATTATGGAATTTTCATAAAGATCATGAGATCTAGTATTGAGTTAATATGAATTATGGATTATAAATTATTCAAGGAATTTTGTAAAGTTCTACTATAAGGGAATAATGGGGGAAATCGTTATGTCTGATAATACAGAAGCTAAGATGCATATTGTTGGCTATCTTGCCCATAATGTTACCGATAAATTTGGTCGGTTGTTATTAGTAGAAGGGGCGCCCATGACTGATAATATGATTCAGAAACTTAAGAATAGAAGAATTCCATATCGTTTATCTGAAGAAAATACGGGCAATCATGTAGGCAAGTTACAGCATTTTCCTACTAATTATAGTGATAGTCCATTTAAGGTTCCTGAGAAGATCGATAAAAAATTTGAAAACTTCAATTTAGAAAGTGTAATGAATGCATCTAAGTACTTGAATATTCTGTTAAAGGAGATGCGAAATGACTCTTTCTTGGGAAACAATCTGAAAGCATTATCCCAAGGACAGAGTGCAACATATTCCCATTCTATAAATGTTGCCATTCTATCGGTT
This sequence comes from Pelosinus propionicus DSM 13327, assembly GCF_900114615.1. Lineage (GTDB taxonomy): Bacteria > Bacillota > Negativicutes > DSM-13327 > DSM-13327 > Pelosinus > Pelosinus propionicus. Next base: position 6,235 of record NZ_FOTS01000062.1, on the reverse strand, counting down.
GCGATTGCAGAAAAAATGCAACTTCCCAAAGCGTCATTACAGGAAGTTTCTATAGGCGCACTACTTCATGATATAGGAAAAATGTTATTACCACCAGATGTTTTACGAGAAGTCTCAAGAATGGATGATGGACAGGAGATGCTTTACCAGCAGCATCCCCGCATTGGAGCTGATTTATTAGCCGCCGATAAATTACCTTCTGGTATTTATTTAACGGTGCAGCAACATCATGAAAAATATTCGGGTGGCGGGTATCCTTATGGAATTAAGGAAGATAAAATTAATATCAATGCATGTATTGTCAGCGTAGCAAATGCATTCGATCGAGTAACAAGTGGTATTTATCAAAGAAATTGTCTTACTCCGACGGAGGCAATTGATCGAATACGAATCGGCAAAGGACTTGACTATCATCCATTGGTTGTCGATTTATTTGTAAGTCTTTTTAAAAGAGCACCATAAATTTGTTAAGCCCTGTTAGGACATGCAGTCTTCTGTCTCCTCATCATATAGAAGATGTATAGCCCTTTTTTTTATTTTTTTTGAATAAGTAGTTAATACTAGAAAGTGAGGGTTATAATAAGTAAAAAAATGGGGTGTATGTATGTTTGACATCAGCCATATCCAGTTAACCTCTGCAGAGGTTGCGATTATGTGGAGTCAATATCAAAGTGATAGTTTAGCAAAATGCGTATTGAAATATTTTTTAGCAAAAGTTCAGGACGAAGAAATTCACCCATTACTGGATTTTGCCCTATCATTATCACAAAATCATGTAGCATGGATCCGCAATACGTACAAAAATCAGGGGTTTTCTTGTCCTGTGGGATTTACGGATGAAGATGTAAATCTTAATGCGAATCGACTTTTTGATGATATTTTTACATTACATTATCTCAATAATATGTCTCGATTAGGGTTAGCTGCTTATGGACTTGCATTAAGTACAGCTTCCCGTCAGGATATAAGAGAATTTTATACCCAGACACTGCATGAATCAATAGAGCTTAATGAAAGAGTCGTTAAGCTGATGTTACAAAAAGGAATTTATGTTAGGTCTCCATATATCCCAGCCAATACACATGTAGAATTTGCGCAGCGGCAAGCTTTTTTAGGGAATGTATTTAGCCAAAGCCGCCCTTTGACAGCAGTAGAAATTATGCATGTATTTATGAACATTCAAACGAATATGATGGGAAAAGCAATGCTAACAAGTTTTTGGCAAACAGCCTCTTCACCTGCTATTCGGTCTCACTTCTTAAGAGGTAAAGAAATTGCTCAAAAACACATTGAAATATTTACAAAAAGACTCGCGGCAGATGATCTGTCAGGAAGTTCATCTATGGAGCCTTTAATTACGACATCAATGCAGTCGCCTTTTTCTGAAAAATTGATGTTATTTCATGTTTCGGCTCTGATACAGATGGGGATTGGTAATTATGGTGTAGCGATATCAACAAGCCAATGTTATGATTTGGCAGTGGACTACACTCGTTTAATGGCAGAAGTTGCTCTTTACGCAAAGGATGGAGCAAATCTAATGATTGAATGTGGATGGTTTGAAGAGCCGCCGCAAGCAGTCGATCGTCAGAGTCTGGTTGAACGACAGACTACAGAGGTTTTTAACTGATTTTTGTCACCTCCCTTTCCTTGTAGAAATATAATATGACAGCGGTAAGAGATTTGATTGGGGGAGGTTGAAAATCATGTCTGATACAGATTTACGTGCGTATACTCCGGCGGGGAAACATAAGTTGCCCCCATTGCCCTATCCATATAATGCTTTAGAGCCGATTATTAGTTCCACAACACTTCGCTATCATCACGATCATCATCATAAGTCTTATGTGGATGGTCTTAATAGGGCTGAATTAGCTCTGGTAGATGCAAGAGGGAAAGAGGATTTTACATTTATAAAATATTGGGAAAATGAGCTGGCTTTTAACGGCTCTGGACATATTTTGCATAGCGTCTACTGGACGATTATGGCTCCCGAAGGGTTTGAAAGCGAACCGGGGCGATGTACAGTCAAAGAGGTTAATAAATACTTCGGCAGCTTTGATGCTTTTATGGATCAGTTTGTTAATGCAGCGATTAAAGTAGAGGCATCTGGTTGGGGAATACTTGTATGGAATCCAGCGTGGTGCCACTTGGAGATACTTACTGCAGAAAAACATCAAAATTTAACCCAGTGGGGATCCATTCCGATTCTAGTGATTGATGTTTGGGAGCATGCATATTATCTTGATTATCAATATAATCGTGAGGAATATGTGAAAGAATGGTTAAAATTAATTAATTGGTACGAAGTTGAGAAGCGGCTAAGGTTGGCAATGAAAGGAGAGCTTCCATTAGTAATCGAAGATTGTGATTGAGACTAAATCCATAGGGGAATATTGAAAAGGCTGTCTAGATCAGACAGCCTTTTCAATATATAGCAAAAAGTATTACGAGAGTTCTCCTCTAAGACGAGCCAACTCAGCTTGATCTTCGGAATAATACCACCTGGTGGAGTTTCCGACAACACATTGCATAGCGTCCATCTTTCCAGCTAGAGCAAGTTCTCTCATCTTTTTTATGTTAAAGCCATTAGCAGAGAAGTAATTGGTAGGAATAAAGCCTCGATTGACTAGTTTTTTGCGATATTGTTCGAAATCTCTAGAATCCATATTAATTCGCCATATTGCCATTTGCATTACTCCAATCTTTTTCTGATTTTACATATTTAGCCTATTTATTTCAATGATTATATCATAATGTGCTTTTCGTCTAATTGCCTCTACCAAAAGGTAGAGAAATGTAAAAAAATAAGTAATTTTCTTGTCGAAAAATAAACAATTCTTCCCATTTTCTTGATAAATTTAACAAGGAAAGGGGGGATAAAGATGAAAATTGGTGAAATAGTTGAAAAAATTGAACGAACACGCCGGCAACTAAATGAGATAGGAGGAAAACAATGCCTGGTAGACGCAGAAGTCATCAAAATAAGCCAGCAATTAGATGATTTGATTATTATCTACCAAAAACTATTAAGCCAAAGAGACGGTAAGTAAGAGCAGAAAATAAGTGGAGAAGGCCATTTTAGGCCTTCTCCACTTATTTTTGATCACGTGGTGCATTTTGTTATGGTAATGTTCTGTTGATGAATTCTATGTCAGGATTAAGAGTAGGAACCGTTTGTTTTGTTTTTGTATCGCTAGATTCAACAGAAGGCTCGCTGCTTTGCTTTTTTTCCTGATCCGTTGTTGAGGAAGTTTTAGGTTGGTCCATAATGTTGTACCTCCTTAAGTGTCTATTTGGACTATAGAGTAAATAGTTATAGCTGTTCATTAGCAAGTTTTATTATATTCCGTAGTATAACCATTTTTTTTAGAAATACAAAAGAATAGTAAAACGGTTCTGTGGCTTGTGCCGTGGATAGTACGGTGTGATAAGTGCTATAATAGGGATGAGATCTATCGAATGTACAAATTATTCTAGAAGAATGATTGGGGAGTCAATCGCTTATGCAGAGGGGGTAATTATGAAGCAAAAACCAACGAGTAAGCTTAAAGAATTGGCTGCTACAGCCATTTGTGGCAATGATATTACATCGTCTTGTCTCTACGTCTCTGCATTGTCTATCGTTTACGCGGGAAAGTGGGCATGGGTTTCGCTGCTAATGGTTTCTGTAGTTCTTTATTTTTATCGAAATATTTATGGGGAAGTTGTAGGTGCCTTGCCCTTAAATGGGGGAGCTTATAATGCATTACTGAATACGACCAGTAAGTTGGTGGCATCCATAGCCGCATGCTTTACATTGCTATCCTATATGGCAACAGCCGTTATTTCAGCAAATGAGGCGATGCATTATTTGCAGACTATGTGGCATACGCTGCCGATTATAACTGCTACAGGGGCATTGTTAGCCGTTTTTATGTTATTGATGATTTTTGGGATCAGCGAGTCGGCAAAGGTAGCTACAGGAATCTTTTTGCTGCATTTATGTACGATAGGAATTTTGATTGTATCTTCCTTATGGCTTTTCTCCAACTCTGGGCCTGCTATTTTTATAGAAAACTTTCAATTGCCGGTAGAGGGAAGTATAGGCATTGCTTTATTTTTTGGCTTTTCAGCAGCCATGCTGGGAATTTCAGGTTTTGAAAGCTCAGCGAATTTCGTTGAAGAACAGGCACCTGGTGTTTTTCAAAAAACATTACGCAATATGTGGGTAGCTGTGACCGTGATTAATCCATTGCTTGCTTTTTTAGCATTAGCAATACTGCCAATTTACGAGATTCATCTTCATCAAGAAGCCTTGCTTTCTACCATGGGCATAATCTCTGGCGGAGAATGGCTGGCGGGTATGGTGGCCATTGATGCTGCGTTAGTTTTAAGCGGAGCTGTATTGACGTCTTATGTAGGTGTTACTGGTTTAGTACACCGCATGGTATTAGATCGGTGTTTACCTCAGTATTTGTTAAAAGTGAACCGATATGGAACCCAATATCGTATTGTAATCGTCTTTTTTTTGCTATGTGTGTCTGTCTTGTTGGTAACTAGCGGCAAGTTGATGGCATTAGCTGGTGTCTATACGATTTCTTTTTTGTCAGTTATGACTTTATTCGGCATCGGCAATTTGTTATTAAAGGTAAGACGAAGTGGACTGAAACGTCCCGTAAAATCTTCTTGGCTGGCAGCGATACTCGCAATTAGTGCTGTAGTTGCTGCGATATCTGGTACGATTATCATGAATCCTGCATATGTGGGGATCTTCTTGGAATATTTCTTGCCAACGCTGATTATTGTACTTATAATGTTGAATCGTATTAGCCTGTTAACAGCGTGTTTATTTGTTGTAAGAGCTGTGAGCAATAAGATTACTGGAGCAGCTAAAGCTCTTACAAAAGGAATTCAAGCCAGCATAGATGAGATTAATTCTCAGCAGGTTGTGTTTTTTACTCGAGGGGGAGATTTAGCAAATCTGAATTTGGCAATGCTATACGTTCGAGACAATGAACATACTAATCGTATCAAAATTGTAAATGTTCTTGGCGAGGGTATCGAAGTCTTACCTGGTCTGGCAGATGATATTCATTTCCTTGGCCGTATCTATCCAGAGGTCAAAATTGAATTTGTCCTTTATCGAGGTGAGTTTGGTCCAGAACTGATACAGGACTTGTCACAAAAATGGAGTATCCCTCCTAATTTTATGTTCATTGGCTCACCAAGGGGGGAGTTCAAATATAGTTCTGCTGAATTAGGGGGTGTACGGTTGATTATATGACTATTGACATTATAAAAATCAGGACGTATACTCTTAGTAGATTTTAATAGAGATATCTAAAAAGCTATGATCAGGAAGAGTATTCATGATTTTGAATGTACAGAGAGTAGGGAGTGCTGAGAACCTGCCAGGATCATCGGAAGAAAATCACCTGAGAGCTGATGACTGAACTTTCCAGTAAGTCAATTCGTAATCCTGCGTTAAAGGATAGGGTATAGTAGTACCTGATGAGTTGCTAAAAGGTGGTATAACGAAGATGAAACTTCGTCCTGAACAGGGCGGAGTTTTTTTATTACTGGGAAGTAGTAGGTATATTAAAAAGGAGTTTTTATTATGTATAAAAAGGTTGATCCTAAAAACAATTTTGTAGAAATGGAAAAATCCATTCTTACTCTTTGGGATGAAAAAGATGTGATTCAAAAGAATTTCCAAATGAACGAAGGTAATGAATATTTTACCTTTTATGATGGACCACCGACGGCAAATGGTGCTCCTCATATTGGTCATGTTGTAACTCGGGTCATTAAAGATTTGATCCCTCGTTATAAGGTCATGAAAGGGTATAAAGTTCTACGCAAAGCAGGTTGGGATACTCATGGCCTGCCAGTGGAATTGGAAGTTGAGAAAACTCTTGGTATATCTGGCAAGCCGGAAATTGAAAAATATGGTGTAGAAAAGTTTATAAAAAAGTGCAAGGATAGTGTATTCACCTATGCTAGTCAGTGGAAGGATATGTCGGAGCGGGTAGCATACTGGATTGACATGGATAACCCTTACGTTACGTATCAAAACGAGTACATTGAATCGGTATGGTGGTCATTAAGACAGCTCTGGGATAAAGAGTTATTATATAAAGGTCATAAGATTGTTCCTTATTGCCCAAGATGCGGTACCTCTTTGTCTTCCCATGAGGTTGCCCAAGGCTACAAAGATGTAAAGGACAGTTCTGCTTATGTTAAATTCAGATTG
>NZ_FOTS01000057.1 GCF_900114615.1 Pelosinus propionicus DSM 13327 | reverse complement strand
ATGTTCCAACAAACTTGATTTTACACAAAAAAATGGCTCCCGGCTACTGCCGGTTGCCATTTTTGTTTTTTAGGGCTAGTGCGACAGCCCCTTTTCTATGGATAAGTAGTTTGGATTTTTCTTAAACATTCTGTTTTTATTTAATTGGCTCGCCTCACCAATCCCTGCTGTTTGAAATCCCTAACCATAGCAACAGCAGAAAATTTTATATTCTGCAATTTCCATAAGCAATATTCTATTGTTTCCCGCTGTATTACAGGGAGATTCTCATTCCTAATAACCCTTGAATTCTTCTTTATATGATCAATCATCTGCTGTATATAATAAAACGAAATTGCGTCATTGATCGGTTCTTTAACTCCATCATTGATTAACTTCCGAAAATAATTTTGATATTGGAAGATTCGATTGTCCGCACCAAAAATGGTAAACACGATTCTTTCCAAGTCATCGACTGCTGGATGTGCCGACTGGTTGAATAATGGATCTTTCTCCACTAAATAAGGAAAAATTGCCAGTACATATCCTTGAGTAAGATAACCTAACCCACTTCCATCCTTGCCAAGTGTATAATCTGAAAGATCGCATTTTTTTTATTATCATCTGCAATGATAAATATTCCTTCAAATAATGATTTAGGAACCTCAATTAGCCAATAATACGTAAGGCCTCTTTGCTCCAAGTCCGGTATTTCCATTATATCCTGGGTTAACATTGTGATTTCTTTCAAAAAGGTATAGTGAATATATTCTTCTCTCGAATACAAAAGTGGTCGAAATATTGGACCTAAGAAACTTCGTGTTAAGAAAATTTTTAGTAAGCTATTTTCCCTTATGCCTCTTGCCATATTCTTCACCCTATCCCATTTTAAAATCTTTCTATACTAGATATTTATACTAGTAACACATTTATCACTTTACATTTTAAAAATCACAGGACAGAAATTTAATGTCTCTTCACGCACTAATCCGTAAAAAGGGGACTCTTCTACAATCATGTAGAAGAGTCCCCTTTGACTCAATATCTTGCTTTCAATATTTTAGTCATCTTTAAAGATCAATAAAAACAATTGTTTTTGTATGATATACATCATATTACTATTAGCTCTATTTTACAACGTTTTTTCATGTTTTCGATACAGTACTTTGCCAATGACATATTCGGATATTATGAAACAAGATAATACACTGATTATAGACACCGAAAAGTATTTTACCCACACAGAGAACTCTAATTTCTGTACCATATATGCTATTGGTAAAACAACAAATTGATGAATATAGTAAATCCGATAAGAATTAGCTGATAACCTGCGCCATAAATCTCCTTTGCGATTGAAATCTTTATGAAAAAAACTGATAAAGCCAAATGCTGTAGTGAGGCAGAAAAAAGAATGTAAAATAGCGTGCCCCGCTCTTAATAAGATTGGAGTTGTATCAGTAAAGGTAATGCGATAACAAACAAATGCTAGCATCGCAATAACAGATGAACTCATCCAGTATTCAAAACGCGGCATATACCCTAATTCCGTAAACCATCGTTTCAGCCACGCATATATACCTAAAGCAAAATAACACACATATAAAAAGAATCGGGTGGGTTGTAAAGAGATAATGTATAACCTGCTAAACCACGCATCTGCATAAAAATAAAGATTTGCAATGAAGAAAGTAGCTGCTGTACCGAGTCCAAACAGCACCAGAAATCCAAATGATGGAGATGAAACTTTCTCGTTTCTTTGAAATACGGTAGGAAACCTTTTATAAAGCACAGAAAAGAATATTAAAAACCAGGTTAAATCGCCTAAAAACCAATAGTGAGCGTGGCTAAAGGTCGCAGCACTAAAGAAATTAGTCATCCAGTAGTTAAAATAGGCTGGAGGCGTACTAGTACGGCTATACCAAATCATATAAGTGATTGCGGGTGCCAGAAATAATACACCTGCAATCCAAGGAATCACAATTCGAAAGAACTTTTCTCGCAAGAATCTGCTCATCCCCTGCTTTTTTAAAACAGGCATTGTAAAATATCCAGCGAGCAAAAATAAAATAGGCATAATAAAGACATCTGTCGTCATGACAAAAATATTAAATATCGGATTACTCTTACTGTCAACTACATACCACCATTCAGGTGCAGGTGCCATATAACCAATTGCTACATGAAATGCAATTACCAATAAAATAATAAAAGAGCGTAAATTATCCATAAAGTACATCCGATTTCCACTTGTTCCTTTATTCCCCTTCTCTGCTCCTCTTGCCACAGAATCACCTCATTTCATTATGTTGAGATTCTACTGTTTCTTTTAGACATAAGGCTACACGATCAATGATCTTCTTTGTTATTTCCTACAAAAAATTTAATTACTACTTATCCGTATTTCTGCTTCATTATATTATCTGATTCTACACAGTATCATATAATGTCCTTTAATACTCCTTGCGTCTTTAGCCTTGCATTTTTTATGTCATTCACATACACTTAAAGCATTATATTATAAGAGTGAGGTTCATATATGAAATTAATATCATGGAATGTCAATGGTTTAAGGGCATGCCTTTTAAAGGGATTTGAAGATTTTTTCAACACTGAAAATGCTGATATTTTCTGTATACAAGAAACTAAAATGCATCCTGACCAAGCTGAAATTGGACTTGCTGGTTACGAAAAATATTGGAATAGTGCTGTGAAAAAGGGATACTCCGGCACTGCAGTTTTCACACGCATAGCACCATTATCCGTTACCTATGGTCTGAACATAGAAGAACATGACCAAGAAGGCCGTATCATCACCTTAGAATTTGAGAATTTTTTTCTTGTAAATGTCTATACTCCTAACTCCAAACGCGAACTCCTTCGCTTGGACTATCGCATGAGGTGGGAGGATGACTTTAAAGCCTATCTTACCGCTCTTAATCAGAGTAAACCTGTCATTATTTGTGGTGATATCAATGTTGCTCATCAAGAAATCGATATTAAAAATCCAAAAACCAACCGTCGGAATGCCGGATTCACGGATGAGGAAAGAGATAAAATGACAGCTTTGCTAGAAGCTGGCTTTACAGACACCTTCCGTCATTTATACCCTGATAAAATTGATGCCTATACCTGGTGGTCCTATATGATGAATGCTAGGGCGCGTAATATCGGTTGGCGTATTGACTACTTCTTAGTCTCTAACACACTAAGAGAGGCTATAAAAGAAGCTACTATTTACCCTGATGTTATGGGCAGCGATCATTGCCCAATTGGATTAGAAATCTTTTAAGAAAATATTTTGCGATTCATTCTTTTGTCATTTGCCAATCTTAAAGCTCCTGTAAAGTTACTCATACACTTTACAGGAGCTTTTTTCTTATCATCATGCTAGTATTACTTCCGTTATTCTTTTGATAGCAAACAGGCTGATGCTCGTTCTTTTTTTAAGGCCAACGCAGGTATTGCTAAACTAATTAATATAAGAACTACACCAAATAGATAAGGCAGATTAATATGAATATCGAATAGGATACCTGCAATAGATGGACCAACGATAATCCCCACACTTGTATATGTATTACTCATTCCAGCCACAAAGCCTTGTTCTTCACCTGCCATTTTGGACAATAACGTATTAATTGCAGGGCGCAAAATAGAAGTCGCAGCAATGTGAAGTGTTGTTACAAAAAGTATGTACCAAAAGCTCCCTTGAATCAGCATTAATGCTAAAGATCCCGCTGATAAAACCAAACTCATATTGATAACCCGTTTCTCACCAAAGTGCCGTAGCAGGCAATCAATCAATAATGCCTGGACAAGAACTCCCATTAGTACACCTACTGTAAGCAGAATCGCTATATCCTTAGGTGTGTATCCATATTTCACATCCACATACAGTCCAAAAACCACTTCCACACTTACTAACCCAAATGTCAAAATAAAAATCAACACCAGTAGAAATAAGTAGGGAGCCTTAAAAGACAACGCAACCTGCGAGAAGATATTTTCACTTTTCCGCAATGAATTTCTGGCAAGTAATTGTTTCTCGTAGGATAAAGTCTCAGGTAACAGTAAAAAAGCAGCAATCATTGAAAAAGCCGAAGCAGCTGAAGCCACATAAAAGGGAAGCCGTAAGCCATATTCAGCCAGAAAACCTCCAATGCCAGGTCCAATTACAACACCAAAAGACATGGCTGCTCCGATCCATCCAAGACTTTTACCGCGATTTTCTTGGGTGGTAATATCTGCCACATAAGCTGTAATTGCTGGAGTTGTAAAGGCAATACCAATTCCGCCGATCAATCTCGATACATACAGCATCCACAACTCATTAGCAACGCCAAAAAGATACTGGGATACACTAAATAAACCAATACCAGAAACAATGATGATTTTGCGTCCATACTGATCCGCCCACTTTCCAGCAAGAGGTGAAAATAAAAACTGGGTAAATCCCATAGCCGATACCAAATAGCCAAGAGTGACACTATTTACTCCAAAATCCTGTACAAATTTAGGCAAAACAGGAATTATTAATCCAACACCCACTTGAGCAATAAACATATTCACTAACAAGATCATAAATGGCATTTTAGAATATTTCAACTTACACATTTGCAAAAATCCTACTTTCATGAAAATTCAATATCAGAAATTCTTCATATCCATTGCCGCATTTCGCTGCTAAATCAAATCCATGCTCTGTAATATACATAACCTAAAAATAAAATGTAATTTAGTATTGACTAACATTTTTGAAACGACTATAATCTTAATTGATCATGATTATCATCTTCAACAAGTGCTATCTTATCAAATTGACTGCCGTCAGTCAATTTGATAAGATAGTTGTTTCGTCAATCGAATTGACAGCCCGTAGGTTATTATATTTCTTTTTTTTGCGAATCGTCAAATAAAATAATTTTGCGTATCACCTTCTCTCTATATTAACTAATTCTTTTTCACTGTGACACGTAAAAAAGAAAGGAGCTGTACTGCTAAGAATTAAACATATATTTTTTATTATTAACTGACTGTTGTCAGTCAACTATCTAGTCGCGTTTTTTTATAATTGTATTACATAAGGCCATTATCTATTTTATAATTACAATAACGGAATATAAGGAGAGATTATCATTAACAAGCAGCAGAAAAAATTATTATGCTCACTGCTAGGCAGTGCTATCGTATTAAGCACTTCCGGAATCGTAGCCGCCGAAGAAGCTTCAACTGAGGAAACCTATAATTTTGATGAATATGTCGTAACAGCCAACCGTATTCCTGTCAAAAAGACGGAAGTTGCAGCAAATGTTACAGTCATTAGCCAAGAGGAGATTGAAAAGGGTAATTTTTCTAGTGTTCCTGAAATTTTAAGAACATCCAATGTTAACTTAGAAGAAGGCAGCAATGGTACTATCCCCTTCATTAATGGTGACAATCGAGTACTTATTTTAGTTGATGGCATCAGAATGAATTGGGATCAAATTATAACAAGCGGTAGTAAAGGTGGATTTAACCTTAATAACATACCTGTTAAAAATATTGAACGTATTGAAATTGTACGCGGTCCTTCTTCTTCATTATATGGCAGCGATGCCGTAGGTGGGGTTATCAATATCATCACTCGTAAGGCAACTGGATCAAATACATCTATTGCTACCGAATTTGGCAGTTGGGGAATGCGCAAATATAATCTTTCAACGGAAAACAAACTGACTAACGGATACAGTTACCTAATCACTGCTGAGCACAAGAAACAAGACAATACTGAATATAAAAATGCTGCCACTGGTAAAGTCGAGACTCTGCCACAAAGTTATGTAGAACAAGACAGTGTAACAATGCGATTGGATAAAGAATTAAGCGCCGGACGCACGCTTTCTTTTCAGTTTGAACATGTAGACAAAGATTTCGGCTTCGGTGGAACTGCTCCTGGTCAGCCGTATTGGCATTATGAGAATGGACGTGGAGAATCTAAAGATGATAATATGGCCCTAACGTATCATTTTGGTACAGATAACCTATTCCGGGTATATCGCAATCATTCCACTGAAGAAGTCTCTTATGATGGGGCCACAATAGGATATGACGTTGAAAGAACAGCCACGGGTGCAGAGTGGCAGCAAAGTAAGCGATTAAGTGACCAACACACCCTAGTTGGAGGCGCCGACTGGCGTCAGACTGACTTTACATATGTTAGCCAAGGTATTGATGACACATATTCTACCAAAGCCATCTTCCTAGAAGATCACTGGACACTCCCTAGCAATTGGACTCTAACCTTAGGATCCCGCTACGATGACCATAGTATTATTGGTGACCATGTTACTTCCCGTTTGACAGCTAATCGCAAAATAAATACTGCAACCAATATTTATGCCTCATGGGGGCAATTCGTAAAGTCTCCACAAGTAGAAGATCTTTTTAGTAATACTTTGTATTTTGTTGGTAATCCAAATCTTCGTCCAGAAACGGGAGATACTGTTACTCTTGGTATGAATACCGAGCTTGCTGGAGGTACCAAACTTCAGGCTAGCATTTTCAGTAGTCGTGTTAAAGATGCGATCGATTATGATTATAGTTATACTAAAAATCCTAGAGGATATGCCTATAATATTGACAATCAAAAAAGACAAGGGCTAGACATCAATCTGACACATCAACTCTCCCCTCATTGGAGCGCTTCAGCAGGTTACTCTTATGTAAAAATTAAAAATAAAGACGCTGATGCAACTGATTACTCCAATGATCTTAGTAATAGTCAACCTAATGGTTACCGCCTCGGTGTTCAATATGATCAGGATAAATGGAATGCAGGGTTAACTGTACGAGCAGCTACCGGACGTAGTTTAGAACAATTCACATCTAAGTCCTACGTAACCTTTGACCTAGTGACCAACTATAAGATAAGCCCTGACACCCGCGTATATATTAAGGGCTACAACTTACTAAACAGAGCATATGAATTGAAAAGCTTGAGTACTTTCGGTGCATATCTCAGTGCTGGAGCCTATCCGATGGCATCAAGAAGCTTCTACATTGGCGTAGAACATCGTATGTAATTTCTACTACTATAATCAAATATGCACTGCCCCAGTGTTGTGGGCAGTGCATATTCATTTATCTAAAATGATGTAGTTTACAAAAAGTGCAGCACCCTTTAGAATGAGTATTGAGGATTCTTCTCAATAGCACTGCCCTTCGCTTTCCAAAATCAAGTAGGAGATTTTTATAACTATGACACATTTAAAACAGCAGCCTTTTATTAAATATGATGCTGTCAACCAAAAGAATCATATTTTTTTACTTTTGCTGACAGGTCTTGGTATACTTGCTTTACTCTCCATGTTACTGGCAGTTGGTTTGGGCACGGTAAAGATCCCTCCTGACATAGCCTATAAAATTATTGCTTATAAACTGTTTCATTTAAATATCGATAACGTGATGAGTCAGGTTTCCCCGGCTCATATGGATATTATCTGGCAAATCCGTCTGCCTCGTGTGATTCTATCAGCTGTCGTAGGGGCAGGTCTTGCTGTGTGCGGCACTGTCATGCAAGCTTCTGTGCAAAATCCACTAGCAGAACCCTATATCCTTGGTATTTCTGCCGGGGCTTCTCTAGGTGCAACTTTCTCCATTCTGATCGGCAGCACCGCTGGATTGTTTTTCGGTCTTGGTACTGCTTTTTGGGCATTTATCGGGGCATTAGGTGCATCTTTCTTTGTTCTGATTTTATCGGGTATCGGAGGCAGAATGTCAACGGTGAAAATGGTTCTATCCGGTTCCATTGCCAGCGCTTTATTCATAGCTCTCTCGAATTTACTTGTATACATATCTAACGATGCAGAAGGCATTCGCAGTGTCACCTTCTGGAATATGGGATCTTTAGCCGCAGCTAAGTGGGATAATCTAACGTTACCCGTGTTTGGAGTCACCCTGTGCTGTCTATTCTTTTTATCTCAATCTAGAACCCTCAATACCTTGCTCTTAGGAGAGGAAGCTGCTATCACCTTAGGAATCAATCTGACGAAAGTACGCCGCCTCTATATGATAATTACAGCTCTCATTACAGGACTGATCGTTTCTGTATGCGGTATCTTCGGATTTGTAGGGCTGGTAATTCCCCATGTTGTGCGCGGTTTAGTCGGATCAGATCACAGACGTTTAATGCCAGGTACGATCCTAATCGGATCCATTTTCTTAATCTGGGCCGATGTATTGGCACGCATCATTTTAAAAAGTGGTGAATTGCCCATTGGTATCATCACGGCCTTAGTGGGAGCACCTTTTTTCATGTATATACTGTTTAAGCAGTCCTTTGATTTTGGAAGTAAGTAAGGAGGTTTGAAATGGATCTGGAATTAAAAAATATAAATGTAACACTTGGCGATAAAAACATTATTCAAGATCTTTCTCTAGCGGTTGCCAAAGGAGAATTTGTAGGCATTATTGGTCCTAATGGCAGTGGCAAGTCCACACTATTGCGCACTATTTATCGAATCATTCAGCCCAATAACGGAACGATTTGGCTGGATGGACAGAATTTAAAAGATATTAAATTATCCGAATCCGCTAAAAAAATGGGTGTCGTCGGGCAATTCAATAGCGTCAACTTTGATTTTACTGTGCTAGATATGGTTATGATGGGACGTACGCCACATAAAAGCTTATTAGGTTCAGATACCCCTGCCGATTATGCAATTGCTATGGAATCCATCCAGAAAGTAGGTATGGAAAAACACGCTAATCGTAGTTTTTCCACCTTATCCGGCGGGGAAAAACAGCGTATTATATTAGCTCGCGCTTTGACCCAGCAGCCTCAATTATTAATTTTGGATGAACCGACCAATCATTTGGATATTAAATATCAGCTCCAGATTCTTTCGATTGTAAAGTCACTTGGCATTGGTGTACTTGCAGCACTGCATGATTTAAGCTTGGCAGCTATGTACTGCCATCGATTATATGTATTAAAAGAAGGTACTGTAATCACAAGTGGCGTACCGAATGAAATTCTAACTCCGGAACTGGTCCGAGATGTATATGAAATTGAATGCGACATTCAGGAAAACCCAGCTACAGGCTATCTTTCCATTACCTATTACCCCACTTGCCGCCATGCTTAAGAGGAGATGTATAATGAAAAAACTAACACTGAACCCGATTATCCTTATCCTATGCTTCATAGGCATCCTGTCACTGGCAGGCTGTGGCCAATCCACTCCTGCTGCTCCAACAAAAGCTGCCTCCCCCCCTTCCCAAAACAATGATGCAAAATATCCCATCACCATCTCTAATTACGACAGTAATGAAAACCCAACTTCCTATACCTATAAAAAGGCTCCCCAAAGGGTGGCCATAGTTCACCCAGGCGCAACAGAACTGCTGTTAGAATTGGGTCTCGAAGACCGTATTTTATCCACTATCCCACCCTATGGCGCTCCTTTAGAGCGAATAGCCGATAGATATTCTAAACTTAAAATCATGAAGGCCAAATATCTCCCTTCCCAAGAAGAACTGCTGGAAATGCAGCCGGATATGATTATTGGCTGGGCTCATAATTTCCGTTCCAGCGAGCTGGGAGATGTAAAGTCTTGGCAAGAGCGGGGCGCTGGAACCTTTGTTATGCAAAGTACATTAACGAAAATCGAACCGACTCTTGATACTGTCGTGTATTCCTTTATTGCTGACATGGGCACCATCTTCGGTATTCAGGAAAAAACAACTCTTTATATTCAAAATCTTAAAGATCGCGTTGCCAAAGTCCAGGCGGCGACCAAAGACATTCCTCAAAGAAAAACAGTGATTGTACTGCAAGATCATTTCAATGGTACTTTTTCAGTCTATGACAGCCATTATTTAATTAGCAGCATGATCGATCTTGCCGGCGGTAAGAATCTTTGCCAAGGCATAACCTCTTTTGTTGGTGCCGAAAAAGTACTTGCCTATGACCCGGATTTCATTATTTATGTATCCCATGATAGAAATGAAGACGCAAAGGATCTTACTGATGAAGAAGCATTAAAGGCATTACATGAAATCTCAGCATTACAAAGCATGAGAGCTATTCAAAAAGGCAACATCATTAATCTCCCTTTTTTCACCGTTAATAACGGCGGAATCCGTACAGTTGACGCAATCGAGAAAATTTTCCATGCACTCTATCCTGAACAGTATCAATGAAAAAGCGCTTCTCGGTTGCGTGTTTTTGCTCAAAGAACTTAAAACTTCTTTATGCTGATTACTTAACATAAAGCTATCCTTTATTCTTGACAAAATTTTCTTTTTTATTTAAAATGTTAACTGATCTTAGTCAGTTTCATGAAAGAGAGGTGTTCTTTATGATTAGAGTTACGAAAGATCCTGAAATACGTCAGGCCGAGCTGATGGATGCAGCACAGGAATTATTTATTATGCTGGGATATCAGCAAACTACAGTAAGTACGATTGTAAAAAAGGTAGGCGTGGCCCAAGGAACATTCTATTATTATTTTGCTTCTAAAGAAGCCATCTTAGAAGCTATATTTGCCCGCCATGTGACAACTATGCTCCTGGAAGTTGAGACCTTTTATTCCGATAAAAATACGGTATTAGAGAAATTGCAGCTATTTTTTAACCTTTTCTACAAAATATGTTACTGTGATAAGCCAGGTCTAATTGGCAAGATTTTATATAAAGAAAAACAAGGCTTGTTAATTAATAGGCTTTGGCGGCAAATGCTATTGACTACACAGCCCATTTTTAAAGGAATCCTAGAGCAAGGCAACAAAGAAGGACTCACAAATGTCATACATATGGATGAAACATTTTCTTTTTTTGCTGGCATTATGGCTGCCTTACTAGAAGCTAGTTCACCTTTAGAATTTGGTCATGAAGCAGATCCGGTCATTGTAGCGAATAAATTAGAAATTGCCGGAAAACTGATTGAAAATTTGCTAGGTGCACCTGTTGGCAGCATTCACTTGAAGCCTCTTACATCATAAAAATTACATATGCAACTAATGAAACTATGAAAAAAGCATTAGGGACTTCTCATTCTAAAAAGCCCCTAATGCATAAACTGCTCTCGATATCTAGTCGAGAGCAGTTTTGTTTGTTTAAATGGGAATTCTATAATCATTGGTGACTGAAGCGGTTATAATCCTAATAAGCTTGCGGGAGATATTTTCGTCATCGTCTCCATCATATCTTTTGATAATCCTGCATTGGCTAAAAAGCCTAGATACTCACTTAAGGCATCACTCCACATAGGATTTTCAACCTGACCGCCATCGGTAGAAATAATGGTTGACTCATATCCCACCGCTTCAATAGCTGCCAAATTCTTCATAAAGTTTTTTTCATACTCTTTTCCTGGGAAACGTGTAGCATAGCATCGCTCAAAGTAAACACCATATGACACCAATATTTTTTGA
This sequence comes from Pelosinus propionicus DSM 13327, assembly GCF_900114615.1. Classification (GTDB taxonomy): domain Bacteria; phylum Bacillota; class Negativicutes; order DSM-13327; family DSM-13327; genus Pelosinus; species Pelosinus propionicus. The sequence continues at coordinate 18,754 of NZ_FOTS01000057.1, read as the reverse complement.
GTTTCAATAGGCATGGAAATGGACCACCATTCCGGATGATTAATAACAATCTTATTGACACCAAGCTCTTTTGCTTTTTCTACAACAATAAGAATTTCTTCAGTAGATAAATGTCCCGTTCCTAAAATCAGGTTATGTTTGGCAACCATCTTTAAAACAGTTACAAGGGATGGAACCACTTGATTATCAATGACTGATTCCACTCCGTCATTTTTACCACTGATCCTGCGTTCATAAGCAGACCAGGCTGTTGGCAGCCAAACAATCTTTGCTCCCATTTTTATTGCAGCCTCAACAGCTGCTGGATTGATTCCTCCAACCTCAGGATTCAATGTAATACCACCAAATACCCTGATTCCAGGTACAACCTGTTCAGCAATCGATGCTCGATCCATTGTTGGCACAACATGAGACTTTATTACAATTGCACGCGCCCCAACTCTCACAGCTTCTTGAGCCAGTTCAATATCAGTTAAACGTCTTTGCCGAACATCTGGATTTGTATGAATATGAAGGTCGATAACCCCATCTAAATTATATTTTTCTTTTTCTCCTAAAGCATCCATTCTATTAAAGTCCCCTCCCCTACATTTACTTATCCTTGTACTGATTGCTGAGCAATTTTTATTTTTCTATTGTGATATACAGTATAAATGGAAGCGGCTATTGAAATACCGATAGAAATCATTACCAAAAACCATATACCTTGATACTCTAAATTAAAGCCACCGTCCTTAACTGCAAATTGTACTGCCATGTAGCCACTATAAGTCAATGCAGAAGCTCCTATGAATTGAGTAATAGTATTGATCAAGCCATTTAATGTTCCCGATGTTTTAATTGACCAAGTCTCAGCGATAATCGTATTTAAAATTGACAGTAAGTTAATGCCTACACCAAGAATAAACGAAACTACGCCAAGCAATATTGGTGATGTAAACGGAGTTGTAAGGATATAAACACAACCAAATGTAATCGTAAAACTAGCAACCAGCAATGAAGCTCGGGGTATTTCATATTTGGATAACAGATAATCAGAGAGTTTTCCAACCAGCGGAGGTCCGAATATTCTCCCAGCCACATAGGCTGATGCCATAGCCCCACCTGCAATCATCGCCTCAGACTTACCAAGTCCGCCTACTTGTGCATAAAAAGTCGCAGCATACAACGGCAGCCAGCTGGGAATTAGCCGTAATCCTACTGTAAAACCCTGCCACACAAACACAATAATCCAAAATCCAGGATCTTTTATCGCTGACAAAACCATTGACTTATAGTTCGTATCCTTTGCAGACTTCTTCTCTTCTTTCGCTTGTATTGATTCAAGCCCCATTTCGCTGGGATCAGAGCGAAGAAATATATAAGCCAGGATCGCAATACATAGTATAACAACCGCCATAACCAGTGTAGCGGCTCTCCAAGATCCAACTCCAAGAATCGTGAAACCATCTTTCATAAATAACGCCATTACTGGCAATAACAAGAAAGACCAAACTTCTCCCATGCCGCCACCTGGTCCGGAAAACAAGTTCATGGCTAGGCCACGTTCTTTCTTGCCAAACCAACGACCGATAACAGCCACACAAGGGACAAATGCTGCCGCACCAACAAAACCGAGCAGCGCGCGGATAATAACTGCTTGATTAAAGCTATCGGCAAAGGCAAAAGCAGCAATGAATATCACCGTCGTCCCAATACCGATGGGAATCACTTTCCTTCCGCCAAGTAGGTCCGTCAAAGTTCCCCATGAACTTTGCCCTAAAGCATATGCATAGAAAAAAGCTGATCCTAAAACACCAAGTTCTGGTTTTCCAATATTCCATTCACCCATGATGTAATTTGCAATACCGGTATAATTCAATCGAACTAAATTGCCTGATGAATAAACTAAAATACAAACCGTTAACACAATCCATTTATAGTAGCTTTTACCATAGAAAATTGACATTTTCCTTCCCCCGATCTTATTGTATTTTACTAATGTACTATAAAAAAACGCTAAGGCATGGCTTGTCTAAAAGAATATTATCGACATGGCTGACTATTTATATAACAATAATCCCATCGTAACGATACATGCTATTAACATGCCTGGTGCATTACGTTTGGCAACTTCCATAGGTGAAGTACCAGCTAGAGTAGCACAAATAATCAAGCCTCCAGCAACTGGCGACATCGTACGCCCCAGGGCTGCACCAATCGCTGCCATACTTCCCATGTCCGTGGGTAACAAACCAAACTGACCAGCCTCAGGAGTGACCACTTTGTTAAAGGCAACTGCTCCTGCATCACCTGACCCAGTTACAACTCCTAAAATGAAGGGTCCAAAACCCGCACTTACCTTGGCAATCGAAGGATTAGAAATCATGGCATTAATCAAAGCTTTAACAAGGCCGATAGCATCCATACCGCCTACGAAAACGAGAGCACAAATAATGATACCAAAAACGTGTCCAAAAGAGTCCCCTACACCATGCCAAAATTCTTTTGAGATTTTAGCTGGGCTTACGCGTGTAACAAAAAAGGCACAAAAGACGCCAATAATCATCGCGTGAGAAATAGCCAATTGTTTTAGTACAGGAATTACATTCATATTGCCTAAGACAAGAAGGACAATAGGAACCAGCGGTACAATAGCACGCAGATAGTTTACCTTAAAATTACCTAACGTATCTTCTATGGCTCTATCCGCAGGCAACACATATCCTTTATTCTCTTTTTTCAGATAGGCAACTACTAATAAACTGAATGCACCAATAATGCCCGAAGCTAATAATGCCGAAAAATGATTAGCAACAACATCGATTGGTGTAGATTTCGCCACATTGACGATTATGGCAACCTGGGCATATCCTGGGTTAAACATGGCTCCATACGTTCCTGCATAAATACAAGCTGCAGCAATTGCCGGATGGATACCTGCAGCCATCATGAGAGGTATCAAAATAGAGCCGACTGCTGCTGAGCAGCCCGCTGAGCTGGTAATGGAAGTATTAATAAAGAAAGTCACTAGCGTTGATGCTGGGATAAGCAACGGTCCAGCCTTTTTTAACGGTTTAATCAAAGCGTTAATTAAATGCTTATCGCATTCCGTGACTTTCATAACCATAGCAAACCCCATAACAGAAATAATAGCCTCAAATAGCTTGGTCTCCAGCATCGCATGAGAAAAAGCTTTTAACGGAGCCATTGGTTGTCCCGCGACAAGAGCCATTGCCACACCAGTACAAAACAAGATCATACGCGTTTCATACTGCTTGATCAACAAATAAATAGTAATAAGGATTATAATGCAGCCAATAAAAATTAATATAGTAACCATCCTCCTAAATATATTTAAAATTCATCTACGCTCAAATATTTCGAATAATCAGCTTAATATAAAGCTATAATTTGCGGCATTCACTACAATAAAAATTTCACTTGGTGATAAATGCAAGGCATAAAAGATGCTGCATATATATAGATGGGATACGCAGTTAACATTACGTCCCACCTATAATCACTTGCAGAAATCAATTGATTTAAGTCTAGTTCCTATTTTATCTTGGAATAATAATTGATCAGGCAACCCGCCAAAATGATGTCACGATCATCTTTAGACAGATTCTCCATCTTCAAAACAATACTTTCTTGGCCATCAGCATGCATAATATATCCTTGTACCTTGTCTGCTCCAGAGGCTATTGCTTGACGAATTTCTGGGATATATAGTAAATCATCGACAGCAAATTTCTGCTTATCTTCTTCATTAATGGTGAAAGGAATCATACCCCAGTTAATCAGATTACTGCGATACCGTTTAGTAGCATACTCGAGCGCAACATTTGCATCTCCACCTAAGACTCTTTGGCAAGAAGCTGCCTGTTCTCTTGCTGAGCCATCACCAGGTTTAACGGCAAAAACAACGCTGCCAAGACCTGTTTCTTTAATAAGGGACTTGAGCTGTTCTGGTGTTTTTCCATCTGCTACATTTGTTAAGAAAATATCTTCAATTTCTGTAAAGCCCGCCCCTTGCGCTACTAGTTCTTGACGTTTATGCTCTACCTGTTGAATTGACTTAGCTCTCCCCACATAAGCAGGATCTCTGCGAGACAAGGTAAACTCAGCTAATTTTAACGGATTGGAGCGATAGGACGAGGTTTCACCGGAAGGAATTAGTTCATCTGTTGTAGTAACAGGATCATGAAGCACAGCAGCTACCTTAAGTAATAAATTTTCCGGCAATGAGCGTATTTTCGGCCAAGGAATAATGTTAGGTCCAAAAACCAATTCCTCTTCAGGATGAGGTGTTCCAAAGCCTTGATAAATTCGATTGCCATAGACCTCTTGATTAAATGTATATGGTAAAACAGCTGAGGAACATTCAACTTCAGTAGCTGCCGTTAAGATTCCCCCATTTAACGCAGTCGCCGCAATGGAACGAGCATCCATCAGTGCCACTGAGGCTAATTGACCATTGTCGGGTTTGGATCCTTCACGATTCAGGAAATTGCGGGTAGTATGGCGAATGCTAAGAGCATTATTCGCAGGAACATCCCCAGCGCCAAAACATGGACCACAGAATGCGGATCGTATACTCGCACCTGCAATCGTCAGCTTTTCAATGGAACGATTATTCATAAGTTCAAGAAATACAGGCTGACTGGAAGGATATACACTTAAAGAAAACTCACTCAGGGGTTTTTGCCCAAGGATCTGCGCCATCGCTACAATATTTTCATAAGTACCGCCAGCGCAGCCAGCAACAACAGCTTGGTCCACTTTCAACCGACCATCGACAATCTTGTCTGTTAATTGAAATGTAATATTGGAATTATCAATCAGTTTGCGCCCTTCCGTTTCTACTTGATACAGTATGTCAGTCATATTTTGATTTAGTTCAGAAATGGTCCAGGCATTGCTGGGATGAAAAGGCAGCGCAATCATCGGTTCCACACGACTCAGATCTACCTTTACTAAGCCGTCATAGTAACTCACTTCTCGAGGGTCTAGCTTCTGATAAGAATTAGAGCGACCATGGATCTTATAATATTCTTCTACCTGCTCATCGGTACGCCAAATAGAAGACAAGCAAGTAGTCTCTGTAGTCATAACATCAATGCCATTGCGATAATCTACGGTAAGGTTAGTAATGCCAGGTCCAACAAACTCCATGACTTTATTTTTGACCACTCCATTTTTAAAGACTGCCTTGATGATAGCCAAAGCAACATCTTGAGGTCCAACACCTGCTTTCGGACAGCCTTCAAGATAGATTGCAACCACTTCTGGATAACGAAGATCATAGGTACGCTCAAGAAGTTGTTTAGCGATCTCCCCGCCGCCTTCACCGATTGCCATTGTTCCCAACGCACCATAACGGGTATGACTGTCTGAACCAAGAATCATCTTGCCACAACCAGCCATCATCTCGCGCATGTATTGATGGATTACCGCTTGATGCGTAGGAACAAAGATTCCTCCATACTTGCGAGCTGCTGAAAAGCCAAAAACATGATCATCCTCATTAATGGTACCTCCAACAGCACACAGACTATTATGGCAATTGGTCAGTACATAGGGCACAGGAAACTCTGTCAAACCGCTGGCAATAGCCGTCTGAATAATTCCCACATAGGTAATATCATGAGATGCCAACGCATCAAAGCGCAATTTTAAATTGCGTTTGTCCTCTGTCACATTATGTTCAGTAAGAATCTGATAGGCAATGGTGCCTGTGCGAGCACGCTCTTGCTCTATATTTGACTCCAATAATGGAGCAATTCCTTCATGATCTAACCGATTATTAATTTCTGATAAGCTGAGCTTATCAGCATCTTGTACAATTACCTGTCCCTTTAAAAGATAGACACCTTGATCCAATACTTCAACCATAATAACGCCTCTTTCTTTTTATCATTCTTAGTTCATAAAAATATAGTACTTACAGAAATTCTCCTCACGTTATCTCATACAGTTGTACGGATCACATCAATTAAAGTACCATCCCGATATTCAACCACCGCAGCGATTCTTTCACTTACTTCAATCGGATCAGGCTTGCCAGCAAATTCATAAGCAATATTTCTCAATTCTTCTATGTCCATAAGGGGAATATTAGCTGCTTTTAAATTATCCTTTAAATCTGAACGTAAGGGATTAACCGCAACTCCCCGCTCCGTAACAACGATATCCACTGTCTCTCCAGGAGTACAAACCGTATGTACCTGATCGATTACCATTGGCAAACGACCGCGTAAAAGTGGTGCCACCACAATCGATAACGCCGCACCTGCAGCCGTATCCTGATGACCGCCTACAGCACCCATAATCACACCGTTAGAATCCGTAATAACATTAACATTAAAGTTTACATCTACTTCAGTAGCACTTAAAATGACAACATCAAGTTGATTTACAATCGGTCCGCCAGTATGAGGATTGGCATAGAAAGAAGCCGACATTTCCTGATGGTTTCTATTTTTCTTAATGGATTCAATGGAAGGAATATCAAAATCTTGTACATCATATACAGCTTTGATGAGTCCCTCTTCTAACATTTCAATAAATGGTGCCGTTACACCACCTAAACCAAAGCTGGCAGTGATGCCTTGTTTCTGCATCTTTTCTTTTAAAAATCGAGCTGCTGCTAAAGATGCTCCGCCGCTGCCTAGTTGGATGGAATAATCTTGTTTAAAATATCCGGAGTATTCGATTGCTGCTGTAGCATATTGGGCTATGAGTAACTCTCTGGGATCTTTGCTAATTCGCAGTGCTCCAGATGCAATGCCTTTTGGATCACCAATGGCTTCGATTTGCACAATATAATCTACTTGCGTCTGTGGAATGCTGATCGGAAAGAGAGGATATGACACCAGATGATCAGTTATCGCCACCACTTTATCAGCATAAGCTGCATCTACCATTGCATATCCCATAGAACCGCAGGCTGATTTTCCTTCCACGCCGTTGATATTACCATAGGTATCACAGGCAGGTGCTCCAATAAATGCAACATCGATGTGCAGTTCACCACATTCGATAGCTCTAGCCCGTCCACCATGAGAACGAATAATAGTTGGTTTGGAGAGTTTTCCACTGGTCAAAAGCTGCCCCAATTTGCCCCGAGCACCACTCGTCTCTACTGCCGTAATCACTCCCTCATTAATATAGGGAATAATCTCTTCATTGATGGTATTAAGAGAACTAGGTGCCAGCGTCAGATTTTTAATTCCTTTCCTTGCAATCACACCCAGCACCATATTCAAAACATAGTCCCCATTACGGAAATGATGGTGAAAAGAAATTGTCATACCGTCTTTTAAACCAGACGCATCAATCGCCTGCTCAATCGATGAAAGGACTTTTTCCGAGCGTGGTTTATTCACTTTTATAGCAGGACCTGTTAAGTGACCTGTAGGTACATAGGAAAAGGGATTGATGTAAGGCTTTACATTTTTAATACCTGCTATACTTTCTGGAATCACTCTGCCGACACCATTTATCATAAGGTTTCTCCCCCTTCGTACTTGCCAACTGCATTTGCATATGCCAGTGTTCGCTGTGCTCTCTTTACAACGGGTATATCAATCATTTTTCCATTTAAGGACACAACACCCGATTTACGGGTCAATGATTCTTCATAAGCTGCAATGACTCTTTGGGCATGGTCAATTTCTTTTTCGCTAGGTGTATAGATTTCATGAACGATTTTAATTTGCCTTGGATTGACTACCGATTTGCCATCAAAGCCCATCTCTTTAATACGAGTCGTTTCTGCAATAAAGTCTTCTTCATTATTGACATCGCCAAATACAGTATCAATGGCATGAATCCCTGCTTCCCTGGCTGCTAAGATCAATTGTCCTCTGCCTGCAAAAAATTCTTTACCATCTTTGGTGCGAGATGTTTGAATATCCGCTAAGTAATCTTCCCCGCCGATGGCGAGTGCTACCATTCGTGGACTTGCAGTAGCAATAGAATACGCATTGCGAATCCCCTTTGCCGTCTCAATAGCAGCCATCATTTTAATGCTGCCAGGAAGAAATCCATGTTTAATTTCAGCAGCGGTAATGATCTCATCAATTTCCTCAATGTCAGCAGCCGTTTCGGCTTTAGGCAGGCGAATAAGATCAGGTTTCACTGCTAGAATGGTTTCTAAATCTTTATAGCCAAAAGGAGTGCTGATATGATTAATGCGTACTGCAACTTCACAAGAATAGGTAATAGATTTCATAGCGTTATATACCAAATGGCGGGCAGCATCTTTCTCGCTAAGAGCCACAGAATCTTCTAAATCAAAGATAATGGTATCAGCGCCATAGATTCCCGCATTGATTAGCATACCAGGATTATTGCCGGGTACGAACATCATGGTTCTGCGTAATTTCATCCTAGCTCCTCCTCTCCCTTTGCTCTATCAATTGCCGTCATCATACGGGCCCGAATCGTGCAATCTAAAGCACCTCTATCATTAGCAGATACATGGATAGCCTCAATACCTTGTTCGAGCAAAACCTCCTGAATCACATTTTTGATTTGACGGCCATACTTTTTCAGCACAGGACTAGTGAGCTCAACATGAATTCCATTATCTGCTGATACAGGTGTGAGAATGATCAGAATGTCATTTGACTCAACTGTGCCAGCTTGACTTGGCTGAATAATTTGCAACATACAATACCTCCAACGCATTTTCAAAAGATGATACATTGTTGTTATCTTCAGAATCTTTCTATTTCAAATGAATTGTACTATAATAATCTCAATAAATAAAATATCGATATTTTATAAAATCCATAAAATATTTTTATGGCTATTGAAATGGGGAAATACAATGGATGATAAAGATTGCATAATTTTAAAGATTATCTCTGAAGAAAAAAACATTACTAAAGCTGCTGAACGCCTGTATATTTCTCAGCCAGCTCTTAGTTATCGTTTAAAGAATCTTGAAAAAGAATTTAAAGCTCAAATTGTTGTACGGAATACTACAGGAATCGCCTTTACCCCTCAAGGGGAAGAATTGCTGGCCTATGCCTTAGAAACACTCACCAAATTGACAACCATTCGTGAGCGTATCCATAATATGAAAAATTCAGTACAAGGGTCTTTGCGCATAGGAACATCTTCTGTTTTTGCTCATTGTGAGCTCCCTTCGATACTCAAAGGGTTCCTTACTCTCTATCCCAATGTCGAGATATCAGTAAAAACAGGCTTAAGTTCTAAAATGTATACATTACTGCAAAAGGAGGAAACGACCATTGCCATTTTACGGGGAGATCGTTTCTGGTCGGAAGAAAAATACATGCTGAGTGAAGAACCACTTTGTCTTGCTTCCTGCCAGCCTGTTGACTTCAAGGATTTGCCTTATCTTCCCCGCATTCATTATGGAACAGATTCTGCGCTAAAAGATATGGTACATAATTGGTGGCGTGAATCCTATCCTTGTCCCTCAAAAATAACAATGGAAGTCGATAGTATGGACACCTGCCGGCAAATGGTTCTCCACGATTTGGGATGGGCGATATTACCGGCTATCGGGCTAAAAGAACAGCCCTCACTTTTTACACGAGAATTATACTGGCGAGATAATACCCCCGTTTTACGACGAACATGGATGTTATGTCGTACTTCATCCCTAAACCTTTCTGCGGTTCAAGCTTTCGTCGACTATATAAAAGATTGTTATCACTTAAATAATTCGATTCACCTGCCTTCTCATAAAATCATTCATCCCTCATTCTCAGATTTGCAGTCATAACTTTGTTGCACTCCAAAACCTTCCTTTCGCATATACATTGCAGACTGAAGCAAAAAGAATTACAATAATGACTATGAATCACTTTTTATAGTAGGGGGTAGATATGAATTATAACTTTTGGAGTACTGTCACACAGTATTATCAGCTAATTGAAACTGCTTTTAGCTATGAGCTTGGATATCGTTTAGGAGTATCCATCGCCATTTTCTTATTTTTTTGGCTATTTAGAAATAAATTCACAAAGTATATTCTTTATTTGTTGGTAAAAATTTGTAGCCCAAAAGCAACTACAAATGAATATTTAATAACTGCATTTAGATGCCCTTTAGTAAACACCATTGTCGCATTAGGAACCTATCTGGCATTACGAAATATTTTTTCTCTTACCTATGATCATTTATTAGATCAACTGCTACGTTCTTTCATTGTTCTCTTTATGGCTCATGGCATACATACCTTAGTGAAGCTTTATGGCAACAATGTAGAGGAATTGGGTAAGCTTCTTGATATCAACGTTGATAAGATCTTGATTCCTTTCTTTTCAAAAATGATCCGCTTTCTAATCCTGGCACTTGCCTTTGTGACAATCTGCAGTAACTGGGGATATGACATTAATGGTTTTATCGCAGGTCTCGGTTTAGGCGGGCTTGCATTTGCATTGGCAGCTAAAGATCTGCTGGCCAATATATTTTCAGGAATGGTGATTATTGCAGATCGCCCCTTTAGCATTGGCGACTGGATAAAGACAAGCGATTTAGAAGGAACCATAGAAGATATCAATTTTCGAAGCACCAAAATTAGAACCTTTGAGCACGCATTGGTAACGGTACCTAATTCCAATCTGATTAATGCTCCTATTATTAATTTTACAAAACGAGAAATGCGGAGGATTACCTTTAACCTTGGAGTAACTTACGATACTCCAAGTCATGCCCTCAAAACATGTATTGAAAAAATTCAGTATATGCTTGTCCAGCATCCTTCCATCGATAATAAGACGATTTTCGTAAAGTTTGATTCGTTTGGTGAAAACGGTTTACATATCTTTATGTACTTTTTTACCAAAACTACCGTCTGGGAAGAATATTTAAATATCAAACAAGATGTGAACTTTCAAATCCTAAAAATATTAGAAGAAGAAAATGTAAGCATTGCCTTCCCTAGAACCAGTCACTATTTCGAAACGCCTCTTCAAATCATTAATCCTGCTCAATCAATTTTGACAAAAGAATAAAAATAAAAAGATCGCTGCTGTATGGCTAAAATAATCCAAACAGGTACAGCGATCTTTTTATCATTATTTACTTAACGCGTGTTTTAGGCGCATTTGTTCACTACAAACTGGACAAATATCATGAGTTAACTCTGCCTCTGAATGATTCATAAGATACTTTTCCAATGCCATCCATTCACCTTTTTCATCATGAATACGATGGCATACGGAACAAATCGGTATCATTCCTTGCAGCTGAGTAATGAGAGAAATATCCTCAGCAATCACAATTACCATAGTATTCTTTTCATAATAGATAGGAGAAGCTGTCACTAAAAGGGTTAACACTTTGATTTCTCCTTGATGAATAACATGAAAGGTACCTTTATTACGAGAAACCACTTTTCCATTAAAAGCTTCAAGCACACTTTTTCGTAAGATACATTTCTTGCAAGCAATACATCCTCCGCATCCTTCAGGGGTATCAGCATTAATGCATTTTAGTATATCTCCACCCTTTTGTAAGTAAGCGTCTTCATTGGAAATGTTAAAAATATCTTGGGCAGCCTCATTAATGACCTCTACTTTTGTTGCATCGTTGACTATCATTAGAGCTAGGGGCAGAGTTTTGAATAGAAAGGCTGCAAAGTCGCTACCTAGCTCATTCCAATGGTATCTCGTTCCTTGCATGATTACCCCACCTTATTCTACAGAATTATACTCACTTCTCCTCTATGTCCTATGATTATTTTTCTTACCCATTAGTTCGACACATCCTTTCGACTACCTTCTTTAAAGAAGGCAAAGTCACTTCTCCATTCCTATTTATAATTATTGCCTTGCATAATTATCCAGCATATTGATATATTTAATATATCATCCTATTAGAAAGAAATAAGGCCGCGTTCTTATCATAATACAGGGGAGGACGGTTACATGAAAAATTGGCATCAATCACCGATTGAGCAAATCATTACTGTTTTACGTACTGATACTCAAAATGGGCTGCTTCCTGAAGAAGTAATCCAAAGGCAGAAACAATATGGATTTAATGAACTAGCTGAAAAAGAAAAAGACTCACTTCTTCGTAAATTTTTCAATCAGTTTAAAGATTTTCTGGTTCTAATCCTATTAGCAGCTAGTGTTATTTCCGTTTTTATCGGTGAAATCACTGACGCTTTTGTCATTATTGCTATTGTCATTCTAAATGCTTCTTTAGGCGTCTTCCAAGAAGCGAAAGCCGAAAAAGCATTAGAAGCGTTAAAAAGAATGTCTGCTCCATCTTCCAAAACAATACGAGATGGTAAACTCATAATGATACCATCTCGTGAATTGGTTCCCGGTGATATTGTTATCCTGGAAGCAGGGGATTACATACCTGCTGACATACGTATTATTGAAACAGCAAACTTAAAAGTAGAAGAAGCTTCTCTGACTGGTGAATCAGCCGCAGTAGAAAAAGACCATCTAACCCTTGAAAAAGATGCACCTCTTGGTGATCGCCACAACATCGGTTTCATGAGTACGATTGTTACCTATGGTCGAGGTAAAGGAATTGTCGTAACAACAGGTATGAAAACAGAAATTGGTAAAATCGCTGCCATGATCCAATCCTTGAAAGAAGACAGCACACCATTACAGAAAAAGCTGAAAGGCTTTGGTAAACTCCTAGGCGGCCTGGGTCTAGCTGTATGCACTGTGGTTTTTTTAGTCGGTATCTATAATGGTTATCGAAGTGGCACTTTAGATTTTCAACTTGTACAATCCATGCTTATGATTTCGATTAGCCTTGCAGTGGCAGCGATTCCAGAAGGCTTGCCTACCGTAGTAACGATTGTACTGGCATTAGGCATGCAGCGTATGGCAAAAAAGAATGCAATTGTTAAAAAGCTACATGCTGTGGAAACCCTGGGCAGTACAACCATCATTTGTTCCGATAAAACGGGTACATTAACCCAAAACCAAATGACAGTGGTAAAAGTCACCCTTGGCAAAAGATCCTTCGAAATCACTGGCGAGGGCTATAAACCTGAAGGAGATTTCCTATTCGAAGGAACCAAAACAGACATTGATGCAGAAAAGGATCTTGATCTGCTTTTGTTAGGAGCTGTACTTTGTAACGATGCACAGTTAAAAGAACCATCGGACACCCAAAATTGGACCATCATCGGCGATCCTACTGAAGGAGCATTACTGACAGTTGCGGCGAAAGGTGGAAAGATTAAGGAGCAATTACATCCCTATACCCGTATTGCAGAAATCCCATTTGATTCAGCTCGGAAAATGATGACGACCTTCCATAAGATGACGAATGACCAAATCATCGCTTTCACGAAAGGAGCTCCTGACATTCTGCTTAGGAACTGCACCAATATTCAAATTGATGGCATTATCCGCTTTATGGCAGAAGAAGATATTCAAATCATCCAAGAAGGAAACCAGAATCTGAGTTCCCAAGCACTGCGTGTGCTGGCAATCGCTTATCGTGAGTTTGATCAGGTTCCAGAAAACCTCAATTCGTCTTCTATTGAGCAGGAGATGACCTTCATCGGTTTATTAGGTATGATCGATCCGGCACGTCCGGAAGCAAAAGAGGCAGTGACTCTATGCCTTTCCGCCGGAATTCGCCCGATTATGATTACAGGAGACCATCCGGGAACAGCATTGGCGATCGCCAAAGATTTAGGAATTGCTACCAATGAGCAACAGGTGCTGGCTGGTCAAGACGTAAATCATCTTTCTAAAGAGCAATTACAGATCTCTGTAAAAGACGTAACTGTTTTTGCCAGAGTCTCTCCTGAAAATAAAATGTCGATTATCGACGCATTGCGGACAAATGGAGAAATCGTAGCCATGACTGGCGATGGCGTAAATGATGCCCCAGCTCTAAAAAAGGCTCACATTGGTATTGCCATGGGTATCACCGGCACCGATGTAACGAAAGAAGCAGCCGACATGATTGTATCCGATGATAACTTCGCCACCATCGTTACGGCAATTGAAGAAGGCAGGGTCATCTTTGCCAATATAAAAAAGTTTATTTTTTTTCTCCTATCCTGCAATGCTTCCGAAGTACTGGTCATCTTCTTAGCCATGGTAATGGGCTGGCCGATCCCCTTATTGCCGATACAGCTTCTTTGGATCAACCTGGTAACGGATGCATTTCCGGCTCTTGCTTTAGGAATCGAGAAGAAAGAGCCAAATATCATGAAAACACCGCCTCGTGCTCCAGATGAACCTCTGCTGAGCAAAAACATGATCACCATGATCGCTGTACAAAGTATTGTAATGGCTGTCACCGTTTTGGCTGCTTTTCAATATGGCTTACATACCCATAATGATGATATTGCTGTAGGTCGAACCTTTGCCTTTGTAACACTTATCTTAAGTCAAATCATTTGTGCCTATTCTGCCAGATCAGAGCATTATTCCACGTTCAAGTTAGGTTTCTTTAGTAATACCTATCTCAATTTAGGTGCAGGCTTATCTTTCCTCTTATTATTGCTATCCATCTATGGTCCTCTCCATCTGATTTTCAAAACTATCGAACCCGGCACTACCGAATTGTTGGCATTCATTCTTTTTGCCCCCATTCCCTTTGTCGCTACTGAAATCTGCAAGTTCATTTTGAATATACGGAAGGCCAATACATTCTAAAAGAATAAAAATATTCTTCGCATCTTCGCGGTTCATTAAAACTTCAAATAATATTTAAACACTTCTCTCCCAGTACAGAAGTACACTTAGGGCATCTGACTGCACGGATGTCAATTTCGGACATACAATAGGGACACTCTTTCGTTTTTGCTGTTTCCTTTGGTTTTCGATGCAAACGATTGACTTGGCTAACTAGCAGGAAAATCGCACTGGCCACAATTAAGAAATCGATTACGACATTCAAGAAAATTCCATAATTTATGGTAGCAGCTCCTGCTTCTTTCGCTGCTGCCACTGAAGGATAAGAGGTATCTGAAAGGTTGATAAAAAGATTAGAAAAATCAACTTTTCCTAATAATAATCCTATAGGCGGCATTAAAATATCACTAACAAAAGAGGTTACTATTTTTCCAAAAGCACTGCCAATAATAATCCCTACGGCCAAATCAATCACATTGCCACGCATCAGAAACTTTTTAAATTCATTAAACATAATAATGTTCTCCTTCGATGTATGAACCAAGACTTTATTTATAAAAATGGTCTGAGCTTTTTTATCATTGGATAAAAGCTCAGACCATTATTTAACTCATTAAACTGACTCTAATGATTCAATTACCGGCGGTGTAAAGGCTACTGGAGCCTCATTCACTTCAGTAGGCAAGCCCATTGTGTCAAGTAGATCAATAAACGGCTTTGCCTCTAGCTCTTCAACATTCACCATGTGCTTTACGTCCCATTCACCGCGAGCAACCAATATCGCTGCTGCTGCTACTGGTACTCCTGCAGTATAACTAATCGCTTGGGACTCTACTTCTTGATAACACTCAGCATGATCACAAATATTATAAATAAAAATTGCCCGCTGTTCATTGTTCTTGGTTCCGCTGATGTAATTACCAATGCAGGTTTTACCTGTATAGCCAGGAGCTAGTGAAGATGGATCTGGCAACAGGGCTTTTAATATTTTAAGAGGTGCAATTTCCACACCTTCTGTTATTTTCACTGGTTTTTCCGAAGTAAGGCCAATATTGGTCAAAACGGAAAATACATTAAGGTAATGATCGCCAAAGCCCATCCAAAAGCGAATGGAATTTGCATCAATGTTCTTAGATAGAGAATGCAGTTCATCATGCCCTGTTAAGTATACGGGGCAAGACCCCACTACAGGAAAATCATAATCTACACGTATAGAGTGAACTTTCTGCAACACCCATTTACGATCTATCCAAGTCCATACCTTCCTAAATTCTCGGAAATTAATCTCTGGGTCAAAATTAGTGGCAAAATACTTACCATGACTGCCAGCATTAACATCCAAAATATCAATCGTATCAATGGTATCAAAATATTCCTTTTGCGCTAATGCACACCAGGCATTAACTACACCAGGATCAAAGCCAATACCTAATATTGCCGTAATCCCTTTTTCAGCGCAGCGTTCCTTGCGCTTCCATTCGTGGTTGGCGTACCAAGGCGGATTTTCGCAGACCTTGTCCGGCTCTTCATGAATTGCTGTGTCCATATATACGACACCAGCTTCAATACATGCCTCTAAGACAGACATGTTAATATAGGACTGCCCTACATTAATAACAATTTCTGATTTGGTCTCTTTGATTAACTCCACCAAAGATGGAATATTCAAAGCATCTACTTCCCGTGAATACAATTTCTTTGTTGAATCCTTCAAGTGCCCTTTGCGCAGTATACTTTCGATGATTGCCTCACACTTTTGCTGGGTCCGAGAAGCTATGCAAATATCTCCTAAGACATCGTTGTTCATCGCGCACTTATGAGCAACTACATGAGCCACTCCCCCAGCACCTACAATTAAAACATTTTTTTTCATTTTTTCCTCCCTTACTTGTAATACAATTTTTATGATAAACTATTTAAGAAATCTGCATAACTAAATCTGCGGATTACTTCTACAGTATCATCCAACCGCCGCACAGCAATTGTCGGCATCTGCAGCCCATTAAACCAATTCTTTTTTACCATTGTATACCCGGCTGCATCTGCAAACCGAATTTCACTGCCAATTTGCAGCTTATCTTGGAAGTGATAGGTGCCAAATACATCTCCCGCTAGGCAAGATCGGCCAGCAACCATGTATTGATGCTTTCCGGTATCACTCTCATCTATTTTGGCAGAAAGCCTATATATTAATAAATCCAACATATGTCCTTCCACAGAAGCATCAACAATGGCAATGTCCATTTCATTATGAACTAAGTCAACTACGCTAGTAACCAGCTCTGCACAGCCAGTAATCGCACTTTCACCTGGTTCTAAATATACCTGAACATCAAATGTTTTAGCAAAATCAGCTAATTTTTTGCTGAAGGTTTCGATTGGATACCCTTCTTTTGTAAAATACAATCCGCCGCCAAGACTTACCCATTGTAATTCTCTCAGCATGTCCCCATAGTATTCACCAATAAAGTCAAGCTGCTTTGAAAAAGCATCTACATCATCATTTTCACAGTTATAATGAAACATAAGACCACTTAGACGATGAAGCTGCTGTGCCAATACCTCTCTGTCAACAACTCCCAGCCTTGAATGCTTACGTGCTGGATCTGCTAAATCAAAATGGGAATGGCTAATTCCCGGATTCACGCGCAAACCCAGTTTAGTCGATTTGACCACATCGTAATATCGATCCAGCTGGGAAACAGAATTAAATATAATTTTATCAGCAAATTCAGTTACGGCCAGGATATCTTCCTGTGAATATCCCACACAATACGCATGGGTTTCCTTACCGAATTTTTCATGTCCTAAACGTGCTTCATACAAAGAACTAGAAGTAGTTCCATCCATATATTGCTGCATCAAATCAAATACACTCCAGGTAGAAAAGCATTTTAGAGCCAATACCGACTTGGCTCCAGAAAGCTGCCGGACCTGTTGAATGATCTGTAAGTTCCGCAGTAGTTTTTTTTCATCAATTAGATAGTAAGGCGTGGCAATTGTCATTTTTTAAAACTCCTGTTTATTATAAATATTTTTAAATGAGCTATTCAAACTCACAATGATTTTCTATGTAAAAGTACATTGTAAAAAAACAAATACTTACTTTTTTCATCTTAAAAATTTTTCCACGACACTAATAATAGCAAAATCAAGCGCATTTGTCGATTATTCTTTAAAAATAATCAAAATTTATATTTAAAAGTCATTTGTCTCCAAAATGGTGTGATTTGCTAGTTGTCATTGCCACATTATTGCTGCTGGCAATGTTCAGGATTATCTGTAATCTTTTTGGTAAGTCCGATAAATTGCTCTTTCTCCTGAGGTTCCAATGTTGACAACAGCGAATGGAAAAATAACTTGTCTTCTTCTATATGTTTTCTTCCAAGATCTCTTCCACTAGAAGTACAGTATAAATAAACTGCCTTTCGATCCTTCTCCGTCCTTTCTCGTTTAACGAGCCCTTTGTTCTCCAGCCTGCTTACAATTCCAGTTAGCGTAGAAGGTTTAATACAGTAATGCTCTGCAAAATCATTGAACCGCCATGGATCATCTGTGCGTATATGCTGCAGCACATACAACTCTTTGCCCGAAAGTCCTGTTCGCTCAAACTGCCTTATTTCCTTTTCTTTAAAAATATGAATTAGTTTATGAAGTATCTGAAACTCCTTCACCCAACAACCTCCTTTTTAGTTAATACTTCATGCGTATAATACGTTTTAAGTATTACAATCGTATACTAAAGTTTCCTTTACGTCAAGTACTGCAAAATCATTGTACTTGCTGCTATAAAATAGCGAATCACTAGAGCGCAAAGAATGCAAAAGAAAAAAGGGGCTGTCGCACTAGCCCTAAAAAACAAAAATGGCAACCGGCAGTAGCCGGGAGCCATTTTTTTGTGTAAAATCAAGTTTGTTGGAACATGAAAATACAAGCAAATTATATAACAGACACAAATATATATCAACTAGTCTTGCCGATGGACATCGGCGAGATGATCCCAGAAGATGACTCGGTACGGTTACTCAGCGCAGTGTTAGAAAGGCTGGATTATAGCAAACTGTACACTACGTACTCCCGAATGGGGAGAATCGAGAGATCACCGAAGCGTCTATTTAAAATTCTTGTCTATGGGTACATGAACGGCATCTATTCAAGCC
>NZ_FOTS01000056.1 GCF_900114615.1 Pelosinus propionicus DSM 13327 | reverse complement strand
ACACCATCCTTTCAAAAGCTGGCAATACTTATCTCAGATACTATTTAATTGAAGCTACTAGCCATGTAAAGAATCATTTATCTGAATATGCAGCTTTTTACCAGAAGAAGTATGATGAAGTTAAAACTCATCAGCACAAACGCGCACTCGCACTTACTGCTCGTAAATTCATCCGGCTGATTTTTGGATTGCTGGCCAACCATCAGCTTTACTCTCCAAGTAGAGTAAGCCAAAGTTAATAGATCCCATTTATTTACTTTTTCTTCGGCTTGAAGAAGAGGCTTGTTTAGTGCACCCATTTTTTGCGGATTACTTACAAAACTTATTTTTTATGGGCTTGACATATTACCAGATTGCTTTTTTAGAATAAAGACACAGCCTGCCCCATTCAAATAATGGAGTAAGGTTGTGCTTATTTCTTTTCAGTCTAGATTATAATTGTCATTGCAAGCAAGAATTATTTTCTAAGCTAAGTTGCAAACTGGCAAGAATAAACTGCGCTATATTGCCGATATCAGCAGGGGAATTAAATGTAACGATGCTAGATTCACCTCTACTTGAGATCTTATAGTACGGACACATTTCATTAGCCACAGAGATATCAAGAAAAGAGCTAAAATGACATTGGTCACTTGATGTGAACCTTAAGAACTCATAATTATTAAATTTCAAAACAAGCTCATTAGGTAACAGTTTGAAGCTAAGCATTGATATGTCATGTTCATTGTTTTGTAAAATCTTTTCGATACGTGTAAAGACTCGTTGTTCGATATCATGCATTTCTGGCCTTAATTGTTCTTTTATTATTTCTATTGGTTGCTCTGAAACTACTTGGCAAGATAATGGCTCAATAGAGTGGGTGGGTTTAGGGG
This sequence comes from Pelosinus propionicus DSM 13327, assembly GCF_900114615.1. GTDB lineage: Bacteria > Bacillota > Negativicutes > DSM-13327 > DSM-13327 > Pelosinus > Pelosinus propionicus. The sequence continues at coordinate 31,278 of NZ_FOTS01000056.1, read as the reverse complement.
TATTTTTTATAGTCTTAGCTGTAGTAGGCTGCAATACTTCTTTACTAACTTCATTAAAAATTTCAGATAATGTTGATAGTAGAGATTCTTTTACCAAAGGGCGGTATCGTTCAATGGCTCCATTCGTTAATCGAATTTTACCAGTTTGTTTAATAATCAATCGAATAAACTCGTCAGAAGGGTCATTGAATAAATTTCTCAACACTTCTTGTATTGAAATTACAGAAGAGAGGTCTTCTGCTAGTTTTGTAATAACATTGTTCTCAATAAGGTTTTTTCTAAAGTGTGATAGCGTTTGTATATCTGTTTTTGTAATTGAAGAAAAATCAACTTGAAAAAAAACGGGGTCGTATCCATGATGTTTAGTTGCTTCACATCAGAGAAAAATTTATATTTAACGCCATCTGTTATAATGGCCAATTTTAATTCAGGAGTTGAATTAAAATAGCGACATAATTGAGCATTGTGATTATCAAGTCTACTACCGACAGACTTAGCCTCAATAAACATAATAATTTTGTTATTCTTCAATACTGCATAGTCAACTTTTTCGCCCTTTTTCTTTCCGAAGTCTGCCGTGTATTCAGGCTGGACTTCAAGTGGATTAAAAACATCAAAGCCCAGCAGTTGTATGAATGGAATTATCAATGAATGCTTAGTCATTTCCTCATTAGTAATATGGGTTTTCCGTTGCTGGATTTGAAGAGATAATGTTTGAACTTGTTCTTCAAAATTCATAATAACATCTCCTTTATATTAAATTTATATACTATTCCTTTTTAAGGAATAGACTATCATTACTTTAATGAAATTCCATTTCCTACTTTCTGAATATCCTTCATCAATAAATTATAGCTATGCTCAGCAGTATATAAGCTATTTTCCAAACTGATTTTAGAGATAGTTTCTATAAATAGATCCCAAAGTGCCTGTTCACCGAGAGCTAACTCTTTTTGGGTAGCAACTACGCGGGCTACAACACCTGGGGCTAAAAAACTCATTTTTTCAGAAACAGAACCAGAATCCATAAGGCCACTCAAATCTCTGTAGCAAACTTCCAGCAATAACTCTAATTCTCTCGCATGATTTCCCATATCACCGTAGATGATAGACATGCTTAAAATGGCATTTCTATATGAAATCCAGCGTTTATCCTGCTCATATTCATGTAGCTTTATAGTGAGCATTTCTAAGAATAGCTGATAATGATTTAATAGGGGATTCGTTTTCTTAAAATTATCAGCATCCATAACGGATATGCCTATATCATTTTGGTGTCTGTGAGAATACATAATATGCTGATTGTTTGCTAACATCTCAATGGCCTTATCAGTGCACTGAAAAAAAGATTTATTAAAATATGCAATAGAATCCTCTACAGGAGATTCATTTATTATCCGAGAGATCAATTCTTCCTTTTTCCCTGTAACTTTTAATCCCTTAGCTTTCAAGTAATCCTTTAATTCAGAGAGTTTGTATTTAGTCATGTTAAATTTATAATCAGATTCTTGTAAGTATCCATTATTAAATAGTTTCTCAAATACAACTTGATAATCTAAATTGTATTCATGAGTCCAATACCCCGCGATATTAGGATCTTTAATACTTTTACCATTTATATAATCTAAAAAAAGTATTTCGTAAGGCGTAAGAGGGGAGTAGTCTTTTTTCGAATTGATAATATTGTTTATATTTATGGCTTTTAATTTATTACTATGAATAATAGAAGAATCATCTGAACGTTTCATAGCTTCTTCAGTAAGCTTTCTATCCCGATCTGCATCGGCTTTTTCATATACTTCTTTTTTTAAAGCTCTTCTAAGTAAATCAAATAATCCCATGTGTCGTGCATCTCCTTTAATTATAACTTCCTATATCCAACTAGTTCCACAATCCCTTCCTCCCGTACATACCTGCCAAGATCATTATCATATTCAACCCTGCAAGCCTCTTCATCAAACAGTAGCTGCCATGCAAACTCATTAGCTTCACGTTCAAAGCGGCCAGGGGAGAAGAAGGTATGTTCGATCATAAAGTAGTAGCCCCAGCCTTTGTGGAGCAGGGCATGTCCTAATTCATGAGCACAAACTTGCCTTTGTATATGTTCAGGCAGAGAGCTATTGATTATAATAAATTTACGTCTTAGAACTTTATCATAAAAGCCCCGTACACCTGACTTTATAGGATAGGATATAACCGTAATATTTAATAAATCTGCTAATTCGAATGGATTTCTAGTATTATATTTCTTCATAAGATTTCGCACGCGGCGCGGTATGTTCATCTGCAACCTCCAGGAAAAGAAAACATATGTTCGACAATAAGCGACAAAATAAAACACGACATAAAAATGGCGTGTTTTTTATTTATGGAAAGTATGCTTTTATAGTTCGGATTACTGTCATATTCATTATTGCACCTCTATTATTAAGAGTCTTTTAATAATTAGGTTAAGATTCTGGTGTAGCTTTTTTTCTTTTGTTTAATTCTTTTGCTCGTTTATAGAGTTCAAATTCAACGATATGCATGATTTCTTTTTTAGCATCTTCGTCAATAGGGACACCGTCGAACATAATATCATGCTGCTCAAGGATTCTTTTTAGATCTTTGGGCTTTTTTGTTTCGTTGCTAGGTCGGATAGAATGTGGATCGTCAGTAAATCCAAGCAAATAATCACTTGTAGTTTCATAGCGTTCTGCTAGTTTTTCTAAGACTTTACTACGAGGCACCTTGCCACTAACTTCCCAATTGGATATTGCTTGCTTAGAGTAATTAAAAATAACCGCAAGAGATTCTTGGCTATCGCCATTCTCTTCGCGTAATTGTTTTATTCTTTTGGCAAAAATCATATTACCATTCAAAATATCACCACCTATCTACTTACATTATAGTAAACTTTTAATTTACTTACTACGTAAAATAAAAGTTTACAAAATACTATTGACGAAAACTAATAGTTTACAGTATAATTGAGTCAACTAAAAGATTACTTTGTAAAAGGAGGGATAATGCAATATGGCCCATATAGGTGATCTAATTCGCAAACAAAGAAATGAAATGAAAATGTCTGCTGAATATATCGCAAAACATCTTGCAAAACCAATGTCTAAGCAAGCTTTTGCTAAAAAAGAAAGAACAGGAAACTTTTCTTTTGAATTAGTAAAAGAGGTAGCAAAAATAATTGGTTGTAATATGGATATTTTTTTACCATCGAAGTCAACTAAAAGAGTTCAAACAGGTGATTTATTCGGTGATGATCAATCAGTAACGTTAACAATGCAAGAGATTCCTTTTAAGCCTAGAGCCAGCTAAATAAGTTAGACAATGCTACCGTATCCATAAAAGGTAAAGAAAAGGAGTGAGACTTATTTCAGAAGACATGCCTGCAACGTTATCGTTTAAGTAAGGGATAAAGTATATCAATTCCAGACTAACAAGAAAACTAGGCTGCAATATATCCAGTTAATCTTTTACAACGACTCGTTTGTAAGGACTGCTCCAACTATTTTGGCTAATAGTTCGCCAGATTGGTGGTACTGATCTTTCACTCTAAACTCTGTCTCATATGTTTCTGGAATCCAACTACCGTTTTGATATGAAAAACTGATTCGATAAACATAAGGCGCCTTGTTTTCTTTAAAGGTCTCAGTATTTTCTGCCATCTCTTTTGTATCAAAAGCAGGGCTAACCAATACGTACATCTTGTAAATTAGATAGGCAGTATATGGTGTTGTTAGTGAATCCGTTTTCGTTACATCGTATGAGTAATCTGGCAGAGCAACACATTTACTTTTTCTCCAGCCGGCTGGTACGTTGGGAGATAAATCTCCAGGAACATAGTAAACCAGCACTCTAGGGTCATCTGTATAACCATCTATATGTTTTTTAACTAAGTCTTGAAAAGAGGATTTTATTGATTGCTCATCAGATTCTGCAAAAGCAAAATTGCTTGAAAAAGCAAAGAGTAAGCAAAATAAAAACAGTATTTTTTTCATAATTGGTTATCCCTTCGTATTTAGAATCTTAAGTCGTTTAAGGAGGTGAGACATATAACTCCTTTCACGGTCAACAATTCGACAAAAGGAAGATAATTCCTGTATTAATTTGTAAATCAAAGTAATTTAAGGAGTTGAGAAAAATAGACTCTAAAAAATTTCATATCGATCTTAATCAATTAGAAGCGATCATGAAAAATGCAAATGAAAACGTTCAACATCGAGCTGGACAAGCCCAATTACTTGCATATGTTAATGTCTTTCCTAATGGAAAACAGGAACTGGTATTTGAGCAGCCTTGCATTTATCGGGATGGAGTTTCTAAATTTCACAGAGTTGCGGAGAGGGAGGTGGCAACATGCCAATCACACAATCTACAGAAAAATGTAAGGTAGGCCGTCAAGTTATAACGTATGTACGAATACATGAACCCGCTGAAGATGATGATGAAAGGAAAATGAACGCCATAAAAATTGCTCTTAAGAGTAATCCACCTGTTAAAGATGAGAACTTGGAAGCAGGCTGATCATTTAAGTTCAACTAGCATCTACTAAAAGAAGGGAGTGAACCTATGATCGTTATCAAAAATATTCGTTTTGGTATAACCGAATCAAAGACTGTAGCCCAAAATGAGGAGGATGACAAACTCTGGGTTTTAGTGGTTGGTGGTATGGTGCTTGTGGCTATTGCCCTAATCTAAAAAAAGAGCCTGTCCAGATAGACAGGCTGAGTGGGGGTGAGAACGTAAGGAGTGTCCTCTTAGCTCATTATCTCATAGAGAGGGGGTGAAATCAGTGTTTAGTGAAACACGAAAACTTCGTAAAAAGTCCCAAGATGTAGTAGCAAGCGAGTGTGGGATTGACCGAAAACGGTACATGAAAATTGAGAACAATCGTGCGCTGCCAGACCCACATGAATTAATAGCCATTGATCAATTTTTGAAGCAAGACGGAAAGTTAATCATGAACTATTGCAGCTGCCATTGTCCCGCTGGGAAGGCGATCGGTCTTTCTTACGAGAGAATGGAGCCGGTATTGGCAGGTATGAAGGTTATGAAATTCCTAAGTGATGCTGAGAATACGAGAACGGAACTTGAAGATATCCTTGCAGATGGAGTCATAGATGAGCATGAACACTCTCGATTTAGAGTTATCTGTGAAACCTATGATAAGTTAAAGAATGCTCTTATATCCTTGGGAATGCATAAAGAAAAAGTCACCTGCGTTGGCGCGCAAGCGACTTTAAGGTCTAACTAAAATTTTTCACCATTATTGTACCATGTGCGGTACATAGTGGTCAATTCGGAGGAAACGGTAATGAGTAAAATTACTGCGAAATACTGGTGCCGTTTGGCATATCTCATAGGGGTTGAGGTTAGCAGGAAGAAGGTGCTGCAACATGAGCAACATCCAGCCGCTAACTAGCTGCGTAGCTTGCAAAGTACCAGGAGTCAAAATTGAGGATTATATTCGCATCGCTGTATATCAATGTCCAAAATGTCTTGCGACTTGGTCCACCTTAACAAATACGAAAGCGAGGAAATCAAAATGAAGAAAGTTGTTAATCTTGGAGCTTCATGCACTACTTGTAAATTCCAGGATCGGTCAAATCATGATGCATGCTATAAATGCATGCACTTGAATGGAAAAACAGGATGGGAACCAGCCGAAGGGGTCCAGGTAACAGAGGGAGAGGATTGGCAAGGCAATCTTACTCGTCGTGTAGTAACAGGGGGTGTAGCGTAATGGAAAATAATGTAACAATATTAGCACCGCAGCAGCAAAATGGAGCGCTGCTTGATATGGATTCTAATGGGGCAAGTGATATGGCAATTCGATTAGCAGAAATGACAACTAAGCTTGATCTGGTTCAGAAATTCTTCAAGCAGGTTATGGTTAAAGATTTAGATTATGGAATTATTCCAGGTACGGACAAGCCTACTCTTTATAAGCCCGGTGCAGAAAAGCTTTGCGAATTATATGGATTTGCTCCTATTGTAAAGGCCAAAAATGACACTCGGGATTTTAAGACTGGATATTACTTATCGGAGATTACTATGCAAATCGTACACCGTAAGACCGGTACTATCATTGCCGAAGGCGTTGGCGAAGCAAGCAGCTATGAAAGTAAGTATCGATATCATTGGGTGTATGAAAGTGATGTTCCAAAAGGCTTAGATAAAGAGTCAATTGTAAGTAAAATTTTCAAAAATAAGAAGACTGGTGCGGAATATGCGAAATATCGGATTGAAAATACGGATCTGATCGACCAGTGGAACACTATTTTGAAAATGGCAAAGAAAAGAGCTTTAGTGGATGCTGTTTTATCAGCAACTAGAAGTTCAAGTATTTTTAGTCAATCTGAGGATGAACTGGAAGCTTGGTTGGAGGGTGAAGGTAGCGATGCCCCTAAAGAAAAGCTTGAAAAACAGCGTAGTGCTCCCAAGGCCAGTGATGAACGTTCTTCCTTTACTCCACCTACAGGTAATAAATTGTCGGACAAGCAGTATGGCAAAATCGTCGGTGATGCCAAGCGAAAAAACGTTGATGAAAATGGCATCAAATCCATCGTGCAATTTGTGAAAGGTAAATCTCTTAGTGATTTGACCACTGCTGAAGCGAGTTCAGTAATTGATTTTATAGCAAAAACCAATGAGGAAGAGTTGCAAGACTTGCTTATGTCAGCTGCACTGCCAGGTGATATGGCATGAAAATAGGACATATTGCAGATATACATTGGGGTCTAGGTTATTCTGGCCCCACTGCTACAGCTCGGTTCGATGATATATGTCGCACAATGGATTGGGTAGCGGATCGGATGATAGCAGAAGGTTGTGACATTGTAATTGTTGCTGGCGATATGTTTCGAAAAGCTGATATTGCGTTAGAAAAGGCAAGCAAGGAGATCAGGGCTTGCACCGCATGGCTGCGAAAACTAACTGCAGTTGGTATTGAGATAGTTATCATTTCAGGTACTCCCAGTCATGATCCTATCAGTGCGTATGAATTGTTGAAAGATTATCAGCTGCCTAAGGTAACAATCGCAACAGAGCCAATTTGGTACGACTATGATGGTGAATGTGGTTTTTCAATAGTCTGCATTCCAGGGATGGATCGCTCAAGCTTTGTCAGCAAAGAAGAATATCGCGGACTACCGGCGCATGTGGTTCATCAGATGATGACGGACCACATAACGGAGACTTGCCAAGAGTTTCGAAGAGAAAGCAATTATAGTCCGACCATACTCGTTAGCCATATGACTTATGATCTTGCTGAGACAGGATTTGAAGATGTATTAATGCAGCAGGAAGCAATCCTTACTACGGATGCAGTTGCAGGTTATGATCTGGTTACACTAGGCCATATCCATCGCCCTCAGCAGAATGGCAATGTATTTTATAGTGGATCTCCTGAACGACTTAGCTTTAATGATGAAAAGGTTGATGCAGGATTTTGGATTCATGAATGGGATGGGCAGAAGTTTGATTCGAGATTTATTGATACTCCAGCAAGACGCTTTGTGACCTATAAATTAGATGAGTTCGGAGTAAAAATGGTCATTGAAGATTCATTATGTTGGGACTGGGATGAAGGTGATGAAGAGGATCATGGACCATGTCCTAAGGATGCGGTTGTTCGAATTCACTATACATGCAGTGAAGAACTGAATCGGCAGCTCAATCGAAGAACGTTAGAAAAATCTTTATATGATGCAGGTGCTTACTATGTCAGTGAAATTAAAGGTGATGTTAAACGTTCTGAAGATCGATTGCGTGATGCGGAGATTACAGAAGCACTTGGACCTATAGATGCACTAAGAAAGTGGGCTAATAATCAAGAGAGTGAACCAGCGGAGATTGAGGAATTGGCAGCTATGACGGCTGAATTACTGGAGGTGCCAGCTGATGCCTTGTGAATGCTTTGTAGGTTCTGATGGTAGTGTGATGATGATTTGCAGCAGAGGACGCAAGCCAGTTGCGCCTTGCCTTTACTGCGGAAAACCCATGACTAGCTTATGTGACTATCCTGTAGGCAAAGGAAAGACTTGCGATAGGTCAATGTGTAATCAATGCAAAACCAAGATAGGTCCTGATTTGGATGTTTGTCGTGAACATAATAATCCTGGTGCTGTTATTGCTACAAAAAGGGTGGGGGTAGTTTAGCATATGGCAAATGCAAATATCATTATCCCTGGTGAAATGGCGTGGCGAACGACTCCGCGCCAGGTAGTACTCAAAAGAGTAGAGCCAGAAGATCCAACCCCCATTGAATGTGTTAGAAAAGGCCTATCTCTTTATAGAGCACGCCCGATGTATCCGCAAGAATTAACACCGGAAGATGCACAAGTTTTGCTTGAAAGCAAAGTCTCTAAAATCCTTATAGCAGCTTCTTATCAAATGGCTACATCAGATCTTTATAAGAAGCTGATCGAGTGGGGTATTCATAAAAAGGGCAGTAAGAAAATTTTTGGTAGTGAAACCTCAAAGGAGATGGAAAGTGTGCCTAATCAATTAATGACTCCAGCGGAGTGTATTATTAATCATATTTCGTTAGAAAATGCTCAGAGAATGTCACCTGAAGATTTGACTCAGGAGGATGCTACTCTTATTTTGAAGGCAGGTCATGGTCCTTCAGTATTACTGAAGTATTATTCCTTCAAAAGCCCTGGGGGTTTATATTACAAACTGGAAAAATGGGGTTTGCATAAAAAGAAGCATAAAGTTACTCCTTCAGCTCCTAAGGTACCTAAGAAAGAGGAAGAATCGTCGTCACCTAATGTTGTTCTTCCTCCTCCACCGATACCTGATCCAAAGTTAGCTCCTAACATACCTAAAACTAATTATGTAAGCGTAGGCCCTCCTTATTCAAAGTTGCTTATGGAAGGATTTGAGATTGCCAATATAGCGATGGATACCATCTTTTTTAGTTCCCCTGGACGTCAGCGCCCATCCTCTCAGATTGATTTTATTCTAGAATTACTCGTAACGGCACGAGATAAAGTTGCGGAACGGAGGCAAAAGCAATGAGACCACTACGCATACAAATTAAAAACTTTGGGGCCATTCCTTATACTGACATTGATTTGTCTAATACAGACATTGCTGTTATATGTGGACCGAACGGAGCAGGAAAAAGTACAGCTTTTACAATAGCCCCGATGTTTGCGCGGTACCACAAAACCTGGCACTAGTGCGGATGATATGGTACGTATGGGTACTACTGAAGCAGAGGTCATATTCGATTATGAGCATCAAGGGGAGATTTTTAGAACCATTCGTACTCGCAGTACAAAAGGTAAAGGGAAAACCACGTTAGAGCTGCAGCGTAAATCTGGAGAGCTATGGGCTAGTGAATCCGGTGCTAGTATTGCTGAGACACAGAAGAAGATCATTGCCTTACTAAATCTAGATGCAGAAACCTTTTCCTCTAGCAGCATGATTCTCCAAGGGAAAGCGAATGAATTTACCTCTAGGCCAGCGGGGCAGCGAAAAGCCATATTGGCTCAGGTGTTGCAGCTAGATCAATACGAAACGCTCCAGGAAAAAGCGAAGGCAAAGCTTCAATCGACTACCTTGGAGTTAGAAAAGGTCAAAGTCAGAGTATCTGAAATTGATGGGCGTTTATCTGCAAAGCAAGGGCTTGAGGCACAGAAGTTAGAGGTTCAGGTAAAAAAGGTCGCCATTGAAACCCAAATCAAGAAAGCTGACGCTGATTTACAGGCTGCCCAGGTGGAACATAACGTGTTGGTCGCTCGTATTCAACAGGCTGATGAAATTGGCAAACAAGCAGAAGGCTTGAGAGTTGCCATTGATGCCAAGACGATTGAACGCGATCGGCAGCAAGGGCGTTTGGATACGGCCAATAAGCTTTTACTTCAAGAAGAAACGATTTTGACCAAAGTTGTGGAATATGAGCAGACACAACAACAAGTTACCGTACTGCAGACCCAGAGAGAGCAACAGACTACGCTGCAAACAGATACTATGCGATTAGAAGAAGAACTTGCTGGCGTCGTAACTAGTTTGAAAAATACCAATGATGAAATTGTTAAGCTGGAATCAATTCTAGCAGATCGTCCTAGACTGGAGATCGCAGCTGCAGATTATAAGCAGGCAATAACTGATTTTGCAAAGATAGATACGCTTAAGATTTCCTATGAAGATCTTTCTCGCCAAAGGTTAGATGTTCAAAAGGCACTTGAACTATCTGCCACTCGTTTTGAAATGAAAAAGACAAATCTATCTAAGGAAATTAAGTTGCTTGAAGGAAAGACAATCATCTTACAAAATGCACAGTGCATTGATATAAAACGGGCAGAATGTGCCTTTTTGAAAGACGCCAAAGAAGCCCAGGGAAGAGTTACGGAGTTATTAGCTCAGATTGAAGTACTTAAGAATCCTGATGCAGAAAATCTGCAAAAACAGCAAGAGGATTTAAAAGTGCAGATGAATGGTCTTAACTATCAAACTACGGAATGGAGTAGGCTACAGGGGTTAGTGAATACCTTACAACCAGATGCAGAAGCCTTTGCTAAGCTAGATGGTCAGATTCAGCTACTGGACAACTATAAAAAGCAAAATAGTGAATATCTAGCTCGTCAAACCAATCTTGAAACTAGAATTAAATCCATGAGAGAACAGTACCGAGTATTGGCCGAAGGGGTAAAAGAACTTCCAGCGATGGAAGAAAAAATAAAGCTGCTGCAGCCGTATCTTTTATCGAAAGATCAGCTTGCGATAGCACGAGAAGTATCAACTTCAGCTAACGAAGTGATTACTCGTTTAAATGCTGAAATCACTGCCCTTACAGAGCAGGCAACTAAACTTGAAGCAGAGTACGAATCCATCATCGGGGATGCCAAAGGATTAGAGCAGGCTGCCAAAAACAAATGCACAAACCTGCAGACAGCACTCCAAGTATCGAGAGATGAATTAACACGTTTAGTCGCTGCTCTTGGAGGTATACAAGCGAAACTAGATGCTTTGACAGAGGATGAAATCACTCGGCAGACCTTAGTGGATGAAATGGCACCTTTATCAAAAAAAGTTGTCCGGTATCAGACGTTGGTAAAAGCATTTAGCCGTGATGGAATCCCTGCTCTTATTATCGAAAATGCGGTACCGGAACTCGAACGTATTGCTAATGATATTCTTGGTCAGATGTCTGGCGGTAAGAATTATCTCAAGTTTGAAACGCAAAAAGAACTGAAGAGCCGGAGTGGTATGGCAGAGACCTTAGATATTATTGTTGGTGATTGGGCTGGTGAGCGCATCTATGAAACGTATAGCGGTGGAGAGCAGCTGCGCATAGACTTTGCTATTCGCTTTGCTTTAGCCGAATTATTGGCTCGGCGTGCTGGCTCTAAAGTAGACTGGTTGACGATCGACGAAGGCTTTGGGAGCCAATCGGATGAGTTTTTACCGATGGTGATTGATGCGGTTAAACAAGTTGCTAGTCGCTTTGGCGTAGTGCTTGTCATTAGTCATGTGAAAACCGTCCAGGAAGCGTTTGAACAGAAAATTTTCTTTAAACCTGAAGATGAGTCTGTCGAAGTACTGGTCGCATAGCTCACATACGTTAATACTCATTGATAAAGTAAGAATCATTCCACCGTAAAGTAAAAAGGGAGTAATAAAAGATAAGGTGGTTAAAACCTTATCTAAAATAATAAAATTCATCAATTCGTTACCTCCAAAAAAAATCAAGATAAAGCATCTTATGCAGAAGATCATAAAATGATTACAAATAAAAATTAAGGGAGAGAAAAATATCATGAAATCAACTGGTATTGTAAGAAAGCTAGATAACCTTGGACGGGTAGTCATTCCCATAGAAGTCAGAAAAACGCTGGAAATTGAAGAACGAGATGGCTTAGAAATCTTTGTTCAAAATGATCGGATCATCCTTCAGAAATACCAGCCATCTTATGAGTGCTTATTTTGCCGTAGTTCCCAAAATGTTAGTGCATTTAAGGGAAAATCAATATGTAAAGATTGCCTAGAATCCATTACACAAAAGAAGCCTGGCGATGTCGCATGAGCGAACGGTGCGGGCGTTGCAATCGGGTACTGAGAGACGTCATTAGTAAAGAAAAAGGATTTGGTCCAGTGTGTTGGACTAAAATCATTGGTACCAGGGAGAGTCAAAAAGGACAGGGGAGATTGTTTAAAGATCCTGAGTTATCTTTTAGCGGTGACATTATTCTAAAACGCAGCGAGAATGGCAGCGTACTTACAAACGTATTGCAGCAGATTGAACTCCATAGCCTGAGTGGTTTTGAATGGGGCTATGGTGGTTCGGGTACCTTATGATGGCGCCATAATTAAAGGCAAAGAGATAAGGAAATGGTTAAAGCAGCATAAGGTTGCTTAATAGAGAAATTAAGGCGGTGCATAATGCCGCCTCCTTACTCGAAATTTAGATGCAATGATAACGTATGAATTGTTACAGAGATTATAGTAATAGATCCAAGATTTGCTCTTAGGTGGTGGCTTATGAACTATATGCGAGAGTTGAATGCGTTTAGGGATTGGACAATGATAAACCGACCTTCTACAGGGGTAATTGCTTTATGGTACATGTTAATGAGCATAAACAATATGATCGGCTGGAAAGAATGGTTTACTGCGCCCAATCAAACTGTTCAACTACTTACCGGATTGTCCCGACAAGGGGTCGAATCCACAAGGAATTCGCTAATTCAATATGGATTAATTGAATATAAAAAAGGCAAATCAAACCAAGCAGGAAGTTATCGTATGATTTCTCTTTTGGAAGAAAAGAAACAAGAAGTGCCTGTGGATAATTTTTCTGAGTGTCAGAATTTAGGCACAGTACTAGGCACACCTGTAGGCATAGATGTAGGCACAGTAGTAGGCATACCACTAGGCACAGGTGTAGGCACACCTGTAGCACATTCTTATACTAGACTAGACGTAGACAAAACTATAAATATAAATATAAATAATAGCGCGCGCGAGGCTATGGTTGTGGATAACTCGAAAATTGATTCTGTGTGTCCAAAATGCAATGGCCAAGGATGGTATCTTACTCAAGTGCCCTTTAACAACGGCATAAATACGAGGGATGAAGCCGTTACCTGTGATTGTAAGAAAAAGCCTGCATCATGGGCTATGGAAGCAATAAAATAAGCTAATGTATATGTTATTTTCTGGGAAATATTAGGAAAATGATTCTATCAGTGCTGTATGAATGGAGGTGTAGGTGTGAGATATGCCCATGCAAACCGTGGTAAGGCTTTTGAAGAGTCGATTATCATGGTGAATGAAATCTATAAGGCCAGAGGCAAAGCCATTATAACTAAAGTGCCGACGGAGTGGATTCCCATTCGCCAGGGCGGGAAAATCGTATCTGCAAAGGTGGAGAATAAGTCAATCGTGGATTTTCTGGGGAGCTATAAGGGACAATCCATTGCCTTTGATGCAAAAGAGTGTTTGTCTTCGGATCGGATTCGCTGGGCGGAGCTAAAAGAGCATCAACAGGAGTTTCTTGATCGGCATGATAAGACGGGCGGGATCTCCTTCGTGTTTGTTAGTTTTAAGGGCGGAAGATACTTTGCGGTACCGTGGAAAGTTTGGGAGTATGGGCTGGATGAATGGCAAGCGGGCGGGGCTGCATCGATACATAGCAAGGATTTTTCACCAGAGTGGAAGGTGCCACAGAGTTTGGATTATTTGCCGGTAGTGGATCGGCTGTTTAGGAAGGTGGGGTGAAAGTGGCTATTGTCAGTGTTTATGTTGATCTAGAAGAGTTTGAGGATGACGATTTACTTGAGGAAGTCAAGAAACGTGGTCTATTAAAGGCTGAAAGTAATGAGTATAGCGAGATTATTTCATTGCTGGAGAATAGTTCAGACGCAGCTGTTATTAAGACCGGGGTTGGCGGAGCCTTTAGTGTGAGTGTTGGTGGTAGTTGTGCTTATACTGATAATGGAAGATCAACGATAATTATTATCAATGGCGAGTAATATCCCGGTTATCAAATGTTATGAGTGCCTTGTGCGCACGTATAGAGAAACGAACTCAAATAAAATTGATTGGAGTGGGGAGAATGAATCAATATTTATCGAGGGATGAAAAAGAGAATCTGGTCAGGCTTATGACACTCAGAGTCCAGCTTGAGAAAGTCATTGAGTTATACTCTAGTTTGAAGAACGTAGATAAGAAATTTCTTTCGGAGCTCAGGCATGCAAGGACACGCTTAGAAAAATCAGCAGACATACGTCTAGGCTATCTTGATGAGCAAGCTAAGGAAAATCTAATGGTATCGATCTCCAAGCCGGCTACACCGGAAGCCATTCAAGCCAATGTGGAAGACGACCTGGATCTCGATTGCGAAAATAATGGTCTACCTGTTACCCTATTGCTTAACAGCGGCCTGAAAATTGTAATGCATCTGCCAGAGCATATGACTGAATGCCTCATAGAAGAAATTAAGCGCCCAAGTCGTTTTTCTCGCAGCATATGTGCTAAGTTCGTAGATGATGAATTTGTGGCAATTGATATGCAGGAAGTTGTCGGCATGCATGTGTCTGGTTTGGAAGATCTTGAATGGGCAAAGTTGAAACCGGTGCAAACGCAAAGTAATAGCACCACCGACCAGGAACGATATCGTATTGAATGTTCGTGTGGTGCTGAGTATTTTGCTAATATGTATAATGGCTTTCCAGGTGGTCGAACGAAAGGACGTTGCCGTGAATGTCAAAAAACAGTATTTGCTGATCTCCAGGTGAAGGAAATTTCTGATCCAAGTGATGGCGTAGGAGCAACATTGCTGACGAATCGATATTTTGTTAATAGGGAACCTCAGCAAGTAAAAGAAATGTGCCAGGAGCAAGCGCCTTCGCGCAATCTACAGGTACATAGTAAAAACTACGGTCGTGAATATAAAGACCCATGTCAATTAATTGGCTAAAAAAAGAACAAGACCAGCTCCGTTGATGGTCTTGTTCCAGGAGAATATGTACAGGCTCCATTGTTATGGTCACCTGCTGGAAGAAAGTGTGTGCACAATAATATTATTACCGACTCAAGCATATGTTATACACGGAAAGAGTAAGTATAGTTGAATTTTGATTAAGGAGATGTCTTGAGAGTGAAACAGTTTATGGTGGGATTGATCTTATTTACAATGCAGTATACAGTAAACGCTGGTGATACGCTGCAGTCAATCGCTGAACAATATTGCCAGGGCGATGATCCTCGACAGATTGCGGAGTTTCGTGAAGGGATCAGAGAATTGAATTATGAGGTGATTGGTGAGAGTGATGTGTGGGCGGGTCTGGTTTTAGAAATAAATCGGTGGAAGTGAAATTTATTAGAGCGTGAGGAATAAAAAAAGCCCGAAGGCTTTTTAATAAAAAATAAGTAAATGCGAAACTAGCGCGGCCAGCAATCTTGTCTGGGCCAGCAACTTTGTCTAGGCCAGCAATTTCTCCTAGGCCAACAACCCCGTCTAGGGCAACAAGATCGTCTAGGACAGCAACTATCATTAGGCCAGCAATACCAATTATAACAAGAGTCAATAGGGTAGCAGCCTAGGCCGAATTCCCATAAATCTGATGCATATAATTTTTTTCTTGAATTAGGATCTTCTTTCCAGTCCTCAATTTCAGGGTGACCCCATTTGCGATAGCCCATCTTTATAATTACCTCCTAACTCACCAATAGAAAACTTATCTATACATAATATGATCTATGGTAAATAAAGGTGATTAAGCGGTTATCAATTTAGTTTCTAAATCTTTATAGTATCCAGATTGATAAAAAGGAGACAGCACCTTAAAGGAGATAAGGATGACATTAAGCAATGATCTCATACAGCAAATAATCAAGTCTAAAGACCAGCTAAATTCTCTCAAGTTTGGAAATGTAGATTTTATCATACAAAACGGTGAAGTCACCCGAGTCGATATACGGCAGAGTATTCGTCCGGAGAAAAAAGAATAATTGGCTGACCGAAGAACGGAAGCCGACACTATCTGGCATTGCTAGGAGTGTCGGCATTTTATATTTATGAGTGGGGTGGGAATATGCAAACGAAAAGAGTAAAGCCATGGGAAACACTAATAGGAAAAGTGCTTGTAAAATATTATCATAAACAGTCTAGATTAGAGCAATTGCGAGGTATTGAGGTCATTTTGTTAGGTGATATCCGTGAGATGGAAGAAACAATAAAATGTATAATGGACACCCCAAAAATGACAGCAAAATATGGTTATTCACCAGGTGGTAGTAGTGATTGTAGAGATCCCTTGGCTTCCATGATAGAAAAGTTAGAGAGCGCAACACGCAAAGCACAGCAGCTTCTGCCAGATAAATATAAGAGATTAATTAGCATTAGATACCGAATCCATGAGATACGAGAATGGATGGCGCCATTTGACATAGCTTTTAACCGATTGACTGAAGAGGAAAAGCGTATTTTAGAAATGAAATATTCATGGCGTAGATCAAATCGTAGTATAGCAGATATGTTTCATTGTACTGAAAAACGTATAAGATCCATTCATTATAAAGTTATAAAATATGTTACGATTTGCTTCCAAAAGCAAAGTGGACGCAAAATGGACGCACATGGGGCCGGTTTTTATGATAGGATAGTAGTGTAAGTAAATGTGAAAGTTATTAGACCGTCCCGTTGGGGTGGTTTTATTAATACTTCAAAATGATTTAAATCACATACTAATTCTTCCTCGTTGAGTATAATTATCTCAAAGGGGATGAACTGCGATGGATGATTTAGTAACTAAACAATTGTGGGAAGATACAGAACGATTACGTGAAGAGCTTCATGATATTGCTATGAAACAAGGCATAAACTCCCCGGGAACGATCAGAGCAAGTCAATTATTAGATATTAAAATAAATGAATACTATCGCTGTCAAAGACAAAGCAGATTACGATCAAGTCGTTTATAAAGCGTCCTAATGGATGCTTTTTTTATGCAAAAAAAGAACCACGTTTTGGTGGAAACGTGGTTGCAAGAGTATACAGCTTGGCGAGTGTTTAAAAGAATTAGCAAGAGGAAAAATCGTTATTATCGCAGCAGAAAAGTAATAAAATGATGATTATAATAATAATGCAGCCGGAGCCACCGAAACCATTACGTCCTCCAAATCCAAAACCCATAAGTATTCCTCCTTTATTATCAATTAATGTATTGTATGATGGTGAAATAAAAAGGTGAGTAACGATGAAAAAATAATGTGATGAGAGCCTGCATTGCAGGCTTTTTTTATGCAAAAAATGAGGTGATATAGTGAAATGTTATACAGACTGTGCTTATAATCAAGAAAGCGAATGTACACGCGATACATACCACTTAGAACAGGCTAAATGTAAAGATAGATCTATTTTGAGATTTGAGACCAGAGACAACAAGTATACAATCCTAAAAACCCTTGACTTTAAGAGCGTAGTAAGTGATTAATGTAACAACGCTAAACGAAAAGGGGATAAAACAGATGGATAAAAGTGCTAAAGAGTTAATGGGACATATGATGTATGGTATCTTCGATAGTATTAACAATGCTGACATTATTACTAAGAATGGTGGTTTTATCGTAAAACTTCCAGATGGAAGTGAATATCAAATAGATCTTAAAAAGAGTAAGTAAGAAGGGAGAATGTATGAGTGAATTTACTGTATCTGGTGTACCAGTGCGTTGCGCTTATAGCGATTTGGCCGACATAACAACATTGGTCCCAAATCCACAGAATCCAAACCAGCATCCGCAAAAACAAATTGAATTACTGGCTAAGATTATAAAGAACCAGGGCTGGCGTGCACCAATAACGGTGTCGACTCGCTCTGGTTTTGTCGTACGCGGCCATGGTCGGCTTTTGGCGGCTCAATTGTTGGGTGTTGAGCAAGTACCTGTAGATCGGCAAGATTATGCAACAGAGGCCGAAGAATGGGCCGATTTGATTGCAGACAATCGGATTGCAGAACTATCACAGATTGACGAGGGATTGTTAGCCAGTTTGCTAACTGAAATAAGCATTAGTGATTTTGATTCCTGCTTAACCGGCTTTTCTGACAAGCAAATTGATAACTTGCTGGCCGACTTTAATATTCAGGAAGTAAAAGAAGATAACTTTAATCCAGCTGCAGCTGCTGCTGAGATTAAGGAGCCAATCACTAAACCAGGTGACATTTGGCAGCTTGGCCGGCATCGTCTTATGTGCGGTGATGCGACACTTATTTCAGATATGGAAAGGTTAATGGATGGTAGGTTAGCATCGATGGTATTTACGGATCCACCTTATAATGTTGCATATGAGGGCGGGACAGCAGATAAATTGACTATTAAGAATGATAACATGTCGGCTGATAAGTTTAATCAATTCTTACATGATGCATTCATATCTATGTTCATTGCGACAGAGCCGGGTGGCGCTATCTATATTTGTCATGCTGATTCCGAGGGGGCGAATTTCCGCGGCTCATTACTAGATGCTGGCTGGCTTTTAAAGCAGTGCCTAGTCTGGGCTAAGAATCAATTCGTGATTGGTAGACAGGATTATCAGTGGCAGCATGAGCCCATCCTTTATGGATGGAAGCCTGGTGCAGCTCATCGGTTTTACGGTGGACGCAAACAAGGAACTGTATTTGAAGAAGCAGCGCCAATCATTGTCAGAGAAGACAATGATTGGCGCTGCTTACTTTTACTGCCGGTATTCAAAGTATAACCATCCGGGTACCATCGTTTGAGGTGTTGCAATCAGGCGATGATAGTCTATCCACTGTGTGGCGTTTTGAGAAGCCGCTTCGAAATGGTGAGCATCCAACTATGAAGCCGATAGGGCTATGTGCTAGAGCTATACAAAATAGTAGCCGGCCAGGCGACCGTGTAGCTGATTTCTTTGGTGGATCTGGAAGCACATTGATGGCTGCTGAACAGACGGATCGAGTATGTTATATGGTAGAGGTGGATCCCATTTATTGTGATGTCATTATTAAACGTTGGGAAGAGTTCACAGGACAAGTAGCCGTAAAACTTACTGGTACATTAACTTTTGAATAGAGTAAGTCCAATTGTGTTATAAAAGAATTAATTGGATATTTACCAATGGCACTTTTTCATTTATCCTTTGTTTCATATTAGTC
The DNA here is from genome assembly GCF_900114615.1 of Pelosinus propionicus DSM 13327. GTDB lineage: Bacteria > Bacillota > Negativicutes > DSM-13327 > DSM-13327 > Pelosinus > Pelosinus propionicus. The sequence continues at coordinate 12,151 of NZ_FOTS01000056.1, read as the reverse complement.
AAAAATCATAATTTAGGAGGTGTGCCCATGGCTACTTTCCCGGAGCCAATACTTAACTTGCCGGAAGCTGATATCCCATTAAAAGGAATAAAGGCATATTTGTCCCAAAGCGAAAAGCACCAAATTATCTTTATGGAATTTAATGAAGATGTTGAACTACCAGAACACTCTCATGAATTTCAATGGGGTATCGTCTTAGAAGGAAAAATTGATCTAACAATTGATGGAGTAAAGAAAACATTTGTTAAAGGTGACCGTTATTTTATTCTCGAAGGAGTTAAACATTCCGGCAAAATTTACGCTGGTTATGCCGATATGACTTACTTTGATCAAAAATCCCGATATAAGATAAAAGAATAATAAGCTAACCGTTTAGAAATCCAGGTAGCGTAAAGCTTCCTGGATTTTAAGCTTTTCTCTTTATCAATTAAGAGGGAAAGATAGAGGGTGGACGCGCTAACGTCCACCCTTTTTTCTGGGCACTCCCAGCAGGAGATAGTAGGCTACACTGTGGCCACAGATACTCTCCAACTACTATCTCGTATCCATTTTAAACCATGGATGGGGGTGCCGGCAATTGATAAAACGAACAAATGTTCGATAAAGGGTAAGAATAGCTTACTATTACAGCATCATGCTTCGATTTGCGAAGGAATTCAAGATTCCAAAGTAAAGTACCGTAAAATTGTTCAGGCAGGCATTGCCAAATGGGTAAGTGACTTTCAAAAGGGTAATATCGAGATTAATAGCGTGGATGATTTGAAAAAGCTAATAGAGCTTGATATAGAACTACAGCGCGATGACTAGTGGAGGTGGGTGATATGTAAATGGCAAGGCCAAGAAATCCTGATAGGGATAAGGCTTTTGAAATTTGGCTTAATAGTAATGGTACAGCTAAACTTAAAGATATTGCTGCTGAGATTAGTATCCCTGATTCTCGCATCAGGAAGTGGAAAACTGAAGATAATTGGGATCAAAAAATAAAGGAGCGCTCCGATTGGCAGTAAAAACGCCAAAGGTCATGGAGCACCTAAAGGTAATAAAAATGGCATTGGCAATCGTGGAGGTCCTGGTGGTATGCCAGGCAATAAAAATGCTGTAACCACTGGAGAGTATGAAACAATTTGGTTTGACTGTCTGACCGAGGAAGAGCAATTGCTCTATGATAAAATCGATACCAGTACCTTGGCGCAAGTTGAGGCAGGTATAAAGTTCTTTACCTTTCGCGAACGTCGTATGATGGAGCGGATTCATAGTTTGATGTCTGGAAATCAAGCGCCTGGGCGTACGTATGACTGGACATAAAACAGTTGGAATGTCGGGCAGTGGAACGGTGACAGAGTATCACGCTACTTCTAATGTTGGTTTACTGTTTCAGAAATATAAAGACACAGGTGAGGATGTTTATCTTGATGGAACTGCTATACTTGATGATAAATCTGGCGGTCGCGGAACAGAACGAATTGCCTTGACAGGGATCAACTTTGATAGTGTAGCCATTATTAATATTGACGCTGAAGGCGATGTCATTCAGGACGAATTACCTTTCACGATTGAAGATTTTAACTATATTAGTCCTTTAAACGCAACAGTCTAGAGGTTATCTCTAGACTGTTCTTTAAAAATGGCTCTATTTTCGATTTGTAACTAGAAGAAAACTGCCCTTTGAAGGCAGTTAAATGAACGTAAAACAAACTTATAATTCCTTTGTCATAAATACGCTATTAGGATCTTCTATGTAATCCGAAAACGGCTTGCAAAATTGAAAATCAAAACTCACATAGAGTCTTTTAGCTGGATTGAAAGCACTCATTGAGCCCGTTTCTAAACTTAGCCGCTGGTAGCCACGTCGTTTAGCTTCCTCAATGATATGCTCAAGCATTCGCCTTGCAACACCTTTTCTTAGATGTGATGAAGAAGTTCGCATTGATTTTATCTCTCCATGTCGATTATCAAGTTCCTTGAGTGCCCCGCAGCCAACTAATTGACCTTGTTCCCATGCACTCCAGAATGTAATTTCTGGTTTTTTCAATTCCTCAAGATTTAGAGCATGCCTACTTTCAGGCGGAGAATTAAGTGCCATATTCTGAAGATGTTCTCCGATTAGTGTAGCTACTTCCGATCCAGTTAAATCATCTAGTTTAATGTCCAAAAAAATCACTCCATAGACTCTATTATTTTAATCATTAATGTTAGTTATATTATATTCATACTCGATTTTCCTGCATATTAGTTCAGGAAGAAGAGATGTTCCGCGAAAAGTTGAATCGTTCTCTTAAAAATTAGCACAAAAATATAAAATTGGAGGTTTTATGTATATGGATATGTCAGTTTTTATGAAAGGGAAAGCTAAGCAGTTACCTGAGGAAGAAAAAGTGATCACTAAGCTATTTGAGGATGAAGAGGGGCAGCCGATTCCTTTCAAATTTAAGGCAATCACCACCACTCTGATAGATAAATTAAAAGCAGATTGCACAACGATTAAGTACATAAAAGGACAGCGAATTGAGAGTTTTGACCGAGATCGATTCTCTTGCAGAATCGGAATTGAAACAACGGTATTTCCCGATTTTAAGAATGCAGAGTTACTGCAATCCTATAATTGTATTGATCCTGTTGATTTGGCCAAAACAGTCCTCAATCTAGGTGGTGAATATACGGAATGGATTCAGACTTGCTCAAGGATTAATGGGTTTGATGACACCATTGAAGACGTAGTAAAAGAAGCAAAAAACTAATTCAGAGCGGTAACTATGACGCGGTTCTCGCTCATCGAATTTGGCAGCGTCATCATCTTCTACCACAAGCTTTTTGGCTTATGGATGAATACCATAAGTCATTTTTACTTGCCTCAGAGGAACTTGTGATGGAACAGGAGAAAAAGGATGCTCAAAAAGCAGCAAAAAAGGGAAGAAGGAGGTGAGTTGATGGCAAGTATGTTTGCTAGATTTGAAATGCAGGATAGGATCTCGGCTAAACTAGATCAATTAGCAAGGAGAACTGAAAAATACACGGAAGCCTCTCAAAAACTTGCTAAGTATGGAGCGATGGCTTTTGCTGCAATCGGGGCTGCTGTTTTAACGGCTGGAACGGCAGTCGCTCATGCATCTGATAATCTAAATCGAGCTCTAAATAGTGTACAGGCTTCCACCGGTTTAGTAGATGCCGAAATGAGTGGTCTTAAAGATACGATGCTTTCGATTTATAACAATAATCTTGGAGAGAACTTTCAGGATATAGGCAAAGCATTATCTACCGTCAATCAGATAACCAATGCATCGGGCAAAGAATTAGAAAAACTTACGTCCAATGCATTGATGCTGAGAGATACGTTTGAGTTTGAAGTGAACGAATCAACTCGTGCAGCCGATGCATTAATGAAAAACTTTGGGATTACGGGGGATCAAGCCTTTACATTGATCGCGCAAGGTGCCCAAAATGGAGCAAATAAAAATGACGATCTCTTGGATTCGTTAAATGAGTATTCGGTGCAATTTAAAATGCTAGGCTTTTCTGCTGAACAGTTTACTAATGCACTTATAAACGGTGCTGCAGACGGAGCTTTTAGTATCGATAAAGTGGGAGATGCTGTTAAAGAGTTTACGATTCGTTCGAAAGATGGCTCAAAATCTAGTGCTGAAGGATTCGCAGCCATGGGACTTGATGCAGAGCAGATGACAATGGCATTTGCTCAAGGTGGACCAGCAGCACAAGATGCATTTCAAACTGTGGTTAAGGCGTTAGCCGGTATGGAAGATCCCGTTGCACAAAATACGGCTGGCGTGGCATTATTTGGAACGATGTTTGAAGACCTAGGTGCCAAAGCGATACTGGCTTTAGGAGATACTTCTGGTATTGCAAATTCGACTGCAGACACATTGGAAAGGATCAATGCTGTAAAGTACAAGGATTTCGGTTCTGCAATTCGGGGGATTAGTAGGCAATTAGAGACTGGAATATTAGTACCCCTAGGAGATAAACTGCTTCCGACACTCAACGTATTTGGAAACTGGATTATCAGTAATATGCCTGCTATTCTAACCACTGTGATGACTACATTTGACGGAATCAGTAATGAGATTGAGTATATTGCTAATAATTTTGATGTGTATGGTCCAGCAATTGCAGCTGTGATAACAACGATCGTAATCCCTGCATTAATTGGATGGACTAAAACAGAATGGGAAAGAACAGCGGCAACTAGAGCAGCAAATATGGCAACCGTGGCATCAATGGCTCCCTTAATTGGTATAGCACTGGCAGTTGGTGCTGGTGTAGCCCTATTGGCATTAGCTTGGAAAAATAATTTCATGGGTATTCGAGAGATTACTTCTGACGTAATTACGAGTGTTGGTGCAAAATTTGAAGCTTTAAAAATGTTCTTTGAAGAAAATCAAGTAGCAATTGGAAATACGGCAATGGTTTTAGGTGTTGTCTTTGCTCCTGCATTAATCAAGACAGGGGTTGAGGCAGCCATTGCTGGAGTTAAAATCGCAAGTACCTTTGTTGCTAGTATCATTAACTCTGGGAGACAAGCTGTGATTGCCAATGCCAATATAATGGCATCTTTTGTTGCAGGAATGATACGAACGGGAATTGTAGCGTTGGCTACTGGGACTTTGATAACAGGAGGGCTAGTAATTGCCCTTACTTCTTACATGGTACAAGGCTGGCAATGGCAATCTTGTCATACCTAAAGAACTGATTGTAGTTGCCGAACTTTTGACAAAACATAAACGAAAGGTAAAGCTTTCATCAACAAACATTACGGATGAAGAAACCTTAAGAGGAGAAGGTCCGCATCAGCATGATCTGACAAGTATTATCTTGGATAATGCTGAACTAGAATTTCTCAACGAATTAGCAGTGGGGGAAAGTGTCACAGTCATACGTTTTGCTGGTGGTCAAAAATATTGGATATGTACTGGATCCAGTGGTCGAATCTTTGTTGGTGACCGATTTCTAATTGAAGATACCTATTTCAAGGCAACTGGACAAATTGATATTCCAGGGATCGTGGGAATCGAAAGTGAAACAGTCGGCAGCCAGACGGTCATCGATTACAATAGCGAAGTACTTTCTGTTGAGGGAATCCCTGGACTAGAAAGTGCTTCTTTACTTTTTGAACATGAGAATGATTTTAATGGGGTGGATGCTGAAAGCGATGAGGAGTTGCGTGAGCGCTACTACATAACTGTCAGAAGAAACCCTGGCAGTGGTAATATTGATGATTATGAATTCTGGTGCAGTGAGATTGTAGGAGTAGGAAAGGTCATTGTGCAGCCTCTTTGGGCCGGAGGGGGAACCGTTAAAATCACAGTCTTAGATAGCAATGGAGATCCTGCATCTCCTGGACTTGTTTCAAACGTCAAAGAATATCTAGATCCTGAACCAAGCGGCAACGGTATGGGGAAAGCTCCGATAGGTGCCCATGTGACTGTTGAGCCGGCAGTTCCTGTTGCAATTGATATTATTGCAAGTATACGAATGGATGGTTCTAAGAGCCTGGCAGATGTACAAGTTGAATTTGCTAATGATGTTGACAGTTATTTTACGAGCATTAATCTGAGCTCTAACCGTACTGTGATTGTAAACAGGATTGGATCAGCACTGGTTAATATGAAAGGGATTACGGATTATGAGGGGCTTTTGCTAAATGGCAGCAATATAAATATAACTCTTGGAGTGAATGAAATCCCCTCACTTGGGGCGGTGATGCTAAGTGAAATCTAGTAAAATGAAGGATTATCTTCCTGATTATTATCGTGATTCCAGGCAAATGAACGTGATCATGGAAACAGAAGGGAAAGAGCTGGACACGCTGGAGGCAAATATCCAAGATGTTGAAGGCCAGTTCACCATTCAAAAGGCCACTTGGAAGATACCAACCTATGAAGAAATCTTTGCTGTTACGACTGCAGCAGGAGATACTTTGGAACAGCGCCGAGCAAGACTATTGTCCAAACTGAGGCTTAGAAGTCCGACCACTAGGCAAGAATTCATTCGATTTCTAGAGCCATTTGCAAATGGTGTAGAGATCGATCAGCATTTTTCAGAGTACCTGGTGGAGTTCCTTTTCACTGGCATGAAGACCAGCTTTGAGACCATTGATAAGGTTCTTTACTGGACCATGCCTGCTCATTTGGATTGGAGGCTGCGTGTAAACGGTACCTTTGAATTTGGCAGTGAATTATATTATGCCGGCGGTTTTCAGTTTAGTAGTTTACCAAGGCAATCAGAATTTGAAGAAGGGTATGGATTTTCAAGTCTGATTAATCCGGATCAAGGTGGCAGTCTGAGGTATCCTTCACCTGAATTTGATAGTGCAAAAGGATTCTCAAATAATAGCCGAGATACAGGCGGCTTTTTCGGTGGTCTATATATAAAATAAGGAGTTGAGACGATGTCATATCCCGATGATTTAGAATGGAATCAGCCTGGGGTTGAGCCGACACAGGCAAAGAAAGATGAAGGATGGAAGCCAGAAGAAAAACCACCAGCAGAATATTTTAACTGGTTTTTTAATCGGACGTCCCAGGCTGTCAAATATTTAAAAGGAGAATCAGAAAAATCAATTGACGACGACCGAATTGGCAATCGAACCATTTCAGATACCGTCACGGCAACTGCAGGAGCAGGAAGTTTAACCAATTTACTCAGTAAGCTTGGCAATATGATCAAGCAAATAACAGGTAAAAGTGCATGGTATACAGCACCAGCAACAACGCTAGAAGCAGCTAATACGCACATAAACGCTACCAGTGGGGCGCATACAGCCTCTGCAATAAGCAGTGTTGCCACAGGAGATGTAGCAGCAACAAATGTACAGGCTGCTATAGCGGAGCTGGCATCTGAAAAAGCAGCATTATCTTCTTTTGATTACTCTACTGAAATCACAGCTACTGATTGGAACACATTAATCAAAAATGGGAAGTATTATGTTATAGGCGCTAGCGCTCTTGCTATAAATGGACCTTTGCCCGCAGGAGACGCTAATCATATCTTCTATCTTAATGTCATAAATGGGACATCAACTCGAACAAATTATGTAAGCCAACACGCTACTAGTGCAGTAACTGGAAACATTTATACTCGTAAGAATCAGGGAGGCACATGGTCAGCATGGAAAGAAATACCTACTACCGATACCAGTTTTACAAAGTCTTCAACTACACCTACAAATAGAGATTTAAACAATTTTACAATCGCCGACTCCTACTGGCATTTTGATACAGGATCAGGTGCGGTTTTAAATACACCTTATGGGACGTTGGCAAATGCATCAGGACAAGTTGGAATGGTTAGAAATCATGGTGGTAGTAGCGCACGAATAGTGCAATATTTTGATTTATATTATAGTAGTGGAAACGCTAATCCATTAACTGCTTGGAGAAGAACATATAATGGAGATAGTGGCACTTGGTCAGCATGGCAACAAGTAGCTACGGCAAACATGATTACGGACTATGGGATAGGAACATATAACTCTGGAGTGCATACGGCAGATTTATTGGATAAAAGTGGTTTGTATTATTGTAATAATACTGGCGGGGCACTTCCTGGTGGCATTAGTGATTGCACGATATTGCATAATGCGTATGACGGTAATCATGCGACACAACTAGCAATAGAGTACAACAGTTCTACAACGCCTAGGATGTGGTTTAGGACGAAAAAATCAGGCGTTTGGAATCCTTGGAAACAAATAGCTACTACAGACGAAACAACCGTAGCGGCCACAGCTTACGATTCAGCTCATTTGTTTTCCGGTAACGGCTATCAAAAACTGAGTAATGGATTAATTTTACAATGGGGCAGATATGTAAATACGGTTGGTAATGCTACTATAGCAGTAACTTTACCAATTACGTTCCCAAATGCTTTTCTAGTACCGTCTGCGACACTAAGAGGCAGTAACTATTACACAGGTAATTCTAGTTGTTATGCTGACATTATTTCTAGCAGTCAAATTCGTTTAACGATTGACGAAGATAGTGCTGGACCATCTAGTGATATATTTTACTTTGCAATAGGATATTAAGGAGGGTAAGCCATGCAATACTATTTAAATTACGATCAAGACGGTAATATCTTGGGATGTTATGTAGATGTTATGTAGATGTTATACACGGCAAAGAAGTACCTGTATACAATACTGATCCAATCATTACGCAAGATGCAGAGGGTAACGATATCATACAGGAGGCAGGAACTGTCCCAGTAGGTACCACTTACGATTTATCTGCGATACCTAGGCCATATGTCTCAATTACTGAAGCAGAGCATGTAGACTGGATGGCAAATCAATCGACTAGAAAAATAGATATTAAAACTAAAAAACTGATTGAGTATACGCCTCCCGAACCAGCACCTGTAATAATAACGCCGTCTGTAAGCCAAGACTTGGCAGACGTTTGGGAAGCGATATTTGCGTTATCGTCAGAGAAGGGAGGGGAATAACTTGGCAGTATTAATAGAATGGAAGGTGAAAGGATATGTATATCTGGTCAAGGCTGGTCGTTTAAAAATCGAAGAAATTCCAGCAGAATATCAGACAGTAGTTGCAGAAAGATTGATTGCAGAGTAAGAGCTAAAATGAATATTTTCCTGATGGTGGTAGTTGTTGAGTATAAAATTTAAACCATTCATATACTAGAACAAAAGATTTGAGGAGTGAATTGCATGATCGTGTATGCTTATATTGACACATATTACGACTCAGCACACGGATATCAAGTACATATATTAAAATGTCTACTTGAAAAGCCACAGGGAATTGATGTAGAGGAACTCGAAGTAGAAAGTATAGATAAGGTGTTTTATGATGGTGAAAAAATAAGAGTGCTAAATTGAGGCTACTAGCCTCAATTTTTTATTTATTTGGGGGTGGGATAATTGGATATAGAAAATTTATTAAAAGCAATCGTAAAAGCGGGACAAAGTCTAGCAGATGCCTGGCTGTTTAAAATGGGGGTAGCGTTAGTAATAAGCACTGCTACCAGCTTACATGGTAGCGCATTAATTACTTTTGTTACGCTAGTATTCATTGATTTACTTACTCGGTGGATTGCTTTATGTTACACGCATTTAAAGGATTGTGGGTTGGAAAATGATCTAGTAAGTTGCATACTAGATATACCAGCAGCGTTCAAAGCAGGTTATATCAATAGTAATGCCATGAAACATCGATTTGTTGGCAAAATAGTTGTCTATATCGTACTAACCTTTATGGCGGTAAAAACGGATGAGCTGCTGCAGCTATCAGGTGAAGCAGCATTGATATTAAAAGTAACATGGGTTTATCTTGCAACAACAGAAGCCATTAGCGTATTAGAAAATTTAAGAGATGCAGGAGTTGAGCAGGCCAGTGGCCTGCTTGATTTTTTTCGTAGCAAATTGACGGTTTGGTTAGATCGGTTTAAACAAAGATAATTGGAGGGATTGTATTATGAGAATTTGTATTGATCCAGGACATGCAGGAAGATTGACAGATCCGGGGGCAGTATCGCCCTTTACAGGGTTAAGAGAATCGGACATAGTTTTATCCATGGCGTTCATGGTCCAGCGGTATCTGCAAGCAGTAGGGTATGAAGTTTTGTTGACTAGAACCCAGGAAGAACAGCCAGAAACTGACGACTTAAGTTATCGCACTAACTTATCAAACTCTTGGGGAGCTGATGTCTTTATTAGTCTGCATTGCAATAGTGCAGGCAGCTCATCCGCGCGAGGGTACGAAGTTTGGACTTCACCAGGGCAGACCAAAGGAGATATTTTGGCAACTAAAATATTTAACCAGGTTGCAGGTGAGTTCCCTGATCGAGTAGGGCGAACTGATTACAGTGATGGTGATTCAGATAAAGAAAGTCGTTTCTACGTGCTCATGTATACCAATGCACCAGCATGCTTGGTTGAGACAGCATTCATATCCAATGAGGAAGAAGGGCACTTATTAGCAAATCCAACCTGGCAGGATCGATATGCAAGAGCGATTGCTAGAGGTATCACTGATTATATAGGAGGTTTATAAAGATGATCAATTTAGATGCAAGTAAGTCGTTTATCTCAAACAATTGGAAATATTTTTTAGGGGTAGCAGTGTTGCTATCTCTTTTTTATTTTGGTAATAAAGAATATCAGCAGTGGAAGCAGCACATTATTGGTCAAGCACAGAAAGCCAATACGCAAACAGTTGTTACATTGCCCCCGCAGGTTATAAATACTAAGACGGAAACGATCAGAGAGGTATCCGTACAAGCGCCAAGCCAAGAGGGAGCTATCCTACAATTCGTAGAGCGTCAAGGCAAGGTTATTGCTATAGTAAATGGGAAAGAAGTTGAGGTTCCCAACATTTCTGGACAGCCTGATATTAAAATTGGTGAGAATGGAGAGCTTAGATTTTCTACGTCTTCTACTACAAAGATAGATGTTACCGATATGGCGAATGCGCAAGCAAGATTAATAGCTAACCAAGAACTAGAGAAACAGGCTGTAATCCATAAAAAGGAATTAGATAAAGAAAAGTCCGCTCGCAAAAAGGAGCGGATTGGTTGGATTATTGGAACTGCTGCAGGGGGATATTTGTTGAGTCGTTAATATATACACCGTCTTACCTTAATGACATTGACTTGACAGGGGGCACTTCATAATTAGTAGGGCGGTGATTTTTTATTAACATTATCGTTGGTAGTTATGTACTTTATTGCTAATGAGAGATTTGGTAATTTGGAATCAAATTGCTGAGAGTATAATACTTACCGGTATTCCCTTTTCGAATAAAACCGATTAAAAATTTACCATCACCTAAACTAGTGATTCCTTCACTTTCACCATGGCTAGTTAATTGATATCGTCCATCTACTTTCCCATCCATCGTAAACGTTTTAATTATATTGTTGCAATAATAATAGATCATATCGTTATAGATCTCTATACTTTGCATTGTGGCATCTTCATGATATTTAAATTGACTTTGCACATTAAAGTTATCATCGGTGATATAAAAAGTCTTATCTTTGTTAGAATTAACAACATAACCACCGGTACTTTGGTTATAGGCAACCCCTGTTATACTGTCGATACCTTCTACTCTTACTTCTTCTAACTTTTTCATGGTGCTGGCGTCAAAAATGTATAAGTAGTTTGCGGCTCGAATATCTTTCATCGGCACAAGAACAATAGTTTTATTGCTATTATTATATGTCATGTCATTAGCATGCCATATTTCCTCGTGAGAATACTGTCTTTTGATCTTATGTGTAACTCCGTCATACACGACTATGCGACCATAATGTTCTTTGGCGGTGTCGTGGCATTTAAAAGCTGCAATAATTTCAGATGCATCAGTGTTATATGCAAGCGACTCAAGATACCATAGACCATCGCCTTTTATAACTTGGGAATTAAAACTGAAGATAGGAGATATTTTTTTTTGGGGTGGAACCCATCTTTCAGCGTCAAGATGAGTGTATGATAGAGGCTCAGCTGAAGCGGGTTGAGTATAAAAAAAACCAAAAGCTAAATTTAGAATAAGTAAACTAAAAAAATATATTTTCACAATAATACTTACTTCCTTTTTAATAATATAATAATAGCCAATACAAATATAAAGCAAAAATGATTGAGTTCCATTACAGTTGAATAAAAAGAGAGCCATAACTTATTTTATATCATATTTTTAGAAAAGTGTAGGATATGTTAGCCAATTATTAATTGGTATACTCGAACTATAGGTATTGGTACGACTTGCTATGTACATAATAAAAAATGACGTTAATATATATGTTGCACCGTCTTACCTTAATTGATATGCTCCCCTTGTAATAGACAGTTGAAATAATAAAACTGTCTATTGCAAGGAAGGAGCATATTTTTTATGGGAAGCAAATTTACGGTTTCATATGAAGAACGCATTGATGCAGTTGAAAAGTACCTACGGAATGAATACTCCATGAACGATCTGTCAAAGCAATTAAAGGTAGCTAATACAAGCATTAGGCGATGGTTAGCAAGGTATCAGTCTTTAGGACCAGAAGGGCTACAGGAAACCTCGAAAAACCTATCCTATTCTTGGGAGTTGAAAGAAACAGTCGTGATGGATTATCTATCTGGTAGTGGTTCTCATATGGATCTTTGTAAAAAATACGGAGTAAAA
>NZ_FOTS01000048.1 GCF_900114615.1 Pelosinus propionicus DSM 13327 | reverse complement strand
ATTCTACACCAAGAGGCAGGTTCTTCGGAACCTGCCTCTTGTATTTTTAATACATATAAGGGACTATCTCAATTTCTTATTGAGACAGCCCCTTTCATTCTATTTATGCACGTTTTCCAAGCTCTTTATCAATATAAAGAAGGGAACCGCCTTTATCACCAACAATTTTCAATCTTTCTAAAACAGCCGAAGCACTCGCCTCTTCTTCTACCTGTTCAGCAATAAACCATTGCAAGAAGATTTGTGCTGCATAATCTTTTTCTTCTAAGGCTACTTCATATAATTTGTTAATTAAATTGCTGATATGTATTTCATGAGCCAATACTTTTTCAAATAACTCTACTGGAGTACCATATTCAGCAGCTGGTGCTTCAATCGCTTGCAACTTGACGCTGCCGCCTCGCTCTAATAAGTAATCCATTAATTTAAAAGCATGACTATTTTCTTCTTGGTACTGAGCTCTAAGCCAGCTAGCAAAACCACTAAGATTTTTAGCCTCACTTTCTACAGACATTGCTAAATAAATATGCGCTGAATTCATTTCAGCTTGAATTTGATTATTAAATGCATCTTGAAGTTTTGTACTAATCATGTTATGTTCCCCTTTCATTTCAAAACAATTACTTCTTTTATGAGGTTAATTTTAACACATTTCTCAGTTCTTATCAATAACTTTTTCTATTTATTGATAATGATTATTAATTATATTTTTTAAAAGTATGTACTCTAACCTATCCAAAATACACCTATTCTATACGAATAAAAAGTGAAGATTTTTTTGTATTGCCAGTTGAATTCTAAACATGCACAAGAATGTAATAAGCATAACACGTAAAGGAGGAATTTAAAATGGATTCTGTAATGCAAACGAATGAAAGGGCAATGAAATCAAACGGCAACACTTACCCTATCGTATTGGTACATGGATTTATGGGCTGGGGAAGAAACGAGGCACTGGGAATAAAATATTGGGGGGGATTAAGTGATTATGAACAAGAGCTGTCTTCATGCGGTTACAAGGTTTATACTGCAACAGTAGGCCCTGTATCCAGCAATTGGGATAGAGCTTGTGAATTGTACGCCTATATCAAAGGAGGAACCGTAGACTACGGACATGCACATTCTACCCAAAAGGGACATAGCAGGTATGGCAGAACATATCCCGGCCTATATCCTGAATGGGGAAATCTCACAGCAGAAGGTAAAATAAATAAAATTCATCTTGTAGCTCACAGTATGGGTGGTCAGACAATACGCACCCTTGTACAGCTTCTGAAAGAAGGCAGTGCAGAGGAAAGAAATGCAGCATCATCTCAGTTAAGTCCTCTTTTTGAAGGCAGTAAATCATGGGTTCACAGTGCTACTACTATTGCTTCTACTCATGATGGTACCACACTGGCAGACGGAATTAATATCTTTGGCGATTTTGCCAAGAATTTAGTAGCCTCACTTGCATCTTTTACGGGTGCAGGAGAAAAACTTATCTATGATTTCAAACTCGATCAATGGGGTTTGAATCGACAGACAGGGGAAAGCCTTACAGATTATACAAACAGGATATTTAACAGTAACATTTGGAACAGTACGAATGACCTTGCAAATTGGGATTTAAGCACTGATGGAGCGCGAATACTTAATCAATGGGTTAAAGCACAATCCGATGTATACTATTTTTCTTATTCAACCTGTGCAACGGTCCCCAGTATTTTAACAGATAATGAACTTCCTCATGTAATTTATATGACTCCGCTGCTATACCCCTTTGGAAGTTTTATAGGAAGTTACACGCGTAATGAACAAGGAAGAGTGATTATTGATGACAGCTGGAAACCTAATGATGGCGTAGTCAATACCATTTCGCAAAATGGTCCCAAAATCTGGTCTTCGGATAAAATCGTCAATTATAATGGAGTGCCACAAATCGGAAAGTGGAATTCCATGCCTTTGCTAGACACCATTGATCATATGGATGCGTGCGGCATTGGATCGAATGCATTACCTTTATCTTGGTATAAGAGCCTTGCTGAAAAACTGAGTCAACTAAAAGTAAATAATTAACGTTAAAACTTGGATCAATAAAACAAAAAAACTGCTAGTTTTATTCAAACTAGCAGTTTTTTTGTTTTATTGACTTTACCAGTCTGCCTGAAATTCAGCCCTCTTTCTCCGGGGAAGCGATTGATACACCAGTTCATAAGAATGATCAATTAAGCCTCTTATTTCACGTTCCGGAACACTGCCATCAAGCAGTATCGTATTCCAGTGACGCTTATTCAAATGGTATCCAGGGGTTATGCTAGGATAGTGCTGTCTTAACACCTCAGAATACTCAGGATCACATTTCAATGCGAGATTGTCCTGACCGTTCCTGTGCGATAATAAAGCAAACATCTTCGATGCTACTTTAAAAACAATGATATCAGGACCGAAAGGATAATCCTCTATCGATCCAGGTTTAGTTAAACAATAGGAATATAGGCTTCTTGAATTCAAATCCGACCTGTTTTTATCCATTTGCTCTTCCTTCTCTCCTTTGGTACCGCTCAAAGGCCAAGACCATAAATCCTGTTGGCGTTGTCAAAGAACACCTTGTCATGATGCTTTTCTGGAATAATATGTGCAACAAACTCAATATAATTGGCGATGTTAGCTAAAGGCCAATCTGTTCCATATAATAGACGCTCATAGTTATCCAAGTATTCCAGCCATACTTTTAAGAAATGAATATAGCCTTTCTTTTTTTGAAAAAAATCCTGCATATTATCAATCCGGCCTTCCAAAATTCCTGAAAGATCGGCAGCTACATTTTCATTTTTCTCAATAACTGCAATAGCGTCTACTAGCCACGGATTGCCAATATGACACATAACAAACTGAACTTGGGGATAGCGCACCGCTACTTCATCCAAGATCAAAGGATGACTGTATTTCAACAGAGCATTACTGGAAGCTGTCAATCCAGTATGAATCGCTACTGGTTTTTTATACTGCATTGCCAGCTGATAAAACGGATCAACCACCGAATCGTAAATATAAAAGTGGTTATAGCCTGGATATAACTTAATGCCGACACAATTCTTTCTTTGCAAATGTTTCTCTACCAAAGAAGCTTGCTGCACCACCTCATCCACATTAAAGCAAGTGCTATCCAGTCCGATACAATAGCTAAGATAGTCAGGATAATCGTGTTCGCAGAGCTCCAGGCTCCGGTTGCCCATGACCACACCATGAACAATGTTATGCGCAGCATATTGATCTTTCAGATGCGCATCAGTATTTTTATGACCCGCCAATTCTGCAATCTGATCAAAGTAAGGCTCCTGGCAGAAATGGATGTGGGCATCAATAATCTTCATTGGGCATTAGTCCTTCCTCAAATGTTTTCTTATGCGCATATTCCCTGTCTATATGATCTGCAGTCTATGAAAGTAACGCATATATACCTTTATCATATCATTGTATACCACTAATGAGAAGTAATATCAATAGTTTTTTTGCCAATACATTGCTTTTTGTATTACATCAATAGAATCAGGGACATCCTTCATTCTTCTCTTTCTGCTCAAAAAGGCAAGCTAATTCATAAAGCCAAACTTAACCATTCCATTTATCGCTCTGAACGAATGCCTTCAAAAGCATATTTGATTAAAACTTCGATAAAAGAATCATCTAAATTTTCTCCTGTTACTAATAATCGATAAAAGAGCGGACCATAAATTAAGTCAATGCTTAATTCAATATCCAAGTCGCTCCTTAGCTCACCTCTGTCCACCCCTCGCTCTAAAATACGTCGTGAATCGAGTCTCCGAGGGTTGAAATATCTTGCTCGATATTCTTCTGCCAATTTTAAATCACACTGTCCTTCAGCAATTAATTCATTAATTACTTTCCCTTCCCGACTAGTCAAAAATCTAGCTAGATTGGTAACTTGAATGATTATATCATTCATAACTGATCCTGTATCCGGCACTGGAAGCCTCGATATAGCAGCTGATAGAAAGCCGTCCATAACAACTGCAGCTTTGTTTGGCCACCATTTATAAATCGTCGCTTTACTAACTTTAGCTCGCTCAGCAATTTTTTCTACAGTTACGGCCCCAAAGCCATTCTCCAACAATAAATCATAAGAAGCAGCAAGAATAGCTTTTTCCGTCTCGACGTTACGGGGACGTCCTTTTTTCTTTTCCAATTCAATACCCCCTGTGTATTTAATTTTCAAAAACTATACGTACATTATACTAAATATTTTATTGCAAGAAAAGTAAATTCCTCTTTACAATACTGAACGTTCAGTTTATAATACTAAATATAAAAACTAAACGTTCAGTATCTACTTGAAAATTAGAATACGAACGCAAATGGGAAAAATTAAACTAAGGAAGGGATTGCCCTATGAAAAATGTACAATCAGAAACTAAGAAAGTTCCAAACTGGATAACATTCTTATTAGCAATTGCATGCGGAGTTATTGTTGCCAATCTTTATTATGCACAACCTTTAATTGGTCCTATCAGTGTAGATACCCATCTTTCTTTAGCATCAGCAGGACTAATCGTAACGCTGACTCAAATTGGCTATGTTTTGGGGCTATTATTTATTGTTCCGCTTAGCGATCTTATTGAAAACCGACGCTTAGTCGTATCAGCATTAGCAGTCGTTATTTGTGCATTGATTGCAGCACCTTTAGCACATAATGCGCTGTTCTTTCTTATAGCAGCAATGTTTATCGGGTTAGGTTCAGTATCAGCTCAAATATTAGTGCCATATGCAGCCCATTTAGCAACAGAAGAGCAACGAGGCCAAGTGGTAGGCAACGTGATGAGCGGACTATTACTCGGAATCATGCTTGCTCGGCCTATCGCCAGCTTTGTTACTGATCTTTGGGGATGGCAGGCAGTATTTGCTCTATCCGCTGCTATTACCGCAATCTTGGCTGTGCTGCTGACTTTTGTTCTTCCCGAGCGTAAACCGCTGCCTGGCTTGAAATATAGTGAGCTGCTTAGTTCTTTGTGGTCGCTGTTTAAAACGAAGGCTATTTTACGTCGACGTTCCTTATATCAAGCTTGCCTATTTGGTGCTTTTAGTCTATTTTGGACAGTTGTACCTTTATCCCTAGCCAATGATTTTCATTTGTCACAGCAAGGAATTGCCTTATTTGCACTTGCTGGTGTGGCTGGTGCCATAGCAGCTCCCATCGCAGGAAGATTAGCCGACAAGGGATGGACTAATTTATTGACAGGTGTGGCGATTGGAATCGCAGCGCTCTCCTTTTTACTTACGCATCTATTTGAAAGCCAATCAACATTATCTTTAGCCGCATTTGTCGTTGCCGCTATTACATTAGACATGGCAGTATCGGGAAATCTAGTTCTTGGTCAGCGTGCAATTTATTCACTGGGAAGTGAAATACGCGGGCGCGTAAACGGAGTATTCATGGCTGTTTTCTTTATCGGCGGAGCAATCGGTTCAGCAGCAGGCGGCTGGGCATACGCTTACGGGGGCTGGATGCTTGCATCAATTCTAGGACTAAGTATGCCCGTTGCAGCATTCTTATACTATTGTACAGAAAAAAATAATTAATATCTTTTAGACATTTTTTAAAGAGGAAAAGCCACAACCCTTCAAATTTGAGAAGTTGTGGCTTTTTCACTATTGCCCAATAAAAAGTTAATCGATCCTAAACTTTCAATTTTATATTCACTTACAACTATGATACGATAAAGCATAAGAAAATGGAATTAAGGCGGCGATCTTAATGAAAACAAAAAAAGTATTACTCTTACTCTCCAACGGTTTTGAAGCGTATGAAGCCAGTGTTTTTACCGATGTGCTGGGCTGGAATAAGCAAGAAGGAGATGGCTCTACTGAAGTAATAACCTGCGGCCTACGAAAAGAGTTGAAGTGTACCTGGAATTTTACCATACTTCCCGAAATACAGCTATCCGATGTTGATGTAACCATGTTTGATGCATTGGCTATACCAGGTGGTTTTGAAGAGGCAGGCTTTTACGTCGATGCTTTTAGCGAGGAATTTCTTTCTGTCATCCGAAAATTTGATCAGGAGAAAAAAATCATTGCATCTGTATGCGTTGGCGCTTTACCATTAGGAAAAAGCGGTGTATTGAAAGGTCGCAAGGGTACAACCTATCATTTAAATAATGGATTGCGTCAACAAGAATTAGCTGCATTCGGAGTACAAGTAATGAATCAACCCATCGTCGTTGATAAAAATCTAATAACATCATCGTGTCCATCCACCGCCTTGGGAGTGGCCTTTACCTTACTTGAAATGTTAACATCCGCGGATAACTGCCGTAATGTTAAAAACCTAATGGGCTTTTACCCGCCGTATAATACTACAAACTAGCATAAGAAAACGATTCTCCAATTCTTCTTTTCAAGTATTCAGCGGTAAATTGTATAGCTTGATTTGTTAGTTTCTCACATAAATGTGGTGAATTGTCTGGCTTAAAACCTTGTGGACGCAATATATCCCTCTATTTTCATTTCACATCCTCCGCTAAATGAATCATTATTTAAATACAGGCTTTAAAAAGCTGCGTTCATAACTCAAAATACAGCGGGTTGTTTCTGCAAAATCAAAAGCATTCTTGCATGCCTCATCCGTTTTAATGACTTCTCTATATCGCTCATATTCAGCAAGACTTGGGAAGCTAAATAAAGCATAAGCAACATTGTTTGCTCCTTCATGGGGCAAAAAGTATCCATGATGAACACCACCTAGTTTATTTACAAGTGGTATCCACATCTTTCCGTATTCTTCAAACTCTGCAACTTTATAAGGATCAATAATATATCGCAAATAACAAGTAACCATTAATTGAATCCCCCTTTTTAAAATTTGATCATGCCTAGGATTCATTATAAGACCGTATCAATAACAAAGGTTGTTGATGATTCTAATACCCCATCAAATTTCCAAACACGATCTAGTATCTTTGTCGTATCTTCCGGTGATGAAATTCTCGTTTTTATTAGCACACACCATTCTCCTGCCAGACGGTGACACTCTTCTATGACTACTCCGTCCATGTCCATGCCAGCTATTTCATCCGCAATTTGGGCAAAATATCTTCCGTTGATTTTTAGAAATAGTAAGCATCGGATACATGGTGTAACTTTTCGCCAATCAATTAATGCCTTATACCCAGTTATTATCCCCTCTTGTTCTAAATTTTCAATGCGTTTATGTATAGCTGGTCTAGACAGGTGTAATCTTTTAGCAATTTCTTCATGACTAACTCTACCATTTTGTTCTAGAATTTTAATAATCTCGTTATCAATATGATCCATAAGTATCCTCCTATAATTATAGCACATTTCATCCCATTGCAAACTATAAGTAATTATATACAGCAAACATTCTACTAATAGTAATCAAATCCCTCTAATAATCTATTTTAATTTCATTAAAGTCGTAAAATGGCAATACAATAGTTAATCTTCATTACTATTCGTAAAAAACATCAAGAATATTACGTTTCTTTAAACCAAAATCCAGGATTTCACAAAAATACTTGAAATCCTGGATTTTTTAGTAATATTATACTCATACATGCGAGTTGAGTTTTAATGACAGCCTACCTTTGACCGGTATCGTCTAACGTCTTAAAGTCCATTTCCTTAATCGTGCAGCTTTATTTTATCGTTCAACCGTTAGAATTTTTACCCCTAAAAGCAAATAAATTCCCCCGCACACTTTGTTCATCATATGAGTCACTCGACTTCTTTGCCGAAGGAAATTTGTCATACCTGATGAGAACAAAACGAGCAGCAAACACCAAAGAGTACCAGTTGTTACGAAAGTGACTCCGAGGAGCATAAAAGGCAAAATACCATAGCTATTCTCTAAGACAATAAACTGGGGAAGAAAGGACAGAAAGAACAGAGCCACTTTGGGATTGAGTACACTAGTTAAAAGCCCCTGTAAATATAGATCTTGATCTGACATAGCTTCTCTGTCAGGTGAAACCAGTGTACTCTCTTTTGCAAGCAAAGTAGTGATACCTAAGTAAGCAAGATAAAAAGCACCAGCTATTTTCACAATAGCAAAACTCCTGCCAAACTAGTAAAAGGTTAAAAAGAGACTGACAGCGTATCTTATAATTATAAATTTTTTTAAAATATGAAAGTAAACTTGGAGAGAGGTAACATGCAATGTTTAAAAAATTAGTTGCTATAGAGCCTATCAGGCTCGTTCCGTCAGCTCAGCAAAAACTTCATGATTATGCAGAAGAAGTAGTGCTATTTAATGATATTCCGAAGGACGATACGGAAATAATCCGTCGAATTGGCGATGCAGATGCTGTATTACTTAGTTATACCAGCTGCATAGAAAAGAACGTACTTGATGCCTGCCCCCAAATTCGCTACATCGGCATGTGCTGCAGCCTATATTCCGAAGCAAGTGCCAATGTAGACATTCGCACTGCCCGTGCAAAAAATATCACAGTATACGGCATCCGCGACTACGGCGACCAAGGAGTTGTCGAATATATAGCCAGCGAACTGATTCGCTATCTTCATGGCTTCGGCAATAAACAGTGGCAGAAACTGCCAATCGAGCTTACTGATTTAAAAGTAGGCATCGTCGGTCTTGGTACTTCCGGTCAGCTGATTGCCGGCGGCCTTCAGGCACTAGGAGCTGATTTATATTATTTCAGCCGTACCCGCAAACCAGAACAGGAAACAAAAAAAATAAAATACCTGCCATTAAAAGAACTTCTGAATACAGTTGATGTGATCTGTACCTGCCTGAATAAAAACGTCATCTTATTTCACGATGAACAATTTAAATGGTTTGGCAATCACAAAATACTGTTCAATACCTCTATCGGTCCATCTCACGATATCACTGCCCTTGCCAAATGGCTGGAACACGGTGACAACGAATTTTTCTGCGACACGGCTGCGGCACTCGGCGATGATACCGGCAAGCTTCTTGCCAATCCCCATGTCAACTGCATGAATGCATCATCCGGACTCACCAAACAAGCCTTTGACCGCCTAAGTGAAAAGGCATTAAAAAATATTGAAACCTTTCTAAAGGAAAATGAGAGATAGCACCATGATAATCTTACGATAAATGCAAAGTCGTATCTGCTTTGAACAGATCCTATTTCAATACCTCTTGTTGAAAGTTAGTCATTCCAATACGATTTATCACCGTGCCGATTCGCTCTCCCTTGAAACTCAGTCGGCTATAAGCCTCTAATATCCGCTGAATGCAAGAGATCGCCTCCTGCTCAGGAATAACGGAAAATATTTTCGTACCTAGCATTGGCTTCTTCCCAATTTTCCCTCCCACATATACGGTATATCCTTGCCGCTTAGCAGTCAAGGCTTTTTGGGGACAATTCTTCACACAGGCTCCGCACCCAATGCACTTGCTGCTATCAATACTCGGGATCATTTCCTCGACCTTAATCGCCGCCACTTTACAATGCTGAGTACAGAAATTACAACCAACACATCCCTCAAACACAGTAGGGATTATAATGCCATGAAGCCCAATGTCATTAATTTGAGGCTTTGCACATGAACTTGGACAGCCGCTGACGGCGATTTTTGTTTTACCTGACAAATCCCGCCCTACTACACAATCATTCAACTGAGTAGCTAACCTAGTTGTATCGCCAATTCCTCGCTTACAAAGGGTTACGCCCGGGCAGGCAATCACTGTCATAACCCGAGGTCCTCGAACTGCAAGAAGTAGACCAAAATCATATATCTCTTGAAACATTGTTTTCAACTGGTTTTCCTGCACCCAATGGATCTCCACTGACTGACGCGTGGTAATATGAAGTTGCCCTTGACCGTATTTGTCAGATAAATATGCTACTTTACGAAGCTGATCACTCGTCATATTACCAGCAATTGTCCGAATGCGCACTGCAGCAAATCCTTGTTGCTGCTGCTTGATATGACCGTGCTGTCTAATCGAATTACATGGGTTAATCATACTGTCCGACACCTCTTTTTTAACCATTTTTTCACTCTGGCACTATTGTAACACGACAATATTTCGTTTATCATCGAAGTATGAATGTTTTATCTGGAGGTGAAACACATATGAATTCAAATCCTAACCTTGCTGTAGTTGCCTCTCTTATCGGTAATCCATCACGTGCAGCAATGCTTATCAGTTTACTTGGCGGAAAATCGCTGCCTGCAGGCGATTTAGCTCGCGCTGCTAAGGTCTCACCACAGACGGCCAGTATGCATCTTGCAAAATTGATACATGCAGGTCTGCTTATTCAAGAGCCATATGGCCGGCATAAATATTTCCGCCTCGCAAGCAGCGAAGTCGGGCATGCATTGGAAGCACTTCAAACCATCTCACCGCCAAAATCGATTTGTTCACTTCGAGAATCGAATCAATTACACGCCTTACAATTTGCTCGAACCTGCTACGATCATTTAGCAGGTAAAATTGGTGTTGCACTAACGGACAGATTCCTCGAATTGAAATTCATAGAGAAGTCCGGAAAAGAATTTATACTCAGTGCAGAAGGCAAGGAAAAATTACTCAAATTGGGAGTAGAAGTTGAAAAGAGGCCCAAGAGCCGCCGTTGTTTTGCTCGTCAATGTTTAGACTGGAGTGAACGCCGCCATCATTTAGCAGGAAGCTTAGGTGCCTCTCTTACAAAGCGGTTATTTGAACTTAGGTGGATAGAACATTTACCCGATGGGCGTGCTGTACATGTGACAGATGCTGGGCTGAAAGGATTATCCGATGAATTTGGATTCAGTATCACTATAGAGTAATATTTACAAAATTTATAAAATAGCACAATGCATCATCAATCTTATCATCGACTTTTCTCATACTTTTCTAACTAAGAGATACGCTCTTTATTCCTTATCATATGGAGTAAGAAAAAAATTTGCGTTCTGCAAATAGTAAAAACCAGCACACTGCTTGCTGGTTTTTGTGTATATAAGTCATCTATACAATTCGTGTTTCCCTTTGTGGCACCACTGCTATCAGACGGCCGCTCACAGTACTCCATTCTCTTAAATCCATTCTGGGCTGCATATCTTACCACTTCTTTAGCCAAAAGCAAGGTGGGATCAATACTAGTATAATCACCCTGCAGATGTTTAAATAAAAGAGGTATCTCCGCACAGCCCGCAATAAATGATTGTACCTCCATGCGGCAATACCCAGAAATCATATTGCTCATTTTGCCGAGTAATTGATTCTTTTCGATATCCCCTGCCTTTACTTGCGCAATAGCAAGAGAGATCAACTTTTATTCTTCAATACTGGGAGTAAGGATTTTCAATCCTTTAATTGAAAATCCTTTGTATCACCTTGTCTTTACTATAGAGCAAACCTAAGCCACCTAAAGTAAGCCTGCATTAATTTCTTTAACTAGTTTTGCGATTATGCCAGCGGTATAGTTAATATCGTCTTTTTCTATGCCGTGATGGGTAACAAAACGTATGCTGTACTCCCCAAATACAGCAGCCTTAATTCCTTGCTCTCCCAATAATGCTGCTGCCTGCTTGGCCGTAATACCGAATGAAGAAACATTTGCGATAACAATATTGGTTTGAACCGTTTCCATATCAATATCCATTCCAATCGAAACTAAAGCTTCCGCCAATATTCTTGCATGTAGATGATCATCTTGCAGCCGCTCCACCATCGTTTCTAATCCAACAATACCCGCAGCAGCAATGATGCCAGCCTGCCTCATTCCTCCACCTAGCATTTTTCGATAGCGACGGCATTCCTGTATGAAATCATGAGAACCTGTCAGCAATGAACCTACAGGTGCACATAACCCTTTGGAGAGGCAAAACGTAATCGAAGTAGCTTTTTCCGCCAATTTCTCTACACTCACATTTTGCGCTGTAGCTGCATTAAAGATTCTAGCTCCATCCATATGCACTGGAATATGATTAGAATCAGCAAGCTCTTTTATCTGCGCTAGCTCCTGAACGGAATAACAAGTTCCACCAGCCCGATTATGAGTGTTTTCCAGACAAATTAAGCCCGTACGAGGCTGATGAACATCTTGCGGCCGAATATGATGTTTGATTCTATCTGAGGAAAGAATGCCGCGCTGCCCGCTGATCGGACGCGCTTGTGCACCTGCCAAGCAGGCGATTCCGGCAACTTCATAATAAAAGATGTGAGAATCCGCTTCACAAATGACTTCATCGCCTTTATTAGTATGCGCCATTAGAGCAATTTGGTTGCCCATTGTCCCGCTGGCAACAAATAATGCAGACTCTTTCCCCATAATTCCAGCACCCAGCTCTTCCAGCTTTTGCACTGTCGGATCTTCCCCATATACATCATCACCTACTTCGGCTTGGTACATGGCCTGTCGCATTTCCAAAGTAGGTTTGGTTACCGTATCGCTACGTAAATCAACAATTTTCACAGCTATTCCCCCAATTACTTATTGTATATACTACTTTCATTCTCGTTCTTCTTTGAATGTCTTTAGTTCTTTCCAATCCTGTTCAATATTTTCACGCATTTTCTTTAACAATTGAAATACGGTTTCTTTTTCCTCTAAATTAAATCCATTGAAACAGCTTTCAATATTCCGATTCTCTTCTTGAATGATATAGGAGTAAGCCTCTGCAGCTTTTGCAGTCGGAAAAAGGTGCCACATTCGTTTATCATCATTACCGCGTTCTCTTCGCACATAGTTCTCATCCATCAGCTTTTGAACTGCCTTGGTTGTTGTTGCTTTGTCCACTTTTAAGATATTAGAAAGCTCAACCAGATTAACGCCAGGGCATTCGCAAATACGAGTCAGAAAAATAAATTGCCCTCTTTGTAATCTTATTTCTCGAAATTTTATATCACTAATGGACTGAATGCAGCGTGCCAGCATCCCAACTTCCCGTAAGACTTCATTTTTCAAATTGTTAATCCGTCATTCCTCCTTTTAGCAGTTAAAAAATCACTAGTTATAACATATATTTTTTTAGTTGAAATGTCAACTTCTATGCAGCTCTGAAATATGTCTCCTGCAAAAATAACAAATAGCCTAAATCCTAATTATAAAGGATTCAAGCTATTAACACCATCTGATCACTCATGCCCTCTGCGGAAGAAAACTGCATCAAACCCCATTTAAGACATCGAAGTTACAATACGAGTAAGATCGTCTCCTGAAATAACTTCCTTCTCTTTTAAAAACGTCGCAACTTCATGTAATACCGCAATGTGTTCGGTGAGAATCTGCTTAGCTGTATTTTGTGCTTCATCTAACAATCGATGAATTTCTTGATCGATATGTAAAATGGTAGCAGGGCTTAAATCTTCTCGTCCTGAAACCCCACTTCTTAAGTAACTTCCTGTAGTATTCGCATAACGAACCGGTCCTAGTTTTAGAGACATCCCGAACTCAGTAATCATACGCCGTGCCATTTCAGTAGCACGTTCAAGGTCATTGGAAGCACCCGTAGAAGCTTCCTGAAAAACAATGAGTTCTGCTGCCCTTCCGCCAAGCATAACAGCAATGCGTGCCTTAAGTTCATTCTCTCCAATAAGATATCGATCTTCTTCTGGCATTTGCATGGTATACCCCAGCGCACCTTTGGCAGTTGGGATAATGCTGATTTTATGAACTGGATCAGTTCCTGGAAGATAATACGCAGTAAGTGCGTGGCCAACCTCATGATAGGAAACCTTAGACCGAATCGCATCGGAAAGAGGCGTTTTCCGCTGCAGCCCGGCTACAACCCGTTCGATAGCTAAATCAAAATCAGCCATGGAAATAGTCTTAATCCCTTTCCGAATGGCTAATAAGGCAGCTTCATTAGCAAGATTGGCTAATTCCGCTCCTGAAAAACCAGCTGTTATTTTAGCAAGACGTTCGAGATTTACATCACTCCCAAGGGGCATATTGCGCGTGTGAATGATCAGAATTTCAAGGCGACCTGGTTCTGTAGGTAAATTAACTTGAATTTGCCGATCAAAACGACCTGGCCGTATCAATGCAGGATCCAGGATTTCCGGTCGATTAGTAGCTGCCATGATGACTACACCAGAATTAGCTGCAAATCCGTCCATTTCGGCTAACAACTGATTCAAAGTATTTTCCTGTTCGCTGTTTCCGCCTATCCCTGCTACACTCGTCCGCGCTTGTCCAATGGCATCAATTTCGTCAATAAAGATAATACAGGGAGCCTTTTTTTGTGCCTGTTCGAAAAGGTCTCGTACCCTTGCGGCACCTACTCCTACAAACATTTCAACAAAACTTGAACCAGTAAGAAAGAAAAATGGAACTTCTGCTTCTCCTGCTGTTGCTTTGGCGAGTAATGTTTTTCCTGTTCCAGGTGAACCGGCAAGAAGCACCCCTTTAGGCAGCTTCGCTCCCATTTTGCTGAAATTCTCTGGATATTTTAGGTATTCTATGATTTCCCGCAACTCAACTTCAGCCTCACCGACCCCACCAACATCACTGAATTTAATACCAATCATTTCACCGTTAATCTCATGGGCTTTACTTTTTCCCAGAGACATCGCATTAGGTCCCCCGCCTCCCATCCGTTTAAAAATAAAATACCAGAGTAAAAACAAAGGCAGCAGAGGCAAAATCCATCCAAATAGAGTTGAAAACAAACTTTTCGTTGGCGCTTGAGCCGAAAAAGCTACCCCTGATGCAATTAGACGCTCCACCAAATCTGGATCAGTGACTGCTACAACATTAGCAGCAGTTTCTTTTTGATTTTCTGTGGCTTTCAACGTAAAAACGATACGATCGCCATTCAAAATAACCTCATTAATCTTGTTCTCCTTTAAATCCTGGAGGAAAACATTGTAACTAACCTCTGTTTCACGAATAATGAATGGCTTATAAACAAGGTCATTAAACAGCCACGTCGCCAGTATGGCGATAATCAGATACCCTGCTGAAAAACTTCGCTGTTTGTTATCCATATGATCCTCCTTTTGCACTTTTCTTATTATCATGTACATCATCGGGAAAAATTATGATTCACTATAACTTTCCCCTTTGCCACTTTACTTCTTTATTGACAAGACTAAAAACCCGCGGAATTCGCGGGTTTCATCACATTTTAGTCTGCAATTGATTAAAAATGTTATTTTATGGTTGATCAATGAGCCACTAGCATTTATTCATAATGAATCTCTTTATCCCGCAGCAGCTTCTCATGATCAAAGCGGTCAGCAGGGAAAATGCAACGGATACAGATAAGACGGCTACTGCATATAGATTATACTTGGCAGCGGTTAATACATATTGCAGGATTGGGATGCCAAATAAAGATGCCCCCACATTAACGAGTACAGTGACTAAAAAAATAACCATCAGACCGGATATACCCTGTTTTATATCCGCCTCACTTAGCGCAATGTGGGATGATGTACACATTGCTAACCATACGAATATCCAGAAGTTTAGAGAAGAAACGTTCTCCCCATTAATTAGTTCATCATACACGATTATGATAGACTGAGCCGACCGGCTGATGAAGTCTGCTATCGTAATGTGATCGACAGATGCGGCTATGATATGCTGCTGCAATGTGCTGAAAGCAGCAGGCTCCAGCATGTACATATAGAATAGTATCGCTGCTGTTCCGCTGCCAATGGGCCCTAAGCTGATAAAGAAATTGCCAATCACTTGGCACAGGCTGTGTTTGTTAAAACTATGATTTACATATCCAAGCGTTGAATTCTGTGGATTCATCGTCAAAAGTTTTATGGCGTTTATTTTGTGCCCAAATAATAAACACATGACCGCATGACCAATTTCATGTATCGGTGTTCCGATATATGCTGTGAGCAAGATTCCTCGTCGACCAAAAGCTTGGTATGCCCACTTGTTTGAAACGGCTTGAATCTGGCCGAGTAAAAAACCTGCTATGATCACAAATCCAAAAAGATACGTCACCTCTATTATACTTAACATGAGTATATTCAAAACTACTTGCATCAATTGATTGACACCTGCCGCCTAAGACTTTTAGCTGTAATGCCTATGATTGATCCGTTAAGATAAGCGGTCCTTTCTTCGTAATGGCAATGGTATGTTCATATTGGGCCGAAAGCTTACCATCGACCGTTCTGGCAGTCCACTCATTCTCGTCGATTTTACATTGCCACACACCAGCATTAATCATTGGTTCTATTGTTATGACCATACCTTCTTCTAATCGAATCCCCTTCCCGGCTTTACCATAATGAGGAATAGACGGCTCTTCATGTATACGAGGTCCAACACCATGCCCTGTAAAGTCTCGCACAACAGAAAATCCTTCCTTTTCAACAAAGGTTTGAATTGCGTTTCCAATATCACCGACCCGATTTCCTAGCTGCGCCTGCTCAATTCCTTTGTATAAAGATTCTTTCGTGACTTTGAGCAGATGCAGTGCTTTATCTGAAATTGTGCCGACTGCATAACTCCAAGCGGAATCTGCCAGCGCACCATTATAATTCACCACCATATCAATGGTTACAATATCGCCATTTCTAAGTGGTTTTTTATTGGGAAAGCCATGACAAATTTCATCATTAACAGAAGCACAAATCGCATATGGATATCCGCGATATCCTCTTTGCTCAGGTGTAGCTTTCCATGCAGCTAAATAATCTTCAACAAAAGTATTGATTTCTATGGTACGAATACCAGGCCGAATGATTTTCTGAATCTCTTTATGACAAGAAGATAGAATCTTACCTGCTTCTTGCATCATTTTGATTTCTCGTTCACTTTTTAGCATTATCATGTGTGTAACCCCCAGTTCTTTACTAGGATCAAAAACTTCATTATCTCTTTCTTCAATCACAAGATGCAAAATCCTGCAAAATCCCCTACCAACCCCTCAATTAGAAACGCACTAGCAATTTATTTTATTATGACTTGTCAAAGAATCAGCATATTTCCCAGTTGTTATGCATAAAAAGTTTTCCCTTACATATAAAGGAAATATCAAACTCTTAGCATAACTATATAGTATCCAATGAAAAGTTCTATATTACTATTAAGTTCCTTATAATAAAAGGAAATAAGAAAGGATGAACTATGATGTCCAGCAATCTAAGTTGGAAAACTGCCTTTCTAGTAGCATCCATGCGGTTAATTGAACAATATCACCCGAAAGAAACGAGACTGTTTGATGATCCTATTATTAAACACTTTTTTAGCAAAATCATTCTTTTTCAAATGAAATTCAAATTCATCAGAGATATGGAGATTCTTTTTTCTGAGCTTATGACCAAAGGTGCTTTTGGTGCTTTAATCTGTAGAACTAGATATATTGACGATGTACTTACAACAGCAATGGCAAAAGGAATTGATCAGGTCGTTATATTAGGAGCCGGCTTAGACACACGACCCTATCGAATTGCAGGCATTAACGAGATGAAAGTAATTGAAGTCGATCTACCAAATATGCAAAATATAAAAAAAGAAAAATTACAAAAATGCCTGGGTGTATTACCTCCTCATGTCATCTTTGCCCCCATTGACTTTAATCATCAAACACTTGATGACGTGTTGGGCATTCAAGAACTTGACCTTTCCAAACCGATTTTCTTTATCTGGGAAGGAGTTACACCTTATATTTCTGAAGCAGGTGTAATGAATACCCTCAAATTTATATCAAAAGCTCCATCGGGAAGCATGGTAGCTTTTTCCTATATTTTGAAGAGTATCATTGATCAGACTTCCGATATACCAGGAGCGGATACGATTCTAGATTATTTCGAATCCAAATCTCACCCGTGGATTTTTGGACTTGATCCAAACAGTTTAAATGATTTTCTAGCATCATTTCATCTTACGCTAGTCGAAGATATTGGTGCATCCTATTATCAAGAACATTATTTAAAACCTCTCAACCGAAATTTGGCCGTATCAAAAATCGAACGTATCGCCTATGCAAAAAAAGATTAACCTCGGTCATTTCATTGACAGAGGTTAATCTTATTGAATTGATCCTATTTACTTATAATTTCTCCATAGCCGTTCCAATCTTCATACCATCGAAAAAGCCTTTGTTATAGTGCATATAGGTAGCTGTCACCACCAGATGAGTAACGGCTTTACTTACCGTTTCCGGCTGCCCTTCTAATAGTTGATCGACTTGGTTCATGATGGTCGTATATTCACTCGATAACTCACCAAATTCCAACTTTTCTTCTATTTTCTCTTGGCGCATAAAAACAAACTCTTGCCAATCACGAAGCGCATCGCTCTTCTCCAACCATTGCCCAGTAACTACACTTCTAACGGGTATGTTCCTCTCCGCGATCCCTTGCTGATTGTGGGACTGAATGCTTTCTGGCTTTGCTGTCAAATTTCTTTGACGCCGCCGGCTTTTCATGTTTCTCTTCATACTTCTTATGGATGCCAATATATATCCCCCCATATTCATACTGTATGAGGCTTCTTCTTTCTAATATACCAGAAGAAGAAGCCAGAATACAGCAAGCGTAATGGGAGAAATTAAAAAGCCCATGCAAGG
This sequence comes from Pelosinus propionicus DSM 13327, assembly GCF_900114615.1. Taxonomy (GTDB): domain Bacteria; phylum Bacillota; class Negativicutes; order DSM-13327; family DSM-13327; genus Pelosinus; species Pelosinus propionicus. The sequence continues at coordinate 19,937 of NZ_FOTS01000048.1, read as the reverse complement.
TTTTTTAAACCTACACATGCGCTTTGCTTCATCTTGATTGCATGCAGACGCTCAGCTTCTGCCAGACTACAATCCTACTATCCCGAACATACCATCCCTTGTCTTCAGGGAGGGATCACGGTATAATAAATTGTCGTCGTAGACAGGTAACTGTTACGTGTAGGTGCTTAGGCCACCTGCTCGTGCCTAAAGAGTGGTGCTACACTCTTGGGACACGGCGACTTTTTAATTTCCACCTATTACTAATTATAGTACTTTCTGATGGGATTGCAAGCAAAAAGCATTATGGGAGAGCCGTTACTCATAGCAATACATTCAAGGCAGCCGCAGAATACACGGCTGCCTTTTTTATTATCAGGTCAAGCACAGAGCTTTGACGCTAAAAACATCATCCTATTTTCTCCCCATAGCAATAAACAATGAATACTGAAACTCATCGCCATTGATGTTTTTTACATCCTTGTAAAAGGTATGTGATGCTGCTTCTTTAAATCCGATTTGTCCCAGAATTTCTTTTAGCCGACTTTGATTAAAGCCATGATGTCCCGTAAAGTCAGGCTCTAATTTATGAAAACTGCCATCATCTTCATCTAAATCAACAATGCACAGCTGCCCATCTGCCTTTAATAATTTATATAAGTTTGCTAAGGTTGTATCAATGTCAGTAATATGGTGCAATGCCATGGATGTATAAATCAAATCATAGGTAGGCGTTAACTGGTGACTATCATCAATATTGTGCAGATAGGCTGTGATATTTACTGCTTTATTTTGTTGAATTTTTGCGTTTAAGGCTTCGATCATACCTTGTGATGTATCAATACAGGTTATATCTTTTAGCTTGTCATAAAGCTGAAAGCTTATAAGACCCGTTCCGCAGCCAAATTCTAGAGCACTATACGACTTTTTGAGCTTAACCGTATGAGCAATCTGCTTTGCAATGACCTCTGCCCGTTTCACTCTCTTTTCAGTATCCCAGCTTGTAGACCGCATATCAAAATTCATCTTTTCCCTCTATTTCAGCATTTTTTACTACTGGTATCCATACTTCACATTTGTAATCCTGCGCCGATGGATCTCCAGGGAAATATACTTCTATTTCAGGTGCTTTCCCATGCCTATAGTCTGTCGCAGGCATCCATTCCTGGAAGATTTTTTGCCACACCGTTTGTATTGCACATGGCATAGGCCCTACCGATGTAAATACCGCCCACATACTCGCTGGGATTTCTCTGGTTTCAAAACCAGTATCGTTCAAATCATTCACATCTTCTATTGCAACCATGTAAGAAAATTGTTCTTTGTCATGTTCAAAATCCATACATATGCCCAATATATATTGTCTGCTATCGATTGAACAAATTTTTTCACAAGTTCCATCGGAATTACATGCATTCCACAATTCAGGAATTTGTCGTAGTTCTTGCCCCTCTTTCGTTGATACTTTGAATACCTTGCCGATAACCTGAAAGGATTCTCTTCGAACAATACGATGATCCATCTTTTTCTCCCCTTACCATCGTTTTTTACTTCAAATACCATATTTTTTTAACACTGTATTTCTTTACTTCACTGGATCTTTATCATTTGATATTTCCTATGTTTCCTACAAGTTTTAAAGGGTTCAGCCAAAATCCACTAATGTATGTTTTACCATTTTCTTGGGTGAAGACACTTCTAATCAATAGGGGCTCTTTCTCTTGGGAAAATGTACCTTTATAAGAAACCATAATGTAGTTTTCTCTAATTTCAATGCTCACAAATTCCTTGGAACGATAAGTACCATATGTATCTTGAATCATAGCATTGAGTTCTCTAAATTTAGACTCTGGAACAGCTGCTTTCATTTGTGGACTAAAATTCCTGCTATATTGACTGTAATTCCCTTCATTAAGCATTAAAAGCATATTTTCGGTAGCTGGGTCAGCAATGTTCCGTATTTCCTCACCATAACTCCATATTGCCTGGCTTTCTGTGCTTTGTTTTGCTGCAAAGCAAGGCGTCACCACACAAACGAGTATAATCATTAAAAATAAACCGATCCGCCGCATCATAGCCATTCGCTCCTTTCCTTCGTTCCTATGTTCAGATGTATCTTGCTGATTTACATTGTATCTACTATATTCTTTTATATTAGCATACCAAAGTCCTGCTATCAGCTATCGCGCATCAAAGGAATATCCATTTCATAATGCTTCAATATCGACAGCATATTCGATTTTAGTGGCAACCTCTTTGGCGAAAACACTGCCAAAGAGATTTTTAAGAATATAAAAGCCTAATTCTAAGCCTGAAGTCACTCCTGCTGACGTAATGATATTACCATCACGTACCACTTTGGCTTTCTCTACCGTAATTGTATGATAGGCTTGTAATTCTGCAAATGCAGAGTGATGCGTAGTCGCTTTTTTGCCATCAAGCAAGCCCATTTCAGCCAAAATAAATGCACCTGTACAAACCGATGCAATATACTGAATCTGCTTTGACTGATGCAGTATAAATTCATGAATCTTAGGATTGTGCATAGCTTCAAGACGGCCTTTCCCGCCAGGTACAATTAGAATATCCAAATTCGGACAAGCAGCAAATGAATAATCCGGAAAAATCTTCATTCCATTATATGCTTGTATAAGTTCCAACTTTTCAGCAATAAGAACTACTTGAAGGCTATCTTCCTTAATTTTATTACTATAGCTTAACACTTCAAATGGCGCTACAAAATCCATTTCCTCTACCTGATGAAAAATAAGAATACCGATTTTAATCATAAATAACGCTCCTCCAATCCTTAACTGCTTATCTTATTTGGTAACGTATTGACTAGGATACCCATGAAAAACAAATGAGTATTTTTCTTTTTCTCAGTTCCTTATATTATATTTCATTCTGCATATTTTACCAACTCTTGTAATTTTGACTTATTTATTTTGCAAAGAAATGATAACTCTTGTTAAATTGCATTAGGACGATACTCTAGGAAGGTAAAGCATAATACTTAATTGATATTAAGTCATAAAAGAAAAAAACCTCTTTCCCAGATTAGATTAATCCAGGAAAGAGGTTTTGATACTATAGTTACTTCTTTTCTATTCTCGCTGCCACCCTGTGCCACAAGTGTTTTTCTAGGAAGCTTCCTTCTATATTTTTTTCCAATTCCAGAAACATCTTATAGGGAACAGAGAATGACAGCATATCAGCTTCGACCATGGGGCGCACTGTAATGTCAGTCAAGCCCACTACCGCTCTTGGATTTTCCTTCTGTGCTTCGGCGTAGGGTACAAGAAAAATGGACTGACACCCTGAGCTAAAAGGTATCATCACATTTTCAATTCCCGGTCTATAGTAGTTTGCAAGTACAGTAAGTGCCGATAGCTGATCTGTGTTTACATAAAATACAATTAGCTCAGGTATTTCCTTCGTCGTCTCAACTTGTGACAAAGGCTTAAAGATAACATATTGATAGGGAATATCCGTTATTGGCAAGCACGCAACGAAATTCTCTCCTAGCTCTGGATCTTTTAAATATCCTTCTCCCTCAAATAGACCACTTTTGCCAACTGACAAAAAATATTCAATCCCATCAGGATAATTAGGAAATTGACCAAACCCTAATCCTGCTTTTCCCCCAGGACATCCTGTAGTTTTGCGTTCAAAAACAGATGTTTTTCCTTTCGCTGCCGCAATGAATAATGGAATGGTACAGCTCCACTGTCCTTCTTTACTCTGAAGTGCTCCTTCTGGTTTTTCATTACTAAGCAAAACAGCTACTGGCTCATAACGCAAACTCAATTTTGTCACTAAACGACTCTCCATGTCTATTACCTCACTTTTATTTAAATTCCTATATTGAAATTCTAATAGTAGTACTGCCTCTACTAGAATATCTATATCCGTGTGATTTTAAACACGCTTTATGTCCTTCTAGCAAGCAGCGTTTTTAATGAGTAAGAATAATTACAATGACTACTATTTTAGTTGTCACAACAACTAGTTTATTAAAAAATAACTACGTAAGATTATCATATATTTGATTTAATAATTTTTTCATTTCTATTATTTTTTCTTTTTCGATTCCGATTGCAGCCGTCTCTAGTAATTGCATCACTTTAGGAATTAATTCTTCCTTTAATGCCCAGCCACGCTCTGTCAAAAATATTTGATACGCTCTTTTATCGATTGGATGAAGTTTTCGTATAATCAATTCTTTCATTTGCAATTTTTCAAGAATACGGTTCGTATTTGGCTTATCTTTAAAAATCCGATCAGCCAATTCTTTAGGAGTAACACCTTCTTGTTCCCATAAACAGTTAAGAACAGCCCATTGCTCTGGCGTAACATCATATTCTTTGAATCGTTGAAATAATTCATTCTTAAGTTTTGTATTCGTCTTATTTAGAATAAATCCCAATGAATCCTCTAATTTAAAATTCAATTTATATCACCACTTTAGTTGTCTTGACAACTTTATTATACTCACAGGAGAATCATAGGTCAATAGGTAAATCTCAGGCAATTATTAAAATTGACCTATTGATTCCATTCTTACTCATAAGATTTCAAATAGTTACCCTTGATACTCTCGTGACAAACTTAACTATTTTGCTTCTGCCGCTTTAACCCCAACTTATTCATTTTACGCCACAAAGTTGAACGACTGACATTTAAAAACTTGGCTACCTCTGTAATATTCCCTTTAAATTTCGTTAATGCATTTTCGATCGCTATTGCCTCTTCTAGCTCATCTGGATTTTGTTTATCATCTTCTTCAATTGTTAACATTTTTTTTAGAAATACTCCGCTAATTGTTTTTCGTTTGGCTAAAACAACTACTCTTTGCATTACATTTCTTAATTCACGTATATTACCCGGCCAACTATAGCTTTCTAGAACTTTTGTTGCCTCAGCACTTAATTTGAGTTCAGTATTTGAAGAATCAGCAAATTCAGCCAAAAACATCTTTGCATAATTTCCAATATCTCTCCTACGTCTTCGCAGCGGAGGAATTCTTAATTGAAGCACATTTAAGCGATAATATAGATCTTCGCGAAATTTATGATTAATTACTAAATCATGCAAATTTTTATTCGTGGCCGCAATAATGCGTACATCAATTGGTATAACCTTTGTACTGCCAAGCCGTACTACAGATCTTTCTTGCAACACTCGTAGCAATCGCCCTTGATTAATATAATCCATTTCTCCAATTTCATCCAAAAAAATGGTCCCTGTATGTGCAACTTCGAATAAACCAGATTTCCCTTCCTTACTGGCACCAGTGAAAGCACCGCTTACATAACCAAATAATTCGCTCTCTAGCAGCTGTGCCGGCAGCGCTGCACAATTTACTGCCACAAAAGGTCCTTTTGCTCTATTGCTAAAATTATGAATACTCTGCGCAAAGACTTCTTTTCCCGTCCCTGTTTCACCATTCAATAAGACATTCGCCTCAGCAACAGCAAAATTTTTCGCCATATCCAAGACTTCCTTAGTTACCTGATCCACAAAGCTTATATCTTTAAAAGTATAGGCTGCTACATGTCCTTTGGCATAAATTTCATTACGAATACGAGACTCCATTTTTTGTATTTTAGTGATATCTTGAAATGTTGCAACTGCCCCGATAATCCTTCCTCGATCCATTATAGGCACTTTATTACATAAAATTTTAATTTGGTTTACTTTAAGAAATTGATTAAGTTCTTCTTTACCAGTTAATAATACTTTATCTAATCGTAATTCTTGCCACACTTCATTGATATTTTCTCCTACATTTGCTCTCAAATTTAATATTCGCTGCGCCACGGGATTAATCGAAGAGATCAAGCACTTTTCGTCAATCGACAAAATTCCTTCGTAAGCATGGTTCAGCACAGCCTTTATCAAGCCCGCTCTTCTTTTCTGCTGCTCAATCGATTTCAAAATACTTTTTGCGGTTTGGAAACATTCCAAATATACTTGCTGTCCGGTTACAAACTCAACATAAGGAAGACTTCTCTTTTGGGTAGCTTTTTTTGCCGTAAATCCGCCGATTATAACATTAGCACCGTCTTTTAAAGCATCATCAATTGCACGATCAACCTCTTCCCTCCGAGACAAATAATATTTCTTAATATTGACCCCAAGAGCCGATTCTAAACTTTCAATTTGCTTTATCATAGATGGAAAAGATACTACGGCTACATTATCACCAAATTGTTTGGCTTTCTCCAAAGTCTGCACTAAATCAAAGCCGGTAATAGGAATATCTACTACTACAATATCCGGGTATTTATCCCGGATGTTAAATGCCGTTTCACCGCGGGCAAGAATAATATCAATTCCATGCTGAATTAGTTTCTCCGCCTTTAACAAACCATCCGCTAATGATCCTACTTCAAATATCACTTCATTATGAAAATCATATAGTACGCTTTTAATTTCTGTGAGTTTACCTTCATCTGGAGCGAGAAACGCTATTTTTTTCATTTCATCCAACCCAACTTATATTTTTTATTATTAGTATAGAGAGAATGTAATCCCTGTCTTTTATTTGATTCTACCATGAAACAAACCCAAAACGAAATACAGATTTGAAACAAGACTTTAGCTATTTCTGATATAATCCGTTATATTTTTTCCGTCTTTGAAGTACTATTACAAGTTTGCCCCATAGTAATCTTACTATGGGGCAAACCGAGATCAAATTGCATACGATTATAAAATTGGCCGTCTGATTACATCAATAATGGTTCCATCCCGATATTCTACAACTCCGACAATCTCATCGCTTAGCCCAATCGCCTCTGGTTTACCACATAGTTTGTAGGCAATATCCTTAAGCTCATGTATGGACATGATAGGAAGGCCAGAATGTTTTACTTTATCAATGATGTCCAATCGTTTAGGATTAATAGCAATTCCTCGTTCTGTAACAATAGCATCCACTGTTTCACCAGGTGTTACCACCGTCTGAACAGCATCTTTAACCATAGGCAACCGACCACGAAGCAGCGGAGCTACCACAATGGTCAGCTTAGCGCCAGCAGCCGTATCGCAGTGACCGCCGGAAGCACCCATAATCACTCCGTTTGAATCGGTAATCACATTGACGTTAAAATCAACGTCAACTTCTGTCGCACTTAATATCACAGCGTCAAGATTGTTGACAATCGCTCCACTATTATGAGGGTTTGCATAGTAAGAGGCTGACATTTCTAAGTGATTGCTGTTTTTCTTGATGGAATCAATGGCGGGAATATCAAAACTCTGTACATCAAACATCATCTTAAATAATCCTTCTTCCATCATTTCAGCAAAAACACCCGTCATGCCGCCAACTCCAAAGCTACCCGTGATTCCTCTTTCGAGCATCTTTGTCTTGATAAAGCGACCGACAGCCATGGACGCACCACCGCTGCCAAGCTGCATGGAAAAATCTTGCTGCAAGTAACCCGAATAGTCCAGCACATCAGCAGCATATTTGGCAATGAGCAATTCTTTTGGGTCTTTCGTATAACGAAGAGCACCGGAAGCAATACCAGTTGGATCACCAATACTGTCTACTACAACAATATAATCAACCTGCGTTTGTGGAATGCTGATGGGAAATAAAGGGTGAGGCATTAGATTATCTGTAATGGCTACAACTTGATCCGCATACGCTGCATCTTGTATGGCATACCCAAGAGAACCGCAGGCAGACTGACCTTGAATTCCGTTAATATTACCGTAGCGATCGCAGGCAGGAGCACCAAGGAAAGCCACATCAATATGAATGGCACCACTTTCAATTGCCTGCGCCCGACCACCATGGGAACGGATGTGCAATGGTTTTTTCAAATGACCTTCTGTTAAAAACCGCCCCATTTTCCCTCTGGCACCACTTGTTTCGATTGCGGTAATTACCCCCTGCTCAATATAAGGAATCAGTGCATCATTGACCGTATTAAGTGAGCTCGGGGAAAGGGTAATATCTCGAATCCCCTTTTTCGCAATTGCCTCAACTACACGATTTAAGATCCGATCTCCATTACGAAAATGGTGATGAAATGATATTGTCATACCGTCTTTGAGTCCTACGGCATCAATGGCAGTTTCAATGGAAGCTAAAAGTTTATCCGCCCGCGGTAAGCATGTAGTTAAAGTTGCCCCTGCAGTCCGTCCAACAGGTTTATAAGCAAACGCACCGCCAAAGCCAGTCACTTTCCCTAGTCCAGGTATAAAATCAGGAATTTCTCTTCCGATAGAGTTTTTCATTTTTATTTGCCCCCTTTCCCAGCAGCAGCTTTCGCATAGGCCAAGGTACGTTCTGCCCGTGCTACAATCGGCAGATCAATCATTTTTCCGTTGAGTGAGATAACCCCTGATTTTTTCTCAAGGGCTTCTTGATAAGCAGCAAGAACTCTTTCAGCGTGATCCATTTCTTTCGCCGTAGGCGCAAAGAAATCATGAACGACACTAACTTGACGAGGATTTACAACGGATTTACCATCAAAGCCCATTTCTTTAATGAGCTCAAGTTCCCTTTTAAATCCTTCTTCATCATTGATGTCAGAAAAAACCGTATCAATACACTGGATACCAGCTTCCCGAGCTGCCAGTACCAATTGTCCTCTGGCCGCTAATAATTCTCGTCCCAATTTACTGCGCGTCGTTTTTAAGTTGGCAATGAAATCCTCTGCACCAATAGCCAATGCTACCATCCGAGGACTCGCTGCTGCGATTTCATAGGCAAAACGTAAACCTTTGGGAGTTTCAACAGCAGCCATCATTTTAATTGATCCCGCAGGGAATTTATTCTTTTCTTCTGCTTCACTAATGAATTCATCAATTTGGCGAATTTCCTCTGGTCCTTGAGCCATAGGCAATCGAATTAGATCAGGCTTTGCTGGTAGTACTCTTTTTAGGTCATCCCAACCAAAAGGTGTACTAATGTGATTGATCCTAACAGCTACTTCTGTACCGTAATTCAGTTCTGATATAGCTTGAAATACAAGATTTCTAGCAGAATCTTTCTCAGTAATTGCTACGGCATCTTCACAATCTAGAATAATCGTATCAGCACCATAAATGCCGGCATTTAGAAGCATTCCTGGATTGTTACCAGGAACGAACATCATGCTTCTTCTTAGCTTTTCCATTGTATCCTCCTCACTCTCCTGCCCTTTCTAATGCTGTTTTTACGCGTGCTTTAATTGTACAATCTAATGCACCTTTGTCATTAGCATAGACCTGCACATCCTCAATTCCATGAAAAACTAGTGTTTCTATTATAAGATTTTTGATATGTTTCCCATATTGCTGCAGTGTAGGACTCACTAATTCTACTTGTATTCCAGTTGCAGCTTCAGCTGGCATCAGAGAAATCAAAATATCACTTGATTCAACTGTTCCGGCTTGTGCTGCTTTAAGTAGCTTACTCATCAAATATTCTCCTCCAATCTTTTATTCCCAGGATAAGCGGCTTCTGATTGATGTATTTACCATAAGCCCAGCAGCTTCCAGTAAGGAAGACCAATACCAATCGTCACCAGATAATGAACCATTACTACGACTGTTCCAACTTTCCACCATGTAACTTGATCAACGTAACCTGCTCCATAAAGAACTGGGCCAGCAGCACCGCCATAATGAGTTACAAGCGCACCCCAAGTTAAAGAAATCCCAAGTAAGAGTGCTAAAGGCATCGCTGGCAAATTTGCAGCAACTCCTAAAGTAAATAACACAGGCACGAAAGAAGTTGCATAAGCAGCTGTTGATGCAAACGCATAACGTACAGCAATAGAGATGAATAATATGAACGCAAATACAAGGTAATGATTATATCCTGAAAATTGAACATATGTACCAATAGCACCAGCAAGTGAAACAAAAAACTTAGCTTTACTTAAAGAAGTCGCTAATCCGATTATTCCACCATACCAAAGGAAGGTACTCCATGCATTTCCTGATTTCAAAATTCCTTCCCAAGTAATGATTCCTGTCAACAACGCTGAACTAACAAATGCTATAGAAATAGCTGCAGCGTCAAAGTGAGTAAATTCCATGGTAGACCAACCAATTACTGCGGCTATAAATAATCCTGCTAGAATTTTTTCATTTTTAGATACAGCTCCTAAGCGGAGTAATCCCTCACGTGAAATTTCACGATAATTATCAATCTTCTTTATTTCTGGTGGATAAATCTTATACACCAAATAAGGAATTATAGCTAACACTAGCATCACGGGCACAAATGCCGCATAGGCCCACGTTAACCAAGTAACATCTACATGCAAAATATCTTTTGCAAAAAGTACCACTATAATATTCGACGCAGTAGCAGTGACAAAAAGACATGATGTTGTCATGCTAATTTGATATGCCAGCAAATTTAGATAAGCTCCGATCTTCCTGCCTGTTTTCCCCGGCTCAGATCCTAATGTAACCGATACACTTTGAAAAATTGGATACACAATGCCAGCAGTTCTTGCTGTATTTGACGGCGTTGCTGGACTAATTAGCGCATCAGTGAGCGCAAATGCATACCCCAGACCAAGAGTCGATTGACCAAGTTTACCTATTAAGATATAGGCAACTCGCTTTCCTAACCCCGTCGTCGAAAATGCTTGACTTAATGTAAATGCTGTAAACACCAGCCATGCTGTGCCATTACTAAATCCACTCAATACTAAATCCATTTTTTTCAGCCATAGACTAGTTATACTAATTGCAATAAGCATGATAACCGGCTCCGGTACTGGTCTTAACATAATCCCCAGTATGGCGCCAACATAAATTGCAAATAAATTCCATGCATCTTGTGTAAAACCACTTGGTACTGGAATAAGTAATATCATCACTGGAAAAAAAATAATCATAATCCATTTAAATAACTTTGTATTCATCTTTAACCTACCCAACAAGATATTTTATTTAGTGCTTACAATATTAAAAGGATCGGCCATTCCGATACGCTTGACCACTTCTTTGCAATCATTCATTGTCCTTTTCATATTAAGTAATTTCATCGCTAAGTCATGAGGGGCTGACTGCCCCTCCTTTTTAACTATAAAGGCATAATTATATACTAACAGATTTCATAATCTTAACTATTCAACCGTAATCGGCTTGCGAGTCATGAACAAAGAAATGAGAGATCCAATTACAATCAGCGCACCTGCCAGATAAAACGCGTTATCAAAACTTCCAGTCGTCTTGACAATATATCCCGTCACAATTGGCGCCATCGACCCGAATAAGTTGCCACCAAGCAACAGTATCCCAAAAGCTGTTCCAGCGACAGCTGGAGTAGCAACAAGGTCATTCGTCAGGGTCATATTAAGTCCAATTGTGGAGGAAAGAAATGCCTTAACCAAGGTAATGATTACTAAAATTGCAACAGGACTTTCCACCATTGTAGTACACACGAATATACTGGATAACACCATAAAAACAACTACCATTGTACGGCGATGACCTTTCAAGACTTTTTCAGGAGTTAACAGCGTATCACTCATTTTACAGACTACTATTCCCAAAACCCATGCACAGACAAAGGCAACAGAACTCATAACACTTGCTTTCATCAATTGTAAATGTTTTACTTGAACCAAATATGTTGGCAGCCAAGTAAGTATCAAATACTGAGTGTACATAATGCATCCTTGAGACAAAGCCAATCCCCACATAGTTTTCTGCTGCAATAGACGCCAGAGGGTTCCTTTGGGTATACCTTTATCGGCAGTTTCCTGATTACTGTCAGTATTGGCTACAATATAGTCTTTTTCTTCAGATGATAGTAACGCAGAATCCTGCGGTTTGTCCCGAAAATATTTCAGCCAGAAAAACAGCCAAATAAAGCCAACTGCACCCGTTATGATAAACGACATGCGCCAACCATAATCCAGGACTAACCAAGCTACGAGCGGCATTCCGATAGCCGGACCGGCCTCTGCTCCCGATCGAGCCAACGCAGTTGCCAAACCACGCTCTTGGATCGGAAACCACTGACGAACTACTTTACTGCCAGATGGCATGGTGGAAGCTTCACCTGCGCCCAGTGCCAACCTTGATGCCAGCATTGTTCCAAAACCGTTCGATATTCCTGTAACCATGGCAGCTAGTGACCAAAAAGAAATTGAAAAAGCATTCAATTTACGTGCACCGATCTTATCAACAAAATAACCAATGGGCACTAAGGCAATTGCGTATGCCCAAAAAGCAGATGATAACATAATCCCCATCGTTGCCGAGTCCCAACCAAAATCCTTAATAATTGCTGGAGCAGCAACAGACATGCTGACACGATCAATGTAGTTAATTAGCGAAGCAAAAAACAACAAAATCATAATATAAAGTCTTTTACCTCGCCAAAGGGATTTCACTTTTCCATTTGCAGATACATTTATATTAGTAGATACATTCATCTTAGCCCTCCTATAATGTTATCTCTCTTATGCATATACTAAATTGTTACACAATGATAAGGCAGCACTTTTTACTGTTTATAATATTTCTTCTTTTTGCAGCCAAGTCTGTTCAATGACTAACTCTAGATATCTAGGTGAATCCGTATTAGCTACCCCTGCCGGAAGAATGATTGTTTCATGAGCGGCAGTTAACGCTATGATCCTATCCTCTGTCACTTTAAGCATACGGTCATGACCAGGAACAACTACTTCAGCAATATCCCTAATTTTCTTAATACTTTGAGCATTCAAAGTCGGGTCTAATGCTTTAGCAACTTTACCAGTTGCCAGTTCTGCTATATTTTTTACTGCATCTCCAGTTAATACAGTAACAGGCATATCGGAATCCCGTAAAACCAAAGCCATACTCCCCGGCGTATGGCCAGGAACTAGAAGAGTCTCCACTCCAGGTGCGATTTCTCCATCCTCAGTAACCAGTTCTAATCGGCCTGTTTTTTGCACTGCCGGGTATAAAAATTGAGGAACTGCAAAATCACTCGGTTCCGTTTGTATCCATTCTGCCTCTTTTGCATGCATAATAATTCTTGCATTTGGAAAATAATCATAATTTCTTACATGGTCATCGTGAAAATGACTAAAAACCAGCATAGTTATTTCATTTGCATTTACACCAATTTTTTGTAAGTGGCTGCGGATCGGATTACGTTTACTTGGTCCTCCTGTGTCAAAAAGTATCTTTTCATCCCCACTTTCAACATAAATAACTGAGCTCCAGCTTAATGATCCGCTAGCTGTCTTTCCTGGAAAACCTTGAACAACAACTTCCATCTTCATGATGCATATACCACCTTATTTGTTGATTTTTCTATTTTTTAATATGGAAACGCTGTAGAGCAACACTCTTACGCACCATCGTACAACTGCTAGGATAGAGTCCTGATTGTGGTGAATGAGCTTGCCTCTTAAGTCGTAAGATAACGTTTTATCAGGGCAATAAATGTGATGCCAGCTCCGAAATCTATGATTTTAAAAGCAATTTGTTAATATACTCTCTTGTCGCGTTTGCACTTTCCAAAAGCTTGGCCCGTTTCCGATCTGCCTGTTCTTTTTTTAGCGCAAATTTTAATGTTTCGGTCGCTCTATCTTGAGGAACTACTACAACACCATCAGCATCTCCAATAATAATATCCCCAGGATTAACGACTACTCCTCCACAGCAAATAGGTATATTCACTTCACCAATACCTACCTTATTACTAGCAGCAAGCGTATTCCCTCTGCAAAAAACCGGAAAATCAGTTTCCTTTATACCAGCACTATCCCGAACAGTGCCGTCTACCACGACTCCAGCCAAACCTAACACCTTAGCGGCACCTATCATAAAATCACCAGCTATCGCATTATACTGATAGCTCCCGATATCTACGACTAAAACATCTCCGGGCTTTGCCAGCACCAAACCTTTAAGGAATATCAAATTGTCATTAGCAAGAAGTTTTACCGTACAGGCAGGCCCACTTATCTTGTATGTCTCTTTTAATGGCTTTATAGTAAAATCCATATTGGTAAGCCCTTTAAGACTATCTGAAATGCATGTGGCAGGAATTTTTAGAAATTGTTCGTAAATACTCATAATGAATTCCTCTCATAAAATAATCCTACAGGCAAATGTGACCTAGAAAGCAGCTTTTTATATTTCCAAATATTTACACAATTCATTACATTCTTAAGAACATTATAGATATCATTTCTAGCAACGGGAACTATTTCCCATTGCTAGAAAATCATTAACAGAATGAATTATATTACTTGTTCTTCGGACGAGCCAGGGAAAGAGGCGCTTCTCCTGCTGCTACTCGCTGTATGTTCTCCCACGCGAAAGACATGCGTCGGCTCCAGCCTTCATATGCATGCCCAGCTATGTGGGGGGAAAGTATTACATTCTCAAGTGTTAGCAATGGATCTTCTGGTGAGATAGGTTCTTTGTGAAACACATCCAGTCCAGCACCAGCAATGCGTTTTTCTTTGAGTGCTGTAATCAGTGCCTCCTCTTCCACAATTTCAGCGCGACTCGCATTGAGAAGGACGGTTGTCGGTTTCATCATCTGCAATTCTCGTTCTCCAATAAGTCCACGTGTTTCTGGAAGTAACGGAAGGTGGATCGTAATAATATCCGCTTCGCGCAGCAGCTCATCTAAAGAAACTTTACGGGCACCTAACTCTGTTTCTAGCTCAGGCGCAGCGCTCGCATCATAATACAGAATATTTGTCTCAAAAGCCTTTAGACGCTTGGCTACTTTTTTACCAATATTTCCTGCTCCAAGTAAACCAACGGTTTTCCCTGCTACTTCAAAAATGTCATATCCAGTGACTGCTTGCCGCCACTTTCCCTCACGAACTGACCGATCACATGCAATGAGTTTCCGGTAGAGACCTAACAACAAGGCAATACTGTGTTCGGCAACAGCCCAAGCGTTGGCACCACCATTGGTAGCCACTGGAATATCAAGTTCCCCTGTGACTTTCAGGTCAACCTTATCATAGCCGGCAGTGAGAAGTTGGAGAAGCCGCAGTGACTTGCCCTCTTGCAAAACACTGTCAGAAATTTCTGCAGGATGAAGTACCACAAACTCTGCTTCCCGAATTAGTTCTGCTTTTTCCTTATCACTTAGACTGTTTGAATGACAGGACACTTCAAAACCTTCAGGCATCATCCCTCGGAAAATATCTGTTACGTGTTGATTAAGTCCACTGAAAAATAACACTTTGTTCATATTGAATCTCCTCGTACATTTTTTTAGTTACCAGCGTAATAGTTAATGAGGCATCCTGCCAGAATAATATCCCGATCTTCTTTCGCAAGATTCTCCAGTTTAAGTTCCAGAGCAATTTTACCTCTTTCATTGATTACAAATGCTTGTACTTTTTCTGCGCCAGTTTTAATACTTTGACGAATGTTAGGAATAAAAATATAACTATCGGCAGCTATCTTTTCAATATCTGCAGGATGAATTGTGAAAGGAATCATACCCCAATTGATTACATTACTTCGGTAACGTTTCGTGGCATACTCGATAGCAATATTAGCGTCTCCTCCCAGCACTCTTTGACAAGAAGCAGCCTGTTCTCTAGCGGATCCATCACCTGGCTTTATAGCAAAAATAACGCTGCCAAGACCTGTATCTTTAATGAGTTCCTTCAATTTAGCAGTGCTGAGTTTTTCCGCCGCCAATATCGTCTGGAAGGTATTTTCTACTTCTTGCTGTTCCCCCTGTTCTGTGAGCAATTTTTGCCGTTGAACTTCTAGCTTTTGTACAGCTTTTGCCTTGCCGACATAAGCTGGATCTTTTCTAGAAAGTGTGAATTCAGCAAGTTTGAAAGGGTTTGATCTGTAGGAAGAAGTTTCCCCTGAAGGAATCAGCTCATCCGTTGTAGTAACTGCGTCATGGATGACCGAAACCACTTGAAGCAGTAAGTTATTCGGAAGCGGTCTAATTTCCGGCCAATTGGCAATACCAGGACCATACTTAAGATTTTCTTCCAATCTAGGCTGGCTAAACCCTTGATATACCCGATTGGTGTACGATTGTTTATCGAATTTATATTCCACAGGAGTATCACTGTACTCTACATCTGTCGCTGAAGTCAACAGCCCTCCATTTATAGCTGTGGCCGCTATGGAACGTGCATCCATCAACGCTACCGATGCAATTTGCCCATTATCGGGTTTAGATCCTTCCCTATTCGGAAAATTCCGCGTAGCATGTCTGATGCTTAGCCCATTATTAGTTGGCGTGTCTCCTGCACCAAAGCATGGACCACAAAAAGCAGTTCGAATAATTGTACCTGCCTGTATCAATTTCTCCATAGAGCGATTGGCCATGAGCTCGGCAAATACGGGTTGACTAGCCGGATACACACTCAAAGAGAAATTCCCATTACCAGTGGATTTTTGCTCTAAGATTTGGGCTACAGCTGCGATATTTTCAAAAGTTCCGCCTGAGCATCCTACTACAACCCCTTGGTCAACCATAAGATGTCCATTAACTAATTTATCCGTCAATTTGAATTGCAGCTTTGAGTTTTCTAGTTGTTTGTTTCCTTCCACTTCAACCTTATGAAGAATATCTGCAGCATTACGATTGAGTTCTGCTATGGTATAAACATTACTTGGATGAAAAGGAAGAGCAATCATAGGAACAATTTTATTTAAGTCTACTTTAACTACTCCGTCATAATAACTCACTTCACCCGGTTCTAGTTTTTGATAGGCTTCAGGCCGTCCATGAATTTTAAAGTATCTTTCTACCTTTTCATCTGTTTGCCAAATAGAAGATAAACAAGTTGTCTCTGTCGTCATTACGTCAATGCCATTCCGAAAATCAACACTAAGATTCCTCACCCCCGGTCCTACAAATTCCATTACTTTATTTTTAACGAATCCATCTTTAAAGACTGCTCCAATAATAGCCAATGCCACATCTTGAGGACCTACTCCTTTAATCGGTTCTCCTTCGAGATATATGGCTACGACTTCAGGACAAGGCACTTCATAGGTTCGTCCTAAGAGCTGTTTTACAAGCTCCGGCCCACCTTCACCAATTGCCATAGTGCCCAGCGCACCATACCGGGTGTGACTGTCGGAACCTAGAATCATTTGCCCACAGCCTGCCAGCATTTCACGCATGTATTGATGAATTACAGCCATGTGGGCTGGAACATAGATTCCACCATATTTACGCGCCGCTGAAAGTCCAAAAACATGATCATCCTCATTAATCGTTCCGCCTACAGCACCAAGACTATTATGACAATTCGTTAAAACGTAAGGTACTGGGAACTCCTTAAGCCCACTGGCTATTGCCGTTTGAATAATCCCCACATATGTTATGTCATGAGAAGTTAGTGCATCAAATTTCAGCTTTAAATTATGCCAATCTTCTGAGGTGTTATGCTTATTCAATATTTTATTGGCAATCGTACTTGCCTTAGCTTGTTCTTGCTTAATTACCTTTTCAGACAAAGGACTAACCCCAGCATGGACTAATCGCTGATTTAATTCATCAATATTTAACTTATCTGCATTTTCTACTATGAGCCTGCCTTTTAATAAATAAGCTCCTTTTCTTATCAAATCTACCATCCGATTACACTCCTTTTCTCCACTAGTGCCCTTTTACTTACTTTTTTTATTTTTATTTTTAACCCAGTTAATCCGCCCTCCCACTTTTACCGCATCGATATCTGCCTGGCACAACGGGGTAGTGACTGGTATCTCCAGCTTTTTCGTCTCGTTTTTAAGAATATATTGTTGACCAGCCTGCAAATTCGCTGTATCAAGTGTTAGCTGATCTCCTTGGTTAATATTGTCATAGTCTGACTCATTAACAAAAATGAGCGGCAAAAGTCCCCAGTTCACCATATTGGCAAGATGAAGTCTAGCGAACCCTTTAGTAATAACAGCTTTTATACCAAGGTATCTTGGAACTATGACAGCCTGTTCACGACTAGAGCCTTGCGCATAATTAGATCCTGCGACAATAAATCCATTACCCGCTTGTCGAGCACGCTCCGCAAAACTTTCATCTAACACCTTAAAAGCATGATTGGATATCTCAGGTATATTGGAACGAATTGGCAAATACAGAGCCCCTGCTGGGCAGATATGATCTGTGGTGATATTGTCCCCAGCCTTTAATACGACTTCTCCGCTGGTAATATCATCCATAGCTGACATTTCTGGAATGGGTTTAATATTAGGCCCACGACGAATGCCGATATTTTCCGGTTCAGATGAAGGGTACATAAACATATCCGTATCATCAATAAATTTTTCAGGCATCTCATACACAAATGGCGAAAGATTAAGCTCGCGCGGGTCAGTTATGACACCAGTAAGAGCAGAAGCAGCAGCCACCTCAGGACTAACTAGGCAAGTATCGGCTGAGGCTGTGCCACAGCGCCCCAAGAAATTACGCGGAGTTGTCCGGAGAGAAACTCCATTACTCTGAGGAGCAAATCCACTTCCATTGCAACCACCACAAATCGGTTCAAAAATACGCACTCCTGAAGCTAAAATTTTATCATAAGCACCTCGAGCAATACTCTCACGCACCACAGTACGGCTGCTAGGATAGAGTCCTGCATCTACATTGTGGTGAATGGGCTTACCTCCCAGAATGTGAGCCATTGACATTACATCTCGTAATGAAGTATTCGTACAACTGCCAAACATAACTTGATCAACGGAAGTCCCAGCTACTTCCGATACAGGAACCACTTTATCCGGCTGATGAGGCAGAGCAATTAGCGGCTCAAGAAGGGATAAATCAATTGTGATGACTTCATCATATACTGCATCTTCATCAGCTGCTAACGGCACCCATTGTTCTTCTCTTCCATAAGCGTACATCCACTGTTTTGTAATTTCATCACTAGGGAAAACGGATGTGGTAGCACCTGTTTCCGCCCCCATATTCGTTATAGTCGATCGTTCTGCAACATCAAGAGTAGCAACTCCCGGTCCACTATACTCAAGAATCTTACCGACACCACCTTTAACCGAAATGCGGCGTAATACTTCTAATATAATATTTTTTGCAGATACAAACGGCTGCAGTTTACCCGTCAGATACACATTAACAATCTTAGGCATGGTTAAATAAAATGGCTCACCAGCCATGGACATAGCTGCATCAAAACCACCTGATCCAATTGACAGCATTCCCACTCCACCAGCAGCAACCGTATGAGAGTCACAGCCTATTAGTGTTTTGCCTGGTACAGCAAAATGTTCTAAATGAAGAGAATGGCAAATACCACTTCCTGGGCGAGATGCAATAATCCCAAACTTAGCTGCTATGTCTTGCTGGTATCGATGATCATCAGAATTTTTATAATCAGCCTGTGTCATATTATGATCGGTGTAATGTACTGACAATTCAGTTTTGACTTTTTCTAATCCCATGGCTTCAAAGGCCAAATAAGCCATAACTCCATTTAAGTCATGCGATAACGTTTGATCAGCACGAATTCCTATTCGCTGCCCTTTTATCATTTCTCCGTCTACTAATGCAGTAACTATTAATTTTTCAACAATGGTCAATCCCAAGTTTAATTCCCCCTGTTTTAAGAATGCTCAAACTTTAAGCTCATTTAAATTCAGTTAATGTTTATTGCAAAATGCGTGCCAACTCATTAAACCCTTTAAAATCAGGTACTTTCAAAAATTTTAGATCTTGATTTCACTTTCAATATGAAAAAAGCAATTTCATTTCATTAAAAACCCATAATGTTTCACACTTTATATCATTTGTTTCATTATAGGATGACACCCTGCTCTTCAAGCTTTCTAGGCAATTGAGTATACCTCCATATTTGAAATATATTCCTTAGCCAGAAACTCAGCGGGATTTTAACCTGTCTGATAACGCCTCATGGTGAACAAAAGGAACTGTCTCAAAATAGGTTTTTAAAACCTATTTGAGATAGCTCTTTCTTTGTATCCCTAACCGAATAGGGTATTTTCTCTTTTTTGCGAATTAAGTG
>NZ_FOTS01000058.1 GCF_900114615.1 Pelosinus propionicus DSM 13327 | reverse complement strand
CTGATATTCAACACTCAATCCTTAGCTTTTGTGTTGCCACTTGTTAAATGCGTGAAGCGCTCTCTTCTTTCGCGCTTGACGCTTGGCTACACCGCTAAATATTCAGTGTTGAATACCAGACCGTTCGACTTGCATGTGTTAGGCACGCCGCCAGCGTTCGTCCTGAGCCAGGATCAAACTCTCCATAAAAGTTATTTATGAAGAACCTTGATGGCTCTTTAAAAAAAACAAATTGTTTGTGTTAGTTCATTTACATGAACCAACTGTTTTGTACTCCAAAACGAGTACCGCACATCTGGCTTATTTTAACCTTACTTACATTGTTTAGTTTTCAAGGAACACATGAAAAGACTTTAAAATAATTTTTTATGCCGTTATAAACGACCTCATTGATTTTAACATCTTTACATAAGCATGTCAACTTTTTTGTTGCAAATCGTTGACTTGTATATATTATCACATCTTAAAAAGATATGTCAATCCTCTATATTCTTTTTTATATAAAATTATACCTACCTCATTCATGCTTTTCGTTTTCGCTAATATTATTGAGAAGTGGAAATGGAAATTGTACATACGTATTCGGAACGTCCCCTACAACAACATATTCAGCAATTGGCATTTGTGTATCCACACTTATACTTTTACTAACTAAAGGTACTACGATTCTAATTTGGGTAGTCGCAATAAGATAGATCATATGCCTAGTTTGATTAATACCTGCTTGTTCAAATTTATCAATTACTTTTACCTGAACAGTACCTACAGGAATTACAGTAACAGTAATATTAGGCCCCATACTAGCTAATAATTGGCTTCCAAAGATCTGTCCTATTGGTATGTTGATCTGCTCTTCACTGATCTCTTTTAATTTCTCTTGCACTTTAATAGTAGTATCTGCAGCAATTTTATTGAACTCCATAGTATTAGGCTGTATAAGCACTACGCGTCCTCGGCTATCTAATGTAACATTCATTAATGTTTGTGGATCAATATTCAAATTTACCCTGTCACTAATAACCTGGTTAATGGATTGCGTCGCAATAAAAGTTGCTTTTGTCTCCGCTATAGCCAACAAAGTAGGTTTTAAATGCGTTTCCATCATCCAGAAGGTGCCTATTACTATGATACAAAATAAAATAGACGCGAGCATATTAGATGGTATTCTTCGTCTACTCCCCACGGAAAATCTCATGATTACCCTCCTAGTCCAGGATATACCACAGTATATGGATTCTTTTCTAATGATGTACCACTCCTTAACATATTTTTATTCTCATTTCTTAATAGCTATATCTATATTTAGATCAAAATCCTGATTACGATTCACTTATGTGCTCCAAACCATGGATCACATTGACATTTGTGGCGTATCCTGCTATATTACAGTTAGTATTTGACATGAAAATAAACAAGCTGTTTTAGCTAGCAACTTAAATGGTACTGCGGGTTGTACCCGTCCTTAACCAGGGCGGTTTTTATTTTTATCTCTTGATATTTTTAGAAAAACATGAGGAGGCTTCTCAGCAATGACTGTACTTGATGTCCTCAAAGAACGAGGCTTTATCCAACAACTTACCCATGAAGATGAAATGATCGCACTTTTCGAAAAAGAAAAAATTACCTTCTATATTGGCTTTGATCCAACAGCCGACAGCCTACATGTCGGTCATTTCCTTGGAATGATGGTAATGGCCCATATGCAAAATGCTGGACATCGTCCAGTCTGCCTAATTGGTGGTGGAACGACGATGGTAGGCGACCCTTCTGGTAAAACCGATATGCGAAAAATGATGACTCAAGACGATATTGTCTATAATGGCGAACGATTTAAAAAGCAAATGCAGCGTTTCATTGATTTCTCAAATGGAAAAGCATTAATGGTCAATAATGCAGATTGGCTTCTTAAGTTGAATTATATTGAATTTTTGAGAGATATCGGCGCACATTTTTCCGTAAATCGTATGCTAACTGCTGAGTGTTTTAAACAGCGATTAGACAGAGGATTATCCTTTCTTGAATTTAATTACATGTTAATGCAAGCCTATGATTTCTTAGAACTCAACCGTCAATATAACTGCACTATGCAAATGGGTGGAGATGATCAGTGGTCCAATATCCTGGCTGGAGCAGATCTCATACGACGTAAAGAAAGCAAACCAGCATATGGTTTAACTTTCACCTTGTTGACTACTAGTGATGGTCGTAAAATGGGAAAAACAGAAAAAGGGGCCTTGTGGCTTGATGCAGAAAAAACCTCACCTTACACATTTTATCAATACTGGCGTAATATTGATGATGCTGATGTAGAAAAATGCCTAGCACTTCTAACCTTTATGCCAATGGATGAGGTTCGAAGATTAGGTTCTCTTAAGGATAAAGAAATTAATATAGCAAAAAAAATACTAGCCTTTGAAGTGACAAAACTCATTCACGGTGCAGAAGAAGCTGAAAAAGCTCAACAAGCAGCTGAAGCATTATTCTCTGGAGCTGGAACTTTAGATAATGTGCCAACCGTATCAATTACCCCAAATATGATCGGCATGAAAGTTCTTGACATCCTTGCAGCAACTGAAATAGTATCTTCAAAAAGTGAAGGAAGAAGATTAATACAGCAAGGTGGTCTTTATTTGGGTCAGACGAAAGTAACTGACTTTGACTTAATACTTACTGATGATCTATTTGAAAACAAAAGTTTACTAATTCGTAAGGGTAAGAAAAATTATCATCGCATGGTTGTAACCCCCTAAAAGAGTTGAGATGCTTCTACTATTTTACTGATTATGTGATAGAAAAATGACACCAGCTATTGGTGTCATTTTAGCTTATAGACAAAAAGGATCTTATTTATGTTATAATAATTACCGTACTCAACACTAAGGAGGTTGCCAATGAACAAGGAGCGAAGCGATAGCCCTAAAGATGGCCGTCGTTCTTCTAAAAATGGTAATTCAAAACTAACGGTTATACTACTAATTGTATTTATTGTAATGATTACAGGTGCTGGACTTGGCTTTTTAACAGCAAGCATTCACACCATGCCAAGTCTGAAAGACGAAATTAGACCTGCTGCCTCTTCACAAATTTATGATGTAAATGGGAAATTAATTAATACGGTTCATTCTGTAGAAAATCGTGTTCCTGTTTCTATTAATAAGATTCCTAAAAATTTGCAAAATGCTTTCGTAGCTGCAGAAGATGCACGCTTTTATCAGCACATAGGTATTGATCCTCGCGGCATTTTGAGGGCCATTTGGTCAAATATAACCGATCGAGGCGTTTCTGAAGGTGGCAGTACCATTACACAGCAATTAGCAAAAAATGCATTACTATCCCAAGAGCGTACATTAAAACGAAAAATACAAGAAGCGATCCTAGCGCTACAAATTGAACGTCAGTACAGTAAAAATGAAATATTAGAACTCTATTTAAATCAAATATATTTTGGACAAGGAGCTTACGGAGTACAATCTGCATCTATTGTTTACTTCAATAAAAATGTTGAAGATTTAACATTAGCAGAATGCGCAATGTTAGC
The DNA here is from genome assembly GCF_900114615.1 of Pelosinus propionicus DSM 13327. Taxonomy (GTDB): domain Bacteria; phylum Bacillota; class Negativicutes; order DSM-13327; family DSM-13327; genus Pelosinus; species Pelosinus propionicus. The sequence continues at coordinate 26,381 of NZ_FOTS01000058.1, read as the reverse complement.
AGGAATCCCCAAAAGTCCAAATTATTATTCACCTTTTAATAATTTAAAAGCAGCAACTGAACGGCAAGCTACAGTACTTGACCAAATGGTTAAATATGAATTTATCACTTCACCAACTGCTACGCAAGCTAAAAATGACAAGCTTCGCCTGGCAGTACGCTCCTCTCAAACAGATACTAAAAATCAAACAGCAAGCTATTTTATTGACTACGTTACGCAATATCTGATTGACAGATATGGTGCTGATGCAGTGTATAAAGATGGACTTAAAGTTTATACTACATTAGATCTGGATATGCAGGAAGCAGCAGAAGAAGCTATGAAAAAGCTTCCCAGTGTGCGTACTGATGGTAATGGATTGCAACAACCACAAGGAGCCCTCGTTGCGATTGACCCGCGAACAGGTTATATAAAAGCAATGGTTGGCGGTCGCGGCAATGATCAGTTTAATCGTGCAGTTTTAGCTGAACGTCAGCCAGGTTCAGCCTTTAAACCTTTTATCTACTTAGCTGCTCTAGAAGGAGGTATGACTCCTTCATCTATGATTGAAGATACTAAAATCAGCTTTGGCAGTTGGTCACCAATGAACTATGACGAAAAGTTCCATGGATCAGTTTCTTTACGTACGGCACTGGAACAATCCCTAAACGTGCCAACTGTTAAGATAGCGAATCAGACAGGTGTGGATAAACCATTATATTATGCTCAACAAATGGGCATTTCCACATTAGTCTTACACGGTTCTGTTAATGATCGCAACTTAGCAATGTCTCTTGGAGGTCTTACACGAGGTGTAACGCCTTTAGAAATTGCCAGTGCGTATGGAGTACTGGCTAACCAAGGTGTACATGTAGATCCTATAAGCGTCATCAAAATTGTTGATCGCAATGGCAAGACATTAGAGCAAGTCACTCCAAAAGAAAAGGCTGTAGTAAATGAACGATCAGCTTATATTCTTACTGATATGTTACGTGGTGTTATTAATAATGGTACTGGCACGGCTGCATATATCGAACGCCCCGCCGCTGGAAAAACAGGTACAACCAGTGATTATAAAGATGCATGGTTTGTTGGGTTTACACCTGATTTGGTAGCGTCAGTATGGATTGGTTATGATTCCGATGGATATTTAAATGGCATAACAGGGGGAGGTCTCCCGGCAGTCATTTGGAAATCGTTTATGCAAAAAGCTTTGGTAAACGTGCCCTCTCGCGATTTCATTCGACCTAATGGCATCGTAATTGAACCAAACCCTACCCCTGTACTTACAGAACAACCTGCTGATGGCAAACAACCTATTACAAATCCCTTAACACCTGATGGAAAGAATTCAAAAGCACCAACTCAAACAGATGATGACTCACACCCAGTTGATAAAACCCTTCCTCCCCCTCCTGTCAAATCTGATAAAAATACCTCTCCCCCTCCACCACCGAAAAAAACAACAGAGCCTGAGAAAAAAAATAATCCTTAAATAGAAAAAACACGCGTAAATTACGCGTGTTTTTTCTATTGCTGCATATACATTAATATAAACTATAAACAAGTAGACGAGTCATCATTATCATTGCAAAGCAACAAAATAATAATAATGATAATAATCCAAGTGCTATTGAATCCGCCACCAAATCCACCAAATCGACGTCCACATCCCATAAGAATTCCTCCTCCTTCTATTTATAAATAGAAGTAATTGTAACTTATAGATAAGCACTTTATTACTATATGAATATAAGCACAAAAGAGTTACTTGGTTCTCTACGCATTCACGTAGATTAAGTAAGATTTTATTTTATATTATGAAAAACTGCAATCATCATTGTTAAAGCAAAAAAGTAAAAGAATGATAATGATAATCCACCAAGATTGACCTCCACCAAGGCCACAACCTCTTGCCATTACATATTCCCTCCTTAAATGTGACGTTTAAGGAGCAATTGCCTAAACCATGTTCCTATTTATTTAAGTATTGCTCCGCTTTCTAGTTCAATATATGGAAGTATCTTTATAAATGTTACTCAACTACTACGTTTTTTAAATTTTATTCTAATATCCGACGGATGCTCTTGGGGAAATCTGTGACCATCTTCATTGACTGCATACCATTATTAACTAACTCAGTAATATTTCGAACTTTGTCGATGGTAGTTGACATTCCATCTATTCTTCTATCCATTTGCATATCTTCGGAAGTTAAGCTTAACAAAATAACCATAAGTTGTAAGTTAAAATTAGGGTTCTTTAAGATCTGACCCAATCCACTCATTGGATTGACTGGTCTAGCTTCCTTGACTTTTTTATCTTCACGTTCCTCATCCAGCTTCTTGTGTTTTTTTGTATCCTTCACCTTTTCAACAATATTCTCCTCAGTCATCATCATTTCAATATCTTTACTCTCTTGCGCAACTGACCTCTTATAGTTTTTATAATGTCTCCGAAAGCGCATCACTCTCACCCCTTATTCCATCAATAAGTGATATTTAATCTAATATATGATGCAATCTTACAATTGGCTATTATTGATACACACAAATTTATATTTTTGCATAAATTATAGTGCTATAATTGACTTCATTTTTTTATCGAACTGTTTTTTTAATAAAATGAGTAACCATTTAATTAGATAAAATATGAGCGGAGGCGATTTTCTATGTGGGAAAATTTAGGGAATATGATGGAAATGGTAAAAAAAATTCAACAAAATGTTGATAATGCCCAAGACCAGTTAAAAGCCCAACGTGTAGAAGTCTCAAGTGGCGATGTAATAAAATTAACTCTAAATGGACAACAAGAATTATTATCAATAGAGATTAATCCCAAATATTTATCTATTGATAATGCAACCTTATTGCAAGATTTATTAGTTGCAACCATAAACAATGGTCTTACCAAATCCCGCGAATTGCACCAAACTGCAATGTGTAAATTAACTGGCGATCTCAATCTTCCCAAAATTCCCGGACTATTTTAAGGAGGATACTTTATGTCGAACGAAAATCCTAATACACTGTTTCAATCCATAGCACATATGATTGATAACGTAGCAAATGAGGGTACCGGCTATGATACCCTCATTCATCTTTTGTCATTGCTTTGTATTCTTCATATCTTAAATCGTACACAACCTATGGCAACAGCCCCTATGATTCAAAATTCATCCACAATTGCTGCAAATAATAGTACAAATCCATTACATAAACTTTTAGGAGAACTTACAAAAAGCAGCGGTGTAGGTGATGGTGGTGGAGGAGGTCCTACTCCTGACATGCTCATGAGTCTATTGCCCCTGCTAAATAATCCACAAATTAAGTCAAAGCTCAATCCTGCTAATATCTCATCAATATTAGGTGTCTTAGGTAATCTAGGAGTTGGAGGAAATAGCGATAAACAAGAAGGAAATAAAATAGAAAAATCGGAGAAGAAAGATCCACCAGCAGCCGCAGTCACTTCTTCCTTAGCGAATTCGTCAAGAGAAGCCTCTCTATTAGATACACATGTTTCTGACAAAAAGGATTTAGGCCGCTCCTTAAACTGGAAAACGACATTTGAAAATGAGAAAGAGGTGTGAGAATTTTACTCACACCTCTTTGCCTTTTTTATAATTGTACTACGGTAACACCATCGCCACCTTCGTTTAATTCACCAATACTAATATCTCTAACATAATGATGATTTTTCAAATATGTTCTTACTCCCTTCCTCAAAGCTCCAGTTCCTTTTCCATGTATAACTAATACAGTAGTTAACCCCGCCACTATCGCATCATCAATATACTTTCCTAGTGCATATTCTGCCTCTTCCACCATCATACCTCGTATATCAATTTGCCGAGCAACTTCTTGGATTTTCATAAAATTCTTATCACGATTTTTATCTTTATTATTTTTTTTAATAGGAGCCTTTTCTTTAACTAATCGACAATCTCCAATTGCTACATTCATTTTCATAATGCCAAGTTGAACTATCACTTCATTTGTACCAATGGATACTACAGTCCCATTTTGTTTAAGCGTAGTAACATATACTTGCATTCCCGGTGTTAAAATGTTAGCCGTGGCAATAGGCAACGGATTATCTTCTTCACTTTCATTATTTAAATCCTCTAGATTTTCTCGCAAGCGTTTTCTGCTTTTGTCAAAAATCCCTTGCCTAATCGAGCTGCTATTCTTCACAGTAAACTGTGCTTTTAGCTCCGTTATAATCTCTTCCGTTTCTCGTCTAGTCTTTCTCAGGAGTGATTCAGCTTCTTCTTGCGCTTTGGTCAAGATCTTATGCTTCTTCTCAGCTAATATACTTTCTTCAGTCGCAAGCTTTTCTCTTAAAACATTTAATGTTTGTTCTTGCTGAATAACTTCCTCATGAAGTTTATCATAAGCAATCTTCTGCTCTTCCAAAGCATTTAAAACGGTTTCAAATTCTGCATGATCTTTGTCAATAAATTGGCTGGCTTGTTCAATAATATGATCTGATAATCCTAAACGTTTACTAATTGCAAAGGCATTACTACTACCTGGAACTCCAATCAAAAGGCGATATGTGGGCCTTAATGTATGTATATCAAATTCTACACTAGCATTTTCGATTCCTTGTCTTGAATATGCGAAGGTCTTTAATTCACTATAATGAGTGGTAGCAATTGTTTTAACACCAATATTCAGCAAATGCTCTAATATTGACATAGCTAAAGCTGCTCCCTCATCCGGATCAGTACCTGCACCAATTTCATCAATTAAGACTAAATCTTCAGATGTTATTTGGTTTAAAATTCTCACTAAATTCGTCATATGGGCCGAAAAAGTACTCAGACTTTGTTCAATACTTTGCTCGTCACCAATATCAGCAAAAATATTATTGAATATAGCAATTTCAGAGCCATTTTGTACAGGAAGATAGAGCCCAGCCTGTGTCATAAGAGCAAATAACCCTAATGTCTTTAACGTTACGGTCTTACCTCCTGTATTTGGACCTGTAATGAGCAAGGTATTAAAATCCTTGCCAATAAAAATGTCAATCGGAACTACTACACCAGCTTCAATAAGAGGGTGCCTAGCCTGACGTAGATTGACATATCCTTTATTACTAATAATGGGCATGGTCGCCTGCATGGTCAGGCTAAGTTTCGCCTTCGCAAAAGCAAAATCAATATTAGCTAACATGTCGCAATTCAAATAAATAGTCTCCGCGACATTTGCAATTTGTTCCGTAGCGGATCTTAAAATTCGCTCGATTTCATTTTTTTCGGCAGAAGTGAGTTGTTTAATTTCATTATTTAAAATTACTACTGCCATTGGTTCAACAAATACGGTAGCACCACTAGCAGATTGATCATGAATAATTCCAGGAAAATGATTGCGATACTCTTGTTTAATGGGTATGACATATCGCTCATTACGTACAGTCACTAATGCATCTTGAAAATATTTTTGATACTCACTAGAGCGTAGTATACCGTCCAATTTATCTTTGATACGACTTTGAGATAATCGTATTTCCCTCCGTACATGCAAAAGTTCAACACTTGCATCATCACGTATCTGCCCTTGTTCATTTACAATGTTCTCAATAAAATTTTCAACATTTCGCAATACATTAATTTTTTCAGCGTAACTAAGTAAAATAGTTAATGCTACAGGCATATCCATAAAGAAATTTTTCATTCTTCGTGATGCATATAATGTACTTGCTACAGCCACCAATTCGTCAGGAGCTAGTATAGAACCGATTTCCGCGCGCTTTAACAACGTGCGAATATCACGAATACCACCAAGAGGTATACTAGACATTGCGTCTAAAATTTCTCTAGCTTCCTTTGTTTCTGCTATTCTTTCTTCTACTTCAGATAATTCACTTGAGGGTATCAAATTCTCTGCAAGTTCTCGTCCCATAATAGAACTACATTTATCTGCGAGCATAACACGTATCTTATGATATTCTAACGTTTTTAATACCGATATTTCCATTCATTTCCCCCTAGAAATAAAGAAATATACAATTATATTTCTTTATAATACACCACGGAAATAATGCCCCCTGGTGATATCTTCGTGTTCAACAGTTTTCATCCTATCCTGCGCAAGCAAGGGATGATCCTCTCCTTGATCCAGTAGTTCTCTGTATAGTTTGCTCATTCTACCTAAGTGATCAACAGTACTCTTCTTTCCCTCAATTCGTATACGCTTAATTCCCGTTAAACCAAATCGAGGTACATGAGGCAACATACTTAATTCTTTTGCATTTAGTATATGCATGCGACAATATTGATCTGTCACCACTGGAAATAGTTCATTTTTACGATCCTTTAACCAATAATCACGGCGTAAACAGGCCTGGTTACATTTTCCTGTACCTAGCTTGCCAAGATAGCTTCCTATCGCACAGTACTCTGATACCATTAATGTTACATATCCATGAACTAAACATTCTAAAGCTACCTTCTGATCGCTAGCCAGCTCTTCAATCTGAGAAAAATTTAATTCTGGTGATAAGGTCATACTGGAAATACCTTGTGCAGCCAGAAACTCAATCGAAACATCATTGTATATATTTAAGGGATAATCACCGTGAAGTGGCAGATCGGTTATTTTTCTAGCAATTTGCAATGTCCCTAGATTACTCACAGCAACAGCATCTGCCTGTAATTCTTGAAATAACGCTAGTTCTCTTTTCACCTCATCCATTTGCCAAGTTTTTATAATGCGAGGTGTGTTCAAAATAATTTGTTTTCCACTTTCATGAACAATGGCGACGGCTTGTTTATATATCTTAGGAGTAATTATTTTATGATCAAAAGTTTCTCCGCCAAACATAATACAATCTGCACCAGACTCTAAAGATACTTTAATTTTATCAATCGTATCCGCATTAACCACCAATAAAGGCTGCTGTACATCATCACTATCCCGAACTATATCCGATAATAAAAAATCTCGTGCAACATATTTTTTTCTAGGTAAATCTTCGCGTTGAAAAGGCAGTAAACGAGCTTGTTCCAATTCTTCAATTGCTCTACGCCTGACATCATTGATCTCGCTAATTGGCACCATTACTTCGCCAATTATATTGCATTCCAAAGTATTGATTCTAAAGATCGTAGAGCCTAGTCGTTCGACCTGCTTAGCAATTACTTCTTCTGTTAGAGGTCTTTTAATCGCTCTTTGAGCAATAAAGGAAGTTTGAGCCTGGCTACAAAAACCATCGCTATCGTGTATACTAACTTCCAAAGGCTGACCTTCCTGTACGGTTACTTTAATATCAACTGCTACACGTTTTATCGCATTTGGTTCAATAAAAAAAGATCTTGCTCGTTCCATTAAGCCCGCGTCAAAGACTTTAAAGACACGATCATTTATGCGCACAGGAGCATGTACATGAATTGCAACTTCAGCACCAGCAGGGGCACTAGTCACTTTCTGTCCATTGATCATCATAGATGACACGGTTACACTAACCCTGCCACCAACCTTTACCCAAAAATCAACAATATCATTTATATATAAAGGCTCATCCAATTTTATAGTTGCAACCCGTTCTTGATGTTGATAATCGCTAACGCGGCCAATACGTACCCCCCGGTTATTCGGGCGGCGATCACTCATCATCTTGCGTCCCTGAGAAGTCTTTAAGTAAGCCGTAGTAAATTCGCGATTAAAGATTTGTGCCAATTCTTTTTGCTCTTGTTCAGCAACGCTATAGGCCTCTGGCTTTGCCAAACAAGCGTCAATCGCTCGCCTATAGGTATCTACTACTATTGCTACATATTCAGGCCTTTTCATACGTCCTTCAATTTTAAAGGAAGTTACACCTGCTTGAATAAGCTCAGGAATTAACTCCAAGGTGTTTAAATCTTTAGGACTTAAAAGATATTCTCCTGCATCCGCATCTAAAAGTAAGTCATTTCCCTTTTCATCAACAAGAGTATATGGCAAACGGCAAGGCTGCGCGCAGCGTCCACGATTACCACTCCTCCCACCAATCATACTACTCATTAAACATTGACCTGAATAGGAAATGCATAATGCACCATGAACAAAAGCTTCAATTTCTGTAGCTGTATTCTTACAAATGTGTTGTATATCATCCATTGACAGCTCTCGCGATACTACTACCCGCTGAAAACCAAGCTCCGTTAAAAGCTCTACACCTTCTAGATTATGCACCGTCATTTGTGTACTAGCATGTATTGGCATCGCAGGGATAATCTGTTTTGCCATTTTAAAAACGCCAATATCTTGAACTATAATAGCATCTACACCAATTCTATACAAAAACTGCAAATAAACCGATAATGAAGGTATTTCACTATTATCAACAAGAGTATTCACGGTTACATAAACTTTAACACTTCGCAAATGAGCCAAATTTACGGCTTCGACTAACTCTTCATCAGTAAAATTAGGTGCGCTAGCTCGAGCACCGAACATTTTCCCTGCTAAGTATACTGCATCTGCACCACCCTCTACAGCTGCAATTAAAGCTTCTCGACTACCAACTGGCGCTAATAACTCTATCATTTAAATTCATTCCTTTCAAAACCTACACTATAATACAAATATCTCCACATAAAGACACAAAATACACAAAGCTGGCACACGTTTTCTTTGTGTGTACTTTGTGTACCTTGATACAGGCATAGTATTTATCTACTTACTCTTTTCTTCTCTTTTTATATGCTCTGCTACATCATGTACCTCTGACATAAATTGTTCAAACCTCGCCCATTTCTGCCCTAAGGGACTTAAAGGATTGTCAAAAATATTCTTATAATATAACTCAAGCTCATGTTTTGTTAAAGGCTCTTTATCTGGAGTTTTTATAACAGAAAACATTCCACAACTTTCCAATCTTGCCACTTTAATATCTGGTAAATTCGTCATATCCATGCCTTGCTTATGGAGCTCTTGTCGTAAATCATCGTAATTAAAATGATTTTTAATAAAATTCTCTCGTAGAATTTTACCATCCTGAACAAGAGTAATTGGCGTACCTTCTACCCACTTCCGTAAAGTAAGATTTTTTAAGGATACATACGAAATTAATTGCTGTAATGCCAAAAGAGCTACTAATCCCTCTATACCGTTCAATAAAGTCTGCGCTTTATCCATAGATGCAGTGACAATGATGTCACCAATACCTACCATAATAACAAAATCAAAAGGTGATAATTGACCTACTGTACGATTTCCCATTAAGCGAACAACAATCAGAGCTATAGTAAACAACACCACTATATGTAATAAAACTTGACCAACATCGGCAGTTTCAAACACTATATCACTCCTTTTAATTGTAGTATTAACAATCAAAAAGTCTGTTATACTGCTCGAAATGTATCAGTCATTTTTCTTCTTCCACCATTTTAATCAATTGCTTATAATTTTGTTCTAAATCTAAGTATGCCTCTGCAATATTGAGTGCTGCTAGTACAGCGACCTTACCCGGAGATAATCGCAAATTCTTCTGTGCAATTGACTTCATACGAGAATCAACTTCTGAAGCAATTGCAACGACTTTCTCAAGTTTGGCATCACTCTTTAAACAATAAGTTTCACCAAAGATTTCAACTGTTACTTTATGTTTTTTTTCATTCATAACGTCACCTATAACACCTATTTTACTACTTCTACATTCGACCTGACAAATATGATTTCCTGCATATGTAACAAAGAAAACATAGTTGTCTTTATTAAACAGCAAAAAGGCAGCTATGAGCTAAGTCATAAACTGCCTTTTTACTATTATTTTATGCCGTTTTATTCGACTTATTAAGTAAACTATGGCTCTTACCATATAAAAAGTAAACTAGAAAACCAATTCCACTCCATACAAAGAAACGTATCCACGTTTCATAAGGCAAATTGTACATCAAATAACCACAGGAAATAACAGCTAAGGGGGCTACTATATTAACTGCAGGGCATCGAAACGGTCGATTTAATTCCGGTTTTGTATATCGCAGCACTAAAACTCCCACTGAAGCTACTGCAAAAGCGAATAAGGTGCCTATATTCGTAAGTTCAGCAATGATCCCAATAGGAGTAAATCCGGCGATCAAAGCAACTGCAATACCACCAACGATTGTAATAATATGAGGTGTTCCGTACTGAGGATGGACTTTAGAAATACCAGCAGGGATTAAACCATCACGAGACATCGCAAAGAAAATACGAGATTGGCCATACATTAGCACTAGGAGTACAGTTGTAATACCACATATTGCACCTGTGCCAACTAAAGCAGACCCCATATTATATCCTATCGACCTCAATGCATAGGCTACAGGTTCTGCATTATTTAATTCACCATAAGGTACGACACCTGTCAGTACACCTGCAACAATAATATATAAAATAGTACAAACTAACAAAGAGCCTATAATACCAATTGGCAAATCACGATTCGGATTACGGCATTCTTCTGCTGCTGTTGCTACGGCATCAAAACCAATGTATGCAAAAAATATGATAGCAGCTCCGGCAGCTACACCTGAAAAACCGAAAGGCATAAAAGGATCCCAATTTGCAACATTCACTTTAGGACCTGCCAAAGCTAAGAAAATAAAAACTGCAGCCAACTTTATAACTACTAAAATCTTATTAAGAGTTGCACTCTCCTTTGTACCGCGCACCAAAAGCAAACTTAAAAAGAAAGAAATCAACATCGCTGGCACATTCGCAATACCGCCATCAGCTGGTACAGCAGTATAAGCTTTTGATACCTCAATACCACCTGATTTTAAAAGACCTACCATATAGCCGGCCCATCCAGCTGCAACGGCACTAGAACCTACAGAATATTCCAAAATTAAATTCCAGCCTACAATCCAGGCAACAATTTCTCCTAATGCAGCGTAAGTATACGTGTAAGCACTACCTGAAATGGGGACCATTGCGGCTAACTCAGCATAAGCTAAAGCGGCGAAGGCGCAAGCTAATCCAGAAAGAACAAAAGAAAGTACCAATGCAGGCCCGGCATATTTCGCTGCAGCTACTCCCGTTAAAACAAAAATCCCAGTACCAATGATGCAACCAATTCCTAGAAGCGTTAAATCCATTGCACCCAGCGATTTTTTTAAACCTTTTTTCTCTGCGCCTTGTAAAAGTTCGCTGATACTTTTGGTACGAAAAATCCCCATTTAAGCTCCACCTTTCTTTTTATATTTATCAGGATGCTCAAAAAATAGACCTGCCCACAAGGACAGGTCTATAAAAAGCTAAACGTTCATAAACGCTTAGAGAGCTATCCCGTTAACAGGATAACACAAGTGAAGTCATAGGTAAAGATTTTTTTGTTCTCGTAGAAGAGACATTTTGTACTAACTACGAATTTTAGCCGCTAAAGTTTTTTCGATGTGTTCAATCGTATTTCTATAGTGCACATCTATTTCTTCGTCTGTAAGAGTCCGCATCTTATCCCTATAAATTAATGAAAATGCTAAACTTTTAGAACCATCAGCTACTTGTTCACCGACATACACATCAAACAAGCGAACATCACTAAGTAACGGTCCTCCACTAGTAATGATAGCTTCTTTTACTTGTTCAGCAGAAATAGCTAAAGGCAATACCACGGCTATATCTCTTTGAATAGCTGGAAATTTAGGTAAAGGTTCATACTTTGCAAGTAAATTTACACAGTCCACTACAGCTTCAATATCAACTTCAAAGATATACACTTTACGGTGTATATCAAACTGATCTGCCACTTTAGGATGTAGTTCCCCAACAGTTGCTAATACCTTACCATCTCTGGAAAACACTGCTGTCTTTCCTGGATGCAGTGACATATGGTCACCTGCCGCCACATGATAATCATGAATTCCTAAGCCCGTCAGCAATACCTCTACAATACCCTTGGCATCATAAAAATCAACATTGTCTTTTCCTTGGTTCCAAGCTAATTCATTACGCTTACCTACTAATGCGCCACACAATAGCAAAGGCTCCTTAGGCAAAGAATGTAACGGAAGCTCTTCTGGCAAATAGACTGCCCCAAGTTCATAAATTTTTATATCGTCATTTTTCTTAGAAAGATTACGAACAATCGCTTCCAATACGCCACCTAATAAAGTAGTCCTTAATATTGGAAAATCATCTGTGATAGGATTCAAGACGCGAATGGCGCGATGTAAGACATGATCATCTGCAATATTTAATTTATCCAAAACTTGAGGATGTGTAAAGCTCAAGGAAATGATCTCATCTAAGCCGGCTCCAGTTAAAATTGTTTTTATTACATCAACAATTGACTGAGTATATTCTTGCCCGCCGCGTAGAATATTACCGCCAGGAGTAGTTGTCGGAATTTTATTATAACCATAAATACGAGCAATTTCTTCACATATATCAGGTTGATACTGTACGTCATTGCGCCATGTAGGCACATTTACAACTACTTTATCCCCTTCAGAATGTGTGTCAATTTCAAACTCCAAACTTCGCAAAATGTTCAGCATTTCGCCTTTGCTAATATCTGTACCTAGATAATCATTTACCTTTTGAGGTATAAAGCTAACTTGACGCGGCAGCACCATATTAGGATAACTGTCCACAATTCCTGGGCACACCTTACATGCTCCCATATCTTCCAATAACTTAGCAGCTCGATCTAAAGCACGAATACTATTAACTGTATCGACTCCTCTTTCAAATCTTCCTGATGCTTCTGAGCGCAAACCAAGGGCTTTTGAGGTACGACGAATACTTACTCCGTTAAAAGAAGCTGCCTCTAATATTACATTTTGAGTATTATTAGTAACTTCTGTAGCTAACCCCCCCATTACACCTGCAATTCCTACCGCTTGGACCTGATCTGCAATTACCAACATATCAGAAGTAAGTTCACGCTTAACTCCATCTAATGTTGTAATTTTCTCACCAGCTTGAGCTTTCCGTACTGTTAAACTATGCTTTGAGACCAAATTATAATCATAAGCATGCATAGGCTGTCCCATTTCCAACATAACATAGTTAGTTACATCAACAATATTATTGATGGATCTCATTCCTACAGCCTGCAAACGATGTTTTAGCCATTTGGGTGATGGACCAACCTTAACATCTTGCAGCACCCTTGCAGCAAAACGAGAACATAACGAAGTTTCTTCAACAGAAACTTTTACTAAACTAACAGACTTTTCCTCTGCAGTCTCATGTAAGTGAATCATTGGTTTTTTCAGCGTGCCACCTGTCAAAACTGCAACTTCGCGGGCTAAGCCAATTACACTAAAGCAATCTGCCCGATTTGCCGTTAATTCAAATTCAAGAACTACATCATCCATCCCCAAAGCTTCTTTAATATCAACACCAACAGCTGTATCTTCTGATAAGATATAAATACCTTCTTTTTCCTTTGCAGATAACAACTTACTGTCAATATTCAATTCTGCTGTAGAACACAACATGCCATAGGACATCACACCACGCAATTCGCTTGCTTTAATTTCTAACCCACTTGGCAACTTTGCACCAACTAAAGCTACCGGAACAATATTTCCCACTGCAATATTATTTGCTCCAGTGACAATGATCAAAACTTCAGTTCCAACATCTAGTTTACAGATGGACAATTTCGTAGCATTCGGATGCTTTTCTACTTCAATAATCTTACCAGTTACAATCTTTTCAATATCTTGACCTAAGTAGCTAATTCCTTCCACCGGAATACCAGCCATTGTTAGCATCTCTGCTAATACTTCAGGTGTTTGTGAAAATTCAACATATTCTTTTAGCCATTTTATTGGTGCTTGCATACCCATCCCCCTTTAAAATTGTATATCATTGCTTTCCCATTAGAACTGTTTTAAGAAACGTAAATCATTTTCATAAAATAACCGTAAATCATCAATACCATATAATAACATTGCAATTCGTTCTACGCCCATCCCAAAAGCAAATCCACTTACTTGCTCTGGATCAAATTTGCTCATCTCAAGTACGCGAGGATGTACCATTCCTGCACCTAATATTTCTAACCAGCCAGTTCCAGAGCAAACTCGACACCCTCCACCATTACACATAACACAAGAAATATCAACTTCTGCACTAGGCTCAGTGAAAGGAAAGAAACTTGGACGAAAACGCACGCCAACATCTTTACCAAAAATTTCATGAATGAACAATTCTAACGTTCCTTTTAAATCTGCAAAGCTAATGCTTTTATCAATGACTAAACCTTCTACTTGATGAAACATAGGAGAATGAGTCGCATCGTAATCCCGGCGATATACCTTACCAGGTGCTATAATACGAATCGGCTGGTTTGGCGTTGCGGCCTGCATAGTACGAACTTGTACTGGCGAAGTATGAGTTCGCATCAAAAATTCCTCTGTAATATAAAAGGAATCTTGCATATCCCGTGCAGGATGATCTTTAGGCAAGTTAAGTGCTTCAAAATTATAATAGTCCTGCTCAACTTCTGGACCTTCTGCAATTGCAAAACCCATTCTCATAAAGATTTCTTTTATACGTGCAAGAGTAACAGTTAACGGGTGCTTATGCCCTACATTTACTTTTCTCCCAGGCAGAGTTACATCAATCTTTTCGGAAGCCAATTTTTTTTCTAGATCAGCTTGTTTAAAGCCTTCACTTTTTGTTTGAATAATGGTTTCTAATTCAGATCGAATATCATTCACAATTTGTCCAATTTTAGGACGTTCTTCAGCGCTCAACGCTCCCATGCCCTTTAATGCACTAGTTAAACTCCCTTTTTTACCTAAGTATTTAACCCTAAGCTCATTTAACGCATCCATAGTATCTGCTTGTGATAACTCCAGCAAAGCCAATTGCTTTAAGGATTGTAATTCTTGTTCCATATGTACCTCCTAAACATCATTTTAGATAAAAATAAAAAGACTCCACCCCTGCAAGGGGCGAAAGTCTTACTCCCGCGGTACCACCCTAATTAGTACTCAACTTTCTTTAACGCAGAAATAACGTCTGGCTTACACAAATCATTTTCAGCACAGATACTCCAGAGTGAACTTCTGTTAACCGCTTTGGAGCTGTTCTCAATCTATGACAGCATCCTCCCTGTACAAGCCAGCACTAACATACTCTTCTCTATCATTGCAATTACCTTAAGATAGTAAGCTTATCTTACTATACATCTTCAATTCTATAGAACTATAATATCAATAGTTCTATATCAGAAAGATTATAGCACATTCTATCCCATATTACAATAAAGACTACTGACGCTGACGCACTGCTTCATATAAAATAACCGCTGCAGAAGCTGCAACATTCAAGGATTCTACATTCCCTAGTAACGGAATATGTAATCGCTCTTTTGCAACCTCGGTTAATTTCTTACTGACCCCATTCCCCTCATTGCCAAACACTATTGCCACAGACCGATTAAAATCCGTCCTAAAATAAGTCGTAGAATTTTCTAACGATGTTGCTAAAATATGAATATCATACTTATTTAAATAATTTACTACCTCATCATGACTAAACCCTTCGAATATTGGTATATAAAATAAAGATCCCATAGTAGCCCTTACTGCTTTAGCACCAAAAACATCTGCACAGCCTTTCGTCAAGATTACACCTGTACAACCAGCAGCAGCGGCAGTGCGAATGATAGTCCCAACATTGCCAGGATCCTGAACTTCATCAAGCACCACCAAAAGCGGTTTTTGAACGTTAATAAGACAATCAACTAATCGATTCTCACGCTTTTTCATAATAGCCATTATACCTTGAGGTTGTTTTACTTCTGTTATTTTTCCATATATAGCTGCTGAGACTTCAATGATACGACAATTCTTAGACTGCAATAATACCAACATTGCTTGCACTCTTTGATCTTCTTCTGCTCCTGTTATATAGATACACGCTTCCACTGGCCAATTTGCTTGAGCGGCTTCTTCTACTAACCTAACACCTTCAATACTAAATAAACCTAACTCATCACGAAATTTCTTTTCTTTCAGCGAAGCAACCATTTTTATAAATCGATTCTGACTGCTAGTAATTATCTCCATCAAGTAAGTTCCTCCAAACCTTGTATCCCTTTAATTCCTCCTACGACAACCAAAATATCATGTTTAGTAAATTTCTCGCTTGGCAAAGGAGGCACCATTAACTGCTCTTCTCTCTTAATGGCAACAACATTAATTTCATATTTTGCCCGCAAATTTGCCTCAGCTAATGTTTTACCTATTAAAATTTGAGGAATAGCGACTTCCACTATCCCTAAGTCTGGTGAAAGTTCAATATAATCTAAAACATTACTAGAAACTAAATTATAAGCCACCCGCTGTCCCATGTCACGTTCCGGGTAAATTACTCTGTCAGCACCAATTTTCTGAAGCATCTTACCATGTAGAGCATCACGAGCTTTAGCAACAATATAGGAAACTCCAATCTCCTTTAGTTGCAACGTTGTCAATACATTTGCCTGTACGTCTTCACCAATTGCCACCACCACTACATCAAAATTTCGGATACCAAGTGCAGTCAATGCAGCTTCATCAGTAGAATCTGCCTGAACAACATGGGTGACTTCGTTACTAAATTCTTGAACTTTATCTTCATTACTATCAATGGCCAGGACTTCATATCCCATTTTATGTAAAGTTTTAGCTACGCTAGTACCAAAACGACCTAAGCCAATGACAGCATACTGTTTCTCTTGTTTCATAATATCCTCCTTATCCTATAATAATTTTACCTTCAGGATATTGCACTTTTGCTCTTTTCGTACGTAAAGCTAAGGCTAAAGCTAAAGTAACTAAACCTACCCTGCCAGCAAACATAGTAATAATCATTACAATCTTCCCTTGCATCGTTAAAGTACTAGTGATTCCTAAACTAAGCCCAACTGTAGCAAACGCAGAAACAACTTCAAATAAAATTTTTAAAAACGATTCACTTTGGATAATACTCATCATCATTGTAACAATAACGACTAATGCAGTAGAAAGAAAGACAAGAGTGAAAGCCTTATAGATTAATCGTTGAGAAATGCGCCTTTGAAAAATCTCAGCATCATTTTTTCCTCGAATCAAAGCCCACACAGCAGCAATTAGGATGCTCATAGTAGTTACTTTTATACCACCTCCAGTTGAAGTTGGAGCTGCACCAATAAACATCAAAATCACCATAAAAAAAATAGTAGCATCTTGCATATCAACAACACTGACTGTATTATATCCCGCACTTCTAAGAGTTACAGACTGAAAATAACTAGCTAATATTTTTCCTTTCCAGGACAAAGTACCAAGTGTAGCAGGATTATTGATTTCTAGTAATAGAATAACAAGCGTACCTAAAGCAAGTAATATAATTGTAGTGAATAATACTAGCTTCGTATGAAGCGAAAAATCTTGCCATTTACGATGATTCCAGACATCAAAAATTACTGTAAAACCAAGACCGCCCAAAATAATTAATGATGTAACTGTTAAATTAATAATAGTATCATCCACGTAATTTGTTAAGCTATGAAAATTACCAAACAAATCAAATCCAGCATTGCAAAAAGAAGAAACAGCATGCCAATATCCAAAATAGATACCTGTAAGGCCTAGATCAGGATACCAACGGATTGCCAGAATTGTCCCACCAATAAATTCAATAACCAAAGTCGATATAATAATAGATTGAGTTAGACGAACAACACCTGCTACAGTCATATGGTTTAATGCCTCTTGCATCACTAATCTTTCTCGTAATTGAATCTTACGTCCAATCACTAGAGCCATTAATGTAGCCATTGTCATTATTCCCAGACCCCCAATTTGTATAAGGAAAATAATCACACTTTGCCCGAATAAATTAAAATGACTTCCCGTATCTACAACCACCAATCCTGTTATACACACAGCTGAAGTAGCCGTAAATAAAGCGTCAACTAAAGATAAACCTTGACCATTTACGGCGGTTATAGGCATCATCAACAGCAATGTGCCAATCATGATCAATCCAGCAAAACCCAATGCTAAAATTTGATAAGGTGTAAATTTCCACGCAGAAAGGTGCAATAAATTTGCAAAACGATTTCGTAACCTCAATATTATTCACTCCATATGATAAGGGTTAGAAAACTGATATTTGCTTTTGTTCTACTATATCTACACATTTTACCATTACTTATAGCAAAAACCTACCTAATTTTTCAAAAAGGTAGGCCTCACAATTTTGATAGTAAAGCTAGATTAGAATAAATAACTATAAACTACATGGCTTTAGAAATACAATTAAAATGAAGCATATATTTACGAACTGATTCCTTAACACCTTTTTTCACTGCAGACATTAAATAGATATAATTAGCACCTGGGTTATCGAGCAATTCCTTTTTAAGTTTTTCACTTGCAGCCATTGAAGTATCTGTAGGAATATTAATCTTACTGATGCCGCATTTTATGGAGTTAGAGTAATCTTCACAGCTCAAATTTGCGCCGCCGTGCATAACTAAAGGAACACTAACAACAGTGCTTAACTGACCTAATCTGGTGGTGTTTAATTTGGTCGTACCGCGATATGCTCCATGCTTATTACCTACCGAAACAGCCAAAGCATCAATTTTAGTTTTTTCCACAAAATCAGCAGCTACATCACATGTAACAATATTGTCCTCATTAATATCATCTACATGCTCACAACAACCAACATAGCCCAATTCACCTTCGACAGAAACGCCGAGGGAATGGGCTATACGTGTTAGTTCTTTAGTACGTTTCAAATTTTCGCTAACAGGCAAATTTGATCCATCAAACATAACGGAGGTGAATCCCCAACGAATTGCTTTAATAATCCCTTCATAAGTATGACCATGATCCAAATGAAGAACTATTGGTACTGCGGATTTTTGTGCAGCACGAACCATTGCCGCACTTAAGGTTTCCACATCAACAAACTTATAAAATCGCTCCGTAATTCCAAGTACTAATGGAGTTTTTAATTCTTCAGCCACTTCTACAACCGCACATAATGTCTCTAAATTAAATACATTAAAACCGCCAACTGCATATTTTCGATTACGCGCATCGTCAAGTAAATGATTCATTGTCACTAACGCCAAAATAAAATCCCTCCTTAACGGTTAAAATTTTACTTTAATTTGATTCTATTATATTCGCGAAACTTTTTTTAAAAACCTACATATATTTTGAATATTTAAATTTTTTATTCTTTTTTATAAATAAAAATTCCTAGACAAAAGTCTAGGAATTTGATATCTATTTAAGTTGCTCTTTAGCAATTTCAACAAGTTTAGCAAAAGCAGCTGTGTCATTAACTGCAAAATCAGCCATAATCTTACGATTTACTTCTACACCAGCTTTACTCAAACCGCTAATCAATTTGCTGTAAGAAAGACCGTTTAAACGAGCCGCAGCATTAATACGGGAAATCCACAATCTGCGGAATTCACCTTTTTTCGCACGACGATCGCGACGAGCATAGTATAGAGCTTTCATTACTGTTTCATTTGCTTTTTTAAACAGCTTACTCTTAGAACCCTTATAACCTTTAGCTAACTTAAGAATTTTCTTATGACGTTTATGTGCTGTCACGCCTGTTTTAACTCTTGGCATGTTGCTGTACCCCCTATTTAATATATGTCAATTTTAGGCGTAAGGAAGCATTTTCGATACGCGTTCATGATCAGATTTACTAACCAAACCAGCTTTACGTAAATTACGTTTACGAGCTGGACCTTTTTTCTCAAGGATGTGACGTTTAAAAGCTTTAGAACGTTTGAACTCACCGCTACCAGTAACTTTAAAGCGTTTAGCAGCAGCTCTACGTGTTTTCATTTTTGGCATAATTGGTCTCCCTTCTTAATTCTGTGGCTTAGGTGCCAGAATCATTATCATATTTTTTCCTTCAAGCCTAGCCGCGCGCTCAATATTGGCAATATCTTTGATTTGGCTGGCCATTTTATCCAAAACTTTCTTCCCTAGCTCAGGATGGGATAATTCCCGTCCACGAAACATGATGGTTACTTTTACTTTGTCACCATCTTCGAGAAAGCGTTGAGCGTTTTTAAATTTAACATCAAAGTCATGATCTTCAATGTTTGGACGTAGTTTCACTTCTTTGACAGTTACAACTTTTTGTTTTTTCTTGGCTTCTTTTTCCCGTTTCTGTTGCTCATATTTGAATTTACCAAAATCCATAATACGACATACAGGCGGCTTAGCCGTTGGTGCTACCTCTACTAAATCAAGATGTTGCTCGGCTGCCATCTGCAGCGCATCTCTTAGTTGGACAATTCCTAATGGTTCATTAGTCGCACTCGTCAAACGAACTTCTCTAGCCCTGATTTCCTCGTTAATTCTTAATGTGTCTTTGCTAATTGTCGCTCACCCCCTGATAAATTTAGCTACATATAAATAAAAACGGATGGTATAAATACCACCCGCAACAAAAGCATAATCATACATGCTATCATAACCTTACGAACTGCCTATGCGTTGCAAGGTGAGAAGCGGATGGCTTCTACTTAAACTCAAAATTCTTGAGTACTTGATAATATTAACATTAGGAATAATGAATGTCAAGTACTATTTTTTCAACCTTTTTCCTTTATTTCTTTTAAAAGATCAGAAATAAATTCACTAGCAAGCTTTCCTCCGATATCACCTTGTCCACGCTTACGTACCGCCACACTACCGGACTCAACTTCTTTATCTCCAACAACTAGTGTATATGGAACCTTTTGCAGCTGCGCCTCACGAATTTTATAACCAATTTTTTCGCTACGATCATCTACCACTACTCGGATCTCTTGTGCAAACATAGCATCTGCCAACTCACGAGCATACGCTGCCTGTCGATCAGTAATGGGTAAAATCTTAACTTGCACTGGTGCCAGCCACGCAGGAAAAGCTCCAGCATAATGCTCAATTAAAATTCCAATAAACCGTTCTATGCTGCCAAAAGCTACACGGTGAATCATAACAGGACGATGCTTTTGACCATCTTCACCCACATAATTAAGGTCAAATTTCTCAGGCATTTGCATATCTAATTGAATCGTACCACACTGCCAAGTTCGTCCAATAGAATCTCTTAAATGAAAATCTATTTTAGGACCATAAAACGCGCCATCACCTTCGTTTATGCGATATTCCATGCCCCTTTCTTCCAAAGCATCTTTAAGAGCATTAGTCGTTAAATCCCACACCTCATCAGATCCCATAGCTTTTTCAGGTTTTGTACTTAACTCCGCATGGTACGATAAACCAAAAGTACTGTATACGGTATCAAATAAATCAATTACACCTTGTATTTCTGTTTTAATTTGAGAAGGCAGCATAAAGATATGGGCATCATCTTGCGTAAAGCTCCGTACTCTCATTAAACCATGTAATGCTCCTGAAATCTCGTGACGATGTACCAATCCTAATTCAGCAGTTCTTAGAGGAAGATCTCGATAACTATGATGCTGAGTACGGTAAACTAAAATTCCTCCTGGACAATTCATAGGCTTTACAGCATAACCTTCATTATCAATAGTAGTAAAATACATATTTTCCCGATAATGATCCCAATGACCTGATTGTTGCCATAATTTTTGATTCAAAATAATAGGGGTTTTAATTTCGTGGTACCGGTATTTAAAATGTAGTTTACGCCAAAAATGTTCAAGTTCATTTCTAAGCACCATACCATTAGGATGAAAGAACGGAAAGCCAGGGCCTTCATCTTGTATGCTAAACAAATCGAGTTCTCGGCCTAATTTGCGATGATCACGTTTTGCAGCCTCTTCTAACATTGTCAGATATGCCTCTAAATCAGCTTTCTTCTCAAAAGAAGTACCATAAATACGCTGTAACATCTTACGTTTTTCATCACCGCGCCAATAGGCACCAGCTACACTTTGCAACTTAATGGCTTTTACCTTGCCAGTAGAAGCCAAATGTGGCCCTGCGCACAAATCAACAAACTCTCCTTGCTTATACATGGAAATCGTCACATCAGTCGGCAAATCACCGATTAGCTCTACTTTATAGTCTTCACCTAACTCTTCAAATATGCGGAGCGCCTCTTCACGGCTAACTTCCATTCTTTCAATTGGAAAATCTTCCTTAACGATTTTCTCCATTTCCGCTTGAATTTTTTCTAAATCTTCAGGAGTAAAAGCTTCATCTACATCAAAATCATAATAAAATCCATTAGCAATAGCAGGGCCTATGGCAATTTTGACATTCGTAAATAAGCGCTTTACTGCCTGGGCCAATATATGTGATGAAGTATGACGAAAAGCGTCACGTCCTTCAGCATCTTCAAATGTAAGAAATTCAACCTTTGCATCATTATTTAACTGAATTGGTAAATCAGTCACATGACCGTTTACTTTTGCTGCAACTGCACTTTTAGCCAAACTGCGGCTAATGGATGCTGCAAATTCGGCCAATGTAGTTCCCTGTTCAACCTCACGTATGCTTCCATCTTTTAATGCTACTTGTATCTTTTTCATAAATGTTCCTCCTTTAAAATTTTCCAATAAAAATAAAAAAAATAAACCCTCATCCCTATAGGGACGAGAGTTGTAACCCGCGATTCCACCCTGATTGGCAAAAGCCCATCTTGATCATTGATAACGGGAATTACCCGGCACAGCTTACCATTTTATAGCTATTAATTCTTATAGCAAAAAATATTCAGCATAGCAGTTTAAAGGTGGTAACAATAATGATGTACGTAAAGATGCTTACAGCCGGTGACATCTTTTCTCTGAAACGACAGTGACACTATTGCCTTGTCCTTTGCATTACTTTTACTAGTATTAATCTAATAATAGCTATTTTCAAGATGAATGTCAATATATACATTAGAGGTTTAATGCGTAGGCATTAGATCTTCCTTATAAGCATTTATGCAAAAGTCACACCCACTGCATATCATAAACCTGCCATCAAATATATTCTTTATAATATCTACCAAGCTCTTAGTCGAAGCACGATTATGATCCTCTACATGAACCATAACACTATATGGCGCTATCGTAATGAGGGCTGTAATCAGTAAATCTTCATGATTGATTGAATCATCATTTTCCAGAACAAAATTTTCTAATTTTTGATTACTAATTAAATTCCCCTGTTCATCCAAAATTTTATACATACCAGAATTAATAATTACTACGTGTACTTCCTCAACCTGCGGTTCTTGGATCGTTACGAAATATCGCAATACGCGTATAAACTCTTGATATTCTAATTCCATCATAAAGTCATCTACAGCTGTATCTACGACTCTAGCTAGTTTCTCCCGATATTCTTTCAATCTAAAATTAATAAATCCTTCTAATACAAGCTCATGATGTGCGTTAAGATATTCAGCAATTTTTTCCACTATATTCTTACTGCGCGTACCAAATCCAAAATCTGCAACCACACCATAATTATCATTTAATAGCTGTAATGTATTATCGTAAATAATTTTACGCTCTTCTGCAGAAAAATAATAATAATTATCTTCAACAATTTTATAAACAATTTTTTTTTCTTCTCTTGAAATAATTAATTCAGCCAACATATTCGCAACATGATGCTTTACTGCATTTTTAATCCGTTCATAATTACGAAATGACAATTCTCCTTCCATTACATTACAACCAATAAACGTATAATGCCCTTTATTGGTCTCGTCAATCGCTATTTTATATCCATCTTTAATTAATGTTTTACAATCTAATTGCAGTCTTTCCCGAATATCCTGGGTTGTTCCGCTTAAACCAACCGAAAGCAATTTCACCACCCTCACTCCCTTCCTAGTATATTATATGTATCATATTATATTTGCATACAATTCAAAAATATAATACGAAGGTCTGCTCCATTCTCAGCCATCTTCAAAACCGTCAAGATGTCGAAAATACAAAGAAGAGAATACTTAATAAAAAAGACTTGGCACATGCCAAGCCTTTTTTCATATTTACTTACGATGCACTTTATTCTTATCAACTATTTTTCCGTGTTCCATTTGTTTTGCAGCGATATTTATTTTTAAAATCTTCTCGTATTTGCGAATGAGAGAGACTTCCTGCTTAGTAATAATCGATATGGCAATGCCACTTTCTCCAGCTCGCCCAGTTCTTCCTACACGATGTAAATAGACTTGCGGATCTTCAGGCAGATCTAGATTAAATACATAATCAATACCGACGATATCCAATCCGCGAGCGGCGACATCAGAAGCAACTAGTAATTGGACTTTTCCCTTTCGAAAATCTTCTAATGATTTTTTGCGGTCCCCTTTTACAGAACTTCCATGTATGCTCGCAGCTTTTAGTCCATGATACACAAGTTTTTCAGTAGTTTCTTCAATATCATCACTTTTATTAATAAAAACTAATGCACGTTTTGCATCAACAAGTCGTACCATTTTACGTATAACTTCAATTTTATCTCTTTGCTCTGCAACAAAATACATGTGAGAGATATCAGGTCTACCATTGCTGTCTTCAGCAATGGTGATGACCTCTGGATCACGCATGATCTCTTTGGCAATTCTTAGTGTATTGGGGGTTATCGTAGCTGAGAACATCAGAATTTGCCGTTCTTTAAGCGTAGTCTTCAGAACTGCTTTTACACTATCTACATTTTTGTCATCTAATAAACGATCCGCTTCATCAATAATAATTGTTTTGATTGTCTGCGAGGTTATCTTCTTTTTTTGTATCAATTCTAAAATACGTCCACTCGATCCTACTATAACATGAGGCTTTTCTTTTAATTTGTCTATTTGCCTAGATATATTTACGTTACCGATAATAGGAGCAGACGTTACGGCAACTCCTGTATTCAGCGATAACGTTTCAATTTGCCGCTGTATCTGAATGGCAAGTTCATGAGTAGGGGCAAGAATCATAGCCTGCATCTCTCGTTTGCTTACATCAATCTTCTGAAATAAAGGCAATAAATAAGCTAATGTTTTTCCTGTACCTGTTGCTGATTGACCAATTATATCCCTTCCTGCTAAAGACAATGGAATTACTTTTGCCTGTATTCCTGTCGGGACCTCAATTTTTATCTTAACTAAACCTGCTGCCAACTGGGCAGAAATGCCGATTTTCTCAAATTCACTCATTATTTTCCCCTCTTCATACATGTATTACCACTTTTCCTATGAAAGATAGACAATTCTTTTCAACATCCTATTAACGAATATAATTAATATTTTCACTTTTACGCTCTGGTCCCTTTCCATTTGCTCTTCCCTTGTAACCAAGACAAACAGCATATAGGGGTTTGACACCTTCAGGAAGCAGTAACTTTTTAACCTCTTCCTCGTCAGCAAAAAAGAAGCAAATTAGCCCAATCCAGCAAGAACCAATATTCAGTGATTCTGCAGCTAATAGCATATTTTGAATAGCAGCGGCGCAATCAACAGCTGAATTCATCATAATTTCATCTTCTTGTTTACCTGACACAATAAGTACGGTTGGTGCATTATAAAAAAGATTACGTCCGCTCCGACCCATACGAGCAACCCATTCGATTGGCGACTTCGCCATTTCTTTTGTGGCTATATTACTCATATGCGCCAGAAGTTCCTTATTCTGAATAGCAGTAATATGCCAGGGCTGTGTATTATGACCGCTAGGAGCCCACAAACCAGCTTCCATTATAATTTGCAGTTCTTCCTCTGCAATTTGCTCTTCTCGATATAAGCGTACACTTCGTCTATTTTTAATAGTCCTTATTACTTCATTCATAAAAAACGCTCCTTTATCAATACTATAATAGTTCGTCATGCATCAAGTGCCGCCTCAATGTGAGGCGGCACTTTAGACTACGTTTACCCTCTTAACGTTTGGATTAGAGCATAATTAATAGCTGACATTTCATGCGGCACAGCTGCCATACCAACTTTACAAGCGGCCATATATCTTGCACATGTTTTATGCCTTTCACTATAAAGTTCTGGCGGACAAAACATGGAGCAGTCACCTTTAAATGGACACACTAACGATTCCTCCACTTCTGATAATAATGCTTGTATAACAATATTATCATATAAATTACATAATATATCAATATTTTTTCTAATGACTCATCTTTTTATTCTTCTAATGATTAAAAAAGAGGCTGTCGCAAAATGCTTTTTGAAAAAAAGCATTTTGTGGCAGCCTTCCTTTCTTGAGCAGATAAAATCCAGGCGAAAAAGAATAAACAAAGAAGCTCTTCTTCCGTTTATGCCCATAGCAAACAGAGGAAGCCTCTTCCCCAATAAAAAAGTCTATTTGTATTTGTCAGGCTGCTTTGGGAATATGCAAGTAAGTTCCACAGCGACCACTTTGAATTTTGTTGTGGAGTTTGTTTAGGTTATACCCCATGCACAGCAATAGAAACTCGGTTTGCACCTTGACGCTGCCTCTCATAAGAAAACGTCGGAAGCCCATATCTGCTTTCAGTACAC
>NZ_FOTS01000055.1 GCF_900114615.1 Pelosinus propionicus DSM 13327 | reverse complement strand
AAACAAGTTAGCAGCTTGGCTGTTAGCGACTAACATGCAGTCTTTCTTCTGTGAAGTTTTGAAGGAACATATTTATATGTACTTCTAAAAACTTTAAATCCAGTGACGATAGCTAAGGGGTTCCACCTGTTCCCATACCGAACACAGTAGTTAAGCCCTTATACGCCGAAAGTACTTGGTTGGAAACGGCCTGGGAGGATAGGTAGTTGCTGGTTAAATAAAAAGCACTCATTTTTATGAGTGCTTTTTGTCATATTGTTCTTAAGTGAGATTGTTATTTTTTCGTTAATGTAGATTAAAATAAAACGGATTGCTAGAAGAATGCTCTTCTTGACTTGTGGATACACTAAAAGTGTAAAAGAGAGTTATATGCAATTATAAACAATTGGGGATTATTCTGTGTATTATCAAATATAATTTAGAAAAAAACGATTTTTTAAAAATAAATTTGCTATTATTTATAAAAAAAATAATATATTAATACATAGTTTTTTAAAAATCATAAAGTTATTAACAATAGTAAAGATATAGATATCTTTAAGGGAGAGCTATATGAGCATTTTAGAAGAAATGTTAAAGGCAAATGATAACTTTATAAAGAAATTACCTAATGACTATGTTGATTATTGTCCTTGGTCAAGTAAGATTCCAAAACGTGAATTAGCAATTTTTACTTGCATGGATACTCGTTTAGTTGATTTCTTAGAGCCCGCTTTAGGGATTAGAAGAGGAGAAGCAAAGGTAATTAAAAATGCAGGCAACTCTGTGACAGGACCTTTTGAAGCTACGATTCGCAGCTTGGTGGTAAGTATCTTTGAATTGGGAGTAAAAGAGATTTTTGTGATTGGGCATATGGATTGTGGGATCGCACATGCATCATCAAAAGAATTAGTTCGTAAGATGCTAGATCGTGGTATTTCTCCTGATGCACTTAAAATGGTAGAAAAAGAGTTAGAGGACTGGCTAGATCACTTTCATCATCCGATTGACAATGTAGAAGAGGTAGTGCAAAAGATTTGTAAAAATCCTTTAATCCCCAATGATGTGCCTGTACATGGATTAATATTTAATCCCCAGACAGGAGAAGTTAAAATTGTGGTGAATGGTTATAAAATATAAGCAGAAAAGACCACCTCAGAAATGAAGTGGTCTTTCTATGTATAGTGAAAAATATATTTAATCGAATTTTTTGTAGGCTTGTGCTTTTGCACCACAAATTGGACAGGAATCTGGAGCGCTGCCTTCATGGATGTGACCGCAAACAGTACAGAGATAGTAAGGGAAGGATTCTTGATTATCTAAAGTATCGAGAGCTTTCTTGTACAAAACAGCATGTACTTTTTCAGCTTCATTTGCTAATGTAAAGGAACGTATCGCTGCTGCCGTATTTTCTTCCTCTTTTGCTTCTTTAATGAATTGAGGATACATTTCGCTAAACTCATAGGTTTCACCATCAATAGCAGCCTGTAAATTATCAGCGGTTGTTTTGATTTTACCTAGGGCTTTCAAATGAGCATGGGCATGAATGATTTCTGCTTCAGCAGTTGCACGGAATAATTTAGCTGCCTGTGGGAAACCATCGGCTTCTGCCTTTTTAGCAAATGCTAAGTACTTTATATTTGCTTGAGATTCTCCAGCAAATCCATCACCTAAGTTTTTTTCTGTTTTCATTTAAGATACCTCCATAAAAAATATTATTATTTATTATCTATTAATTATTATTATCCATTATAGAGAATTTGTCAAGTAAAAATTGCCATCTTTATAAATAATATGTTATATATAACATAAATAGATTAAGACCATGTGTAAAGAGGGTGAAAATTTGCATTATGAAAAAAGAGCGGTAATCCAGCATCAGAAAGGGCTACACACACGGGTGGCAGCAATGGTAGTACAAAAATCCCATGCATTGAGCATGACCTATCAAACGACTCTATTTTTTAGATATAAAGAGCAAGAAAATATAGCATCAAATAGCTTAATTTTACTTTGTTCTTTAAAGATAAAAGCAGGTGATGAAGTCTGGGTTGTAGGTCATGGGAAGCACGCTGAATATGTAGTTAACCAGATGGTGGGCTTTCTAGAGAGTGATTTTCAATTGGATAATGCTCAGATTATCAGCGAAGTTGATAAGTTGCTTCAGGATAATGCCTTTACGGCTGAGCAAATTTTTAATAGTATGGCTAATGGTTTAATGGTAAGCGATGAGCATGATATAGTGACAATCTTTAATCCAGCAGCAGAGGAGATATTAGGTATTCCCGCTAATGGTGTGATTGGAAAAAAAGTATATGATGTAATTCCAAATTCCAGGTTGCATTTTGTGAATAAAACAGGAATTCCTGAGCTTGCTTATCGGCAGGTTATAGGCTCTTCAAGTACGATTACGAATCGAACACCTATTATTATTGATGGACAAATTAAAGGTGCAGTTGCTATTTTTGAAGATATTTCTGCATTAGAGAAAATTACAGGAGAATTACAAGAGGTTAAAGAGTTAAAAGGACAGCTTCAATTAATACTAG
This sequence comes from Pelosinus propionicus DSM 13327, assembly GCF_900114615.1. Taxonomy (GTDB): domain Bacteria; phylum Bacillota; class Negativicutes; order DSM-13327; family DSM-13327; genus Pelosinus; species Pelosinus propionicus. The sequence goes on along the minus strand of NZ_FOTS01000055.1, from coordinate 32,999 downwards.
AATCTGTACAAGACGGAATTTGTGTAGTAAATAAAGAAGGCTGTATTACCTATGTAAACCCAGCGTATTTGCGTATTCTTAATCAACAGTATGCACAGCTGGTAGGTCAGAATATACAGGAAATATCTCCTAATGGGGCACGTTGTAGTGTACTTTCATCTGGTAAACAAGTATTGGGGACTATTAGTAAGAAGAGAAATGGAGTGGCAGTAGTGGCTAATGTCAACCCAATTATCGTAGATGATGAAGTAACAGGAGTGGTATCTGTGGTAAAGGACATTACAGAGGTACAGGGGCTAATGGAAAACTTGAATCATATTTCAGCAAAAGCTGAGTACTTAGAACAAGAATTATGGCGTACTAAGAAACCCAATCGGGTTTTTGAACACTTTATTGGGCGCAGTGGTAAAGTGTTTGATGTATTAGCAATGGCAGCAAAAGCGGCAGAAGGCTCTTCAAACGTATTAATTCGCGGTGAAAGCGGTACTGGTAAGGAATTAGTGGCAGAAGGAATTCATTATGCCAGCAGACAGGGAGCTGGGCCTTTTATTCGGGTTAATTGCGGTGCAATTCCTGCTAATTTATTGGAAAGTGAGCTTTTTGGTCATGAAAAGGGAGCATTTACAGGTGCCATTCGTAGAAAGTTAGGAAAATTTGAGTTAGCTGATCATGGTACCATTTTTCTGGATGAGATTGGTGAGATGGAAAAAAGTATGCAGGTCAAATTACTGCGTGTATTACAAAAAAAAGAATTTGAAAGAGTTGGCGGAGAAAGTACAATAAAAGTAAATGTACGAATTATTGCCGCTACGAATCAGGATTTAGAGAGAATGGTATTAAATGGAGAGTTTCGTGAAGACTTATATTATCGTTTAAATGTAATTCCCTTGTTGTTACCACCCTTAAGAGAGCGCAAGGAGGACATTCCAATATTAGTAGAACATTTTTTAAATAAAGTCAGTGTTGAATTAGCAAGGAAAGCAAAAGGTATAAAAAATGATGCTCTGGATATACTGTTGCAGTATAAATGGCCAGGAAATGTTCGTGAACTAGAAAATATGATCGAACGACTTGTAACATTAACAGAAGCTGATTTTATTGGTATTGAGCATTTACCTACATACCTCAAAGAAAAATTAATAACAAAAGATAAAGAAGGAAGTAGCATAGTCAGTAATGAAATTATTTTGCCTTGGGAAGAATATGAAAAGAAAATTATCAAGTTAGCCTTAGGTACTTATAATAGCTATAATAGGGCTGGCAAAGCTTTAGGGCTTACACATAAAACAATAGCAGCCAAAGCTAAAAAATATGGAATAGAAAAAACAATAAGCTGGTAAAAAAGAATATACTTAGTAAAAAAATATCAATAAAGTAATGAAAGTTGATATTTTTTACCAAGTGGTAGTATTTTTACGATCACTTGCCTTTGTTGTAGATAGACGCTTCTATATGTATAGGAGTTTAAGGCCATCTACTAGATTGTTACCTGCTTTTATCTTGCCAAATTTCCTTTGGCATGATTATTGCTTGTAATGTACTATGTAAAGCATATGTATGTGTATTATGCATATTGCCAAATCATCGGGAACCCTGTCACGAATGGAATATAATAACGAAGGAGAGAAATGACATGAAAAAAGTTATTAATGTGCCAGAACAGGTAGTAGAGGAAATGTTGCAAGGTATGGTGTCGGCGCATCCACAATATGTAAAAAGAGTGGATGGATTTGAAGTCTTAGTAAGAGCTAATAAACCAGAAGCTGCTAAAGTAGCTCTGGTAAGCGGCGGCGGCAGTGGTCATGAACCTTCTCATGCTGGTTTTGTTGGCCGTGGAATGCTTGATGGTGCCGTAGCAGGTGCTGTGTTTACTTCTCCAACTCCAGATCAGGTATACGAAGCTGTAAAGGCAGTAGATAATGGCAAGGGCGTACTATTGATCATAAAAAATTATAGCGGTGACGTTATGAACTTTGAAATGGCAATTGAGATGGCAAGTGCTGATGGTATTACGGTGGATAAAGTTATTGTAAATGATGATGTAGCTGTGGAGAACAGTACTTGGACCATTGGCAGACGAGGTATTGCGGGCACTGTGTTGGTACATAAAATTGCCGGAGCAAAAGCAGAAACAGGTGCGGAACTAGAAGAAGTAAAAAGAGTTGCTGATAAAGTCATCCATAATGTGAGATCAATGGGAATGGCACTTGATTCTTGCACAGTACCGGCAGCTGGTAAGCCTAGCTTTGTCTTGGAAGATAATGAAATCGAAATTGGTATGGGGATTCATGGTGAACCGGGTACCCATCGAGAAGTTCTGCGTTCGGCAGATGAAATTACAGATCATTTAGTGGATAAGATTTTAGCTGATATGCCCTTGGCTGCAGGAGAAGAAGTTGCAGTACTGGTTAATGGACTGGGGGCTACACCATTAATGGAGCTTTACATTGTAAATCGAAAAGTAGCAGCGCTCTTAAAAGAGAAGGGTTTGCACATTGCTAAAACGTATATCGGGAATTATATGACATCACTAGAAATGGCGGGATTTTCTATTAGTATTTTAAAACTTGATAGTGAGTTAAAAGAGTTATTATTAGCTCCTGCAGATACACCAGCTTTGGTACAGTTTTAAAGGGGGATTTGGCTATATGAGTGGAAATTTATACGAAGTAATATCTGCTGTGGGTGAAATGATCATTGGCAACAGACAAAAGTTAACAGATTTAGACGCTGCGATTGGCGATGGAGACCATGGAATTAATATGGCACGAGGTTTTGAGGCAGTAAAGGCAAAACTGCAAGGAATGGAAATGGAAAGTGATATAGGAAAGGTTCTTAAAATAGTAGGGATGACCCTGATATCGAGTGTAGGTGGGGCGGCAGGACCATTGTATGGCACTGCTTTCTTACGGGCTGCTGCTCCAAGTCAGGGTAAAACGGAGCTTGATACGCAGACCATTGGTTTAATGTTAGAAGCGGCAATTGCTGGTATTAAGGAAAGAGGAAAAGCAACGACAGGCGAAAAAACTATGCTTGATGCTTTAGTGCCTGCTTATGAAGCATTTCAGGATGGTGCCAATACAGGAAAAACAGTAACTGCATGTTTGGAATTGGCATATGAGGCAGCGCAGCAGGGAGTGGAATTTACTAAAACGATCATCGCCACCAAAGGGAGAGCAAGTTATCTCGGAGAGAGAAGTCGTGGACATCAAGATCCTGGTGCAACATCATCATATATTATGTTAAAGGCATTGGTAGAATATCTTCGTCGTTAGTAAATAGGAGGTCTCAAGCGCATGGTTGGAGTTGTTATTGTTTCACATAGCCAAAAAGTTGCAGAAGGAATACGAGAAATGGCGTTGCAAATGTCAGCCCCGGAACAAAAAATAATTGCAGCTGGGGGAATGGCAGATGGTGGTATTGGGACAGATGCATTTCGAGTGAGTGAGGCGATTGTCTCCGCTGATACAGGTGATGGTGTCGCAATTATGGTAGATTTAGGCAGTGCCGTTTTGAGTACAGAAACTGCTTTTGAGTTCTTGGATGAAGAATTGCGTTCTAAGGTTCAAATTGCCGATGCTCCAATTTTAGAAGGAGCCATTAGTGCTGTAGTAGAAGCATCGTTAGGGAGTAATTTAGCTGCAGTTGTTGCAACAGCAGAAGGTGCACGCACTTTGAATAAGTGCTAAAAAGATTGTTTTAGAGTATGAGTTTGCAACCACAAAGGCGCAATGAACGCTAATCATGACACGCAAAGATGAGTGTCTAATCGTGCTTTGTACCTTTGTGGTTCAAATCTTCTCGGTTTCTATTGTTTATGGCGGGGGTTAACCATTGCCTCCTAAGAATAAAATAATATTTTTTATATGTGAGGGATAACTATGATTGAAATACAGGTGACAATTACAAATACTAGTGGTTTGCATGCTAGGCCAGCAGCTCAGTTTGTGCAGAAGGCAGCTGCCTTTAAAAGCAAAGTCAAAATCGCTGCCAATAATAAAGTTGCAGATGGAAAGAGCATTTTGGCAGTTATGAGTATGGGCTTAAAACAAAATACTCAGATTACGATTACTACTGAAGGCGAGGATGAAAAAGAATGCAGTAAGGCTCTTGAAGATATGATTAAGAGCAAATTTGGAGAAGAGTAAAAGGGATATAGAGTCTGCTATAAATAAAAAAACCGCTAGCGCATTCATTAAATGAATCGTCTAGTGGTTTTCTTACGTCTGGTCCATTATTTGGAGCGGGATAAAAATTTGAACACCTTAGCACTTGTATCTCGTACACGGCGTATAGGGGTGCTGGTTACTCTAATTTTTGGTTTCATGTCACTGATCGAGCCAAAGTCTCCACGTTTAATATTTGTAATTTTAATTTTTTCTGGTTTCAAGAATTTCTTTAAAACTTTAGAGGCATTGTCAGGTTGGCTTGCATCACTATAGTTGAATAAATCGATGGCGGCATAACCTTTATCGGGAAATGTATGTATACTCATATGACCTTCTGCTAGTAATGCCAGAGCTGCGAGACCTGTTAAACCTTGGGGTTGAAATTGGTGTTCGGTGAATTCAAGTAGGGTCATATTCGATTCAGCAATGGCTGTCAGAATTGCTTGCTTAAGAATTTCCATGGTAGTAAGACCTTCAAAACTGCATCCGTACATATCAATGGTGAGGTGCCTGCTTATAATTCCCATAATCATATTTGACTGCTCCTTTAAATTTAAGTGGTGATTTAGGCGTATGCACTGTTAATAATAATTAAATATATATTTTGGTTTCAAATATTCATAATAACGCCTTTATTATATATATTGTAGCTTTTCATTATAAATTGAATACATAAGATTGTAAAGAATATTTTGCGATAAAAAGACAGAAAATACTGCATATTGGTTTTAAATAAAATAACAACATTTTTTTGCAGGAAAATCTATTTTCAATAGTGAATTTTCAAAAGACAATACATTAGTAAAAGGGGTGGATAAATGATGAGTACAAAATTAACAACAATGCTAAATATAAAGTATCCAATTATACAAGGTGGTATGGCATGGGTATCAGATGGAAAGCTGGCAGCAGCCGTATCAGAAGCTGGTGGGGCTGGTATCATTGCTGCAGGGGGACGTAATGCTCAATGGGTTGGTGAACAAATACGTTTAGCAAAAACCTTGACCAAAAAGCCTTTTGGTGTAAATGTTCAGCTTATGGCTGCAGATAAGGAAGAAATAATGAATGTGGTCTGCCAAGAAAAAGTAGCTTTTGTTACTCTTGGTGCTGGGAATCCAATTCCGTTCTTTGCTCAACTTGACCAAGCAGGTATAAAGAAAATACCAGTAGTACCGAATGTGAAACTGGCAAAACGAGTACAGGAAAAAGGTGCCGATGCGATTGTAATCGAAGGAATGGAAGCCGGAGGTCATATTGGTGTATTGACGACTATGGCTTTAATGACACAAGTCATTCCAGAGATAGATATTCCCGTGATTGCAGCCGGCGGCTTTGCTGACGGGCGAGGTTTAGTTGCAGCACTTTCTATGGGAGCATCAGGAATTCAAATGGGTACTCGATTTTTAGTAGCAGAAGAATGTGCTGTTCATGCCAATGTAAAACAAAAGTTAATTTCCGCTAGTGACACTGATAGTGTTGTGACAGGTTTGCTTTCTGGACATGCCGTTCGCGGGGTAAAAAATAAGTTTACAGACCGCTTCTTAGAACTGGAGCGCCAACATACGCCAGAAGCGGAACTTGCTGCTTTGGCAACGGGAACCAATCGTCTGGCTGCGATTGACGGAGATGTAGAAAATGGTATGGTACAAGCTGGGCAGAGTTTACTGCCATTGACGAAGATTGAACCAGCGAAGGTTATCATTGAGCATATTATTGAGGAAGCTCGGTTAGTTGTGTCAGCATTAGCAAAAACCCCTAATGTATTATAATAAAAGATTAAGTTGGGAGATCTAGGAGGAAGAGAAAGTAGTATGATGAATAATATTGAAATCGCAAAGGGAATCTATTCTGTAGGTGCAGTTGACTGGACCATGCGGGATTTTCATGGATATGGTACACCAAGAGGTATTACCTATAATGCCTATTTAATTGTTGACGAAAAAATTTGTTTAATTGACACAGTAAAAGCACCTTTTGCTCCAGAATTATTAGAGCGTATCAGTCAGATTGTTGATCCTGCAAAGATCGATTATATTGTTTGCAATCACACTGAGCCTGATCATGCCAGTGCTTTACCGATCATTATGGAAAAGGCGCCTCAGGCTAAAGTCGTATTAACAAGCCAAGGGAAAGATTCAATTGTCAAGCACTATAATAAAGAATATGATTTTCAAGTTGTAAAAGAAGGAGATTCTTTAGATCTTGGTGAAAAACAGCTGAAATTTATTACCATGCCAATGCTGCATTGGCCAGATTCTATGGCAACCTACTTAACTGGTGAAGAAATCTTGTTTTCAAATGATGCTTTTGGCCAACATATTTCTACTACTAAACGATTTGATGATGAAAATGAGATTCATGATATTATGCAAGAAGCTGCTAAATATTATGCAAATATCTTAATGCCTTATAGCCGCTTAGTTGGTACGGCTTTAACAAAAGCAGAAACGGTAAACATAAAAATGATCGCTCCTAGCCATGGGGTGATTTGGCGTTCCCATATTGGAGACATTTTAAAGAAATATGAACAATGGGGCAGCGGATATCATGACGACACCGTAGTCATTATATACGATACGATGTGGGGTGCCACAGAAGACATGGCTCGGCGCATATTGGAAGGTGTTGCTGCTTCGGGAGCCAAAGGAAAACTTCATCGCCTAAAAACATCAGCAATGAGCGATATTATTAATGATGTACTTGAAGCAGGAGGAGTCATTCTTGGATCCTCTACTCAGCATAATACGGTTTTAGCGACTATGGGAGGATTCTTAACTTATATAGAAGGACTAAAGCCTGCAAATAAAATAGGTGCTGCTTTTAGTGCTCATGGCTGGGCAGGAGGCGCAATAAAAGCGATGGAAGAGTCCTTGAAACGTGCGGGTATAGCTGTTGAAAATCCGGGGTTAGCAGTAAAATGGTTAGCGAGCAAAGATGAGCAGGATGCATGCTTTCAATTTGGATTGGAATTTGCAAAGAAAATACAGGAAAATAAAAAATAAGAATAACTATTCTAGAGTAAGAGAGGGCAAAATATCGCTCTCTCTTTTTTAGTAGAATGATAAGTTTTGCAGGTGAATAAATATAAGTAATTGTGATTTGCAAAGACAAAATGCCGTTGGTACTGCAGCAAAGAATGCATAGGGTTCGAATTGTCCAATTCATTTTATTGATGTACCAAGGTTTTTCTTATATGGTGGCATAGATCAGTCTTTTTTAGCGCAATACTATAAAGAAGAAAGATTAAGTATGATTGCAGTGCAGGGCGTATTATTATTATTTAAAAAAAACTATGAATTATAAATAAAAAATAGTTGCAAAAAGTCAAATAGTCAAATAGAATAAAGTAAAGGTCAAATAATGATTAAAGCAGGTAGGTGAGACTATGGGCAATTTGGCAGACGATATTGAAAAGCTGATTCTTCATAAACTAGCGAATCAGTGTGAGGATATTGTTGTATTAAAACGTAATGAAATGGCTGAAGAGATTGAGTGTGCCCCGTCTCAGATTAGTTATGTATTAAGTACTCGCTTTACGATAGAAAGAGGGTTTATTGTAGAGTCAAGGCGTGGCTCAGGTGGATTTATACGTATAGAACGCATTCCTGTCCATACGTTGATTTATGAAGATGCAGCAGAACAAGTTGTCGAGGATACGATGTTTTCTGAGGCTGTAAATATTGTAAAAAGTCTTACTGCTCAGGGGATGCTAACTGGACGAGAGGCCGCTTTGATGCTACATTTCTTTGACATTATTTATGAACATATAGCACCTGAAGAACGATCTGCAATGTTACGTTCTTTGCTATTAAAATTATCTGAGTTAACATGAGGAGGATTGTATGATGTTGTGTGATGAATGTAAGAGCCGTACAGCTTGTATGCATATAATCAAAATCGTTAATAATCAAAAGACGGAAAAAAACTTGTGTGCTGAATGTGCAAAGGCCGCAGGTGAAATTAGTTTATCCTTTGACACACAGTCTTATGTCCACGATTTTTTGAAAGGTATTTTCAATCATGGGCTTTTTGTTGATCCTCAGATGCTAAGGGGGCAGGAAAGCTGCTCTGAGTGTGGCATGACATATACGGATTTTAATCGCAAAGGAAAAGTTGGCTGCAGTGCTTGCTATACTGTTTTTGGTGGGCAATTTGAGCCTTTGTTAAAACGTATTCATGGCTCTAGCTCTCATACGGGGAAAATACCTAAGCGTAACGGCGGTACCCTTAAAATTAAGCAGCAAATTAAGAAGATACGTCAGCAGTTGGAACAATATGTTATCAATGAAGAGTATGAGAAGGCCGTGCTATTGCGAGATGAAATTAAAAATTTAGAAAAAGAAATTGGGTTAAGCGGCAAGGGGGAATAGCAAATGTCAATGGAAAATTTGCTTGATCAGCCATTTGTGCATTGGATGAGTAGTGGTGCGCAGGATGGTGATATTGTACTTGCCAGCCGCATTCGTTTGGCACGTAACTTGGAAGGTATACCCTTTCCTCAAAGGGCCAACGGAGAGCAGCTGTCTCAAGTGGTGTCTCAGTTAAAGAGTTCTTTATGCGATTTAAATAATAACGAGCAGTCGGATTACATGTTTGTTGATTTAGAGAAGCTGCCATTGTTAGAAAGATTAGTATTAGTTGAAAAGCATATTATTAGTCCTGATCATGCACGAGAAGCAAGCAATAGAGCAATTCTTGTAAAGCAAGATACAACGGTAAGCATTATGGTTAATGAAGAGGATCATTTGCGAATACAATGTTTAATGCCTGGACTCAATTTAGTGAAAGCTTTTACAAGTGCCAATCAGGTAGATGACATAATTGAAAATAAACATGCTCTTGCTTTTAATGAAGAACTTGGATATTTGACTTCTTGTCCTACTAATTTAGGTACAGGTCTCAGGGCTTCAGTTATGGTACATCTACCTGCATTGGTTTTAACTGGACAAATCAATCGTATTGTGAATGCTGTAATTCAGCTTGGTTTAACGGTAAGAGGACTGTATGGCGAAGGTACAGAGGCTGTTGGCAATATTTTTCAGATTTCCAATCAATTGACTTTAGGTTTTACAGAACAAGAGATCATTGATAATTTATACAGTGTAGTAAAGCAGGTAGTAGATCATGAGCGTACAGCCCGCGGCGGTTTGTATGCTGATACTACGGATATGTTGGTTGATCGCGTATGGCGCGCTTATGGAACTTTAAAGTACGCTCGTAGCATCTCGGGTCAGGAAGCATTGGCTTTATTGAGTGATGTACGAATGGGATATGAGTTAGGAATTATTAATGAAGGCTCTGGCTGTAATTTTAATGAGCTTATGGTAATTACAAGACCAAATTTCTTGCAAAAAATGAGTGATTGCTCCGAATTAAGCGGTAATGAACGTAAAAAATTAAGAGCGCAGATTATTCGAGAGAAATTAGCAAATAACTAGGAGGGGAATTTAGATGTTAGGACGATTTACTGAAAGAGCACAAAAAGCACTGCATTTTGCTCATCAAGAGGCTATCGGATTAGGACATGACTATATAGGTACAGAACATTTATTATTAGGTCTATTGCATGAAAGTGAGGGAATAGCAGCCAAGGGACTGCTGTCAGTAAATATTAGCATTGAAACTGTCCGGATGGAGGTGGAAAAATTAGTTGGGCGAGGCGAAGCTGCGAATTCTCAAATTTCCTATACTCCTCGTGCGAAGCGGTGCATTGAACTGGCAATTAATGTCGCTGCTGATTTAGGGCATAACTATGTTGGCACAGAACATTTATTATTAGGCCTCCTTCAGGAAGGAGAAGGTGTAGCAGCTCAACTATTAGACGGGCTTGATGTAGATGTACAAGTATTAAGTCAGAAAGTATCAGAGTTATTAAGCGGCTTCTCTGCATCTGGGCAAGGCGCGCAGCAGCAGCAGCAGGGAGGAAAACAAGTAAGCTCCAATACGCCTACGTTAGAAGAATTTGGTCGTGATCTCAATAAGTTAGCACGTGAAGGCAAGATTGATCCTGTGATTGGTCGAGGAACTGAAATTGAACGTGTACTGCAAATTCTCAGTCGTCGTACAAAAAATAATCCTGTACTCATTGGTGAGCCTGGTGTTGGTAAGACTGCGATTGCGGAAGGGCTGGCGCAGCGTATTGTGCAGAATAATGTTCCTGATATACTTGGTGTAAAGAGAATTATTTCTTTGAATATGGCATCGTTAGTAGCTGGATCGAAATATCGTGGTGATTTTGAAGAACGCTTGAAAAAGGTTTTAGAAGAAGTTCGTCAGGATGGTAATGTTATTTTGTTCATTGACGAGTTGCATACTCTAATTGGAGCAGGCGCTGCAGAAGGAGCGATTGACGCCGCAAATATTTTAAAACCTGCTTTAGCTCGGGGCGAAATACAAGTGATTGGCGCAACGACGCTTAATGAATATAAAAAATACATTGAAAAAGATGCTGCACTGGAACGGCGTTTTCAGCCAATAACGGTAAGTGAGCCATCTGTAGAAGATGCTATTACTATTTTGCAAGGAGTTCGAGATAAATACGAAGCCTTTCATCGAATCAGTATTACAGATGAAGCAATTGAGGCGGCAGTTACTTTGTCTCATCGCTACATATCCGATCGATTCTTACCGGATAAGGCAATTGATCTTATGGATGAGGCAGCAGCCCGTGTACGTCTTAAAACGTTTTCATCTCCTTCTAATGTGAAAGAGTTGGAAAAGACATTAAAACAATTGCAGACAGAAAAAGAGGCTGCTATCGCGGCACAAGAGTATGAGCAAGCTGCGCACCTTAGAGATGAAGAAAAAAGATTAAAAAATGAACTGGAAAGTAAGCAAAAGGAATGGAAGCAGCAGGGAAATGAACAGCTTGTAGTTACAGGTGAAGAGATTGCTCATATAGTAGCTGTTTGGACAGGTATCCCCGTTGAAAAACTGGCCCAAGAAGAAGCGGTAAGACTGCTGAATTTGGAAGAGGAACTTCATAAAAGAGTGATTGGTCAGGAGGATGCAGTTAAGTCTGTGGCTAGAGCAGTACGTCGCGCTAGGGCAGGTCTTAAAGATCCAAAGCGTCCTATTGGTTCTTTCATATTTTTAGGACCAACAGGTGTTGGTAAAACAGAGTTAGCAAAGGCTTTAGCTGCTACTTTGTTTAATGATGAAAGTTCTATGATTCGATTAGATATGTCAGAGTATATGGAAAAACATACTGTTTCTCGCTTAATCGGAGCTCCTCCCGGTTATGTTGGATATGATGAGGGCGGGCAGTTAACAGATGCTGTTAGACGTAAACCTTATTCAGTTATTTTATTAGATGAAATTGAAAAAGCTCATTATGATGTTTTTAATATTTTATTGCAGGTTTTAGAAGATGGCAGATTAACTGACAGCCAGGGTCGTAAGGTAGATTTTAAGAATACGGTCATTATTATGACTTCTAACGTAGGGGCAAAGCATTTGCGTAGAGATAACACTATGTTGGGGTTCTTAGCGGATGATAAAATGAATAATGAAGCTGAAAATGCCAAGATCAGGGTGATGGAGGAAGTAAAACGCACCTTTCGTCCTGAGTTTATCAATCGAGTGGATGAAATGATTGTATTTAGCAGCCTGAGTGATAGCGAGCTTACTAGTATTGTGGATATTATGTTAAAGGATGTGGGTAAGCGTCTAGAGGACAATACACTTTATTTAGAATGCAGTGATAAGGCTAAGGCGGAATTAGTAAAAGAGGGACGAGACTACGCATATGGTGCAAGACCTCTAAGAAGGGCTATTCAAAAATTAGTTGAAGATGAAATTGCAGAATTAATGCTTCGTCATCAAGTGACCAAAGGCGACACAGTTTTAATTGATGTTGATGCTGATGGAAAAGTAAAATTGATGAAAAAATAACAGATCTTGTAAGTTATTGCAGGAAAATAGAAGAAATAGCACGAAGAGCATTTTATAATAGCAACGATATAGTGCATGTTATAAAATGCTCTTATTGTGTTTTATATTTGATATTGTTGGAAATTGGAAGGGGTAAGCATAATTGTCTAAAGCTAAGATTCATTTTGTCTGTCAAGAGTGCGGTGCGGATTCACCGAAGTGGTTAGGACGTTGTCCAGGCTGTGAGTCGTGGAATAGTATGGTAGAGGAAACGTTTAGCAGGCAAAATGGGAAGAAGAGTAATAACGCCGGCAATGGTGCTAAACCACGTCCAATTACGGAAGTGGACAATTTTGTGGTGCCTAGACTTTCAACAGGGGTAGGAGAATTTGATCGTGTACTAGGCGGGGGAATTGTGCCAGGGGCTCTTATACTGATTGGCGGTGATCCTGGTATTGGAAAATCAACAATGCTGCTGCAAGTGGCTTGCAGTGTTAGTCAGACCTATGGCAGTGTCTTATATGTTTCTGGCGAAGAATCAGCTGCTCAAACAAAAATGCGGGCCGAGCGTTTGAATAAATTAAGTAATAAGTTATTGATTATGACAGAAACAAATTTAGATGAAATCGCACTATCTGCCAATCACTTAAACCCTGCATTGTTGATTATTGACTCGATTCAAACGATGTATAGCCCAGAGATTCCATCAGCTCCAGGAAGCGTAGGGCAAGTGAGAGAGTCTACAGGAAAACTATTACGCTTGGCAAAAGAAAGTGGTATTCCGATTGCTATTATTGGTCATGTAACAAAGGAAGGAAATATTGCTGGTCCCCGTATTCTCGAACATATGGTAGATGTTGTATTGTATTTTGAGGGAGAGAAAACCTACGCTTTCCGTGTACTTCGTGCGATTAAAAATCGTTTTGGCTCAACCCATGAGAGTGGAATTTTTTCCATGGAGGAAGATGGCCTTATAGAAGTCAAAAACCCTTCAGGGCTATTGCTATCCGAAAGGCCAGAAAGTGCTCCAGGATCTGTCGTATTAGCTTGTATGGAAGGTGTTAGACCCTTACTGATTGAGATCCAAGCGTTGGTCAGCACCACTTGCTTTGGCATGCCTAGGCGTATGGCAGTTGGCTTTGATTATAATCGATTGATTCTTTTAATGGCAGTGTTAGAGAAGAGGGTCGGATTGATGCTGAGCAATCAGGATGCGTATGTGAATGCTGTTGGTGGCATTAAAGTAACGGAACCTGCTGCTGATTTGGCAGTCATTCTTGCAGTTGCATCCAGCTTTCGTAACATATCGTTGGATGCTCATACGGTGGTTATGGGAGAGGTTGGTCTCACAGGTGAAGTGAGGATGGTGTCAAGAGTAGACGTGCGAATTAGTGAAGCAGCTACCATGGGATTTAAACGATTTGTGATCCCAGCAGGTAATTTAACAGGACTCAAAATACGACAGCCAGGATTGAAAATAGTTGGAGTTAGTAATGTAATTGAAGCAATGGAGGCGGTGTTTCTATGACGAAAAAGCGACAAGATAAATTATGGGATGCGAAATTTGTAAAAACAATTAAAAAATTAGTTCCTGGCACGCCGCTGCGAGAAGGCTTGGAGAATATTTTAAGGGCCAAGATGGGGGTCTTGGTATTGGTAGGCAATAATCAGCCTCTATTGGACGTAGTTGATGGTGGATTTTCACTAAATTGTGAGTATACTCCTGCTGGTTTTTATGAATTGGGAAAAATGGATGGAGCTTTAATTTTATCTTCTGACCTAAAGCATATTATATATGCCAATGCCCAATTGGTGCCAGACTCAAGAATTCCTACGACAGAAACCGGTACAAGACACCGTACTGCTGAAAGAGTTGCTAGGCAAACCGGAGGTTTGGTGATTGCTATATCACAAAGACGGAATTTAATTACCATGTATCTTGGTGATTTACGGTATACCCTAAAAGACATTACAGTAAGTTTAAGCCGTGCTAATCAAGCACTGCAAACATTAGAGAAATATTGTAAAGTGCTGGTTCGAAGTTTGACAAATTTAAGCGCTTTAGAGTTTGAAGATTTTGTAACATTATTAGATGTTGCCGAAATTATTATTCGAGTAGAACAGGTGAGTCGTATCGCTATGGAAATCGAGCGCCATGTTATTGAATTGGGTAGTGAAGGTCGTCTGGTGAGCATGCAATTAGAAGAATTGATGGCAGAGCAGGATGATATGGAGTTATTGCTTAAAGATTATTGTTTTAATGGATGCCAAGAGCAAGAAGTACGAGAGCAATTGGCAGCACTGCCAGAAGAAAGTTTAGAGCCGTATACCATTTGCCGTATTTTAGGCTATGGAGCTACGCCGAATATCTTGGATGTTCCTGTGGTGCCGCATGGGTTTCGAGTATTAAGGCGAATTCCTCGTTTGCCAATGTCCATTGTGGAAAATGTAGTATCTCACTTTAAGACGTTACATTGTATTTATAATGCTACGATCGTTGAATTAGATGACGTAGAAGGAATTGGTGAAGTGAGAGCAAAAACAATAAAAGACGGATTAAAACGTGTGCGGGAGCAAGCCTTGTTAGACCGTAATATGTAAAGACAAAACTGGATAGCAAGTTATTATTTTTTCTTATACTTATCTAAATTTATATCTCTTACAAACCGAGCATAAGCTCGGTTTTCTTCAATTTTTACGACTTCATACAGTTTGTTTTCCTCTGTCAAGATTTCATCACCAACGCTTACCACTAAAGGTACATACATTAAGCTATGACCATCCGCTTCATCTAAAATGAAATAATAATCATAGATTTGCTGAGGTACTGGTTCTGGTTTTTGTTGAATCGAAAAGAGATTCAGTGGTAATAAATGCAAAAAGCTAAGGATGAGCAAACTTGAAAATAGTACAATTCCGATTAACACCGCAAATCGACGTTTGTGTATCATAATGACAACTCCTCAAGGTGTATAATTAATCTTTCCTTTTTCTTTGCGGGCCAAGAAAGTTAGTAAACTCGTATTTATAGAATTTATATAATTTATTCCTTGCCTCTTTCCAACTGCCGGTACTAAGATAGAGATATGCAATGATCCCAAGTAGTACAACTCCAATAATGGATAAAATATTAGTGAGAGTGATGCCTGCTTCTTCGGTAGGTGAGGTATTTTCGGCAAAGGTTCCTGTAGTTGTGCTTTGATCGTTTGAGGAAGTAGCACCAGATAGCGGCGTATCTGCTGAATTTGGTGCAGGAGAAGCAGGAATTGGCTTTGGAGTAATAATGGATGGAAGGATATCAGCAAATAAAGCAGCACTGCGTTCCGCAGCTTCTCTTGTATTATATTGGGTTCCCATTTCTAACAGCATAGAACGAGGATTTAAATCTTGATTATAATTACCACGAGCCATAAAGATGCCACGTATTAATCCTTTGTACGTTTTATCCGCATTTGCTTTAATTTTTTTTGCATATTGAAGGGTCGTGGCCTGATTTTGATTTTGTCGCCCCACAACTAATAAAATCCTAGCGGTATCTTCTCCATTGATGGTTGTCGTATATGATGTAAGAGGTCCGCTGTCACGGTGAAGATCAAATAGGGCAGCAGGCTGGCGTTCGAGCAGTTTCATAAAGGTACGCCTAGATCGCTGATAAGCATTTGCATCATGTGGCTCATGCAGCGTTTTACTATGTAGGGGTTGGTAACCAAGTTCTTTGAGACGGTTGCTAAAACGGTCACCGACTTTCATAATACTACCTTCACCAGGAGTCGTTGACTTACCATCAGTGGGAATGTAAGATTCATCGGTATGGGTATGATAAATGGCAATGATTGGCTGATTGCTATCAGCAGCACCTTGCACCGTGATTATTTCCATTTCTAACGAAAGAGTGGGTTCGGATTCTATATAACGAGCTTTTGCTAATGAACCTTCTATTGTGACAATTTCATACAGTTTATTGTCCTCACTAATGTATTGGTCACCTATATGAAGAACCAATCCTGACTGCAGAATAATTTGATCATTTTCATCTAATATTGTATTATATCCTGATTCCAGTTCATCAATAGCAGGAGAAGAAGATGCCTGGGTGCAAGGAGAATAAGTTGAAAAAAGTAGAAATAGAAAAACTAATGTTGGAAAAAGATGCATGATACCACCTCATTATCTGTAATAAATGACCTCATTATAGTTGTATCATGTCCTCATAGTAAGTCCTTTATGTAATAAAAAAGACACGACTATAATAGTCGTGTTCACTGTAAATTAAAGGTTTTATCTTCGAAGGAAGTGTTTGTAAGCTGACAATTAGGATAGATGAAAAAATCCTAAAGTAGTAACGGTATTGCATTCCCTGCGCATCACTTCATTGAGGCTAATTCCAGATAAATTGCAAAGTGCAGCTAGATAAAATAGACTATGACCGAGTTCTTTTGTGAGTACTTCTTTACATTGCTCGCAAGGCTCACCTGATAAATGAGAAGACATAAATTGCTTCAAATCACTATATTCGATATCAGCAGGTGCTTGTTGACGAGTGGCATTTACGGCGACACAGCCGCATTCGGTAACTGTTTTGGCAAATGCACGATTTACTCGGGCACTTGCTTCTTGGTATTTTGTCATAATATCAAGAATACTGCGATGACGGATTAAATAGTCATCTACAGCGGTTTGAAAATCAGAGCATTTTTCATCCATTAAATAAACACCTCACTTTGATGTTTATTATATAAACTTCACTCTATGATTGTCAATATTTGTACAGGCATGAATTTTGAAATTTAAGAAGATGATTTTGTGATTATTACATAATAAATATTTTCAAAATATTCTTAATGGCCAAAAGTAAGGATATAATCGAAGGTATTGGGATGTAAACTTCAATAAATCGATTATGAGGTCAAAATTTTATTTGACAATAATTAATATGCTATGCTAAAATATACAATTTTGACAATATCTTTTGTTTGTGATATACTAGCTTACATAGGAGTTGATGCTATGTTAGCTATAGGGGACAAAGTAGTATATCCCATGCATGGTGCAGGTGTCATTGAAGCAATTGAAAAGCATGAAGTGTTTGGGCAGCTGCAAGATTATTATATTCTCACTATGCCTTACGGTGGCATGAGAGTGATGATTCCTATGAAGAATGTAGAAAATATTGGACTTAGAGAAGTAATTGACGAAGTCGGAATTAGCAAAGTGGTAGATATATTAAGAGCTACTTCGGTACAAGAAACGGCTAGTTGGAATAAAAGATTTAACTTAAATTTAACAAAGATAAAAACTGGTAGCATCTATGAAGTGGCTGAAGTAGTGCGGAATCTTATTCTTCAGGACAATGCAAAAAAACTTTCGGCAGGTGAACGAAGGTTGCTAGAAACTGCTAGAAAAATAATGGTAAGTGAATTGGTATTAGCTTGTGGTAAGGATTTAGGAAGCATAGAAGAATGGATAGATGAGTTGATGCAGGAAAATACGCCAGGTAGCTGACGTATTTTTTTGTTAATGTTAGGATATAATAGATAATGTTTCCAGAAGGTCTTAGTTGCAATGCTAGACTTGTGGGAATGGAGAAAGTCTTATATAATAAATAAATAGTAAGGGAGGTGTAAGTTTGTTGGACAAAATTTTGCGATTTGTCATTACGTTATTAGCAGCTGTTTCAGGTTTGATGACAGCAAAATGGCTAGGCACCAGTTCCTTTTTATCATCTATGGTGAGTGGTGAGTTTTTAAAAGTAGGATTTATTACCAGTGATGATACAATCGTCACCATCTTCGTAGCTGCTTTTGGTGGAGTAGCAGGTGGGATTATTGGTTATATATTGGCACCCTTTTTTATTAAATATTTGTGGCAGTTTACCTATTGGGTAGAAGCTAGACTTAATAAAATGCCAGTATCTGATGTCATTGCCGGTTCT
Source organism: Pelosinus propionicus DSM 13327 (assembly GCF_900114615.1). Classification (GTDB taxonomy): domain Bacteria; phylum Bacillota; class Negativicutes; order DSM-13327; family DSM-13327; genus Pelosinus; species Pelosinus propionicus. Next base: position 15,026 of record NZ_FOTS01000055.1, on the reverse strand, counting down.
ATTGGACTGGCTGTTGGTTTGATCATCTCGAATTTGATTGGTTCTGCATTTATGCATATTCCGCTTATTGGTAGCTATGTTCCTGGAATTATTAGTATTATTTTGGGATATCTGGGAGTAAATATTGCTATTCATAAACGAGAAGAAATGATTGGGCTAGTGGCAGTCCTCCCTTGGAAGACCAAAGAACGGCAGAAAGAAAAAATTATTACGAAGCCAAGCTATAAAATTCTAGATACCAGTGTCATTATTGATGGTCGTATTGCTGATATTTGTAAAAGTGGTTTTGTCGAAGGTACTCTTGTAGTTCCCATGTTTGTGTTAGAGGAATTACAGCATATATCGGATTCTTCTGATTCGCTGAAGCGCAATCGCGGACGTAGGGGTTTAGATATTCTAAATCGTATGCAAAAAGAGCTGGGGTTGCATGTGGAAATTAGTGAACAAGATTTTGAAGATACTACAGAAGTAGATGCAAAACTTGTTAAGTTGGCTCAATTGATGAAAGGTAAGCTGGTTACGAATGATTACAATTTAAATAAAGTTGCTGAATTGCAGGGTGTAACTGTTTTGAATATTAATGAATTATCTAATTCGGTGAAGCCGGTAGTATTGCCGGGAGAAGAAATGGTTGTACATGTTGTAAAAGATGGCAAAGAACTTGGGCAAGGGGTTGGCTATCTTGATGATGGTACAATGATTGTCGTTGATAGTGGTAAGAAACATATGGGTGATACCATTGGAGTACTAGTGACATCTGTATTGCAAACAGCTGCTGGACGAATGATTTTTGCAAAGCCTAAAGGCATTGAAAAAGGCGCTTAAAGCAATCATGTATAATAACGGAAAATGTCTTCGAGATCTGTTGATAAACAGTTTCGAAGACATTTTTTTGTAAGATAAGAATGTATAATGATTTTAAAAATACTTGGTATTTCCTTTATCGATAGGCTAATGTAATTATTATGACTTGGCAAGATCGAGATTTTTTAATAGAATAAGGAGAAGTAATTTATTGCTTTAAAAGAGGTTATTTGGTAACAATAATCGAACAATAAGATATAATAAGTGATGATGTATTTATGGGAAAGGCAGGATAATATAGTGGTTACAGTGATTATACCAGCTGCTGGGCAGGGAAAAAGGATGATGAGGGGAGGCAATAAAGTATTTCTGCCGCTCGTTGATATGCCCGTACTATTACATAGTGTGCTAACTTTTTCAGCCTGTTCCGAGGTGGATAATTTAGTCGTTGTTGTTGCTTCTGATGAAGTGGTTCAGGTGCAGACGATGCTATGTAATTTGACAGGGATTAAACCTTGGAAAGTTGTAGCAGGTGGTAGTGAACGGCAACATTCTATTGCAAATGCGATTAAAGTAGTTCCTAGCACAACAAAAACAATTCTAGTGCATGATGGTGCTAGACCTCTTATAACAGAAGAATGTATTACTAATGTTATTAAAGCTTCTGTCGTTCATAAGGCTGCTATAGTTGCTGTAGCTGTAAAAAATACAATTAAAACAGTAGATGAAGATGGATGGGTTACGGATACTCTAGAGCGTCGCAAGCTTTGGTCGGTACAAACACCGCAGGGGTTTGATGCTCATTTATTACGTAAAGCATATGAGCAAGCAGAGAAAGATCAATTTGTCGGTACAGATGATGCTTCTCTTGTTGAGAGATTAGGCGTAAGGGTTAAGATTGTATGCGGTTGTTATGATAATCTAAAAGTTACTACTCCGGAGGATTTAACAATAGCTGAGGCATTACTAAAGGAACGAAAGAGTATGGTAGAAAGTAAAGGTTGTGACAATAACGAAATGATGCGTGTTGGTATGGGATATGATGTTCACAAATTGGTGAAGAACCGCAAACTAATACTAGGTGGTGTAGAGATACCTTATGAATTAGGGCTAGATGGGCATTCTGATGCAGATGTATTGCTGCATGCAATTAAAGATGCTCTTTTAGGTGCCGCAGCATTAGGTGATATTGGGAGGCATTTTCCTGATACGGATATACAATATAAGGGAGTATCTAGTCTCTTCCTGCTAAAGAGGGTAGGAGAAATTATTGCTGAGCATGGTTATCTCGTACATAATTTGGATGCAACGATTGTAGCCCAAAGACCGAAAGTGGCAATGTACATCCCTGAAATGAATTGTAATATTGCTGCTGCTCTTGGACTTAAGATCGGGCAGGTCAATGTAAAGGCAACTACAACCGAAGGACTAGGATTTGCAGGTAAGGGAGAGGGCATTGCTGCCTATGCCGTGGCATCGATCCTGCAAGTCGAATAAACAAAAAACTGCCAGCCTGATAAACGGGCTGGCAGTTTTCATTCTTTTAGGTGAAGACTGTATAAGTTGTATTGATATCTAAAATGTATAAAGCTAGGTAAAGATCTAATTAACCTCTAAAGGAGTCTATTTTTTTATTCTTTGCAGCCTTCGCAGTTCGTTATGTTTGCTTATTTATGCATTGTTATTTATCCCGGCATCATGGAATTAAACATAGTAGAGCCTGCTCTGCCGAGGTAAATGCCACAAATGGTAGATACAATGCTCAATACAATAATAAGTAACATGCTGCTTGTAGTAAAGCCATTAGCAAGATATAAAACTAGTATCACAATAGATAAGAGTTGGAGGACTGCTCCGACAATTGCTTTGCGGACGAGAAGCGGTGTTTTTAACTTTTTAAATCGAATTTTACCATCGATTAGGCCTGTAATAAAGCCTAGCAATACAGAGAAAGGAAAAGCAATGATGGAAAGTTTAGCCGCGATAAGAAATTCTCCCCGCAGCGGATCTTCCACCCAGAAGGAAAGACTTAGCATGAAAAAGATGACGGCAATAAAGACTTGAGGAAAATGCACACTGATAGGATGAAGATGCTGATCAATAATAAATGTGCGACGAGGAGAAATTTTCTTCGTGTACGGTTCAAAGACTGTTTTTGGTAAACCACAAGCAGGACATAGGTCTTCTACATGGTTTTCGTCCATAATGAATCCGCAGGCTTTACATCTGACATAAGTTTTCATGTTATTACCTCCTATTAATGTTTAAAATGCAAAAGTTTATCTATTATAAATAATTCACGATTCATTTATAATCTCCTGTATTTTTGCAAAAATAAAGTAGAAATAAGGGGGGATTTGTATAAAATTTATGAATTGATACATATTATAAATAATCTGGATTTTATGTAGCATTCTGTTAATAGTCTCTCTGAAACGTGTCATTATAGTATGACGAAGAATTAGAGTTACTAATGCCTTAACCTATTGATTAAATCATTCATTCATGGTTAGCATTACCTCGTCTTTTGCCTGCTAGACTTAAGTAGTCGCTTTTAGAGAGGGTATTGATACATCTAGGAGGAGTATACATGCGCAGAAGAATATGTGTGTTATTTATGATAGCAGTATTAGTATGGCCAAGTGCAGCATTGGCTGCAGATTACATGGTGAATATAAATGTTGTACGACAAGAAGATGGCACTACATGCGGTGAACTTTGGTATAACAACCAGATTATCTGGCGGTTGGCTATTTTAGCTGATGGTGCTAAGCCAGTATCGGCATTTCATAGTGCAAAGACGACATTCATAGCACCAGACTTAGTAGATGGATTATTTATGATAAAAGTAGAGTAATGACATCATTGGCACTTGAGGAAATAAAACCACAAGTGCCAAAAGCTTTTTTTGCATAAATATTGAGAATCTGCTAGAATTATATGGAACTAACTATATATACATAATGGCTAGCAGAAAGACGTTTTGGAGGGAATTTGCATGTTACAGCAGGATATTCGAGTGCGATTTGCGCCAAGTCCAACAGGCCCTTTTCATATTGGAGGAGCTCGTTCGGCATTGTTTAATTGGTTATTGGCAAAAAGGTATAATGGCAAATTTATTATGCGGATTGAAGATACGGATTTAGAACGTTCTACAAAAGAATCAGAGGAAAATATTAAAGAAGCATTGCAATGGCTGGGAATTACCTGGGATGAAGGTACTGATGTAGGCGGACCATATGGGCCTTATCGCCAAACTGAACGTTTGGATACATATCGCATTTATACAGAACAATTACTGAATGAAGGCAAGGCATATTACTGCTATTGCAGTGAAGCAGAGTTAGACGAGGAACGACAACTACAATCAGAAAAGGGTGAAACTCCTCATTATGGCGGTAAATGTCTGCATCTTACACCAGAAGAAAAAGCTGATTTAGTAGCCCAAGGCCGTAAGCCTACAGTACGTTTTCATGTACAAGAAAATAAGCAGATTATCTTTAAGGATATGGTACGTGATACAGTGACTTTTGATTCAAATGGAGTAGGGGACTTTGTGATTGTGAAATCAGATGGTATACCTGTATATAATTATGCCGTGGTAATTGATGATGCATTAATGAAAATTACCCATGTAATCCGTGGAGAGGAACATTTATCAAATACACCTAGGCAAATTGTGTTATACGAAGCCCTTGGTCTTACACCACCAACCTTTGGCCATATTTCACTCATTTTAGGATCGGATCGCACGAAAATGAGTAAACGCCATGGTGCGACTTCTGTGGAGAAATATCGTAATTTGGGGTATCTGCCAGAGGCTATTGTAAACTTTTTGGCACTGCTTGGTTGGTCACCAGGTGGAGAAAAAGAATTTTTCTCATTAGAAGAATTAATTGAGGAATTTTCTATGGAGCGGGTTGCCAAGAATCCTGCTGTTTTCGATGTTGATAAATTAAATTATATTAGCGCCCAATATATTAAGAAAGCCAGTCCAGAAGAGGTTACAGAACTTGCGCTGCCTCATCTGAGAGAAGCTGGTTACATTGGTGAAGAGTTATCTGCCGAAAATAGAGAATGGCTGACGCAAGTAGTTGCTTTATTGCAAGAATACATTAGTTATGCGGCAGAAATCGTGAACCATATAGATCTTTTCTTTACGGAAAATATTGAATTTGAAAATGAGGAAGCTGCTGAAGTTTTACGAGATGAAGATGTTCCAGGGGTTATAAAGAGTTTTTGTGAGAAATTACAAGGGCTAGAGGTTGTAGATGCTCCTAGTGTTAAGGCGCTTTTAAAAAGTATCACAAAAGAATTAAAATTAGGTGGTAAAAAGGTCTTTATGCCTTTGCGGGTTGTAGTAACAGGTAAAATGCATGGTCCGGATTTAGATAAAATTATTGCTTTAATTGGCAGAGAAAAAGTATTGAACAGAATAACGAGTACATTAGCTAAAATCTAATTGACACACCTATCCTCTCTTAGTATAATTTCATAATAAGAAGTAAGCATAAATTTGAGTGGTTGTTATTTTGAAGGTTACCAAATCAAGTAATGCTGCATACATATATAAGAAAATGTAATGATTGGGAAAAGTAAGTGTAAGTCTACCTTCCAGAGAAGTAACGCCACCGGCTGAGAGCGATACTAGGAAAGATACGCCCAAAATGCACCCATGAACAAGTTGGCTGAATGTATAGTAGGTCAATTCGGTAGCAACCGTTATTGTGCGTCTAAGAGGTATTAATAGTAATACCTAAGCAGAGTGGAACCACGGACCACTGTCTCTGTACGAGATGGTGGTCTTTTTTTGTTGATCTTTAATCCGATGAAAAAAACGCATATATACACTATTTAAGTGTTAGTCAAGAGGGCTAAGTCGTTGAGAAGCAGGATGAAGATTGGTGGAGTTAAAAGCTATTGCCAAGCCGTTTATAATTAAGAGGGGGGAACATCCTATGTTTGCACGGTTACAAAAGGATATTAGGGTAATATTTGAACGTGATCCAGCTGCAAGAACAGTGTGGGAGGTATTGCTATGCTATCCTGGGCTTCATGCTATTTGGCTGCATCGCATTGGACATTATTTTTATAAGCGGGGGTGGGTTGTTTTTCCACGTATGATCTCTAATATAGCGCGATTTATAACCGGAATTGAAATACACCCCGGTGCTACAATTGGAGAAGGATTATTTATCGATCATGGTACAGGTATTGTTATTGGAGAAACGGCTGAATTAGGGGAGAATGTAACATTGTACCAGGGAGTAACCTTGGGGGGCACGGGGAAAGAAAAAGGCAAACGCCATCCTACAATTGGTAATAATGTGGTAGTTGCCAGCGGTGCAAAAGTATTAGGATCATTTACAGTTGGAGATAATTCTAAAATTGGTGCTGGCTCTGTTGTTTTAAAGACCGTACCTCCTAATTCCACCGTGGTAGGTATTCCAGGGCAAATTGTGTGGCATAATGGTAAAAAGGTAAATGGAATTGAAGTTATTGATTTACAGCATGATGATTTACCGGATCCAGTGCAGGAAATGATGCAGTGTTTGCAGCATCATATGTTTAAATTGGAAGAGCGAATTAATCTGTTAGAAGAGGAGTTAAAGAAAAATGGCATTAAAAGTATATAATACGATGACTAGGCAAAAAGAAGAATTTGTACCGCATGAGGCAGGCAAAGTTAAAATGTATGTCTGTGGGGTAACGCCTTATAATCATCCACATATTGGGAATGCCAGACCTTTCATTACTTGGGATGTCATTAAGCGTTATCTTGAGCACTGTAGATACGAAGTCTTTCACGTGCAAAATTTTACAGATGTTGATGATAAGATTATTAAAGCTGCCAATACAGAAGGCGTGACTTGGGATGTAATTGCCAACCGTTATATAGCATCTTATTTCGAAGTAATGGATAAATTAAACATCCGTCGGGCTGATATCTATCCAACAGTCTCTGATCACATGACAGAAATCATTAAAATTGTTGAAGGTTTAGTAGCAAAAGGCTACGCTTATATTGTTGATGGCGATGTATATTACAGTGTGGAAAAATTTGATGACTATGGAAAATTGAGCGGCCGAGATATTGAAGATATGAAAGCTGGAGCCAGAGTGGATGTAGATGAGCGCAAACACCATCCTATGGACTTTGCATTATGGAAAAGTGCTAAGCCTGGTGAGCCAGCCTGGGAGAGTCCCTGGGGAAAAGGGCGGCCAGGCTGGCATATCGAATGTACGGCAATGTCTCTAAAATATTTGGGAAATAGTTTTGATTTTCATGGCGGTGGCAGTGATCTGATTTTTCCACATCATGAAAATGAAATTGCTCAATCAGAAGCTTTTGTAGAAGAAGGTCAGCCTTTCGTGCGTTATTGGCTTCATAATGGGTTTATTACCGTAAATGAAGAAAAAATGAGTAAGTCGTTAGGAAATTTCTTTTTGGTAAAGGATATTTTAGACCATTACTCTCCAGAAGTATTGCGCTTTTTTGTTTTGTCCACACATTATCGCAGTCCTCTTGATTTTAGTGATGAGCGTTTATCAGAAGCACAGCGTAGTTTAGAGAGATTGCGTACTGCTGTGGAGAACGTACTGCAATTGGAAAAACTGCCAGATGCTGTGAATGAAAATAAAGCTAATGAATTGGTAAAAGTGGCAAAGCAGGCAGAAGAAGATTTCTGTAAAGCTATGGATGATGATTTTAATACGGCGCTAGCCATTAGTGTAATATTTGGTTTAGCTAAGGAAATTAATGTATATTATAATGGCGTGATTGCTGGAAAAGTTCAGCACACTACTAAAGGCTATACTGCCCTTCGTGAAACTTATTTTATGATGGCAAATATTATAGGAATATTTGTGCAGGAGCAAACTGGTAAAGTGGATGACAGTCAAGAGCTGGTAGAGCAATTAATGGATATTATCATTGAGATTCGGCAACATGCTAGGCAGAATAAGGATTGGGCGACAGCCGATAAAGTTCGTGATAGCCTAGGGGCAGTGGGAATTATTTTAGAAGATTCTCCTCAAGGCGTTAGGTGGAAAAAACGATGAAATTTGATCAGTTCCAATACTTGCTCAGTAATGTTTTTCAAGAAAACGAGGGAGAAGGACCTCCACCTATAAAATATAAAGATTTGCCTGTGGAGCGCCTGCACCCTTTGGTGCTTGCTTATGTTGGTGATGCGTATTTTACACTCTATATACGTACAACACTATTAGCTTACGAGCAAAATAAAGTGCGGGTGATGCATACCCTCGACTCCAAAATTGTGTCAGCTACCATGCAGGCAATTGCGTATCAGTCTTTGGAAGGTCAGCTCACTGAGCAGGAAATGAGTATAGTCAAACGAGGACGGAATGCCAAATCAACAGTCCCGAAGAGTGCTACTGTTGCCGAATACCGAAATAGTACGGGTTTTGAGGCGTTGTTAGGTTATTTATATTTAGGGAAAAATTACGAGCGCTTGTCAGAACTTGTGGAAAAAGCATTTGCTATTATTGCCCGGGAAATGACAAAGGATGCCAAGAAGAGTGGGGAAAAGAAATGAAAGTAAAATTAATATCGCATACTCCTGAACCAGAACGAATGGTAGCAATGTCAGCAAGACTTTGCTATTCGCCAGTTGGGGCAGAAGAATTAGTAGAAAACATGTCGAATACCCAGGTGGAAAAGTTAGTAAATAAGATTGTCGAAATGGAGCATCTGTCGACATTAGAACATGTAAGTTTTACCTTTGCAATTGAAGGCGTGTCCCGGGTATTAACTCATCAATTGGTTCGCCATCGTATTGCTTCTTACTCACAGCAATCTCAGCGTTATGTTAGTGAACATGATTTCGAATATATTATGCCTCCTGCAATAGCAGCGAATGAACTTGCTAGAACAAAGTTTGAAGAATTGATGGAATCGATTCAAAATACATATAATGAATTGGTAGAATTAGGAGTTCACAAGGAAGATGCCAGATATTGTTTGGCAAATGCTGCAGAAACTAAAATTGTAGTAACGATGAACGCTAGAACCTTATTGCATTTTTTTGAATTGCGCTGCTGTGCAAGAGCACAATGGGAAATTAGGAGTTTAGCAGAAATCATGCTCAAGGAAGTAAAGAAAATTGCTCCTCTGCTGTTTAAAAAAGCCGGACCAACTTGTATAACTAGCAATTATTGTGGTGAGGGTGAGCTAACTTGTGGTCGTTTAGCAGCTATACAAGGTAATTCTAAAAAATAATTGTAAAGATGAAATGAACCACAAAGATACAATACCGTTGCCGCGGTACACAAAGCCAGTCACTCTGACTTGTGTTTTTTGTCTTTGTGGTTTCTGTTTTTAAGCACTTGTATATAATTTTCAGTCATCATATATTTGATTGTCACATTGCCATATAACTGTCTAGTAGTCCGCCAAGTTAAATCCATGGTGCTCTTGTCGTGAGATTTTTCGCCCAGCTTCGTTGTCGTTACCTTACATATATCCGATATGCGCGGCTCCTCCGCCTTGTTGGACAAAAAATCTCGCGCAATTCATTCCATAGCTTTAGTCTTGGCGGACTACTAGGCAGGATTTTCTATTGTCATGGTGTAATTTTAAATATAAGAAAATGCTCATACACATACCGAAACAGAAAAAAGGGAAAAATAGATGTCGTTAAATGATAAATGAAAGGGGATACATAATGGCCGAATCAGAAGAGTTTATTATGGGACGTAACAGTGTGATGGAGGCATTGAAAAGTGGTCGTCCGATTAATAAAATATTTGTGGCAAAAGGAGAGCGGCAAGGATCAATTCGCGAAGTAATTGCCTTAGCTCGTGAAAAGCGGCTTGTTATACAAGAGGTAGAAATGAGCAAAATGGACGGGATGACAAATGGACAAAAGCATCAGGGTATCGTAGCTAGCATACCGCCTGTAGCTTATGCTGAATTGGATGATATCTTAGCCAAAGCCACGTCACCTGACCAAACTCCTTTTCTTGTTCTTTTGGATGAGTTAGAAGACCCTCATAATGTAGGGGCTATTTTACGTACATCGGATGCAGCAGGGGTACATGGCGTGCTGATGCCCAAAAGGCGCAGTTGCTCTTTATCAAGTACGGTAGCTAAAACCTCAGCTGGTGCAGTAGAATATGTACCAGTAGCAAGAATTGGCAATGTTTCGCAAACGCTTGAAGAGTTAAAAAAAACAGGGATGTGGATCGTTGGAGCCGATATGGACGGAGAAAAGAATTACTATGAAGCAGATTTGACGGGACCCATTGTTGTAGTGGTAGGCAATGAGGGCAAAGGGATGGGACGTTTGACCAAAGAACATTGTGATTTTGTAGTTCGGATCCCGATGCTTGGTAAGATTAGTTCTTTAAACGCCTCCGTTGCCTGTTCCTTACTTTTATATGAGGTTGTCAGACAGCGGGAGATGAAAAATAAGTGAAGAAAACGTGGTTAGGAATGACCGCGCTGGGTATTTTAGTCGTAGTTATTATCCTTTTTTCTTGGTATCCTAAGGTATATAAAGGTGTAATACTAGAAGGCGTGGATATTGGAGGATATAGTCGGGACGAGGTAGTTCAATTATTGTCATCATGGCAAAGTCAATATCATGCTAAGTCAATTGTAGTGCAGTATGGTGATATAACATCAAAGGTAGATGCTGAAATGATTGAATTAGGCATTGATGCGGATGCTACATTGGATCAAGTTTGGAATTATGGACGACGTGGATCTTGGTGGGAAAGAATGCAAAACATTAGAATTGGCTGGGAGAAGAGTTATCCTGTTCTTCTGGCAATCAAGTATAATGAAAGCAAGCTAGAGGGGCTAATCGAACAATGGAGAAGTACGATTGATCGTCCGCCTCGTAATGCGGTTATTAATTTGTGGACCGGGACAATTGTTCCTCATGAATTAGGATATTCTTTGGATCGTGAGGCTTTGCGCCCAATGATTTTAGATGCATTCAAAACATCAAATCGTGCAGAAATAACTTTACCAGTCAAAATAATTCAGCCCAAAGTTACGATGGAAGATATCACAAATGCTGGTATGAAGGAATTTTTGAGCAGTTATACGACAACGTTTAATAGTGGAGATATGAACCGTACAGACAATATAAAATTAGCTGCTTTGAACACCAATGGAACCATCATTTACCCTGGAAAGATCTTTTCTTTTAATGAAATAGTAGGACCACGGGAAAAAGAATATGGATTTAAAGAAGCGTTGGAAATTGTTGATGGTGAATTTGTTCCAGGCATTGGCGGAGGAATATGCCAAGTTTCTTCTACGTTGTATAATGCTGTTCTTTTGGCAAATTTAAAAATTATTGAAAGATCCAACCATTCGAAGCCTCTCAGTTATGTGCCGTTAGGTCGGGATGCTACAGTGGCATATGGTGCATTGGATTTTCAGTTTATGAACAATACGCAAGAGCCCATACTGATTCTGGCTGAGGTTGAGGATAATAAATTGGTAGTTGGAATTTTGGGGCCGCACCCTTTAACGGAAAAGGTAGAAATCCAACATGAGAATCAGAAAGCAATTCCCCCGACCATTGTCAAGAAAGACGATGATGATTTATATTTGGGGGAAACACTAGTAGAGCAAGAAGGAAGACCGGGTTATGCATTAACAACTCTCAGGGTTGTATGGTCAAGAGGGCGGCAGATTTCCAAAGAAGTATTGTCAAAAGATATATACATGGGAGAGGATACGATAGTCAAGGTAGGTAAGAAAATTCCTCCTACGGCAGACGCGACGGATAAGAAGCAAAAAACAAAATAACCTTATGGAAGAATATATAGATTTAGAATGCAGTGTAGGCAGAGGCAATGGGAGATATTTATGAAAAACATTCTATTGGTTGATGGGTATAATGTAATTCATGCTTGGCCGGAATTGAGTGCCCACAAAGATAATTTGGAAGATGCAAGGGATAAATTAATTGATATGATGGCCAGTTATGGTGCTTTTCAAGATCTGACTGTTACAATTATTTTTGATGCAAATGCAGTAAGCGGCGCTACAGTATTTGAGGATCTAGTTGGACCCGTATCCGTCATTTATACACAAGAGGGCGAAACTGCTGACAGTTATATTGAAAGAATGGCGTATGATATGGTACGGCAGCGAAAGCTGGTATATGTAGTTACCTCTGATTGGGTGGAACAAATGGTTATATTAGGAGCAGGAGCATATCGCATTTCTGCCAGGGAACTTTTACAAGATGTGAAGAAAGTGAATAAGCTGATCAAAGAGGGCTTTAGTGAGTCCCAGCTTACCTACAGGCGGCATGAATTAGAGAATCGCTTAAATAGTGATGTGGTTCAACGTTTACATGAACTGCGTAAACGGGTGTAGTTGGACAAGTTTAAGCTTGACGAAATAGAGAGCAGTGAGGTATAATTTGCTTTGAAGTGGCATGTACACATAACTTAGAGCACTAATCCTTTAGTGCATTTTCTTTTTGTGAATGTGTAGCAATTTGAAAGTGGGGGCGATGCGATGCGTTTTAATACTCAATGCGATTTGTATGGCTCATTTGAAAATATGAGTGACGAAGAAATTGTGCTTGATGCAAAAGAAAGTGATAATACAATCGCACTCGACTACTTGATTAACAAGTATCGCAATTTCGTTCGGGCGAAAGCCAGATCATATTTTTTGATTGGTGCTGACCGCGAAGATATAATCCAAGAAGGAATGATTGGATTATATAAGGCTATTCGTGATTTTCGAACTGATAAGCTTTCTTCTTTTCGCGCTTTTGCTGAACTCTGTGTGACACGCCAGATCATTACGGCGATTAAAACAGCTACAAGACAAAAGCATATACCTTTGAATTCATATGTATCTTTAAATAAACCGATTTACGATGAAGATTCAGATAGAACGTTGTTAGATGTATTATCAGGTTCTAAAATATCAGATCCTGAGGAATTGGTCATTAGTAGAGAAGAATTTATTGATATTGAGGAGAAGATGGGAGAGATCTTAAGCGATCTAGAGTGGAAAGTACTTATGGCTTATCTTGATGGGAAGTCCTATCAGGAAATAGCTGTAGAATTGGATCGTCATGTAAAGTCAATTGATAATGCTCTTCAACGTGTTAAACGCAAATTGGAGAGATACTTGGATAATCGTGGAGATGACAGTGACATACAAGATATGTATAAAGGTCTTGCGGGATTCGGCAAAGAAGTCCAAGGATTGACTGGTTATGGTGATAAAAACAATGATTGAAATCTTATAAGAAAAACTTAGCTTAAAGCTTTGTTTTTCTATTTTTATGAACTGCATAAGATTATTTCATATTGTAAAGAAAAAATGAAATATTGTTTGTGATCCGATAGATTTGGCTTATGCCAAATCTTTTTTTATTGTAGAAATATAGTGTATGAATCTTCGGGATCGCACTTCAAATTGTTTTATCCCTTGAAAAGGAATTTTATTACAGATGTAGAAAGTTAAATAGTAAGAAAATTAAAAAAATACATTGAATTTTGTAAAGATAGGAGGAGTCCTATGAAGGAATGAATAGGATGAATACTTTACTTAATCTAGACATAAAGTTCTAAAGGTAAAAATATATTATGAATTTACGGAGGGATAGTGCAATATGTTAGAGACAAAGAAAACGATCGCTATTTTATGTGGTGGTGGTCCGGCACCTGGTATGAATAGTGTAATTAGTGCAGTCACTATCGAAGCCATAAAAAATGGATGGAACGTAATGGGAATCTATGAAGGGTATTCTCATTTATGTAATGGAGAGAAGAATGTAGTTTCCTTAACGATTGATATGGTTAGTCGGATACACCTTGATGGTGGCAGCATATTGGGAACAGCCAGAACCAATCCAACTAAAAGTGAAGCTCATTTGCGAAACGTAGTAAATACTTTAATTGAAATGGGCGTCACTCATTTAGTGACCATTGGAGGAGATGATACTGCTTATTCAGCTTGTAAGGTATCAGAATATGCAAGGAGAGTGCTTGGGATTGATCTATTGGTAGTGCATGTACCTAAAACAATTGATAACGATTTGCCACTGCCAGAGGGGATTCCTACATTTGGTTTTGAAACAGCTCGGGCGTTAGGTAGTCAACTGGTTACAAATTTAATGGAAGATGCAAAAACTACAAATCGCTGGTATTTTGCCATCGCTATGGGGCGTACTGCTGGGCATCTGTCTTTGGGTATTGGGAAGAGCTCAGGTGCTACACTGACGATTATTCCTGAAGAATTTGGGGATAAGACCATACGATTGCAGATGCTGGTTGATATTTTAGTTGGCTCGATTATTAAAAGATTAGCAGGGAAACGCAATTATGGTGTGGCTGTTATTGCTGAAGGATTAGTGGAAAAAATAGCAGTGGAAGATTTAAAGGAGCTGGATTGTACATGTTTTGATGAACATGGACATATTCGCTATACAGAGTTAAATTTTCCTGAACTGCTAAAGCAGGCTGTTGTGAAAAATCTTGCTGATTTAGGGCTGAAAATGACCATTGTTGGTAAGGAAATCGGCTATGAATTGCGCTGTGCTTCTCCTAATGCATTTGACATTGAGTATACACGTGATTTGGGATTTGCTGCTTTTGAGTTCTTGAAGAATAATGGGACAGATGCTCTGATTACCATTCAAAATAATGAAATTGTGCCGATTCCTTTTGAAGGAATATTGGATATGAGAACAAAGAAAACTCAGGTTCGTATGGTAAATGTACAGTCCGTTCAATACCGAATAGCTCGAGAATACATGATTCGCTTGGAAAAAGATGATTTATACTCTCAAGCAGATTTAAAGAAAATGGCATTGACAATTAATGTAGACCCAGATGATTTTGTGAAACGATTTGCATATTTATTAGATTAGTTGTAAAAAATAGAGATAAAAAGGAGGCTGTCGCAAAATGCTTTTTGAAAAAAAGCATTTTGTGGCAGCCTTCCTTTCTTGAGCAGATAAAATCCAGGCGAAAAAGAATAAACAAAGAAGCTCTTCTTCCGTTTATGCCCATAGCAAACAGAGGAAGCCTCTTCCCCAATAAAAAAGTCTATTTGTATTTGTCAGGCTGCTTTGGGAATATGCAAGTAAGTTCCACAGCGACCACTTTGAATTTTGTTGTGGAGTTTGTTTAGGTTATACCCCATGCACAGCAATAGAAACTCGGTTTGCACCTTGACGCTGCCTCTCATAAGAAAACGTCGGAAGCCC
>NZ_FOTS01000116.1 GCF_900114615.1 Pelosinus propionicus DSM 13327 | reverse complement strand
CATAGGCGTCTATTTTTTATGGGAGGAAAACGTATGAGAATATTTATAGTATGCTTGCTTATTACTTTGTCAGTATCCGTATGTAGTGCTCAAAATGTAGTACACCGGATCGAGGACTCTATGCCAATGGACAAATGGGCTCATTTAGGTTTGGGGTACATCATCAATGATCAGCTTAAGCGATATACTCGTTTAACACCATTAGAGAGGGTCTTGATCGTAGGAGGCGTTGCCTACTCAAAAGAAAAATGGGCAGATGAAAAATTTGATAGTGGAGATCTCGCGGCTACCGTAGCAGGTAGCCTTTGTTATGAGATTAAATTTTAATTTGGGGGTGGGGTATTGGAATTAAATCTTAGCAATACGGTACAGCTCATTACAATCATCGGCTTTACAGCAGGGCTAGTTAAATTTTTAATTGTTAAGCCTTTACAAACTGCAATAACAGCACTAAAAGAAGCAATTACCGAAATGAAAGATATGCTTTTTCGGTTAGATCAAGACCAAAAGGGAATTGATAAAAGGCTTGTAGTTGTGGAAGAATCAACAAAATCAGCACATAAGAGGCTTGATGGATTGGGGGTATATTAAGAACAATGTTAGATAAAATAAAATCTCACCTAATAGAGATATTTGCATGCATGTTTTTCTTGTTATTCATATTTTGGAGCATTGGCTATTTTGCTAATGCTCTTTTTAATACCAAATTTGATCTGCAAAGTTGTTGGGGTGGTATCGCTGCTTTAGGTGGTTCAGGAACTCTTGCAGCAGTCAAATATATTTACGATTCAAAATATAACAGTACTGAGGGGGATAAGATTCAATGACACCAGATGAATATTTAGAAATGATTACAGATAAAGCAAAGGAGATATGCGGTAATTATGGCTTGCCGTATGCTTGTTGTGTAGTGCAAGGAGCGATTGAAAGCCAATGGGGGAAGTATGGAATAGGCAATGGCGGTTATAACATCTTTGGACGCAAATACGGCGGTGAATTTGATTATGTAGAAGTCCCAACGCAGGAAGATGATGGAACTGGTAGTTGGTATACTATTAATGCAAGGTTCGTCTCTTACCCTAGCATTGGTGATGCTATTAATGATTGGTGCCAGCTTATGGTATGGGGACAATATAAACCATATTCTGACCAATACAAAGAAGACCAAGACTTAGAAGCGTTTGTACGTGGTATTGGCAGTGTATACGCTACTGACATTTACTATGCAGATAAGGTTATGCAAACTATTAAAGCGTGTGAATTATATTAAATATAAAAGAAAAGGGGATATGTAAAATGGCAGAAGAAACAGTTGTAACAGAGGTAAGTACAGAGGAAACAACGAAAGAAACAACCGTAACTACGGAATCAACCACAAATGAAACCACTGAGGAAACCATTACTACAGTAATACCAACTGCAGATGAACTACTAGCACTCAGCGAAAAGGAATGGGAAGAATTTAAAACAGCATTTGAGGCAGCATTAAAAGCTAAAGCAGCCGAGGAAAAGGCAATACTTAAGGCTAAAATCGCAACAATCACTACAAATTTTAAAACCTATGCATTGCCAGTTATTAAGTATGGCGCAGGTGCTGCATTGCTGCTTAAGGTATTTAACATTATTTAGGAGGGATATACGTGATTGAATTAATACGTATTGATAAATCAGGAGTCTTTGAGGCTCCTGCAGGGATTGTTGAAACTGTAATTATCAACGGTAACTCTGTTGATTTTACCCTAGTTGATAATGGCAATATTGATGTCACGGCATACGATGGACACAGCAAAGTGTTCGCTGTAATAAAAGGGGATGATTAACATTGACAAAAAATATGTCATTGCTATTGTGCTTCTTGTTGCTGTTATCATTGCCTGGAATGTGTATGGCAGAACAAACCTACCAAATAACGGAACAACAGCTGACACAGTTAGAGCAGAACTTAGCACAGCTATCGAACAACAATCAACAGCTATTACAACAACTAAGTCAATCGAAACAGGACTTAACAACAGCATCAAATCAGTTGGAGAAATTGAAAGCACAATTAGTCACGCTGCAAGCACGAACGCAACTAGCATTACAACAGCAACAGACAGCGCAAGCCTCATTGCAGACTGCCAACGAATCCTTTCAGAAGTTCGAGCAAGAGGTAAAGTCGGAAACTAGGAAACTGAAACTACAACGTGATATTGGATATGCAGCCTTTTTGTATATGGCTGTTAAATGATGAAA
>NZ_FOTS01000054.1 GCF_900114615.1 Pelosinus propionicus DSM 13327 | reverse complement strand
TAATCAAAGAGGTAAATGCCAAGTTAATTGGGCACTACCACTACTATGGAGTGACCGACAACAGTAACGCAATACGTGCGTTTGGCTATCGAATACGCCGTAAAATGTTTGAAGTGCTCAACCGTAGAAGTCAGAAGAAGAGTCTGACTTGGGAAGGCTTTGCAAAACTTGAGAAACGATTTCCACTTGCTAGGGCAAGAATTTATATCAATATATATGGCTAAACATAGGTGAATGCTATTATGAAGAGCCGGATGCCTTAATAGGGCACGTCCGGTTCCGTGAGGGGGGCTAGATCGTGAGGTCTGCCTCTACTCGACTTCTGTCTATTTAAGTGAATTTGGCAATTGAGAGATCTAAAGCTATAATGCAACGAAATAAAGAAAATGGCTTAGTATTGCATCAATACAAAGGGTATCGGTATTACAGAGAAAACCCATCTCTTTCGATTTGGGAGTCAATCGAAAAAATACTTAAAGATTGCGATCTATAGTTATTAACAGGATAGTGTATCATCAACAGCTGGGACTTTTCTGGAGATGAAAATAAAAAATGCAAAATCAGTTAGTGGCTCTCACGTAATAAATTGAGATCTAATCTTTAAATATTACGAGCTAACAGATCGGATAGACTTAGAGTGTAATATCAGAGGAATATGTCAAGATGTACTGCCCAGAGGTAAAGCTTCACTTTAATGATGGGCTACTATCTTACTATAACCGCTATAAATGAAAAATTCGCCGTTTGACCCGATACACAGAACCGTACCATTTATAATGGCGAAAGAGTCCTCAATCCTTGTAACACAGGGATTGAGGTTGTTTTTTTATAGGCTGACTTTCTCCCTAGAATTTTTATGTATTTATGCCGATAAATCAATTAAAGGCGAAACCGTAGTCAATGTGTTGGAAAAAATTAATTGCATGGTCATTTCTCTATTGACATTATTTTCTTTAGTTATTATACTATTAATTAGCTAGGGAAACTAATTTTAAAAGGAATTTACTTATGGGAAAAAATACTATCATAATTCCCCCTAACACAAGAGCACGGTTAGGAGAATTGTTGTTACAGATATCCGATGATGTTTTAGATGCTATAAATAATGCACTGAAAGAATACCATATTTCCGAAAGTAAATTTGCTTTACTTTTACTGCTATTCAATACAAACACGGACCAACAATTACAGCCTTCAGAAATTGCTGATATGCTTGGAATACGACGAGCATCTGTAACCAAGCAGTTAATTTGGTTGGAAGAACATCAGTTGATTACAAGAACTATATGTCTTGAAGATCAAAGAATGGTTAATGTAACAATAACCAAAGAGGGTTATCATCTTCTAAACCGCGTTTTACCGCACTACTGGCAAACTTGCTCTAATCTCACTCAAAAATTAACGGATGAAGAGACCGTTTCTTTACTTAATTTGCTTATAAAAATCGATCTATAAATATAAAAATATAGACCGTTTTTATTTCTTTTTTAATTAGCCTAGCTAACTTTTTAATTATAAAGGAGATGATAATTTTTATTTTTATCGCTAGTGATTAGCCTGGCTAATTGTTAGCATTGAATTATTGCAACGACATATCTACTGATAGCGCAACTATTGATGGGCATGCTGTTAGAGCAAGTCTGAAGGTATAAGGATATGTAAAATTTTATATCTATTCTTGCTATGCGAAAGTTAAGTTTCTAAGATATTAACCTTTTTGGCTTTGGCTCTTTGCTTATGCTTCGGTTTATTAGCATCGTTTTTTATCCTTATGGAAGAAGAAGTGAAAAAAGGTATCCAATCACTAATAGTGAGGTTTTAAGACTCACCGCAACATCCAGAGAATCCTATAATTGTTCCCGATAGACCCCGAAACTGGATTTGCAAAAGAGCAGAAGGCAGATGATACCACTAAATATTTAAAAACATAATGAGGAGGAATAGAAAGATGGACTTTAAAAAGGCTAGTGCCTATATTGAAAGCTTATATGAAAAAAGAAAATTAACGCAGAAACAATATACTGAGGATACAGAGCTGAAGGATTTTGTACCGGTTGTGGATGACGATGTTGCCAGAATGTTGCAAGTGTTAATAACGATGGTCAAACCGCAAAAGATTCTTGAGATCGGTACAAGTATTGGCTTTTCAACTGTTTCAATGGCAAAAGTGATTAAGCATTATGGCGGTAAAATAATTACCATTGAAATGGACGCGGAAGTGGCCAGACAAGCGATTGAAAATTTTAAACGTGAAGGAGTAGAAGAACAGATTGAGGTTATAATTGGTGAGGCGTGCACCGTAATCTCAGGTATGAATGAAGAGTTTGATCTTATTTTCCAGGATGTCGGTGATAAAAAGCTGTATGGCGAAATGCTTGAGGACTATATTAGGGTGCTTAAACCAGGAGGATTGCTACTTGCGGAGGACACACTCTTTCCTGTAGTTGATTTTGGTTCTGCGTTTGGTGATTCGACCAAAATGTGGTGTGAGTCATTAGATACATTCAATAAAAAAATTGCGGATTGTCCGCAATTTGAGAGTACTTTGCTGCCAATAGGGGATGGTTTAACGGTAGCGGTAAAAAGAACAAGCTGAATTGAGGATATTCCCTTGGCTTTCATCACTTGCTGTAGTTTGATCTGCTGCCGTCTTAGCCGTCACAATATTGAATTAACAGCAGCTGAAAATACCAGTACCAGTGATACAGTAACGAGCAGTAAATCCAGCGGTTATGGTGTGGATTTAAACCCAAGCGGGGCAGTAACTGGTCTATACGCAAGTTCCAGTAAATCGAGTGGTACAGAAAATACCGATGCCACCACCCACACCGAAACCCAAATCACCGCACAGAATACATTAACTATAAAAAGTGGTCAAGATACCAGCCTAACGGGTGCCCAAGTACAAGGAGATAGCGTAGTTGCTACAATTGGCGGAAATCTTACCTTAGAAAGCCAGCAGGATACGGATAACTATAGGGCGAATAAGACCTCAACGGATGGAAGAATCGATATCGGCCTCGACGTCAGTGTAGATGGTGTTGATGGTTCTATGACAAAAAACAAGACTGATTCCACCTATAGCAGCGTGGTAGAGCAAACATCGATAAGTGCCGGAACAGGTGGCTTTGACATTACCATCGTCAGCAACACCGACCTAAAAGGTGCGGTCATTGTCAGCACGGCAGATGCCGATAAGAATAAGCTGACTACTGATACATTGACCTATTCAAATCTTGAGAACAAGGCAGAATACAGCGCAAGTAGTGTAGGGGTAAATATTGATACATCTGCTGACGCTAAACTAAATGAAAAGGGTATAACACCCAATATTGGAATGCCAGCATCTGGCGATGCCCAAAGCACGACACAGTCTGCAATTTCAGCAGCAACCATATAGACTCCTAGCGGTGAAACCATTAACCTTGATGATCTCAGCCGCGATGCTACCGCAGCGACCCAAACATTGGGGAAAATCTTTGATAAAACAACAGTTAAAGAAAAACAAGAATTATCCCAAAGATTTGGGGAAGAAGCCTATAAGTTGGTTCATGTTATTAGTGAAAAGAATGGCTGGGCTGAGGGCAGTATCGAAAAAATTGCACTGCATGCATTTGTTGGTGGCCTAATGTCCGGTTTAGGCGGCGGTGATGTCCTGGCAGGCGCCACTGGAGCCGGATTCAATGAAGCTATTCAAGGGGAATTATCGAAAATTCAAGACCCCGCTTTACACCAATGGGCAAGTGTATTTGTAGGAGTTGTAGCAGCCAAGGCAGTTGGAGGCGATGCTCAAACTGGTGGTTCGACGGCAGCAAGTGGGACGAAGAATAACGATTATGCGGAGGGACTGAATAATCCTTTAATTGGCTTAGTGGTTGGTGGCCTCGCCTATCTTTCTTCTCTCGTCTTTCCTAAAAACTATAATGATTCAAATTCTGTTCTTTACAAAAAGCAGCAACCGTTTGCCCACTACTACGGCATTGTCGGACAATTTCAGTCCATTGATTTAATCGGTAAGCCTGTTTGATTTTTTGAGTATCCAAGAAAACTCCTCCTTGGAGTTTTTCAAGTAGCTCTAAAAACTTGAAAAACTCTAATTTGGAAATATTATCTCATGGAGTTAGCTTGAAAACTATCCACTTGGTTGTTTGACGCTTACGTTAAACGTCATCTTTCTATAATTTAGACATGTTAGATCACTTATTCATCAGTATGGATGTTTATTGAATTTATGGTAAGCGATATCGATGAGATTGTAATTAGATTGTTAAGGTAAACAGCATGATACCATCGTTGTGGAGCATTTAGTGGGGTATCCTGCCAAAGACTGTTTTGTTAATTTCCATAAGTATTACCATCAGTGTAAATTATTTTATATGCTTATAAAAATATAAGATATATAGTAAGAGAATAAGCAGGAAAAATCGGTTTACGATTCTTCCTGCTTTTTTTTCTGTTTTGAATCCCAAAATATAATATCAAGTGACGCTTTAATTTTGGATTTATCTTCTTTAGTTAGTGGCATGCCATCAAGTAATACTTCTGACTGATCAAGAAACTTGATTAAGTCAGAAGGAGGTTCTGTTCTTGGTTGGACAGATTGTAATCCGGTAGTATCATTGTTTAATAAATAATCAACTGTAACTTTAAAAAATTTAGCAAACTGCAAAAGGGTAGCATTATCTGGTTCACGCTTTCCTATTTCGTAATGGGCATATGTCCCGCGGGGAATACCCAAGATATTTGCTAATTTCTGTTGTGTTAAGTCTTTGGCAGTTCTTAATTCTTTTAGTCTTTTACCTAACAAAGCTTATCACAACCTTTCTTACCACTTATTATATATGTAGCAGTTTGCTACTAAAATATATTGTAGCGATAAGGCACAAATGATTATAAATATTATTGACTTAGTAGCGAAACGCTACTATAATAAAAATGTAGCGAAAAAGAACAAGGGTGATGAGGATGGTAAGGATCTGGCTATTAGAATTACGAAATCAAAAAGGGATAACTCATCAAGAGGTAGCCGACAAGGCTAATATAAAGCGTCCTTATTATACTCAGATCGAATTGGGAATAAGGAATCCCAGTCCAAAAGTTGCGAAAAGAATAGCATTTACTCTGAGTTTTGATTGGGAGCTTTTTTTTAATGATTAATGTAGCGTAAAGCGACAATTAATCAAAAAATCATAAATCCAAAGCCACTTAAGGAGGTGATAAATTGTTTTCTAATGCTCAATCATGCCCAGAAAGAAAAGTAACAATCAGAAGTCCTTCCACCTGCCAGTAGCAAAGACAAGACTTCTAAAATCCCACTACCTAGATTATACCAGCAATATTTGTAAAATTCTGCTTTTTATTCTCGAAAATAAGATTTGCATTTAGTCCCGCTCATACCATCTAAATCTTAAATCAAAAGGAGACAAAAACACATGAAAGTCATAACCATAGATTCCCCTCTCAAAATCGGTATCAAAAACATCCCCATACCAGAGCGCAAGAATGACAGCGAAGTCCTCATCAAAGTCCGTGCCCTTGGCATCTGCGGATCAGATATTGGTGCCTATCGGGGTGTCAATCCTACTGTAAGCTATCCACGAATCATCGGTCATGAGATCGGCGGGGAAGTGGTGTCTATTTCAGATAACAGCAAGGGAATTATCGTAGGAGATCGAGTCGTCCTAGAACCTTATCTGCCTTGCTATCAGTGCTACCCTTGCAGCATGGGCAGAACCAACTGCTGCGAACAGTTAAAAGTCTTAGGAGTACAGACGGATGGAGGCATGGCGGAGTATGTGACCCATCCGTTGAACTTAGTGCATCTGGTACCTCGTGAAATGGAATGGCAGGAGGTTGCCATGATTGAGCCCTTGACTATTGCCCTCCATGCCAATCATCGGTCTAGAGTCAAGGAAGGGGAGCATGTTCTCATCATCGGGGCGGGAGCCATTGGGCTATTAGCTGCTCAAGTCGCCATGGTCTATGGAGCGGTTCCCATTGTAGTCGATGTAGAAGAGAAACGGTTAGAACTGGCAAAAGAGATTGGCATACCCCATACCCTGCATCCTGCGCAGGGAAAGGTGATTCAGGAACTCTTTGCCATTACCAAGGGACGCATGGCAGAAGTGGTCATTGAAGCATCGGGAGCCAAAGGAGCCATTTATGGCATGTTTGACTATGTATCTGCTGCCGGACGCATCGCCTTAGTCGGCTGGCCTAATGGAGAAACGCCTCTTCCTACTGCCGTGATTACCAAGAAAGAATTAGATATCGTCGGTTCTCGCACCAGTGTCAAGGAATTTCCCGAAGCCATTGCCTTACTGCAGAACAAGCAGGTACAGGTACGTGAGATCATCACCCGTGTAGTGACCTTTGACGAGATTCCCGATGCCGTCATGAACATGGCTGGCTTCCCGGACAAGTTTGTCAAAGTGGTAGCAGTGCTGTAAATAAAAAACAAAAACAGGAGATTGTAATTATGAAAAAGTTTACCTTTGCCTCTGAGAAAGACATCGATGTCATTGCGGTAGGGCGCATAGCCATTGATTTAAACCCCAATGAAATCCATCGTACCTTAGATAAGGTTAATACCTTTACCAAATACGTAGGCGGTTCCCCTGCCAATATTGCTGTAGGCTTAGCCCGTCTTGGCAAGAAGGTCGGCTTTATCGGCAAGGTTTCCGATGATGCCTTTGGCAAGTACGTCACCGATTACTTTATCGAAAAAGGCATTGATGTATTCCATGTGACCCCATCCTCAAACGGAGAAGTCTTAGGTCTGACCTTTACGGAAATCTCCAGTCCCACCGAAAGTCAGATTCTCATGTACCGGGAAGGTGTTGCCGATCTGGCTTTAGCTCCTACCGATATTTCCGAAGACTATATTAAACGTGCTAAATTCCTCTTAATTTCTGGTACTGCCTTGGCAGCCAGTCCTTCCCGGGAAGCCTGCTTTTTAGCCATGACCTATGCTAAGAAGCACGATACCAAGATTATCTTTGATATTGACTACCGCAGGTATACTTGGAAGTCGAAGGAGGAAGTAGCCGTGTACTACTCTTTGGCAGGACAGCGCAGTGATATCCTCATGGGCTCCCGGGAAGAGTTTGAACTCATGGAAAAGCTGGACAAGGATAATGACATTCCCGACTTTTGTTTAGCGGATCAATATCTTTTCCATGGGAATCAGATTGTCATTATCAAACATGGCAAGAACGGTTCCCTTGCCTATAGCAGTGACCGCAAAGCCTATCAGGTAGGCTCCTTTCCAGTAAAGCTCTTAAAATCTTTTGGCGGTGGGGATGCCTATGCTTCCGCCTTTCTCTATGGCATCCTAGAAGGTTGGGAACTGGCTCCATCCTTAGAGCTTGCGGCAGCTTCTGCGGCAAGGGTTGTCGCCAGTCATAGCTGTTCCGATGCCATGTCTACTGCCGAGGAAATCATGGATTTTATTGATGATAGCCAGGAAAAAGGGAAGGTCATTGCGGAAATTCCCTGGGATCAGTCCATTGAAGGAGGGAGATCATGCCGTTAGTCATCTTAGCCTTAGGGATTGTCCTCCTTTTTCTCCTCATTATCGGTGTGAAGCTCAACAGCTTTCTCTCCTTGATTCTCGTATCTCTGGGAGTCGGCTTGGCAGAAGGACTGCCCTTGTTAAAAGTAGTAGATTCCATTGAAAGCGGTGTGGGAGGAACCTTAGGGCATTTGGCCTTAGTCATTAGCCTAGGTTCCATGCTGGGAAAACTCATGGTAGACAGCGGGGGAGCCCAGCGCATTGCCATGCACCTCATTGATCGATTCGGCAGGAAGTATGTAAAGTGGGCAGTCTGTTTAACAGGCTTCATTGTAGGGATTGCCTTATTCTATGAAGTTGGCTTTGTCCTTCTCATTCCCTTGGTCTTTACCATTGCCCTATCGGCAGAAGTGCCCTTACTGGAAGTGGGTATACCCATGGCAGCCGCCTTATCCGTGACCCATTGCTTTTTACCGCCCCATCCAGGGCCTACGGCCATTGCGGTTATCTTTAATGCTGATCTGGGACTCACTTTAGTCTATGGCTTTCTCATTGCCATCCCGACGATTATTGTAGCTGGACCCTTCTTCTATGAAACCATGAAGGATCTCAATCCTGCTGTACCCCAAGGACTGCACAGCCATCAGTCTTTTAGAGAAGAGGACATGCCTAGTTTTGGATCTAGTCTGTTTACCACCTTGATTCCTGTATTCTTAATGGCAGCCGCTTCTCTTACCAAGTTAACACTTCCCAAGGAATCGTACATTACCCAGTTCTTTGCCTTTGTGGGCAATGCGGATATGGCCTTGCTTCTTGCTGTTCTCGTTGCCTTTTATACTTTTGGTATAAAGCGGGGAAAGACCATGGCAGACATGATGGAGTCCGTGCAGCAGTCCGCCATGACCATTGCCATGATTCTGTTAGTCGTAGGGGGCGGTGGTGCCTTTAAACAGGTGCTCATTGACAGCGGCGTGGGAAAATACATTGCCTCTTTGATGGCAGGCTCCCAGCTTTCCCCCTTAGTGCTGGCATGGATGATTGCCGCGGTTCTACGCCTTGCTGTAGGATCAGCAACGGTAGCTGCCTTAACCACAGGGGGCATGGTACTGCCTCTCATTGCAGCAACGGGCGTCAGTCCCGAGCTCATGGTTCTGGCGACCGGGGCAGGCAGTGTCATGGCAGGGCCTCCCAATGACCCGGGATTTTGGATGTTTAAGGAATTCTTCAATCTTTCCGTAAAGGAAACCATACGCTCCTGGTGCGTGATGGAGACCGCCATTTCCTTTATGGGGCTGGCTGGCGTACTGCTGATCCATTACGTGATCTCATAAGGAATGGGATACAGGTTAATAGAAAAAAATACGTATTTGTTTTTTCTATAGATAACCAAAGATTTTTACTATTACCGTAATAATAAAAAATGCATATATAATGTAACTGCACAAAAGGAGGGAATGTTATGCGTAGTGAAGCAGAAACAGAAGTTGCTGCTCAATCGCTAGTAGACAGTTGCAAGGCTGGAGCAAAGCTGAAGACAGTACATTCAGGTACTGCTGCGAAACTGTTACAGTCGATTGAAGAGGCAATCGATGCCTCTGGCTTAAAAAATGGTATGAAGATTTCCTTCCATTACGGCTTACCCAATGGCGACGAGATGATGAATACGGTATTAAAGATGATGGCACATAAGGGAATGAAAGGTTTGACGCTGGCTGTCAGTTCTTCTTTGCATATAAAAGATACGTTATTACATCCTTTTTTTCTAAAGGGAGTGATTGTAGCCGATCAGACGAGTGGTCTGCAAAATAAGTTGGAACATTTTTTTAATGCCAATAACATAAAAAAGCCAATCCCTATTGGTTCCCAGGATGGTGGAGTGTCTGCCAGTAAGAGTAATGAAGCAAAGGTTGATGTTGCGTTTATAGCTGCACTCAGTTGTGATATCTATGGCAATATAAACGGGCTTCAAGGAGCAGAGGCTGGTGCTTTTATGAATACTGTTACGGCAGATACTGTTGTAGTGATTACGGACAATGTTGTAGATCATCCGATCTGTCCGATCCATAGTTCTCAGCGGCAGGCAGATTACATCGTGAAACTCGATGATCGATGATTCTAAGCAGTCACGCCCCCTCAAGCAGCAATGACTGTCCTGGCTGGTTTTGTAACGCTTGTGATGATACAATAACCATAGCAAATGGATTGCGGTTTATTGTTGCTTGGAGGTAAATGGTATGGATGAACGGGATTGGCTTATCCTGAAGACATTGTATGAAAAAAAGAGCATTACGAAAACGGCAGAGGCGCTGTTTATTTCCCAGCCTGCTTTGTCCAGCCGTCTGCAGCATATCGAGTCCAGATTTGGAACGGTCATTGCGGTAAGGGGGAAAAAAGGGGTGCAATTCACTCCTGAGGGTGAATATTTAGTCAGAGCGTCTTACGAAATGCTGCAGAAGATGCGAATTTTTGAAGAAAATATTCAAAATATGCATGAACAGCCTACCGGAATTTTGCGGATCGGTGCTTCTACCTTCTTCACTAAATATTTGCTGCCGGAATTGCTCCGGCGTTTCAAAGTGGATTATCCAGGCATTGAGTTTAAAGTCACTACGGGCTGGAGTCGAGAAATTGTCAATCTTGTATATAATAATGATGTGCATATTGGTTTTGTTCGCGGGGATTATAGCTTTTCAGGAGAGAAAATGCTGTTGTTTACGGAAAAAATGTATGTTTCATCAAAAGAGCCGCTGCGTTTTATTGATTTGCCCTACCGGCCGAGGGTGGATTACCGAAGTGAATACTCGGTGCAGCTGCTGGTTGATAAATGGTGGAATGAGAATTATTCCGCACCCCCTCAAATCGGTATGGAAGTAGACCGGGTAGACACTTGTAAGGAAATGGTTATCAAAGGTTTGGGTTATGCCTTTTTGCCGGAAATGATTCTTAATAATTGTAAAGATATATGTACGCATGAAATGGTTTATCGGTCTGGCAAACCGCTAACTCGTAATACATGGATGTTTTACCATAAAGACACGATGGAATTAAAGCTGGTTCAAGCCTTTTATGAATTTATTCAGAGCATGAATTTTAAAACGTTATATTTTTAAATTCTTACCCAAAGACACAGGGACAAGCAGTTGTCTCGCTATATAAGAAGGAAAAGTCCTGTAAAGCAGATGCTTTACAGGACTTTTGCGTATAGATGAAGGCTTAAATGTCCTGTGCAATAAATTCGCTGGAATCGAGTCATAATAGATAAGGGAATCTTTAGTCGGGATCGAGAGGGGCAAAGGAGTACACTGCTGCCGATCGATCACTATAACATAGGAGGGTGTATATGAGTTTACTTGGTATTACGAAGGGAACAGAGCTGGAAGAACAGGTGGAACAATATTTGAAAGCGGAAGCACAGGGAACAGTGATGTACTATGGGCTAGCAAGGATTGCCGAGGAGAAAGGACTGCATGATGTTGCAGAGCTTTTGCTGAAAATTGCAAATGATGAAGCTCGCCATGCTGGATTGTACTCCGTTTTAAACGGTCATGTTTCCCAAGATCTCTTTGCTGTACTGAGTCAAGTTGCCAAAGCAGAAACGGCAGGGGAAGGAAAAATTAAGGAGTTCGCACAGAAGGCTCGTCAATTGGGTTTAGAGAAAGTTGCCGAGGAAATTGAAGCCGCGGCCAAAGATGAAGGACGGCATGGAATTGTATTGGAAGAATTGATTAAGTCGCATCAATAAAGGAGTGGTATATTGTGAATGAAGTTCTTACGTTTTTACTAGATAACAAGATCTTTTATATTGCAACTGTTGAAGGGGATATTCCGAAGGTCCGGCCCTTTGGCTTTGCTATGGAGCTGGAAGGCAAACTCTATTTCTGCACGAACAATCAGAAGAAAGTTTATCAGCAGCTCAAAGCAAATCCGAACTTTGAAGTCAGCACTACTTCCCAAACTGGTGAGTGGCTGCGCCTGAAAGGGAAGGCTGTATTTCATTCCCATTCGAAAACCAAGCAGGCTGCCTTGGATGCAATGCCTGCTCTTAGTAAGATGTACAGTGTTGACGATTCTATTTTTGAACTATTTTATGCCGAAGAGGGTGAAGCAACTTTTCATGATAGGAAGGGGGCCTCCAGAGCCATTGTCTTGTAATACAATTTTTATAATTGATAGAGAGAATCCTGCATTACTCACGCGAAGTGATGCAGGATTCTTATTTGTGATTCTAGGGAGCCGTTAAGCACAATCCTCTGATGAGTCCAATTGATAAATTATAGTATTTATGCTATAATCAGTTACCTGACTGTGGTCAGGCAACTGATTGAATTTGGAGGATTTATGTGCGAACCAAACTTAAAGAGAATAGCCGTTAAGCATTTTTCTAAATTCGGCTATGAAGGAACCAAACTTTCTCATATTGCCCAGGAAGCTGGAATGAAAAAACAATCTCTATATTTCCACTTCAAAAACAAAGATGATTTATTATTACAGGTTAATAAAATGATTCTCGATGAAGAGATCAGTTTTTTAGAGGCTTTTTTTGATGAAAACGCAGCTACATCTTTAAAAGACACCCTATATACTTTACTGCTTGCGTACAAAAGCCGCTACCTTGCCAATAACAATACTGGTTTCATGTTCTTATTAACTTTTATCCCTCCGGCTCCGCTGAAAAGCCATTTTGGGCAAAATTATCACTTGTACCTCAAGCAGCTAAAAGCGTTGTTAAGGGTGAAATTCCTGGGCGAGTCAAATTTACGCATTAAACTGGATGATGGGCCAACTTCTTTCATTACTTTAATGGATGGCTTATTCACACAGCTCATTTATGAGACTCCGGAAGACTTTGACAACTCGTTGCGCATATTCTGGGACATTTACTGGAGCGGGCTTGTCAAACTAGAATAATCAAAAAAGGGTGATTCATATGTACTATGCTGATACGATGGCAAAAAGGCAAACTTTATGGAATAAAGATTTTATCATTTTAGCCTTGGGCAACTTATTACTATTTATGGCTTTTGAAATGCTAATGCCTACATTGCCAGTATTTATATCCAATAATGGGGGAAGCAATTCACAAGTCGGACTGATTATGGGAGCATTTACATTCTCAGCGATATGTATCCGTTTGCTCATCGGCAGAATGGGCCATGTTATTAATAAAAAAACGCTGCTTGTCTTGGGGGTTATTGGTTGTATGCTGGCTACCGGCTTTTATTATTGGAGTGCCACCAGTCTAACCACTTTCGCCATTCGCCTGCTGCAAGGTTTAGGATTCGGCGTAGCAACTACTTTATATGCCACGTTTGCCGCTGCCTTCATCCCGGCAGATCGGCGGGGCGAAGGGCTTGGTTATTTTGGTGTGGGGGAAACGATGGGGATCTCCGTCGGTCCTTTAGTTGGGGTCTGGCTGATGAATCAGCATGGTATTGACAGCGTTTTTGGAGTTGGCACACTTATCTTGCTGGTTACTACGTTGATTACGTTGGGCGTTTCCTACCCACTGACGACTGAAGAGGAAGTAAAGCACTCCCCGCAGGAAGGACAAAAAAAAGATTCGATGATTGATATCTTCATCGAAAAGCGTGTGTTGGTGCCATCTGGCCTTGCCTTACTTCTTGGCATATCTTTCGCAGGAATTCTGTCCTTTATTGTCTTATATGCCAAAGAAGCAGCAATCCCTAATGTTGCCTATTTCTTTTTTGTGAATGCCTTAGCTGGATTACTTGTGCGTATTGTCGCGGGTAAAATATTTGATCAGAGAGGACCAAGAGTTATTATCGGAGCGTCTGCGATTCTTTGCAGTGCGGGCACCTTTTTGTTGGCCACAGCTTCTACCACTACTTCCCTCATCATTGCCGCTGCTTTATATGGAACCGGTATGGGGGCTGTATTTCCTGCACTGCAAGCTTGGTGTATCAATGTTGTGCCGGTGGATCGACGCGAGCATGCAATGGGGACCTTTTTTAACTTCTTTGATTTAGGGATTGGTATAGGCGCTATTTTGTTAGGATTTTTAGTCACTTTGACAAGTTATAAAACGATGTATATGAGTTCCATTTTGCTGTTCATTATTTTTTGGATTATCTATCAGGTGTTTGGCAAAGAACTTAACAATCTATAGTAGTATCGAAGAATGTTGTAATCGAATTTCGCCATCATTCATAAAAAGAATCCTGCATTACTTACGTGAAGTGATGCAGGATTCTTATATTTTAGGCTGATCGATTTATTGTACTTGCTAATCGTTTTAACAGGAGCATACAAAGGATTCCGCCAATGATTCCAGTGACTAGCTGTGGCCAGCTCATGAGGGCTTTTAATATCGTCGCCTGCTTTTCTGGAAGAGCGACAATGGAAAAGGCCCATGAGCTTGAAAAATAAAGAATCAGCATTCTGCCGATGGAGGAAAGGAGGATCGCCAGCCATCGATTGTAGGATAAGGTCATCTGGTAAATCAGCACATATGCCATGTTGGTGAACGCCACGGGCAGAATAAAGACGGGTAGGGGCAGGGCTTGCTGAAAAAACGCTACAATGGGAGCCAGAACAGCCATGCCGAGAGCTGCTTTTGATCCTGTGACTTCCAATGCGATCAGGAGGCAGGCATTGATCGCGCTGCCCACTACAAACATAGATATAAACGGCGGAACGGGGACTAGAAGCCGAAGCGACTGCAGCACAATCATTAAGGCTAGCAGCAGGGCCGTTCGCACAACTTTCTGATGCATGGTTTTACCTCGCTATTTTATTTTTATAATTTCATCGTTACGTCAACGTGAATAAAGGTTCCAGGCAAGGAAAGGGCATCGTCTTTGTGATTGAAGAGATTGTCAATGCCGAGCAAGATCGTTTGATCTTCGGTAAGCTGTTTTTCTACATTCACATTCCACAGGGTATAGGATGTATTGGTTGATACATTGGCAGAAGGCTGGAACCAATAATGCAGATAGGAATCCGCCCATAGGTTTGCCGTCAGCGTTTCTGACTGGCGATAAGTAACACGGGAAGAGAGCTTGTGACGAGCACGGTTGTAGAGCCGGGTATTCGTCAAGTCATTGACAGCATCCAGATAGGTATAAGTGCCGGACCAGGATACGCGGTCAGATAATGGTACAGAGATTTCGCCTTCGATTCCCTGAATCGTTGCACGGTTAATATTCTGGTATTGGACTGTAGCAGAGTCGACCCAAGCCTCATCGATCATGTCTGTGATTTTGCTGGAGAAGAAGGTCAGCTTGCTTTTCACATTGCCCACATCCCGTTCAACAGATAGATCATAGAAGGTGGAGTCTTCCGGTTGTAAGGAAGGATTTCCAAGGAGACTGACCAACTTTCCGTTTCTGGTGACATTCAGTTTTAGGTACAATTGATTGGGTGAGGGAACCCGGAAACCTTGCCCGGTGTTAAACTTCACGCGCCAGCCGGGTTCGGGAGTATAGGTCAAGCCGACTTTCGGACTCACATTGCTTTCAAACTTGTTGCTGTCGTCATAGCGAGCCGATGCTACGGCAAGGAGTTTCGGCGATACGGTCCATTGGTCCTGCAGATAGACGGCAGAGTAGTTGGTTTTGACTTCAGAGCCTTCATAGACTTTGCCATGAAATACTTTGGTGAAGGTTCCTTGTCCTGTCTGAATTCCCGTGCCGCGGAACAATTCGGGGCGAAATTCACCGCCGAAGGTTAGCAGATGATCGTTGGATACTTTTTTACTAATACGGCCTTCCAGACCGGATATGGTGGTATAGCCATAGACCGAGTTTATGTATTGACCGCTTGTCCGGTTAACCGTGTCATTGTATTTATTCCAAACAGAGCGGTAGGCATTGAAATAGAGTTCACCATCAGACAGGTCTTTCGTATAGCTGAGAGCATATTGACTGCGGTCATTATTATCACGAACATCGGTGCGAACGCTCCCCATAGCGGTTTGCAGGATCGCATATTCGCGCGTGTCTTCGTCCATACGGGAGGCGGTAAAGGTAAGTTTTTCTTTGTCCGTAGGAGAGTAGTCAAAGCGGGCATTGATATTCTTTCGTTCGCCGAAAGGCGAATAGGTCGTTCCATTACTCTTAAGGGATGCATCCGAATCAGAATAAGAGCCAGAAAGAGTCATGCCCAATTTCTCTTGTTTCCCGGAGTCATAGGTAAAGGAATAACGCCCGTTTCTATCACCTGTACGAGACAGAACACCTTGATTGAGTCGCAGTGTAAAGGCTTGTTTGGATGCGGATTTTGTAATGATATTCACTACGCCGCCAAGGGCATCGGCACCGTATAGGGATGTTACCGGCCCGCGAACGATTTCAATGCGTTCTACATTTTCCAGGGAGATTCGATCCAGCTCGTAAAGAGGTTCTGTTTCAGCAGGAATTCGTTTTCCGTCGATCAAGATCATTGAGTACCGGGCGTCAAATCCTCGAATGGAAAGCGCTTCTCGCCCGTTTACTCTCATGATGCTAACCCCGGCTGCAGATCCGATCACATCCTTTAGGACATGGGCTCCGTAGGATTTGATGTCTTCTGCGGTGATCACTTCAACGGCAGCAGGAACATCTTGAATGTTCATTGCCGTTTTTGTTGCGGTAACGACGACTTCCGGCATGTCAAATTCATAGGAATCTGTTGCTTCAGCATAACTTTTTCCAGTGGATAAGAGCAAAGGGACGAGAAGGAGTAATATTTTTTTATTCACGAAATGCCTCCTGTAATATGTCTTTTTGTATAAAATTCGCCCATTAGACTTTGGATCGCACCATCTAGTGGCTTGATTTCCATTTTCCGAAAACCTGCACTGGTAAGGGCAAGCTCAATATTCGATCTGGTTTGTAAGATGTCAAGGCCAGCAAGATGACTTGACAGCCAGCCGACAATGGATTTTTTTGGCGCGATATAGTCGTCGCTTACTTTGTGGCTGACCAGATAAAGATAACCGGAAGGGGTGAGAGCCTGTGCCATTTTCGTGGTCAGCTCTTTTAGGTTTGCGCTGGCAAAGTCTAAGATTCCCGATGCAATAATCAGATCGTAATTGTTACCGATGGGATCTGTCATAAAGTCGCCGCGCATGATGGTTAGTCGATGCTCCAGATGCTCCTCTGCTACCAATTCTTCAGGAACATCGGCTACTCCAGGCTGCTCAAAAATGACGCCGGATGCCAAAGGGAACTGGCGGACAAATTCAATGGCCATCATTCCTGATCCTCCGCCAAGATCTAATATCCGAAGAGGGGCAGCAGGCTCTGCTAATTGTGCGGCAGCGCGCAAAAAGGATTGAACACGGCCTGTACGAACCTCAACTGCCGTTAAGCGTGCCAGCTTGCAGAAATCAAAGAGCTCTTTGCCTTCGTTCTGCTTTAGAATGGCTGGATCGGGTCCGAGGCGTACCAGTTCTTCCACTTGGTCGAGTCCTGTCATCTGGTTCCAGAAGGTCAGATATCCTCCTAGGTAAGAAGAACTGCTTTGATTAAGGTACAGCTCTGCTTCTGGAGTATTTCGATATTGGTGATTGCTTTTTTCGAGTAGACCGATGGCTGCCAGACTGTTTAGAAAGAGTGTAAGGTTTCTTTCATCGTATCCAGTCAGGGACGCGATTTTTTCTGCCGATGTATCGTGTTTTAGAAAATCAAATACCTTGAGGGAAATGCCCGCGAATAAGAGCTGTGTTTCTCTATATTGCTGCAGCATTCCAAGAAATTTTCTGGGACTATGGGTAGGATATTCCATGATAAACACCTCTCTCTAATTTGTTTGTATGCCTAGCATACAAAAAGAATAAAAAAAAACAGCTTCTACCAAGCCGGGATGAAATGAAATCATTTTCTCATAAATCCCCTCCCTATCCTTCGTAGGTTCATAAAACGGTGATTGCTAGAAAGGCAGTTATCCTGGCTCTGGATCATCGCTTGCCCAAACCTTCCCAGAGCTTACGCTCCAGTGGTATTTTTCGGGTTTGCTCCTCATTACAGTGGCGGGACCGCGCCGGTATTTCACCGGACTTCCCTATTAAGCCCCTAAGGGCACCTATCTCAACAGTATGAAATTCATTCTCATCGTAACAAATCATAATCTGTTTGTCAATGAGATGCTATGCTCTACAAAGTAAAAGATCTTTCTTAGGTTTTTTATCATGTGGAAGCAGCAGTTGTTATACGTACTGAATTCCGATACAATAGGGTCATGAAGAAAAAATCTTATGCAGCGATGAGTAAGTTTATGCGATTAATTGAAACCATTGCGAACAGCAAAATGAAACAGCTGGATTTTGGTGATGGGATCGTTCTGTATCGAGGGGAGATTCACATGATTCGGGCAATTGGCGATCGGCCAGGCATGTTTATTTCTGAAATTGCACGATATTTTGGTGTTACCCGTGCTGTTGTTTCGAAAAGTGTTTTGAAAATCGAAAAGAGCGGCTATGTGCGCAAAGTGATAGACCCTTTAGATAAGAAGCGGATTCAAGTCTACCTGACGGAGCGGGGAGAGGCCGCATATCAGGCACATAATACATTTCACTTGGAGAAAGATGATTATATCTTTGCGCATTTGGAGGGCTTAAGCGCAGAAGAGTTAGAAGCAGTCAGTGTGTTTTTAGAAAAAGCACAGCAGATGATCGATCATCATTTTTGAAAGGGAGGACGATATGAAGCAGATTGAGCTTATTTCCCTGCCCTTTGATTCTGAACCGAAGCCGCGAAAACGAGCCAGTGCCAAACCTGCTGCTGAAAAGGAAGAACAAGTTAGAGAAGAACTCCCTCCCCCAATTGTGCCAACGGATAATATTCTCGACCTTCGCAAACATCCGATAGCCTATACAGCCCATCAAGAAACAGCGCTAAAAGAAATTGCTGTCTTCTTATGCAGCAATAAAGAATCGGTATATATTCTTTCCGGTTATGCCGGGACTGGCAAAACGACCATTGCTGAAAACATCGTCAAATATGGGCTGGCTCAAGGCAAAGAGTGCATTATAACAGCGCCTACCAATCAAGCCGTCAAGGTGCTCAAGGAGAAATTCGGCGAAATCAAGGTTCTTTTTAAGACTCTTCACTCCACCTTGTATGGTTCTCCGGATGCGGATACTGGTGAATGGATTGCCAGCGTCAAGTTCAAAGCATACCATGTCATTCTTGTTGACGAATCTTCTATGATCAGTAAAACCGTCTATACGGATCTTATTAAGGAGGTTCAGTCGGCCCATGCCAAGGTCATTTTCTTTGGTGACAGCTTCCAACTCGAACCTGTGGGCGATGACCCGAAGGTATTAGCCAACAAGAATTTTGAACTCACGGAGGTCAAACGGCAGGGAGCTGGCAGTGAAATTCTGCTGTATGCAACCTGCCTCAGAAATCGAAAGCAAGTGGTGATTCCCAATGCGTCGCGAGGAGAAGTCCAGATCGTAGGCAAGCAGGCTGCTGCCAGAGCTTTTCTCCAGTCTGTTATTCAGAATCAAGACAGCATTTTCATTGTTGGCACCAACAAGGCAAGGCTGATTCTCAATCAAAAAGCCCGTGAGGCCAAATTTGGTAAAACCGTAACGGATGAACCGCGGGAAGGGGATCGAATCCTCTTCATCGGTAATGGTACTTATTTCGTCAATGGTGATCGGATGACGTTGGAGCAAGTGACCAGTGTTGCAGGGATGGTTCTTCCGATTAAAGGAGCTTCCAAAGATACTCCCGGCTTTGTTCGGGCTTATCTTATCAGGAATTATAATCACAAGATTCTTCTCCTGCCCGCTATAGAGAAGTCTTCTGTTTATCATGCACAATTTATTGAGGTCAAGGAGTATTTTCCTGATGACTGGTACAATAAGAATCCAATCACCCATCAATTTGAACTGTCCAAAGAGGTAGCCATCGCGACCTATGGTTATGTCATTACGGCTCATAAAAGCCAAGGAAGCCAATGGGAAAAGGTCTTTGTTCATCAGGATGCTTTCAGGGATAATCCCCGCTGGCTCTATACGGCCGCTACTCGTGCAGAAAAAGAATTGACGCTGACGAACGAGTCAAGTTTTCGCCGATGGACATGGGAACAGATTGAGAGCTTGGCAAACTCTGAAGAAAAATAATTTTTCAAAGTTACATGAAAGGTTCAACGATCAGAAATGACTGAAGTTGAACCTTTTTGAGTTATAACAATGAATTTTGAATGATTCGTTCACAAATCAGCTGAAAATGAGCCGAAATATGAATGAATTAGAAGATTTAAGAAAGTAAATGAACGAAAAAGAACTTATGTTTGAATTAATCTGAAAAAAATAAATTATTTTGAACAATAAAGAAGGAAAATGAAAAGATAGGACGAATATGTATATCCGAAAAGCTTTTCTTAGGTCGATAGTTTAAAATTTTTAATGAAAGGGGAGATTGAAATTATACCGGCAGCACGTAAACAAGAAATATTAAGCATGGTTACCAATGCGGAATACATATCTGCAGGAAATTTGGCAGATAATCTCAATATTTCTTTATCAACAGTAAGACGGGACTTAATTGAATTAGAGGAAGAAGGACTCATTGTTCGTACGCGAGGCGGGGCTAGTACCACAAAGCATAATCTGGCTTTGGATACAGGGCTGAACATACGCGCCGTTGAAAGGCATGAGGAAAAAAGTCGAATTGCTCAAAAAGCTGCTGAGCTGGTTTGCGATGCAGGATGCATCATCTTAGATGCAGGGACCACTACATTAGAAGTCGCACGCAATCTGTATCCGAGGAAAGTATTGCGAGTGATTACGGATAGTATCGAAATTGCCTATGAATTGCGCAATCGAGAAAACGTAATCGTAATCATGACAGGTGGTTTGCTGAAGCAAGGGACATGCAATCTTTACGATGGACTCGGCGAAGAGTTCTTGAAGAGTATGCATGCACAAATTTGTGTGATGGGAGCAATCGGATTTTCTTTGAAGAGTGGTCTGACAAAACATGAAATCGAGTCGTTGTCTCTGCGAAAAAAAATGCTTGAGATTAGCATTCAAATCATGTGTATTGCCGACAGCAGCAAGTTTAAAGCTGACGGTCTTGTTAGTGTATGCCCGGCGGATCTTGTCGATGTGTTAATTACAGATACGGGTATATCCCCTGGTCTGAAGCAGTCTTTTGAAGAAAGCGGCATCAAAGTAATCGTTGTATAAACGAACAATGAGTAAGAACAAATGAAGCGTTTCTGATCCATCGGATGAGAAACAGTAAGCAGTAAAAGTGGTGATAATAGCATGAAAAACGGTGTAGTATTAGGAATTGATGCAGGCACAAGCAGTGTAAAAACGAGTTTGTTTACTTTGGAGGGCACGTTGATCCGGGAAATGTCTTTTCCTGTTCATGTCTTAAGCCCTGCTAAGGATCAATTTGAAATTGATGTAGAATTTCTTTTTCAAAAATTAATTACAGTGATTAAGGAAATTGTAGTTGACTTTGAAGACCAAGTGCAAGGCATTGGATTGAGTGTGACTTCTCCTACCTTAATTTTTTTTGATAGCAACCGCGATGCAATACGCCCTGGTATTGTGTATTTAGATAACCGGAGCATCAAGGAAGTAGAGGAAGGTGTCGAAAAATTCGGCGGGGACAATATGTATTTTGCCAGAGTTGGCAATAATCCTAGTCCTTCTACTTGCGTGGCAGCTACGGTGAATTGGATTCGAAACAATGAACCAGGCACTTGGAGTAAAACAGATAAAATTGGATTCTTAAATACATATTTAGGCGCGAAATTAACCGGTAATATTGCCGTGGACCCAACGGTGTCCTCTTATTCGGGGTTAATGCGCGTCAGAAATCCATATCTTTGGGAATCTGAATTTTTAGAAATTTTTGACATTCATGAAGCCTATTTGCCAGAGATTTTATCATCTGCTGACAAGGTCGGAGTCCTGCAGAAAGGTATTGCCGATCAAATCGGGCTGCCGGCGGGAATTCCTGTTGCGATCGGTGCTGCAGATACAGCGGCAACCAGCTTTGCCTTAGGCGTGCACAAGCATGGAGACGTATTTCAAAGTATGGGCACTTCAGAAGTGATTACGTTTTGCCTAAATACGCCTAATTTTAGTCCTGCTTTTATGAATCGCGGGCATGTGATTCCAGGCTTGTGGCTGTCGAATGGTGCAATGAGCACGGCAGGTGCTTCGATACAATGGGCACTAAAAAATATTTTCCCGGAATGCTGCTCGGAAAAGGAATTAGAGAATCTTGCGCAATCCTCGCCGCGGGGAGCAAATGGCTTGGTCTTTCTGCCTTATTTGTGCGGTGAGAGAAGTCCCGTATTTGATACTCGGGCATCGGGTCTGTTCTTTGGCCTGAATATCAATACGTACAAGGCAGACATCATCCGTGCTGTTTATGAAGGCGTTGCCTATGGGATGCAGCAGATCTACAAGATTGGCAGTGAGCGCTGGAATGTTTCTCCTGACTATATCAAATGTGTTGGCGGTGCTTCAAAGAGTGCGCTTGCCATTCAGCTTAGAGCCGATGTGCTGAACAAGCAAGTTCGCACAATTCAGTCCAGCAATACAGCAGCATATGGGGCGGCCATGCTTGGAGCACTGGCAGCAGGAGTTTATACCCGGATTGAAGACGTTCCCTGCATTGAAGATTATGGGAAAATTGTGGAACCTAATCATGATAATGTGAGCTTCTTCGAAAAGCATAGCGAAATTTATCGTCAGTTGTATCCAAATTTGAAGGAACTGATGCGAATGCAATATAGCTATCTTAATGGAGATGTTCTATAAACGGATTGACCAACATGAAGTAAAAATAATTTGGAGGAAATTGATATGTCTGAAAATTCACAGATCAATACTGCAAGTCAGCCCATTCCGATACGATCCCATTTCAGATGGGTAATCATGGGAATCATTTTTGTAACCTATGCGATCAATTACATGGATCGAACGAATATCGGTGTTGTACTTCCTTTTATTTCTCAAGAGTTTGGCTTAAGTAATTTTGAAGCCGGTGCCCTTGCGAGTACTTTTTTCTTAGGGTATGCTGCATCCCAGATTCCGGCGGGTTTCTTCTTCAGTAAATTTGGTACCCGTGGACTGGTTTCTCTTTCAATCTTAGGATTTTCCATATGCACCTATTTGATTGGTACGTCTTCATCACCATTTATGATTAAAGTGTACCGATTCTTACTGGGTGTTAGTGAAGGACCTACGCCTGTTGGCTGCGTATCTACGATTAATAATTGGTTTCCTGCAAAGGAAAAAGGAACAGCGACGGGGCTTTATATTGCTTCGACAATGTTTGCACCCATTCTTGTACCGCCTCTTGTGGTCTGGATTGCTCTTGAGTATGGTTGGAGAAGTGTGTTCTTCTGGTTTGCGGTTCCAGGGTTTATCATGGCGATCGTGTGGTATCTCTTTGTAAAATCCAGTCCGGAAAAAAGCGAGCATGTATCACCAAGTGAATTAGCCTATATTCGGGATTCAGATAGTACGGTTACCGAAAAAGTACAGGTTACTGTCAAAAAGAGCCTTGGATGGATCGATTCTTTTATTCGAGCCAAAAAGGTAGCAATTGTAGATACCAATGCGCAAGTGTTTAAGTCGCGGAATATTTGGGGCGTTTGCATAGCATATTTCTTGATGGTAAGTGTTCTCTACGGATTATTAACATGGATTCCTTCTTATTTGGTGAAGGAAAAAGGTTTTTCCTTTATGAAAATGGGATTGGTTGCAGCAGCGCCTTGGATCGGCGGATTTATTGGGTCTATCACAGGCGGATGGCTTTCTGATAAGATTTTCCTGAAACGGCGTAAACCAACGATGATTATTACCACCTTGTCGACGGCGATTATGATGGTTGTGTTGATTAATATTCCAAACGATGCAAATGCCGTTGCCATTGCATTATTTATGACTGGCTTCTTGATCAATGTAGGCTGGCCGGCATTTACTGCTTATCCTATGGGATTGGCCTCAAACAGCACGTATCCTGTAGCCATTTCCTTGGTCAATACAGGAGGCAATTTGGGGGGATTCTTTTCACCAATGATTGCGGGGCTGCTGTTAGACAAATTTAGTTCCTTTACCAATGTATTTATCTATTTTGGGGTAGCCGCAGCATTGGCGTTTATCATATTGCTCACCATTGATGAGCCTGTCAATGAAGCATAAGTTAACATAACATTTCTTTGATTTACAAAGCAGGATTGAATATGTCGCATCTTCTTTTGGTGCGCAATATATTTTTATCTTTTTTTGAAGTTTTTCTACAAAAAAATAAAAATATATTGAATTTTTTCTTCAAAATGAGTATACTGTGAATACGGTTGAAATCACAAAAATGGTAATAAAGGGAAAAAATTACATGACAAATCAATCCTGCTTTGTAAAAATCCAAAATCAGCTGAAGTTTTTTACGAATTCTGAACGAAAAATTGCCCATTATGTTTTAGAGCATTATAACCAGATTCTAAACTATACCATTACCGAATTAGCAGAAAAGGTTGAGACCAGCGATGCGTCTGTGATTCGCTTTTGTAGAAGCATTGGGTACAAGGGATATCAGGATTTCAAGATCAATATGGCAAGGGATATTGCTCCTGCCGACAAGCTGCTGGATCCAGAGCTTGATCGTGAAGATTCACCAGGAGAAATATGCGAAAAGATTTTTCTTTCTGAGATTGCAGTGTTAAAAGACACATTGGCATTAATGGATATGAAAATGCTGGGAAAAGCGGCAAAAGCAATTGTTGGTGCTAACCGCATTGAGATTTTTGGCAGCGGCGGCAGTGCTTTAGTGGGAATGGATGCTCAGCACAAGCTTTTGAAGGTTGGTATAAAAAGCTTTGTTCACTGTGATGCTGATATTCAGGCGATGTCTGCATCGTTACTTGGTACAGAGGATGTGGCTATCGGTATTTCTCATTCAGGAAGCAATCGAAATGTAGTTTGCTGTATGCAGCTGGCGAAGCAGCAGGGTGCGACTACCATCGTCATGACGACCCAAGGAAAATCACCATTATTAAAATTTGCTGATGTGGTTTTATTCACAGCAACCAAGGAAACAGCCTTTAAATCTGAATCGGCCACTGCGCGTATTGCTCAGCTGGCGTTGGTAGATGCCTTAGTTGCCATGGTAGCGTTAGGGGACTATGACAAATCCTATCATGCGATTCAGCAAACCAGAAAGGCTACTTCCGATAATAAATTTTAACTATACGCTAGGAAAGGAGTGCAAGTGATTTATGATGCGAGCTGTTGTTTTAGCAGGACCTAATGATTTTAAACCAGGACAGATTGAAATGCCAAAGGTCGGTGAGCATGATATTGTACTGCAGATGAAGAAGGCTGCAATTTGTGGAACCGACATCCGAATTTTAGAAGGAAAGAAGACCAAAGATGTTCGCTATCCATCAGTGATCGGGCACGAAATGTGCGGGATCATTAAGGAAGTTGGCAAACAGGTACAAGGATTTAATCCAGGAGATAAAGTTGCGATTGCCAATGTGATTCCTTGTCATTCTTGCCATAGTTGTCTTAACGGCAGAGAGAACGCTTGTTTAAACCGGAAGGCCATTGGCTATGAGTTTAACGGCGGTTTTGCTGAATATGTGCTGATTCCCGGTATTGCCATTGAAAGCGGCAATGTAATTAAACTGCCAGAGCACGTTTCTTTTGCCGAAGGCGCGTTAATTGAACCGCTGGCTTGTTGTATCCGCGGATTAAAAAATGCGGGAACAGGATTCAATGATACGGTATTGATTGTAGGTGCGGGGCCGATCGGTCTGATGCATTTACAGTTATCAAAAATTGTTGGTGCACGTAAAGTGATTATTAGTGAACCGATTGCTTCCAGGCGTGAAAAGGCAGCAAAGCTAGGTGCCGATCTTATTGTAGATCCCATGACGGAGAACTTGCATGACATCGTTATGAAAGAAACCGATGGGCTAGGGGTAGATGTGATTATTGTAGCGATTGGCGTTCCGCAAATCGTTAATTCGACCATCAAACTATGCCGAAAAGGCGGAACAGTGAACTTATTTGCTGGTTTTGCCGGTACTGGCGAATGCACAATTGAGGTCAATACGATCCACTATGGAGAGATTAATGTCAACGGGTCTACCGCTTATAAACGGCAAGACTATCTTGAAGCAGCGCAAATGGTAATCAATCAAAAAGTGAACCTTGAAGAGATTGTTACACATACTTTTAAAATTGAAGAATTCCAAGATGCCTATGAGGTATGTAAAAGCGGAGATGGTTTAAAAGTGCTGATCGAGCCGTAAAGGCTTTAGAATATATAACAGCAGACTACTTAAAATTTTAAAAAATGAAATGAAAAGGGGATATAAAAACATGGCTATGTTAGGAAAAGCAGTACGTATGAGCAGGCTCGTTAACCCAAAAAGTAATAAAATGATGGCAATTACCGTTGACCATTCGATTTCAAGAGGTATTATGCAAGGCTTGGTTCCCATTCAGGATACGATTGATAAAATTGTTGCAGGCGGTCCTGATGCTATTACTGTAACGAAAGGTATTGCAGAACTATGCCTTCCTAAGCATGCGGGCAAAGTTTCCATATTGTTAAAATGCTCCAGCTATTCACCAGTACAGCCTACGTATGATGTATGTTTCGGCGACGTAGAAGAAGGCGTAAGAATGGGTGCGGATGCTGTATCTGTGGGAGCTATGATGCTTGGGGTTCATCAGGCAGAACAACTTCGCGATATCGGTTTGATGTCCAAACAATGTATGGCTGCTGGGATGCCGCTGATTGGACATATGTATCCTAAAGGAGAATCCGTTTCTGTAGAAGATCGAACGAAATGGGAAAACATTGCATATTGTGTCAGAGCCGGTGCGGAACTGGGTGTAGATATTATAAAAACTACATATACCGGAGATCCTAAAACCATGGAAAAAGTAGTACAATCTTGCCCAGCTCGTGTTGTAATTCAAGGCGGAGATGTTGGAAATACCGCTGAAGAATATATTAAAATGACTCGTGAAGCATTAGATGTCGGTGTTGGCGGGGTTACTTTCGGAAGATTTGTCTGGGAATATAAAGATATCACTTCCCTGGTTAAAACACTGCGCAGCGTAATTCATGAAAATCTTGGTGTGAAAGAAGCGGTTGAAATGCTTCATGATTTGGAAAGCGATGCTAAAAAAGCGTAATACAAAATAAACGAAAAAAGTTTGAAAACAGCGTAACTGGACGGAAAATGAAATAGATCCGACTTCAGTTATGCTGTTTTCAAATAAAGCTACACTTTATTAAAAAAGGAGCAGCATATGAAAATTGTAATTTTAGATGGTTATACTGAAAATCCTGGAGATTTAAGCTGGGATGGCTTTGAAAAATTAGGGGAACTTACCGTTTATGATCGAACTCCTCGTGAACAAATTATTGAGCGCATCGGTAATGCCGAAGCCGTTATTGTCAATAAGACACCCATTGATAAAGCAACACTGGAAGCGTGCCCTAGCATTCGATTTATTGGAGTTCTGGCAACTGGATATAATGTGGTGGATGTACATGCGGCTAAAGAAAAAGGAATTGCAGTTTGCAATATTCCTACATATGGAACCGATGCAGTTGCGCAGTTTGCTATTGCGCTGCTATTGGAAGTTTGCCATCATGTGGGGCATCATAGTCAGGCTGTTTACGAAGGACGCTGGGAAAAGAATGCCGATTGGTGCTTTTGGGATTATCCGTTAATTGAATTGGCAGGAAAAACAATG
This sequence comes from Pelosinus propionicus DSM 13327, assembly GCF_900114615.1. Taxonomy (GTDB): domain Bacteria; phylum Bacillota; class Negativicutes; order DSM-13327; family DSM-13327; genus Pelosinus; species Pelosinus propionicus. Next base: position 8,645 of record NZ_FOTS01000054.1, on the reverse strand, counting down.
GGGATCATTGGTTTTGGCCGTATTGGTCAAGGAACAGGCCGCATTGCAAAAGCACTGGGCATGAAAGTGATCGCATATGATGAGTATCAAAATGATTCTGGCTCTGCAATTGCCGAATATGTTTCTCTGGATGAGTTATTTGCTCAGTCAGATGTTATTTCTTTGCATTGTCCATTATTCCCGGCAACAGAAGGCATTATTAATAAAGAGAATATCGGGAAGATGAAAGACGGCGTTATCATTATCAATAATTCCAGAGGACCGCTGATTCATGAAGCGGATTTAGCTGACGCATTAAATTCCGGCAAGGTGTATGCTGCAGGCTTGGATGTTGTGTCTACCGAGCCGATCCAAGGGAATAATCCTTTGCTTAAGGCAAAGAATTGCATCATTACTCCTCATATTTCCTGGGCTCCAAGAGAAAGCCGCAAACGTCTAATGGATATTGCCGTGAATAATCTTGCAGTCTTCATGGAAGGTAATCCAATTAATGTGGTAAATAAGTAAGTTTTTGCTTTGTAAAGATGCATAAATTTGTCATTGCGAGCACAGCGAAGCAATCTCCTAACAAGTGGGGGATTGCTTTGCTGTGCTCGCAATGACAAAAAGACTATATTTCTGCGAGCAAGCGAACGGGCAGGCCGCTGGAATGTTTTAAGGGAAGAGGGAAGCAGTAGAACTTAAAGGTATCTTGTTGTAATTGATTGAGGTTAATGATATTTTCAATGACGAAAATATTGTGGTCTGCGCAGTACATATCTGCTTTTCGGTGACCTTCTTTTCGTTTTACTCCGGCAGCATCGATGCCAATAAAATTAACTTCTTTTTGAATTAAATATTCGAGGGTCGTATCTGATAACTCTGGATGACCTGACTGAGGATGTCCTGTGACATAGAAATCGGTTTCATAATACGTTGGCAGCCAGTCGGTTTTAAAGATCATAAAATCACCTTTTTGAATATCGGTCGTATTTTCAAAGTCGGCAGGTTCAATCTCACGGCCAAAGATATTTTCCACATGGACGATCTTTGCCGTACCAATGAATCTGTTTATATCTAAGTTTGCGGCGTTCATAATATCCAAGTGAGTGCCTAAGTGTCCTAACCGTGCGACATTGATCCCATCTTTGTGATTAAAAAAAGGATTATTTTTGTCTTGTTCATCAATCGGGAGAGTTAAATCGATTAGCATAATGATCGCTCCTTATTTGTGATTTTAATTTTGTTTACTAAGGAAACTGTAATATAAGTAAACAAAAAAGTCAAGGGTGTAATTATCTTGATTTTATCTGTATTTTGGTGAATAATAAGACTATGAAAAAAGATGATATGAAAGAATTTTTGAATACGCTAAAACGCCTCACTGTCAAAATGGCAGAACTAAGCAGACATGCCAGCGATATTACTCCAGTGGGCAAATTAAGTTTTTCTGAGCTAAGCCTTATGACATTAATTGGGGATTTTGAGAATATTAAGGTCACTGAATTGGCAGTAAAATATGGTGCGACTAAAGGTGCCATTTCAAAGATGGTTAAAAAATTAGTTCAGAAAGAGCTGGTGAAGAAGTCGAGAACGCAGGAGAATGAGAAGGAAGTACTTTTATCATTAACGGCTGCAGGAATGACGATTTATAATGAAAAAGAAGCACATTTCGAGAAATTGTCTGCCGACGTTACTAAAGAGCTTGAAAGACTGACAGGGGAGCAGAGGACATCTTTATTCAATATCCTGCATCTGGTGGAAGAACATATTGACGGACATCTGAATGAAGATTCCGAGCAGAAATAAAAAAGCAATTGCTTTTAAAGAATTGTAAATACTCCTATGAATATAACAGTGCAGATTCATAGGAGTGTTCAAGGCGTTTATAATGAACTTTATAGCAGAAGGTACTCTATTTTTGCTGTATTTGTATATTTCACTATGGGAATTTATCAACATGTTATAAGAAATCATGCATTTCAGCTGCTATATTTATTAATAAATATAAAAATAAGATGCGGCATTGACACATAATTTGAATCATACTATAATTCAATTAATAACAATTATCAACAAGGAACAGTAAAAATAAAGGAGGTTGCATCATGAAAAAAGTTTTATTGGGCGTAGGTTTACTTCTATCAGTTAGTGTAGGGACAGGTTTAGCTGCTCCTATTAACGATTTGGACAGAGGACAGACTGCAGTCGGCGTGCTGACTGACACCATTTACGTAGAGAACAAAATTGGCAAAGATCTTACTATTGGATATCAGAATGTAGATCGCAAGCATGGTAGTGACATGGATGATTTTTATGCTCAGTATCAATTGCCATTTAGTAGTGTTCGAGCCATCTTGGGGCACCGGGATCTTGGTTCTGGTTCAACCTACATAGGCTTATCCGTAAGTGAGGGGCTGGCTCCTAGAGTCAATGGCTATGCTTCTGTAATTGGCAGTGACGATTTTGTTGAATATCAAGTTGGCGCAACTTTGGAATTAACGAGCGCAGTTGACTTGAATGCTAACTATCGCAACTTTAGACCTGATCACTATCGCAATGAAAGTCGGTTTGAAGTCGGTGCGAGCTACAAATTCTAATATTACGGTTTGAAGAAGATATGTGTCATATCTTTTCGAATAAAGTCAAAAGTAAACCCTCCTATGGATAGGTCAAGACCTATCCATAGGAGTTTTTTTGCAACAGCACAAGTGAAGCAATTGCTTATATCGCGAATGATTTTGCCTGCTATCATTGCAGATTATGGGGAATATTTCCTGGAAAATACTAAAGAAATTGTCGGTAATGTTACATCGCTAGCAGGGCTGCTGTAATTTCGCGCTGGACTGCTGGGGAGACCTCACTGGCTAAGCTAACCTCAAGGACTTGTTTGGCGGGATTTGAGCCAATTTTACCTAAAGCCCATGCTGCATATTCGCGGACCAATTCCTCAGTGTCTGCCATAGCGAGTGCCAGGTCCGGTATCGCTGCAGGATCTGCCAGGTTGCCAAGTGCAATGGCTGCGTTGCGCTGGAAGTATTTTTTGTGCTTTATATAGTTGTGCATCAGTGGCTGTACTCTTGTCTGGTAGAAGTCATCTGTCATATGGAGGAAGTTGGTTAAAGTATAATCCTTGGCAATCTGTGTTAGATATTCATCATCTGCTTTCTGTGCGGTTACTTTCTTGCGGTTGCGCGGGCAGACTTCCTGACAAATGTCACATCCATGTATTTTGGTCCCGATTTTCTCTCTAATGTCATAAGGAACAAAGCTGCCACCGGGCATTTCATCTTGTCTGAAAAAGTTGTTATAGGCGATACAGCGAAGAGGATTTAGCTTTTGGGGTTCGTAGATTGCTTGTGTAGGGCATGCCTTTATACATGCCCTACAGCCTTCAGGACAGCCTACTTCAAGGGTTGGAGCATCGTATTCTAATTCTTGATCGACAAGAAAAGAGGTAAGGTAAATAAAGGAGCCAATGCCGTTAGCATAAGCAAAATTATTTCTGCCGAAGTTTACAATCCCTGCTTTGGCTGCAGCGATTCTTTCAGGCACTATGGTTCCGATGCCGACTTCGCACCCTGCGTTTTCTAAAAACCGTCTTAGTAGTTGAGGCCTGGCACCATGGATGCGATCAGGCGGTGCATTATAGCACCTTGCTTGATAGATCCGCGCTATTTTATCGGTCAGTTCCTGTGGAAAATTCTTTTGGGAATAGTCGTAGACAGTAGTAATGATTGACTTTGCAGTAGGCATTTGGGAGCGTGGATCAGCTGCCCGCGAGGCTCCTTTCAAAAAAAAGGAATACATCTCGGAGCGATTGCTGATATCCGCAAGATAGTCCGAAAAGCTATCAGCGGGGATGATACCGACTTTACTGTAACCGATATCGAGAGCAAATTCTTTAATTTTTTTGGTAAGTGACATATGTGATTCTCCTCATTTCAGTACTTTATTTCAAGCCATTGCCTCGTTTGATTGTTCTCTTCTAAAATGATATAGTGTATATACACGTAAAAGAGCAAAAATAAGATATTCTTACCTTTATACGAATTAGCAATGTAAAAAATCTATGTTGTAGTGAAGGTTTCTTAATGTAAAAAAAAACGTGCATATACACTGATGATTTATTATATTCGCAATCTGTTTTGCTGTCAAGATATAATGTATAGATTGTATCTTGACTTGTGATAACGTCAGTATGAACAAAGAGGTGCGTTATCTATGTCCGAAAAATAATTGAATAGATTTTCCGTAATTTCAAAAACAATAGGTGGTCATATGACCATCGCTGAAGCTGCTTTTAGTTTGGGAATCAGCGAGCGCCAAATCATAAGGCTTAAATAAGGAGTAATAGTCGAAGGTGCTGCTATTAAACTGTGAATATTTGTAAGTAAATTTGCTCGTTTATAGTACTTACCTTAATGACATTGTCCTTAAGGTAGGCAGTGAAAGTAAAAAAACTGTTTTTGAAAGGGAAGTATTTTTAGTATGATAGTCCCTTTAGATTGACATAGCGAGAAATATGGACAATTAAAGTTAGCATTTCTAATAGGGACAAATAATCTTCCCCATGCCCATTCTAGTGCCTGTATGCTATCGTTAACTTGCACTGTATTGGCCATATTTTTTCGGCGATATGCCAACTGCTTTTGTAAACGCTTTTAAGAAATTGCTGTAATCATTAAAGCCGCATTTTTCACATACTTCGCCGACTCCGAGTCCCATAGTTAATAAAGATTTTGCGATGGTAATACGGCGGGCGTTAATGTATTTGTTGATCGTAGTGCCTGTAGTTGCCTTGAAAATTCTGCAGATATAAGAGGTACTGATATAGAATTGCTTTGCCAGCTGTTCTACAGTAATCACCTCAGTAATATGCTGATTGATGTAGGTTAGGATTTCTTGTACCTGCTGATTGTACTGAAAGTTGGAATCCGCTATTTCTGAGCTATGGTTATTGATAAATAGACTATTGATCATAACCATCATTTCCATAAAAGCTACCCGCTCGAGTATATCACTGCCAAATTCATTCAATGTCGTTATTTTGCCAATATAATAAAGAAAGCGATGCTGCTGCTCTTTGTTTAATGAAATACGATGGTTGAATAGTTGATTACGCTCGGTGAAACAATGGTTAAGGTCCGTTTTTGTCGTTGAAATTTCCTTTAAGAAATCAGGGTAGATCGAAATAATGATACGTTCATGAACCATGTTATTGATTTGGGTCAAATAATGGCTCTCAAATTGATTGATAATAAATAAATCTCCTGGATTAATATCATAAAACCGATTATCGATCAGAAACTGTTTTCCACCTGAAATGGAATAATAGATTTCATAACAATCATGGATATGCATATCCATGATTTTCTCTTCTTTGTGTAAATGCGCGATTGCATAATATTTGTTTTTCAGACATTCCAAGATTGCTAACTTGCAAGATGTGAATTTCTCCATAGTGCACATCCTTTCTATAGCTAATTATAATTGGCCTGTTCAAGATATGCAATATTTATAAGAAAAAATAACGAGATTATGAAATATTAGTATGATATACTGCTTTTGTAGGTAAGATAAGCGAGAATCTAGCAGTAGGGGTTTAAAATAAAAGGAGGTAAATTAGAATGGATATTTTAAAAAAATTTTCCCTGGAGGGAAAGGTTGCATTAGTAACTGGCGGATCGTATGGAATAGGTTTTGCAATTGGGAGTGCTTATGCTGAGGCAGGTGCAAAGATTGTTTTTAATGATATAAATCAAGATTTGGTGGATAAAGGAATCAAAGCTTATAAAGAAGCAGGAATCAATGCTTTTGGCTATGTATCTGACGTAACAAAGGAAGATCAAGTACAAGCCATGGTAGCAAAAGTGGAACAAGAGGTTGGTATCATTGACATTCTTGTAAACAACGCTGGTATTATTAAACGTATTCCGATGCATGAAATGTCAGCGGCAGAATTTCGTCAAGTAATTGACATTGATTTAAATGGACCATTTATCGTAGCAAAAGCAGTAATACCTTCAATGATTAAAAAAGGTCATGGGAAAATTATCAACATCTGTTCGATGATGAGTGAACTTGGTCGTGAAACAGTATCTGCGTATGCGGCCGCTAAAGGCGGATTGAAGATGTTGACAAGAAATATTGCATCTGAATATGGACAGTATAATATCCAATGTAATGGCCTTGGACCTGGTTATATTGCAACCCCGCAAACAGCACCTCTAAGAGAAGACGGACATCCATTCAATAGCTTTATTATTGCAAAAACACCGGCTGCCCGCTGGGGAACACCTGAAGATTTACAGAGCCCTGCAGTATTTTTAGCATCCGATGCTTCTGATTTCGTTAACGGACATATTCTTTATGTAGATGGCGGTATCTTAGCTTATATAGGAAAACAACCGTAACTTTAGAATTGGATTATGGAGGCGTGAAAATATGAAAATTGCATTAATCAATGAAAATAGCCAAGCAGCTAAAAATGAAATGATTTGCTCCGCTTTTAAAAAAGTGGTAGAACCTATGGGACATGAAGTATTCAATTACGGAATGTATGGTGCTGAGGATAAGCAACAATTGACTTATGTACAAAATGGAATTCTGGCAGCGATCTTGTTAAACTCAAAAGCAGTAGATTATGTTATAACAGGATGTGGCACAGGAGAAGGTGCTATGCTATCGTGCAATTCCTTTCCGGGAGTTTTATGTGGACATGTGGTCGATCCATCCGATGCCTATATGTTTGCTCAAATCAATGACGGAAATGCAATTTCTTTACCCTTTGCCAAAGGATTTGGCTGGGGTGCTGAATTAAACCTCGAATATGTTTTTGAAAAATTATTTCTAGGCGAAAGCGGACAAGGTTATCCAAAAGATAGAGTTATCCCAGAACAACGCAACAAGAAAATCTTGGATGAAGTTAAGAAAGTTACTCATCAAGATATGATGACGATTTTAAAAAATATTGATCAAGAGTTATTAAAAGGTGCAGTAAGTGGAGAAAGATTTCAAGAATACTTCTTTGCAAATTGCAAAAATGACGAAATTGCAGATTATATCAAGCATGTATTATCTTAACTATTAAACAAGTAAACAGGACAAAACGCACCGATCACAAAATAATAAATATACATAAATATACATAAATATACATAAATATGGTAACTTATAGTAATGCCCTAATGTTCAGATCCTAATGAATTTTAGGGCATTTTTCATTTGAAAGCACTCGAAGTCCCGAGAGATGGAAGAATTAAGAGTCCTAAACTACATTTTTATTGGGATAATAAGCAACTATTTACTGACGATGAGAGTGAGAAAAATCAGAATATATTATATGGGCTTTTATTTCTGATTTCATTGATTAAGTGAATGGAAAACAGGTGAATGAAGAGAAGGATTAAGCAAATAGCACAATCTGTTTCTGGTTTCGCTTCTGGTATTGGTTTGTCTCTTGTGGGTTATGTACCAAATGTGCAGCAGACGGAAAAAGCTCTAGGCGAATCAAGGGGTTGTTGCTTTATCTAGCAGTGGCCATATCTTGCGCAGCGCTTGTAATTGGGATTTGATATACTTTAAGTGATAGAAGATATGGAGAAATGATGAAAGAATTTAAAAAATAGACTTGTTTAACAATAAATCATAAGCAAGAGCTTGATAAATAGTTAGAAGGTGATATTATCAATTTTAATTAATTAATTAAAATTGGTTTATGGAGGTGTTTAAAAAATCATGCCGGAAGTGATAACAATCGGAGAAAGTATGGTTATGTTGATTGCAAACCAAGGAAAATCACTGGAATTAGTTTCAGATTTTTCCCGCCATCTCGCTGGGGCGGAATCTAATGTTGCAATTGGTTTAGCTAGATTAGGGCATCAGACTGGATGGATAAGTGCAATTGGTAATGATCCTTTTGGCACGTATATACGTAATACCATTTCTGGTGAAGGTGTTGATACATCTGCTGTAACTGTATCATTGGTGCATTCTACAGGTATGCTTGTGAAAGAACGAAATAATGGGGGAGATCCCCAAGTGTATTATTATCGGAAAGATTCAGCTGCAGCTAATTTCACACCAGAGATGCTGCAAGAGAGTTATTTTGAGAATGGAAAAATACTTCATATAACAGGCATCTTTCCAGCCCTTAGCCCTAGTAGTAAAGACGCTCTATTCACCGCCATCAAGATGGCAAAAAAACATGGGCTTATGATTTCCTTTGATCCTAATATCCGCCTAAAACTCTGGACGGCTCAAGAAGCAAAGGAAACACTGCTGGAAATTGCTGAAATGTCGAATTTAATATTACCAGGATTACATGAAGCTGAATTATTGGTAGGAACAACTAACTGGGAACAGGTTTCGAAGTTTTTTCATGAGAAAGGCAATCAATTTGTTATCATGAAAAATGGTGCCGATGGTGCTTATTATTCCATTCGTGAAAGGGATGGCTCTATAATAGAAGGTTACAAAAACGGTTTTAAAGTGGAGACAGTTGTTGATACGGTTGGTGCTGGCGATGGTTTTGCTGTTGGCTTATTATCGGCCATGCGTGAAGGTCTATCTTTGGGCGAAGCCGTTACGCGGGGAAATGCTATTGGTTCCATGGCTGTAATGGTCAGAGGGGATTATGATGGATATCCAACGAGGGAACAACT
>NZ_FOTS01000053.1 GCF_900114615.1 Pelosinus propionicus DSM 13327 | reverse complement strand
ATAAACGATAATTTTGAAAAGCATTTTAGGTGAGACTACTGATTTTCTGCCTTTACGAGAATACGCTTTGTATAACAGCGAATAATCAAGTTGATCCATTATCTTACTTAACAGCCTGACCGAATCGTTTTCTGGTATGAGGATTTCGATAGGAAGCGGTAAAACTAGTTGATATGAATTTGTTTTTGTTGTAGGATTTATATGTGTAAAGTTTTTCATAGCAGTTTAATTCTACACCAAGAGGCAGGTTCTTCGGAACCTGCCTCTTGTATTTTTAATACATATAAGGGACTATCTCAATTTCTTATTGAGACAGCCCCTTTATTTTTGCTAGTTCTTCTATTTTTTTTGTGATTTAATTTTTTCTAAGATGCCGGTTTCTTGTACCGTTACAGAGAGTTTTCGGTTTTCTGATATCCATTTTTCTGCAGATTCAGTAGGTCCTAAATAGGTGACTTGTAATCCTAACTTATTCATATTATTTTTGAATTCAGGATCGTTAATCATTACTTTAAATCCTTCAGTTAATTTGACTTTAACTTCATTTGGTAAATCTTTTGGGGCAGCTATAGTATACCAATTAGTACATACCACTTCTAATCCCTGTTCTTTAAATGTAGGTATGTCGGTAAAATTTTGCTCAACTAGCCTTTGGTCAGTTGCTACAGCGAAAGCTTTGACCATTCCATTTTTCATCTGCTCTTTAACAGATGCTGGATTAAGAAAAGCAACTTGAACGTGTCCACCGAGTAAGCTTGCCATTGCTTCGGCTGCACTTTGATAGGGCACTTGCTCGAGGTGAATATTGGCAGCTTTAGCAAAAGTCTCTCCAGTGACATGACCGATTGTACCGATCCCTCCATGTCCAAATTTGATTTCTCCTGGGTGTTGTTTAGCATAAGAGATTAAATCAGTGATATTTTGCCAAGGATCTTGAGTCCTAACCACCATCACAATCGATAAATCTGCAATTTGTACAAGAGGATCTAAAGCGGTAGGGTAGTTATATTTAGTTGTTCCATATAGAGGCTGCAATATTACTTCTACACCTGTCATACCAAGAGTATAACCGTCGGGATTTGCACTCGCCAATTCATTCCATCCTACTGTACCTGCTCCCCCTGGTTTGTTAGTAATAATTAAGGGTTGTCCTAAGTGTGTGGGAGCACTCTTTTCCAGTAAGCGAGCAACCAAATCCATACCACCGCCAACTCCGAAGGGAACAATTAGGGTGATCGGTTTGTCAGGGTAGCTTTTTTTTGAAGTTACTGCTTTATTTTCCATACTTGTACAACCTCCCAATACTAAAATAGTAAATAAGCAAGAGATAAATACTATAAATGATCTTTTTGGCACTTGATAACCTCCCATTATTGCCAGCATTTATACACCATTTATTTCTTTTGTGTTTTAATATTTTCGGCAATGCCCGTTTCTTGTACTGTTTTAGTTAATTGTTGACTATCTATCAGCCATTTTTTAGCAGAATCATCTGGTCCTAGATAGGTAACTTGCAGACCTAAATTTTCCATATTTCTTTGAAATTCTGGATCATCGATTACTTTCTTAATCCCTTCGCTCAATTTCTTTTTAACGTCTTCAGGCAGTCCCTTAGGTGCAGCTATTCCATTCCAACTGTTACAAACCACATCTAAGCCTTGTTCTTTAAAGGTAGGTATAGTTGCAAAGATTGGATCGGTTAATCGTTTTTCACCTCCTAATGCCAGTGCTTTTACCTTTCCGGCCTTTAACTGTTCTTTCACGGCTGCGGGATTAAGAAAAACAACTTGAATATGACCGCCTAATAAGTTTGACATTGCCTCTGCACCGCTCTGGAAAGGTACTTGCTCTAATTGAATATTGGCGGTCTTGGCAAAGGTTTCCCCAAGTACGTGGTTGATACCGCCTATACCGGGATGACCAAATTTTATTTCTCCTGGATGTTCTTTTGCATAAGCAATCAAATCTTCAAGAGTATTCCATGGCTGATCAGCTTGGACTGCCATAATTAAGGATAATTCAGTAATTTGTGCAATTGGTTCCAATGCACTTGGATAATGAAATTTCGTTGGGCCATACAATGGCTGCAATATAATTTCAATCCCCGTCATTGCTAGAGTATAGCCATCAGGAGAGGCACTTGCGACCTCATTCCATCCAATAGTACCAGTTCCTCCTGGTTTGTTAATGACTACCAATGGCTGTCCTAAATGCGTAGACGCTGATTTTTCCACTGTACGAGCAACGAGATCGATCCCACCGCCGACTCCAAAAGGAACTATGAGAGTAATCGGTTTTTCTGGATATTTGGTAGCTGCAGGAATCGCTTCCTTTTCCATACTGGAACAACCTCCCAGTAGTAAAATACTTATTAAGAAAGATGTAAATAAGATAAAAGATCGTTTTGGCACTTGATGACCTCCTAATGTTGTTATTCAAGAAAAGAGGGGAAAGAATGGGGAATTCCGATACCATTGTGAAGATTCCATTATTTTTTTTGTGCTTTTATTTTATCCAGAATTCCAGTTTCTTGTACTGTTTTAGATAATTTCTGGTTTTCTGTTATCCACTTTTCTTGTGATTCTTTTGGACCTAAATAGGAAAATTCAAATCCTAATGCTTCTATGTTTTTTTGAAATTCAGGGTCATTAATGATTGCCTCAAATCCTTTAGCCAATTTATCTTTTACTTCCACCGGTAAATCTTTAGGCGCTGCAATACCGTGCCAACTACTACAAACAACATCGAATCCTTGCTCCCTAAATGTAGGCGCATTTGCAAAGACAGGATCTTTAAGTCGGTGTTCACTTGCTACTGCAAGTATTCTTACGGTTCCATTTTTGACATGTTCTTTAACAGAGGCTGGATTCGTAAAAAGAACTTGTATATGACCTCCTAGCAAGCTTGCTGTTGCTTCTGCTGATCCTTGGAATGGAACTTGTTCGAGACGTACATCGGCGGATTTAGCAAGCATTTCTCCAGCAACATGACCTGTTGTGCCCATACCTCCGTGACCAAACTTAATTTCTCCAGGATGTTTTGTAGCGTAACGGATTAGCTCATCGAGGTCTTTCCATGGTTGAGTATCTTGCACTACCATTACTATTGATAATTCTGCAATTTGGGCAATAGGATCTAAAGCAGTAGGATAATGATATTTGGTTTGACCATATAGGGGCTGCAATATGATTTCCACTCCGGTCATGCCTAAGGTATAACCATCCGAACTACCAGCTACTTCATTCCAGCCGATCGTTCCAGCCCCTCCAGGTTTATTAACAATAACTAAGGGCTGTCCTAAATAATCAAGAGCTCTTTTTTCTAGCAGACGGGCTACCAGATCTGTACCACCTCCTACACTAAAAGGAACAATAAGAGTAATCGGCTTATCTGGATATTTGCTGGTTGCAGGAACCGTTTTATTTTCCATGCTCGTACAACCTCCTACTATGATTGATAAAACTAATAGACATGTAATCAAAGAAGTTAAACTTTTTCTCTTCACTTCATCCTCTCCTTTTTTAAAGTAATAATGTTAGATATCTAGCTCCTTTCTTGTGTTATCATATTTGGTAAACCATGTAACGAAGTTATACAAAATGGCAACGGCTCCGATGGATAGAATGGTGGCTGTAATGGGGCGGGTAATCAAGGCCCATATACTGCCGTTGCAAATAATCAGTCCTTGCGTTAATCCTCGTTCTAATTCTGGACCCAATACCAATCCAATGATCAAAGGACTTGGTTCAAATCCCACCCGCTGCAGCAGGAATCCTAAAATGCCGAAAAAAATAACCCATATCAAATCAAACATGCTGTTATTAATGGAGTAAGCACCGGTAAGAGTGACTACTGCGACTAACGGCATAAGGATATTGAGTGGGGTTTTAAGCAGCTGAACGAAGACTCCAATTAAGGGTAAATTAATAATCAATAAAAGAACATTACCAATGTACATGCTGGCAATAAGCCCCCAAAAAAGTTCGGGCCGCTCAGTTATCAATGATGGACCGGGAGTAATACCATGGATCATAAAGCCACTGAGCAGAATTGCCGTTGCTCCGCAAAAGGGGAGCCCTAAGGATAGTAAAGGAATCATTGTAGCTGAAATAGCTGAATTGTTGGCCGACTCTGGGCCCGCGACTCCTTCAATGGCGCCGTGACCGAACTCTTCGGGGTGTTTGCTGCAGCGTTTTTCTAATCCATAGGATATAAAACTCGATATGGTTGCTGCAGGACCAGGCAATAAACCTACGAGAAAGCCAACAATTCCTCCGCGGAACATAGGAGTAATAGAACGCTGCCATTCTTTCTTGGTAGGGTATAAATCACGAAATTTTACAGAAGGTATATCTGGCTTCGCTTCGGCATGGGTCATAGCGGTTAGAATTTCCCCAATACCGAAGAGTCCCATCGCTAGAATGGATAAGTCAAAGCCTCGGTCTAATTCATCAATGCCAAAAGTGAAGCGGCTAATGCCAGATAAACTGTCTAAACCGATTGTACTTAGCATGATACCGATGACAGCCATGAGGGCAGACTTCAGTGCAGAAGTGCCAGTCAATCTGGATAATAAAATTAAACCGACTAAAGCAAGAGAAAAATATTCGGGAGGTCCAAAGACTAGTGCAGCTTGAGCTAACGGCGGGGCTAGCAAGGTCAGCCCGATTAGACCAATGGTGCCAGCAATAAATGAGCCAATGGCAGAAATGGCCAGAGCTGCTCCCGCTCGCCCTTTTTGGCCCATGGGATAGCCATCTAAGCAGGTGACGACAGAAGCTGCTTCTCCCGGCACGTTAATTAAGATGGAGGTAGTGGAACCACCGTACTTCGATCCATAATAAATCCCTGCAAACATAATAAGCGCAGCAGTACTGTCCATACCATAGCTAAAAGGGAGTAGTAAGGCAATGGCGCTAACGGTATCAATTCCCGGTAATACGCCTACCAATGTGCCAATTAAAACGCCAATAGTGCAAGATAATAAATTAACTGGAATAATACTCACAGAAATTCCTTGTAGTAGCAGGTTTAAAATGTCCAAATCGTTACCTCCAATTCTATGGTAATGCGACTTTTAAATAGTAGGTGAATAATAGATGAAAGGCTGCAGAGCTACAAAAAGAAACTACTAATGGAAAACGCCATCCGGCTGTGTCAGCTACCTTAAACAAATAAAATAGGAATATAAACGTTGCGACGAAGTAGCCGACAATGCTTAAAATCATTAGATAAAATACCAAGCCAATAAGGATAAATAAAAATTTTGTCCAGTCTACAGCATCTTTATTTGCAGACTTTTTATATTGAAATTGACGAAAAATGACGGTGATAGACAGTATTAAAGCTAAGATTCCTGCTAAATTTGGTAAAAAGCCGGATTTAGGTGACCCAAGAGTGCCGAAAGTGAATTCTTGAGCCCAATATAAATACGTTAGACTACCAATCAAAAATAACAGAGAAATCATTTTCTCAAGCATTTTTATCACCTCGGTTTTAGAGTATTAACGCTAGTATCTTTAATAGAAGATAAGGTTTGTGATGAAAGCGTTTCAAATTCTATAGTGAAAATAGTGCCCTGTCCAACTTCGCTGCTAATAGAAAGGGTTGCTGCATGACGGTGTACGATTCGGTAGCAAACGGCTAATCCTAATCCAGTGCCATGATCTTTTGTCGTATAAAAAGGCGTTCCTAGTTTGTCTATATCTTCTTTTGGTATACCCAGACCATGGTCTTTTATGGATAAAATTACTTTATGTTCATTTTTTGTAGTATTTATGTGGATCAAGCCGCCCTTAGGCATGGCATCAAGCCCATTTCGAACCATGTTGAGAATCAGCTGGTGAATACTGTCCTGATCTAGAAATAAAGGTGGAATATCTCCTAAAGAAATTTTAATATCACTATTATTACGCAGCGCATCTGCCTGTATTAAAGGATAAATATCACGAATGATATCGTTTAAGTTTTTTTCAGAAAAATTCATAGCTTTATTTTTGGCAAGGGACAGAAATTCTGTGATGATCTTATTTGCACGATCAATTTCATCGATCATCAGATTAAATTTTTCCTTCTGTTTAGCAAACTCTTGCTTGTTTCCCATAAATTGCAGTAAGCCTCTTACTGTCGTCATAGGGTTTCGTACTTCATGAGCAATGCCTGCTGCCATTTCACCAATAATATTCAGTCGGTCGAGACGTGTCATCTTTTCAGTTTGATCACTAATATATTGCAGGATTGGAGTGAATTCGGATAATTCACTATTAAAATTGCTGGTGCATCCGCTCAGAATTCGCTCAGCGAATAGCTGCATATCTTTTTTTAACTTATTGAAGAGTTCACGAAAGATTACAATGCATACCAAGAGCATAAAAAAGACTGCTCCCAAGGTATTTGCCGTTCGTTTCCACATAGCAGTATTTACAGCATCTTGATTAATTGCAGCAAAAGCGTGGCCGATAATGTTGCCATTCTGATCTGTAACTGGTTTAACATGAATGAGCGAATTAGCACCATGCCATACTAGCGAATTTTTTCGTTCTATGAACCGTTCAGTATCAGAGTTAAAAGCTTTTTTAAATGGTTTTGCATCAATTCCTAATAATATAGAAATATCAGAATGGGGACCAAGGGCAACAATGCTATCGTGCTGCCGGGAATAAAAGCCGAATTTTATGATATTAGAGGGTATAAGCACAGATTGTAAGACTGGCTGAAGCTCATGATTAATCATCATAATTTCTTGCTGAGTTGACTGAAAAGGCCCATGATTAGCGACGATGTCACTGAATGATCCTTCGGGCTTTCTTTTGACCAGAAAATCAGTAATCGACACAAGCCATAGAGCATTTTTTTCATTTTCTTCTTGCAAAGACAGCCAAAGATTATGAACGGTAACAGTGATCATGAGCAATAAAACAACACCAATTATCTTTAAATTAAGCTTTGTTGTTAGGTTTATTTTCTTCACTGTTTTGGCACCTCTAATGCACATTTAGCATATGTACATACAATTCTACATTTTTCTACAATTATTTCCACGTTTTTCTAGAAATGTACAAATTTTCTTGAGTACTAATTTTAATTCGCCAATAAATGGCAAAATCCTTTTTAGCTCTGTATAATAAATTAATGCAAAGTAAAGGGAAAGTATTGCTGAGATTCCAAAGAAATCTGTGCAATACTTCCCCTTTAGTTTTTAGTATTATCCTTAATGACCAAAAAGGTTTTCTACAAGAATTTTGCTCTAACTTTTTCAAGATTTGTGTTTTCAAGTTTTTCAACAACTTCAATAATACTTGTTGCCTGTCGGTTTTTGTAAATACCAAAAGTGCCAATTGATGGAGGAGTGAATTGTATGTTTACAATTTCTTTTTTTCCTTCGAAAGATGCGATGATTTTCTTTTGCTGATAATCAACAATATCCCATGTTCCTTCAGGATCATCAAAGGTTGACAGATCAATAGCAAGTTTTGCTGTCGTCTTTTCTAGAACCATAATCAAGGGATCAAATTCATAGCCAATTCCCTTTATATTTATGGTTTGCAGTTTATTTTGCAAAGTGGCTTTGCGAATTATTTTTTCCGTAGACACTTTGTTGAGATCATCGCCATAGATACTAGCTTGGAGGGGGGGACTGCAGCATGAGGAAGATCCATTTGTGCTGCAGCAGCCACTTCCAGCAGGAATGGCAGTTGTTTCCTTAGCCACGTCTACAGCATTTACATCATCGACAACTTTAATCAGCCCTCGAATCATGCCCATCCAGCAGCTGAAAGGCAGGTCCTGATCCTGAGGCGTGAACTCAATGATATTTTCCCCGGGAACTAATTTTTTCTTAATTTGCAGGGAGGGTACAATGACTTCATTGTTACAGGAATTGATTTGCTCTCCGATGATAACCCATTTTAGAGGTATGCCCTTTTGTACGTAGAGAACATTAGGAGCATAGCCTTGATTGTTTGCTGACATGCGTACTGTTTGAATGCCATTATCAAGTTGTGCCTTTGCTGCCATCGAAGTTTCGCTCCTGCTTTGAGCAGGTAAATTAAAAAGTGGAAGATTGAAACCTGCGATTGCTAAGCCGCGATTGGTCATGATCATTCCTAAAACAATGACTAAAACACCGCTTAATTTTAGAATCTGTTTCGTCGAGTTCTTATTAAAAAAGCCAGAGATGGTACCAAAAGACAGCATCAATGGTACAGTACCTAAGGAAAAAAATAGCATGGAGGAGGCTCCTAGTACTGCGCTGCCTGTGCCTAAGGCATAAAGCTGCATGGTTTGCAAAGGACCGCAGGGCATAAGGCCATTTAGGATTCCTATAGCAAAAGGGGTTTTAGCCTTTGGCATAATAGTAAAAGCAGGCAGTGGTATTCTTAAGTAGCTGCGAAATAAATTCAGTCCTGCCATATTAAGACCCATAATAATCATAAAGATGCCAGCGAAGATGGAAATGCCAGCCATAAATCCTATCGATAGAGAAAGAACCGAGCCAATAGTGCCGACTACTCCGCCAAGCATTGTATAACCAAGTACTCGCCCCATATTATAATATAAGGATGGGAAAAAGGATTGGGGTTTATGATTAGTACTGTTGGATAGACTTTGTGATAACATGATACCGCCGCACATACCGATGCAATGAAAAGAGGTAAAAATACCAATGATAAATAGAACAAAATATGTAACTTCACCCTTTAGCTTAGAATTCATGTCAAACTCACTGACATTCTGTCCTAAGAGAAGAATAGCCAAGAAAATAAGGGATATACCCAGCAGAGGTTTTATAGCATTGGATGTATGTTTTTCTCCAACAAAGTAACCTGCAGATTGAATTGCTTCCTTAATGGCTATCTGGCTGGTTTGGAGGGAATCATATTGGACATACACCTTACTTTCTACATAATTGGCTTTTACCTTAACGACACCGGTGACTTTTGTTACGGCCTTTTCAATTCGACCTTCGCAAGTTATACAATACATATCACGAATATGGATCGTTTCTGCGATCATTTTGATACTATCACCTCATTGTTTTGTGTATTGCGTGTTTGATTTGTAATGAAGGCTATATTCGGTTAAAGAAGATGACGTAATTTTCTGTTAATATAGTTATATTATAATTGAGTTTATCTTTTTATTATAGAGAATATGCAAGAATTAATGATCTTTTTTAAGAATCCACAGATTGCGGATTAAATAGGCAATACTAATGAGCAGCATGAGCAGTAAACCTGAGTATAGACCTGGCAGTTGATCTGGATACAATGGAGTGGAAAGAATCGAAACGAAGATAATAAAAAAACAAATCCAAGAGAGATAGGGATAAAAGGGAGCCTTATATTTTAATTTCTCTGGACTTTCAGCGAGGAGTTTCTTGCGATAATAGTAATGAGTGGCAGATACGCTCATCCAATTGATAAGTGCCAAGAATCCGCTGGCACTGACGGTATAAACAAATACTTTATCAGGAAGATAATAAGAAAGTATGGCTCCGCACAACAGCACAACGCCACTAATGGTAACCGCTGCTATGGGAACTCCCTTGTTGTTTTGATACTTAGCAATTTGAGGTGCTTGATTTTCTTTAGCTAACGAGAAAAGCATGCGGGAGGAAGAATAAACTTGAGAATTGAGAGCAGAAACCCCAGCGGTTAAAAGAATGAAGTTTACAAGATCCCCCGCGTATGGAATTTTAAAGATGGTAAAAAGCTGTACAAAAGGACTGATAGCTTCATCCAATAAATCTAAGGGCAGCAAGGAAATAATCAGAAAAGCTGATAGCGTATAGAGCAGCGTTACTGAAATCGTGATAAATTTAGCTGCTGGAGGGACGGTTTTCTCCGGCTTTTCAGTTTCAACCGCAGCGATTCCGATAATCCCTGTTCCTGTATAAGCAAATAGGATAAGGAGCATAGCGCCGAGCATACCAGAGATTCCCTCTAGGGGAGCTTGAAGAAGGGATTGAAATAGCATAAATTCTGTGCTGGCATCTCCTATGGAAACACCTGCTATAACCATAAAGCCCATAATAACAAATATCACGAGGGTTGCTACTTTTGTAATAGCAAGCCCTAATTCAATTTTACTTAAACCTTTGACGTCATTGAAATTTAGCAGCGTAATCCCTAAGGCGAAAGCTAAGCTGCAAACCCATAATGGAACGGAAGGCAGCCATAAGCGAAGAAAGATAGCGCAAGCTGTAACCTCACCTGCCATTCCTAATACGCCGCTGACCCAAAACATCCACCCAATCATAAAACCCCACCACTCGCCAAAGATTTCTTGGGCATGTGCCTTAAAGGAACCTGAAACAGGGTTTGCGATTGTCATCTCAATGATAAAAGATACTTCCATCATCATAACGAGTCCACCAAATAGGTAGGCAAAAGGTGCCCAGATGCCAGCAACACTGATTACAAGGCTGCTGGCCAAAAAAATGCCTGAACCGATAATATTGCCTAAAGCCATAACGATAAAGTCTTTTTTATTAAATGCTGTCAAAGGATCAACCTCCTGGGATACAAATCATTACCTTGTATTTTTACTGATTGTTAGTCTTGTTATACTTAAAATTAGTAAAAAAATAAAACAATTGAAATGCGAAGCGTTACTACTTAGCATTTCAATTGTTTTTGATTTTAATGTATCAGCAGGAATCACAGAGGCGCAGATAAAAGATACTATAGAAGAACAATAGCTAAAATTCCTATGAAGAAGGTGATATTTTGAAGAAGTTAGAGAGACGTTTCTACGAGCGGCCTACTTTAGAAGTTGCAAGAGATTTATTAGGAAAATACATGATTCATGAGACAAATGATGGCAGGACAGTTGGCAAGATTGTAGAAGTTGAGGCGTATGTAGGCTCTATTGATGCTGCATGTCATGCTTATAATAACAAATGCACGAATCGAACTAAAATTATGTTTGGTGAAGGTGGACATGCTTATGTGTACTTAATTTATGGTATGCATTATTGTATGAATATCGTAACCAATCAGGAAACATATCCAGAAGCTGTATTAATTAGGGCATTAGAACCCGTTGAAGGGTTGCAAATCATGAAAAGGCGCCGAAAAACAGAATCTGTTTTAAATTTATGCAGCGGTCCAGGAAAGTTGTGTCAGGCAATGGGAATTACAAAACTGCAAAATGAGATCGATTTGTGCGGAGGTCGTATGTTTTTATTACAGGGTGAAACGATAATGTCTAACAATATCGGAACGACTCCTCGTATTAATATTGATTATGCTAAAGAGGCAAGAGATTATCCTTGGCGATTTATTGTAAAAGACAGTCCTTTTGTGTCAAAAGGAAAATAGATATACTAGTACCTCATCTGTGCTGAAACGACTGCTGAAGCAGCAGAGTTTTTAATGCAGGTGAGATAGTGTATATATTGTGTTACTTAAAGCAATGGCAATGACAAGTTAATTATAGGGATATACGTAAGGGTCTTTTGGCGCTTCAATTTTTTGCAAAGAGGTAATTTTAATTGTAGCAGCATCTTTACCATCATATGTACTCCTTCGAATGATTCCTTCAATTGACAGCCAGGTTCCATCAGGATACTTTTTAGTTTCGATCCCTTCACACATGAGTCCATAAGGTAAGGAATCAGCAGTGCAGCACATAACGACATAGCGAACTAGGGAAATTTGGCTATTTGCCAGTTCTAGACTTTGGAATACAAATCCGTCCATTGTAATTTTTTTGCCTTCATAGTCACTAGGGTAATTATTGATTTCGAACATTGCTTCTGTATAGTTGAGGTTTGTAACTTTAATGGTATCCATTTGCCTGAACACTGGTGCCAAAGGACGTGGTAAATCTTTTAGCGAAGCGGTAGGAATCTTGGTTGAATTATTGAGCCCTTTGCTGTTAACAAGATTTGCATTGAGTGTATTTTCCGGTATTGCAAAGGCTAAGAGAAGAATTATAAAAAATGGAGTATACTTTCCAATCATAGAAGGTTTATGACTGTGATGTTCATATACACTATAGGTGGGAAGCAGGACATCTATAATTTGTATGACAAACATAGGAATCAATACCAAATATGATAGTTGGGTGAGTATTATAAATTTTGGATTAATATATAGGGGTAATTGTTTACTAATATCAAGCCAAAGGAGTAAAATGATAAAACCAAAAAGAATGATGGATTGTATACAAGCCCCGGTGTTTAAAGAACGCAGATTTCTTTTTCTAGGTTGCAATAAATCATCTCCTTTTACAAGTGATTGATCAGATAAGCAGCGCTGGAGCACAGCATAATAACGATCAATGTGAGGCAACACACAAATTTGGTACGAAATGTGTGTAATAGCATGAAAATATTTTTTAAATCAATCATAGGGCCAAAAATCATAAAGGCTACAAGGGAGCCTAAGGTAAAACTGCTAGAAAACGATGCTGCTATAAATGCATCTGCAGCAGAGCATACCGAGATAAAAAAGGCGAATACCATCATAACACCAATGGAGAATGATGAATCTTGCCCCATGGATACTAATATTTCCCGAGGAATAGCAATCTGTGATAATGATCCAAGCATAGCTCCTATCACTAAATATTTTCCCATTTCAAAAAACTCATGGCAGGCATCTCTCAGGGTATTGATCGACCGATGCAGGAGAGAATGCCCAGGATGGTGACTGGTAAGCATATGCTGGCAGCATCCATGAGAATGACCGTGGAGCTGACTTGGTGATTTTAGCTGCCTGCCCTTAGCAAAGCTATTGAGCAATAGTCCAGTACATAGAGCTACTGCTAATGCTGTTCCGAGGCGCAATAAAACTACATATAGATTGTTTTGAAAAGCAAATGCTGTTGCGGCGCTTACAACAGGATTTACAATGGGAGCAGCCAGCATAAATGTAATCGCTGCAGGCAAAGGAACTCCTTTTAAAATTAAACGTCGTATAATTGGTACCATACCGCAGTCACATAAGGGAAATAGGATACCTAGAAAACAGGCTATGAAGATGCTTAGAATATTACTTTTGGGTATCAGATTGCGTATCGTATTTTCAGAAACAAAATTATTAAGTAACGCTGATACAATTACACTCATCAGTAAAAAGGGAAAGGCTTCAATAACAATACTGAGTAAGATTACTTTGAAATTGATCATATGATTCCAATTATCAGTCCATACAGCAGCAGCGATCGTTGCTATTGCATCTTCCACAAAGATTCCTCCCTAAATTAGCAAGATGAGATAAAGAAAACTTGATTGACCATGGCGTTTTAATGCCTCCTGAATCATAGTCGCATTTATCCTTAACAGTCAGTAGTCAGCCAATAAACAGTTCAATTATACATATGAGAAGCTTGTTCATATTATGTTAGTATTTTTCTTATTGATTATTCCTATTTCATGTATTGACAAATGAATGTGAGGATACTATAATTTTTGTTACAGAGATTTGTATTGTTTTTTTAACATACTACATAGGTTTGTCTCTTGTTAAAAAATAAATAATGGCTGATTAGAAAACTAAAGGCCAAAAGAACTGTGGTTTTTGACTACGTTCTTTTGGTTTTTTTATTTTTCATATTTTCCCCCATAGGGGTAAAGAAAAGTAGATGGTGGTGAATGTATGGATATTAATTGGCAGTTTATAATAAGCACGCTGCCTTTATATCAAAAGGCAGCGTGGATTACGATAAAGCTTGGTTTTTGGGGTACATTGTTGTCCTTGGTCATTGGATTGGTGTGCAGTATTATATTATATTTTAGGATAAAGGTTTTAAAAGAGCTTGTTGAAATTTATGTTGAACTTTCGCGTAATACGCCTTTACTAATACAGTTATTTTTCTTATATTTTGGACTGAC
Organism: Pelosinus propionicus DSM 13327; assembly: GCF_900114615.1. Classification (GTDB taxonomy): domain Bacteria; phylum Bacillota; class Negativicutes; order DSM-13327; family DSM-13327; genus Pelosinus; species Pelosinus propionicus. Next base: position 22,782 of record NZ_FOTS01000053.1, on the reverse strand, counting down.
AAAACTCGGTATAACAATGAGTGAGACGACTTGTGCCATTATTGGTCTGGCATTTTTGGGCGGTAGTTATATGTCGGAGGCTTTTCGCAGTGGAATTGAAGCCGTGAGCAAGACGCAAATTGAGTCCGGTCTGAGTATTGGTCTTTCTCAAATGCAGCTAATTCGTTACGTGATTCTTCCACAGGCATTTGCGGTAACCATGCCATCCTTAGCAGCAAATTGTATCTTTTTATTTAAAGAAACTTCGATAGTAGGAGCCATTGCTATTGCAGAACTAATGCATGTAACACAAGATGTCATTGGTATGTATTATCAAACATTTGAATCGCTGTTCATGCTGGTAGCTGCTTATCTGATTATTATTCTGCCTCTGTCATTTTTGCTAACCTGGCTGGAAAGGAAAGTGCGATATGCAGAATTTGGGAATTAATGTTCTGTTTGAAGGAACAACATTGCAGCGTTTATTTGAAGGGCTGATGATGACAGCAGGAATTGCATTTATCTCTATTATTATCGGGTCTTTTTTAGGTATAGGAATGGGGCTCTTAAGAACGTCCAAGTCAAGAATCGTACAGTTTATCTGTCGCCTTTATCTTGAAGTTTTTAGAATCATACCCATTCTTGTGTGGCTGTTTATTGTTTATTTCGGCGTGACTAATGCGTTGGATATTCATCTAGATGGCGAAGTTGTTGCCGTAATTGTATTTAGCCTATGGGGCGCGGCAGAAATGGGGGATATCGTCAGGGGAGCACTAGAATCCTTGCCCAAACATCAAGTTGAATCTGGAAAGGCGATTGGACTCAGTTTTTGGGGACTTTACAGATATGTGCTGATACCTCAAGCTGTAAGACGTATGCTGCCAGGAGCGATTAATCTATCCACAAGAATGGTGAAAACAACATCCCTGGTTGTTATGATTGGTGTTATTGATGTAGTAAAGGTAGGTCAGCAGATTATAGAAAGATCCATCATAAAAGTGCCTACTGCATCCTTTTGGGTTTATGGACTGATTTTTATCCTATACTTCATTATCTGTTATCCTTTATCGAAATTATCAAAGAAACTCGAAGCGAAATGGGAGAATTAAGAAGGGGTTGCAATGAATAAAGAAAATCATCAAGTCTTGCTTGAAATCAAAGATTTGCATAAGGAATATGACACAAGGACGGTATTAGACGGTATTCATCTGCGTGTGCATAAGGGTGAAGTGATCGTGGTGCTAGGTCCATCAGGCTGTGGGAAAAGCACATTATTGCGATGCTTAAATGGGCTGGAAAGTATTCAAGGCGGCGATATCCAGTTTGATGGTGAAAGCCTTGTTGGCTCTAATGTGGATTGGCAAAAAACTCGTCAAAAGATTGGTATGGTATTTCAAAATTATGATCTTTTTCCACACATGACAGTCATTGAAAATATTCTTTTAGGTCCAATTAAGGTACAAAAAAGAGAAAAGAAAGAGGTGATGGAGCAGGCAGCGCAGCTGCTGGAAAAAGTAGGATTATCTGATCGCAAAGATTCCTATCCCCGTCAGTTGTCAGGGGGGCAAAAGCAAAGAATTGCAATTGTAAGAGCGTTGTGTATGAATCCGGAAATTATGCTTTTTGATGAGGTTACAGCAGCACTTGATCCTGAAATGGTAAGGGAAGTGTTAGATGTTATACTTGGGCTGGCAAAACAGGGTATGACTATGATGATTGTAACTCATGAAATGGGATTTGCGCAGGCTGTAGCTGACCGAATTTTGTTTATTGATGAGGGCAGAGTATGTGAAATATCTGAACCTAAAGAATTCTTTACTAACCCCAAAACAGAGCGTGCTCAGCAATTTTTAAATATATTTCAATTTTAAAACAAAAAAAGAAAGGAAGTTGTATCATGAAGAATATCAAAAAAATCCTAGCCGTTTTCTTTAGTGCCATTATATTAGTAGGAATCGTAGCAGGCTGCGGCTCAAAAGCAACAACAGATACTAAGAAAGAGCAAGCCGCAAAAAGCAGTATCGAGGAAATCAAACAGCGTGGAAAAATCAAAATTGGAGTATTTAGTGATAAGCCTCCATTTGGCTTTGTAGATGCCAATGGAAAAAATCAAGGTTTTGATGTGTTTATTGCAAAGCGTTTTGCAAAAGATTTATTAGGTGATGAGTCAAAAGTAGAGTTCGTTTTGGTGGAAGCAGCAAGCAGAGTTGAATTTCTGCAAGCCAATAAAGTTGACCTGATTTTGGCTAACTTTACTGTTACAGATGAACGCAAGCAAAAAGTTGATTTTGCTAATCCATACATGAAGGTTGCTCTAGGCGTAGTGTCTCCAAGTGGTGCACCGATTACTTCTGTGGATCAATTAAAAGGGAAAAAATTAATTGTAAACAAGGGTACAACAGCTGAAACTTTTTTCACTAAGAATTATCCAGATATTGAATTGTTAAAATATGATCAAAATACAGAAGCTTTTGAAGCATTAAAAGATAAACGTGGTGTTGCTTTGGCCCATGATAATACATTGTTATTTGCCTGGGCAAGAGAAAACACAGGGTATACCGTTGGTGTAGCTTCATTAGGCAGTCTTGATACGATTGCTCCGGCAGTTAAAAAGGGTGACAAAGAACTTCTTGCTTGGGTCAATACAGAATTAGAAACATTGGGTAAAGAGAACTTTATTCACAAAGCATATGATGCAACGCTAAAACCTGCTTATGGTGAATCCATTGATCCAGAAACCGTTGTAGTAGAAGGCGGAATCGTGAAGTAAGTATAATACCAAAACCAAGGCACTATTGGGTTAAGAGAAATAGTGCCCTGGTTTTTTATTATATTAGGGGTGTCCAGCAAAGCCGCAATTTGCTAATCGGTGAAAGTTCAGTTCATGTAATAGTTGGAACGTATTTATTTGACTTTCCTTTGAAGATAATGTTATGATAAATGCGAATTATAAGAAAGTTTGTCAAAAAATAAATATAGGAATAGGTGCCCATAAGGGCTTAATAGGGAAGACCGGTGTAATGCCGGCGCGGTCCCGCCACTGTAATAGGGAGCAACCCAAAGAATACCACTGAGATGAACAGTCTTGGGAAGGTTTGGGTTAGCGATGAACTAAAGCCAGGAGAACTGCCTATTTGACAGTCACCATTTGACCCACGAGTGATGGGGAGGGGATTAAGTATACTTAATATACTGTACTTTGTCCCGGCGTTTTTGCGCCGGGATTTGTATTGTTATGCTATGTTATTTAAAAGATGCCTCCTAGTCTAAACTAGAGAGGCATCTTTTTTATATGCTACAAGGAAGTAAGCCAAAAAGTGAATAGGTCGCTGAGTAATAGCGCGTTAAAAAAGGAGGGATATAAAAAAGATCGTTGATGGAATGCAATCATATTGTATTGTGAGGAGAATAAAAGTGGAAAAAATGCTATCAGTAAAGAGTAAAATAGTATTATTTACTGTGGTGATGCAATTGCTGCTGCCGCAAGTTGTAGCAGCTAATGAAGACCAGATTATCGGGGATGAAGAAACAGAAAAAAATATATTTCAATTTAATGAAGTTGTAGTAACAGCTACTAAAATTTTGCAAGAAGCAAGAAAAGTTCCTGCAAGTGTTACCGTAATTACGTCTGAAAAAATTAAAGAAATGAATATTATGACCATTGATGAAGCATTGAGAAACTCTGTCGGTATCTTGGTAGACCGCCCCAAAGGTATTGCTGGTGTTGGGGATGGCATTAAAATGAGAGGATTTTCTGACAATAATATCTTAGTACTCTTAGATGGGCAGCCTATGAATACAGCCTATGATGGTTCGGTAAATTGGAATGCTATTCCAATTGGAAGTGTAGATCGTATTGAAGTTGTTCGCGGGGGCGCCTCATCATTGTATGGCGGTTATGCTGTTGGCGGCGTTGTTAATATTATGACTAAGGAGCCAAAAGACAATACGATCTCTGCCGATATCACATATGGAAGTAATAATACTTGGCGAAAATCCTTCAATATCAATCAAAAAGTAAATGACTATTTTAGTGTAGCGGTTGGTTATGAAGGACGTTCTACAGATGGACATGTTGTAAATCCAGCATCATCTACGGCTGCTCCAAAGACAGGAGTAATTCCTAATACGAAGCCCCAAGGAACTGGAATTATTGTGGGAAATACGGTTGATGGTAAGACACGCTATATCTTTGGCGATAAAGGTAACAATGCCTATGATGGTGATACTTATTGGTTAAAATTAAAATATAAAATAGATCAAGAAAAATCGATTAGTTATAATTATACCAAGGATAAGTTACAATACCGCTATGATAATGCTCGTACGTTTATTCATGATGCGGATGGTAATCCTATATATAACGGTTATGCTGTCTTACCCGATGGCAGATACTTTGAGATTAAAGAATCTGATTTCACAAATTATTTTGGTCGCAGAGAAGCCGATATACATGCTTTGCAATTTAAGGATGATAAAAATCATGTTACCATAAATGCTGGTTTTACTGATACTACGGCAAATGGTTATTCAAGCGGCAGTACCTTCGATAAGACGAAGCCGGGCAGTGACAGTTCTTATCCTAGTAAGACATGGAATATGGATTTGCAAAAATCTTGGAGTGATCTAGGTAAGCATACAATAGTTACCGGATTAAATTGGCGAGTTGAAGAGATGAATCAAACTTCTACAAAACTCGCGCATTGGAACGATTATCACTCAGTTACCAGCATTGATACTATGAATGGTGGTAAGGATCGCTTATTGGCAGCTTTTATTCAGGATGAATACCAACTTAATAAACAGTGGAGTGTCATTGGTGGATTACGTTATGATCAATATACGAAATATGATGGCTATTCTAAAGATTTTTCAATAGGCAGAATTGATAAAGAATTTGATTCCACTACATACACTGAAGTAAGCCCCAAATTAGCGTTTGAGTATCAGAAGGATCCTGCAACGACTTATTATGTTTCATATGGCCATTCCTTTAATCCTCCGTCCTTATACAAATTATATAGATGGACTACAACATCATCCATGACATCAACAGCTTATGATTCACCAGCAAACCCAAATCTAAAGCCAGAAACCTCTGACACTTTTGAAATAGGGCTAAAAAAGCAAATTGGCCAAAAGACAAATGTGAATCTAGCTTTATATCAAGCTAAAACACAAGATATGATTGCCAGGGTAACCTATCCGGCGGGTAGTTATTTGCCAGATAAAATGGCAAAAGTGTGGGAGAATATAGACTCTGCCACTCGTAAAGGTATTGAGTTAGATGTAACACACAAAATAAACAGCAAATGGGATATTTATACGAATTATGCTTTACAGAAAGGCGAATGGGATTCTAGTGTAGAAAAATCTTCTGGAACTAGCCTTTCAGAAATACCGACTCATTTATTGCATTTTGGCGGTAATTATCGTTACGCCAAATGGAGTGCTAATTTAGATGCAATGTATGTCAGTGAACGTAATGACGATGACTCAATTTCTGGCGTGTATGGCTCCTCTGATGCATATTTTACGGTGAATACTAAATTCAATTATGCCGTTAATCCTAATATGACAGTGACCTTCGGAGTGAATAATTTATTTGACCGAAAATATTATTCCTACTATGATGCTTCTGGCCGAGAGTACACTTTGGGTATGCAGTATCGGTTTTAATAATAGGGTATGAATGCTCTAATCGTGAAATAAAACTTGTTTATCCTTACAATAATAAAGACCAAGCGGCTGACTTTCAAAGGAAAAAGCCGCTTGGTCTTTGTTCTTTTGACAGCTAAGAATTTAATCAGAAAAAGGTAAAATTGCAGGGATGAAAGAATAAAAAGTAGTATAGCCCCCATAAAGAAAGGAGTGGCAGTTTGGTGCTAACAGATGCAAAAATTCAAGAAGGAGCTGCAACTAGCAGTTCCTATGTAAAAGGCTGCCAATATTATCGAAATGGGAATGTGAAGGATATAAAATATTCGCAGCATGAACAGGCGTACAAAGCGCAGGTAGTAGGCAGCGAAGTATATACAGTAAAAGTTAATTTCAATACTTATCGCGAAGTCGATGGATACGAATGTGATTGCCCCGCATTTTCTAGTTATTATCATGGAATGTGTAAACATATTGTCGCTGTTTTAAAGGTAATGCAAGCCCATTGGGAAATCTATTTTGGTGCAGAAAAAACAACCACTCTAACTCATGCAACGCAGGAACTATTAGATTTTTTTAATCATGACATGCTAGAACCCAGCTCATATCAGTCAGTACCCATTAGACTGATGCCTACCTATGGCTTTTCTTTGGAACCAAGAGGGAAACGGAGTTGGCTGGAGTTTTCCCTTGGCAGCGAGAAACTGTATGTCATGAAGAATATTCCTCAGCTTCTGGATGCTCTCGATACCCAGGAGAAGATTGCTTATGGTAAAAACTTTATATTAAACCCTCGGGAAGCCATATTTGATGAACAGGCTAAGTCGCTGCTACATTTATTGCAGTCTGCTTATGCTGATGACAAACAACTTGCAGACTGGAATCCCTATGGTTCTTCGGTGTCCGCTTTTGGCGATACGCGGCGCTTGAAATTGACGAATTCAAATATGATTAAGTTCTTTACGATTATGGAAGAGGTTCCATTTTCTGTAGAGATCAATCATGAGAAAGTTTCTGGCATCCGGATTGTTAAGGAACGGCCAGCCATTCGTTTATCTGTGAAGGCAGTTGTAGGGGGATTAAAGCTTACGATGGAGACAGGGAATGATGTATTCTATGGATTGGATACAGATTTTCAATATATTTATCATCAAAAGACAATTTATAAAGTTGATTCTTTGTTTGCTAGCTGCATCAAGCCATTGATGAAGTGTTTTTATGAAAATAAGAAATCGGAAGTATACATTCCAGAGGCGGAAGCTGCCAATTTCTTTTCCTCTGTAGTACCTGCTTTAGAGAACATTGGAACCGTTCATATAAGCAGTACGCTCCTTAAGAAATTTCATAAGGAGCCACTTGAAGTAGAAATATATTTAGATCGGTTTGTAGATGGTGTTCGTGCAAGAGTTGATTTTAAATATGTCGATCTGACCATTGATCCGTTAGCTTCTTCTGATAAAACGTTGCATAGGATAACTGGGAAATTTTTATTGCGCTCAAAAAAAGAAGAAAACTACATACTTGCTCTTTTTCAACGCTATGGCTTTGAGATCATTCAAGGACAACTGGTACAGGCAGATGAAGAGAAAACCTATGATTTTTTACTAGAGGGACTGCAGCAGCTGCAAAATGCTGCAGAGGTCTTTTATTCTGATGATTTTAAGAATAGTAGAATTACGTATACGGGAAGAATTTCCGCGGGAGTGAAGCTGAATACCAAAACGGATATGCTGGAGTTATCCCTAGATTATGAAGATATGCAGCCCAGTGAATTATTTGCTTTATTGGCTTCCTATAAATTGAAGAAACGCTATCATCGATTGGAAAATGGCGCATTTATTCCTCTTGATTCGACTGATTTACAGATCGTGAATGGGTTGATGGAACAGCTTGAACTAAATTCTGCTGATATCGAAAATAGAATTATTGAATTGCCTAAATATCATGCCATGTACATTGACAGCCTGGCTAGAGAATCTAGTGATTTTCATATGGGGCGGGATTATTCTTTTCGGAAAATGGTGCAGGATATTTTAGAGCCCCAGGATGTAGAATACGCGATCCCAGAGGGGATTCAAGGAAAACTCAGAGAGTATCAAAAAGTTGGTTTTAAATGGCTGAAGTCCCTTGCTAGTTATGGCTTTGGCGGTATATTGGCTGACGATATGGGCCTGGGGAAAACCCTGCAAGTCATTACCTTTCTTATGTCTGAGAAAGAAAGTGAAGATATTCCTTCTTTAGTCATTGCTCCTACTTCTCTTGTGTATAATTGGCAGCAAGAAGTAGAGCGGTTCGCGCCTGTCTTAAAGGTGATGATCATTTCCGGGAATCAAGACGAACGACAGGAACAATTGAATCATATTGACGAAGTGGACTTGATTGTAACCTCTTATGCGTTGATGAAACGTGATATTGAGTTCTATGAAAACCGATTTTTTAAATATTGTTTTATTGATGAAGCCCAGCATATTAAAAATCCAAATACACTAAATGCCAAGTCGGTAAAAAAAATTAGAGCAAAAGGATATTTTGCTCTAACGGGAACTCCGATTGAAAACACATTAACAGAATTATGGTCAATCTTTGATTTTATAATGCCTGGCTATCTAAAAAGCCATAAATCCTTTTCGGATCAATTTGAAATACCCATTAGCAAGAATGGTGAAGAAGAAGCTGTCAAGGAGCTCGGACGCTTCATTAAGCCTTTTATCCTTAGAAGAATGAAAAAAGCAGTGTTAAAAGAACTTCCTGCAAAGATTGAAAGCAGAATGATCAATGAAATGACTGAGGAGCAGGCCAAATTATATGCTGCCTGGATCTTACAAGTGAAAACAGAATTTGAAAATGAGGTGCAGAATCATGGCTTTTCCAAAAGCCAGATCAAGATACTGTCCCTATTGACCCGGCTGCGGCAATTATGCTGCCATCCGTCTCTATTTATTGAAGACTACCATGGCGGAAGTGGTAAATTGGAGATGCTGACAGAACTGCTGGAAGATGCAGTAAGTGGTGGGCATCGGGTATTGTTGTTCTCACAATTTACGGGAATGTTAGCTATTGTAAAAAAAGAGCTGGAATCTAGAAATATCGGATATTATTATCTGGATGGCTCCACTAAAGCGGAAGAACGTATCAAACTTGTCAACTCTTTCAATGAAGGGGAGAAGGATGTCTTTCTCATATCTCTAAAAGCCGGTGGGACTGGGCTCAATCTGACTGGTGCGGATATGGTCATTCATTATGATCCCTGGTGGAACCCTGCTGTGGAAGAGCAAGCTACTGATCGAGCGTATCGTATTGGACAGAAAAATTCCGTACAGGTATATAAATTAATCACTAAGAATACGATCGAAGAAAAAATTTATGAATTGCAGCAAAAAAAGCGTGAGATGATTGATGCACTCATTCAGCCAGGAGAAAACTTTTTGGCTAAAATGAGTGAAGAGGAGATTCGTAAACTATTTGATACGTAAAGGTGCGAAGATAAAAGGACTGTTTAGCATTTGGCTTCTTGCAAGCGCTAAACAGTCCTTTTCATACGATACATCCTATTTTATTGTTTAAGATTTTAACAAATGTTTTTTGAATAAATGTATCCGTATAAAAAATTGCACACATATTATAGAGCTGCTGAACCGTCAAGCCGATATCTTCCTCTAACACTTCAGTAAATTCTCGCGTACTTACTAAGTACTTTGCAATTTCAAATGTGCTTTCAAAGACTCCTATATGTAAAATGTAGCTGTCTTTATTCCAAAAAGCATTAAATCCAGTACAAAATTCTTTGATCTTTTTCATACATAGAGAATTCTCTAAATCCCAGTACGTATTTAACTCTTCAATGGCATTTTTCATACTATCGATATAAGGAGAATCTGATTCTGTAATGGATTCAATCAATGCGTGGCTGGAACATATGGGAATGTATAAATCCTGATTCTCTTTATTGATCGTGTAGAAAAAAGCTACTGGAAGATAAACATATTGAATAAATCCTAATAATGATTTTGCATCAGGATAGCATGCCCAATTATTGTCTACGGTGTCTCTAGAGTAGTCAATTACTGCAGTATTGATAAAAATAGCATCTTGTGCACAATTCAAATCAGTAAAGTAGTTCGTCCAAAGATCCTTCTTCTTTAATAAAGCACCCTCCCAATAATTATGGTTATTGTATTTGCACATTTATTTTGACCCCTTATTAAAAAGATAATGGAAATTGCTATCCGATGTAAAAGTAAGCAAACACATCAAGGCTTTCAGCGAAAACTTATAAGTTAGAGTCTTCATCAAACTGCGTGCTTGAAGCTGATTTCCCTGGTGGCAAAGCAGGAATGACGGTTGGATAATGATCTATAATTGTAGTGCTCATTTTGTTATTTGGAGTAGAATTCAATTGCATAAATTTCATTTACTTCAATCGGTATTTCTTCTCGATTTGGCAAACGTATCAATTTCCCGCTGAAATCTTCCAGGTTTTTTTCGATATAAGGTGATGCAAAACTTTGCAGCTCCAAGAAGTTGGAAACAATCATTTCGTTACTCCGCTGTTTTATACTTAAAGAGATTACACTGTCAACTGCTACCCCATAGGATGGGATATTTACCCTCTGCCCATTCACAAGGATATGACCATGACTGACCAGCTGCCGGGCCTGACGAATGGAACTGGCAAAACCAATTCGATATACCAGATTGTCTAATCTGCATTCCAATGCTTTTAATAAGGCAGTACCTGTGATTTCCTTACTTTTCATTGCTTTTTCCACGTAACGGACGAACTGTTTTTCAAAAAGTCCATAATAGGCCTTGATTTTTTGCTTTTCCAAAAGCTGCATACCGTAATTCGATAATTTTCTGCCGGAGCGGCTATTGTCTCTCGTCGCTTTATTCATTGCCTTAGGGTGACCAAAGATATTAACCCCTAATCTTCTGCACAATTTAAACCTTGGTTCTCTTCTTGTTGCCATTTACCATGCTCCTGTTCGATTGAATTTTGTTCTTTATGGATACGTTCTTAAAACTTGACTTTTATAGTATAACATCGATGATAATGATATTCAATATCATTATCATCGAAATTTATTTTAGAACACAGTAGTCTCTTTATTACTCTCATATTTTTTACTTTTGAAGATACACTAGTAAAATAGTTGTTACTGTAATGAGTCTATAATATTGACGAGGTTAAGCATACCGTTTTATAATTAAATGCGGTAGGGGGGTATAGTAGTAGGAGGAGTGAGTTTGTGTTAACGGATAAAGAAAAAAGTGAATTGAAATTGCGGCTGAAAAAAATTGCAGGTCAGATCAATGGTATCGATAAAATGCTGGATGATGGACGATACTGTGTTGATGTGGTTCAGCAAATTTTGGCGGCTCGGGCTGCTTTAAATAAGGTATCACTTATTATTATGGAAAGTCATGCAAAAAGCTGTATGGTTACGGCAATCAAAGAAAATCGCGCAGAACAAAGTATTGAAGAATTAATGCAGCTTTTAAAGCAATTTACTAAATAAAGAAAAGCCGAAAAGGAATGTTTCCAAGGGATCTTCATAAGTTATTCACAAGAATATGATATAATTAATATAAATACCCAATATAGGAGCGGAGGGAAGATATATGCAAGAGAAACGATCTCCAGAAGATATAGAAAATGGATCATCTGAATATACGCCTTGGCAAAGAAGTATATTAACTTTTCTCAAGTGGGGAGCATGGGCAACCTCCTTTATGGCAATGGCTCATGCGATGGAGCTCTGATAGGAATGAATAATGGACACAGTCCTTCTAGCGGAAGGGTTGTGTCCATTATTAGCAAAAAAACCTTATAAATAGACAAGGTGCCAACGTGTATGAAAGGAGAGACAAAATGATTCAATATGCAGTATTAATTGTCGATGATGACGTAAAGCTGGTTAAACTGCTGCAAACCTACTTTGAAAAAGAGGGATGCCTGGTTTACTCTGCAGCCAATGGTCTAGATGCCTTGCAGATCGTACGAGAAGAAAAACCAGATATTATGATATTAGATTTAATGCTGCCCGGTCTTGATGGCTTGGATGTTTGCCGGAGAATCCGTAAAGACAATGATATTCCAATTCTCATGCTTACGGCTCGTGATGAAGAACGCGATCGTTTAGCAGGACTTGAAATTGGTGCTGATGATTATGTGACGAAGCCATTCAGTCCCAAAGAAGTGGTAGCGCGCGCAAAAGCCATTTTACGCCGTACGAATAAGGAAGTTGTACGCAGTGGACTCATTATAGCGGGAAAGCTGATCATTGATTTAGAACGTCATCAGGTTACAAAGGCTGGTTTAGCCTTGGAGCTGACGCCAACGGAGTTTAAAATCTTAGAATTGTTAGCTGCGAATGCTGGCAGGGTTTATAGTCGATTGCAAATTGTTGAACAAACCCAGGGGCATAGTTTTGAGGGGTATGAGCGCACGATTGATGCCCATATTAAGAATTTGCGGCGGAAAGTTGAAATCAATCCGAAGGAACCTCAGTATATACAGACGATATACGGGATTGGCTATAAATTTGCCAGTGAAGCCAATGAATAGCATTACCTACCGCATTACAGGACTTATGTTTCTGGCAGTTGCGTTAACTGTATTTTTACTGATTTATCTAATGAACGTGCAAATGACTGAACAATTTACAGAATATCTCATGGTTCAACAAATGGAGACCGGCCAGCACGGTATGATGAGACATACTGCAAATCCAATGATCATGGTGATGGGGTCTTTAGAAGAGACATTTTTGGCTTCTGTTCACCAGTCTCTTATTTGGGTTGGAATGGCCGTTTTAGCAGCGGGGTTGGCGGCGAGCTATGCCTTGGCTCGCAGTATTACGGTACCTCTACGCAATTTGAGCAGTGCTGCCGAACAAATTGAACAAGGAAATTTTAATCAGAAAGTACCGATTGAAACCAAAGATGAAGTTGGACATTTAGCTGCTATTTTTAACCGTATGGCTGAAACCTTGACAATCAATACGAATCTTCGGAGGCAGTTCTTGGCTAATATTGCCCATGAGCTGCGAACTCCGCTAGCCATTATTCAGGGGCACTTGGAAGGAATGGTAGATGGAGTCATCGATCCCAGCAAGGAACAGCTTGCTTCTTTGCACGAAGAAGCAATTCGTTTAAATCGCTTGATCAGGGATTTACGGGATTTGTCTCTGGCGGAAGTTCGCCAATTAGCCATGGAAAGAAGTAAGATTGATGTCAATCAAATTATTAGCCGCTCCGTGTATATGCTAAAACCTTTATCGGATGAAAAGGATATCTCTGTCTGCTGCTTACTGGCAGAAGAACTTCCTGAAATCGAAGCAGATGCAGATCGGATCAGCCAAGTTTTTTATAACATTTTTGTTAATGCCATTCGCTATTCTCCAGTGAAAGGCTCTATAAAAATCATTACCGAGAAGAGTGAGGAAGCGGGGCGATCATGGATTAAAATATCGATAGCAGACAAGGGGCCGGGAATTGATCAGGAAGATATACCATATCTCTTTGACCATTTTTATCGAGGGGACAAATCCCGGGATCGAAAAAGCGGTGGGTCAGGTTTAGGACTGGCCGTTGTTAAGCAGCTGGTTGAGATTCATGGTGGCAAGGTAGCGGTAAGCAGTAAATTAGGAGAAGGAAGTGTATTCGAAATACTGCTGCCGCTAGGGCTAAACGAGGAGAGTAAGCAGATATAAATCTTTTCTGCGCATATCATAAATAGGCATCATAGGATGTTTATTTATGATATGTAAAAGGATTAGCACATGAAAAAAACGAAATTGGCTAATAATATTGACCAGAATAAAATATAGATTTATAATGAATATATACCCTAGAGGGGTATAGTATATGATGGGTGTGCTTGAGAGAAAATCGAGCTGCTTTAAAGGATGTGGAATCAATCATGACGGTTTTGAAAGAAAATCAGCCAAGTACTGATGTACGATCAGGTACCTTTAAGATTGGCGGTATGACTTGTGCTGCATGTGCAAGCCGGATCGAGAAAGGCTTAACAAAGCTGGCTGGTGTAAATAAAGCGGTGGTGAATTTTGCTGCGGAAAAAGCTACCGTGTCTTATGACCCGGCACAAGTAAGTGCAAAAGAGATTGGAGAAAAGATCGAAAAGCTTGGATATCAAGTGATTAAAGATAAAGCCAATTTTAAAATTACCGGTATGAGTTGTGCTACTTGTGCCAATCGCATTGAAAAAGGATTAAATAAATTACCAGGCATTTACGGTGCTGTTGTTAATCTTGCTGCCGAAAAAGCAACGGTAGAGTATGATCCTAGAGAAATAACCATCGAGCAGATGAAAGCTAAGGTAGTTGCATTAGGGTTTAGAGCTCATGATTTGGCGGATCATAATCGAAATCAGGAAAATACAGCAAAAGAAACTGAATTTAATCATCAAAAAAAACGGCTGATACTATCGGCGGTACTTTCATTTCCTTTATTATTAGGCATGACTTTACACGTGTTAGGTATTATGGGAGGTCTTACCGATTTCTTGCATAATCCATACCTGCAATTGGTTTTAGCTACACCCGTACAGTTTGTGGCTGGACTCCAGTTCTATCGTGGTGCTTATTCTGCTTTGCGCAATGGCAGTTCGAATATGGATGTATTAGTAGCTCTTGGTACATCCGCTGCATATTTTTATAGCATCGCTAATATTGTCCGTGGTATATCCGAATTGTATTTTGAAACCTCTGCGATTTTAATTACCCTCATTATCTTAGGAAAGCTGCTGGAGGCACGAGCCAAGGGGCATACTTCGGAAGCCATAAAAGCACTCATGGGCCTGCAGGCAAAGACGGCTCGTGTCATCCGAAATGGTGAAGAATTGGATGTTATGATAGAAGCCGTAGTAGTAGATGACCTTATCGTTGTGCGGCCTGGTGAAAAGATTCCTGTCGATGGCATTATTACGGAGGGAAACTCTGCAGTTGATGAATCCATGCTGACTGGTGAAAGCCTTCCTGTTGATAAAAAAGTGGATGATGCAGTCGTTGGTGCAACGATTAATAAATTTGGTACCTTTAGCTTTAGAGCCACTAAGGTTGGAAAGGATACAGCCCTTGCCCAAATCGTACGTATAGTGGAAGAGGCACAAGGTTCAAAAGCGCCGATTCAACGTTTTGCTGATGTGGTTTCAGGCTTTTTTGTACCTACCATTATCGGTATTGCCATACTGACCTTTTTAGGATGGTATTTTATCATGGACCCAGGTAATTTTTCTCGTGCCTTGATTAATTGTACTGCTGTGCTGGTTATTGCTTGCCCATGTGCACTAGGTTTGGCAACTCCTACTTCGATCATGGTAGGAACGGGCAAAGGCGCTGAAAATGGTATTTTAATTAAAGGCGCTGAGCATTTGGAAAATGCCCATAAGCTGACGTCCATTGTGCTAGATAAAACTGGTACGATTACAAAAGGCGAACCCGATGTAACAGATATTATTCCCTTATCAGATCTAGCAGAAAAAGAACTGTTAACCTTAGCGGTGCGAGCAGAAAAAAAATCAGAACATCCATTAGCTCAGGCGATTGTCAAATTTGGTCAGGGCCAAGGAAGTGCTGCTGCTGATCCGGATTCTTTTACTGCCATTCCTGGATATGGGGTAGAGGCAGTGATTGAAGGAAAAAGAATCTTGGTGGGTACGAGAAAATTAATGCGGGAAAATGGTATGGATATCGATGCTCTTATTCCCCAGATTGAGGGGCTGGAAGAACAGGGAAAAACAGTTATGCTGATGTCTTCAGACAAAGAAATGCTGGGACTGTTAGCTGTAGCGGATACTGTAAAGGAACATTCTGCAAAGGCAGTGTCTGAGCTTAAAGAATTAGGGCTAGAAGTGTGGATGATCACTGGTGATAATGAACGTACGGCGCGCACCATTGCTGGGCAAGTCGGCATTGAACACGTGATGTTTGAAGTTCTGCCAGAGCATAAAGCACAAAAAGTAGAATCCCTAAAAAAAGAAGGAAAGATTGTAGCTATGGTAGGTGACGGCATTAATGATGCTCCGGCTTTGGCGATTGCTGATGTTGGATTTGCCATTGGTACGGGTACTGATGTAGCAATTGAGGCGGCGGATATTACACTGATGCGGGGAGATTTGAACGGAATTGTTGCTGCTATTAAGTTGAGTAAGGCGACAATGGCAAATATTAAACAGAACCTCTTCTGGGCGCTCATCTATAATTCTTTAGGAATTCCAGTAGCGGTAGCAGGATATTTATCACCTGTAGTAGCCGGCGCAGCTATGGCATTTAGTTCTGTATCTGTAGTCATGAATGCACTTCGTTTAAAACGATTTAAGCCATATCATTAAGAAAAAAATAGGACGATTGAATTGTTTTTTCTTCACTGTGCAATAAGGTTGCAAATTTAGTTTGTAACCTTATTGCTATTTCTATATAATCAAGATATTCTAAGAATAGAACTTACTTGTTATACGTTGAAACAGATCCACATGAGAGGCGGTTGAAGTACAATTTTTGATATAGTAATTAAGAATGGAATTTTAATTGATCCAGAAAACCTAACGCGCTTTCGGGGGAATATCGGAATCGCTGATGGAAAGATAGAACTGGTTACAAAAGATGAGATCCAAGGGCATCAAGTGTTTGATGTAGAGGGGAAAATAGTATGTCCTGGCTTTATTGATATACATGGACATGTCGATTGGGATGATTATTGCGGAGAGCTTTCTTTACGACAGGGAATCACCACTACTGTTGGCGGAAATTGCGGCTTGAGTCCACTGGATATAAACTCTTTTTTCTCCGCCCAAGAAAAGCAAGGCTTTATTGTTAATCAAGCAGAATTAATTGGTCATTCTATTAGTCTGCGAAAAGAGGTTGGAGTCACAGATCCGCTGAAACCTGCCACCCCTGAACAGTTAAGACAAATGGAGCATTTGGTAGAGAAGGCTTTTGAGGAAGGGGCATGTGGTCTATCGTTGGGACTGGCATATGCACCTGGCAGCTCGAATGATGAAATTATGAATCTGAGCAAGATTGCTGCCAGATACGGTAGAATTGTTGCCGTAGATACGCGAATGATTACCGGTATCGATATGTATTCTTTAGTGGAAGTCATTGCCATCGCCCGCCAAACGGGGGCTCGTATTCAAGTATCTCATTTTGTTTATCAATATGGAACGGGAGTTATGGAAGAGGCCATTTCTGTAATTAACAGAGCAAGATTTGAAGGATTGGATATACGGTTTGACAGCGGCATGTATACGCAATGGGCAACTCATATCGGTGCAGTTCTTTTCAATGAAGAATATATGGAGAGCAATGGCTGGAAGCTTGATGATATCCTCGTGATCACAGGCAAATATAATGGTCAGCGCTTAACAATGGATATCTATCATGAGCTTCGGACATATTACCCCGATACGGCAGTCGTGGTTTTTACCGGGATTGAAGAAGAAATCTATATGGCGCTAAACCATCCCTTCGCCATGCCTTCTACGGATACAGGCACCTATCTGCCTGGGGAGGGGCATCCACAAATTGCCGGAAGCTTTCCTCGCTATATTAAAAAGATGGTTACAGAGCGGTATGAATTAACTATTATGGAAGCAGTTCGTAAGGCGACCTTGCTGCCGGCAGAAACTCTCGGCTTTACTTCAAAAGGCCGTTTAAGAAAAGGCATGGATGCAGACATCGTAGTATTTGATATTAAGAACATTGCCGACAAAGCAGTCTTTGGTGAACCTAATGCCCATCCTGAAGGAATTGAGTATGTCTTTCTCAATGGCAAATTAGCCTTGGCTAAAGGGGAACTGATTGATACAAAAGCAGGGAAAGCGGTAAGATGCAATAAACCAGTATATGATTATCAGATTTAATGAGAATGTCTAAATTTGATAGCATTTTTGGATCTGGCTAATATTTTGATTACAATTGTTATAATCTAAAATTCTAAAAAATCTCATGACTAGGTAAAAAGTCATGGGATTTTTTATTTTGCGACAAACTTCTACAAAAACCCTTGAAATACAACATTCTTGCCTAAAAAAACTTTGAAAATTCTTTGAAAATATACCTTTTGATATAGGCGGAAAAAATGGAATTGATCTATAATAAGACCTACTTTCTAGGACAATTATCCAGTTTTGAACATTATTCATTGTCAGGGAGTTGCAATCATTTTAAATCTAAGTAAACCATTCCAGGGCATCAGGAGGAATTATTCATGCACAATTTACAGCTCTTTATGAAGAGAGTAGCAGCTGTTAGTAGGCGAAACTTGCTAAACGCCATCATTATGACCGTTATTCTATCTTTTTATGGATTAAGCAATGTACAGGCTGTAACCCCTGCCGACCAAGACGAAAGCAACCGTCGCTTGCAGCAAGAAGAACTTCGTCGTCGTACGCAGCAAGAAGCAGAAGAACGGCGGAATCGGGAACAGTCAAAAGATACGTTCCTGCAGCCCAAAGTAAAGCCGACACAAGAGACAACACTGCCAGTGGAAGAACTCAGTTTTTTGATTCATACCCTAAAATTAGAGGGGGAACGGGTTGAAAAATTTTCTTGGCTATAGGATATGCTGCTTCCCTATCAAGGGCAGAAAATTGGCAAAGACGGAATCAATCTCATCGTCAAGCGCCTAACCAATGCCTTAATAGTGCGTGGCTATACGACAACACGCATTGGCATACCTGAGCAAGACCTCTCAAGCGGTACATTGAAACTGATGCTGGTTCCTGGCATTATCAGAAATATTCACTTTACGAATCCTGATACTCGTGCTAACTGGTATACAGCCTTTCCCACTCGTCCAGGAAATATTCTTAATCTGCGTGATCTAGAACAAGGATTAGAACAAATCAAACGAGTTCCCTCCCAAGATGCAGATATGCAAATTTCTCCAGGAGAAAACCCTGGGGAAAGTGATGTTGCCATTACCATAAAATCCAGTAATCCTTTTCGCGTGACCATTTCCTTAGATGATTCTGGTACCAAAGCCACGGGGAAAATTCAGGCGTCCACATCACTCGCTTATGATAATCTATTTGGAATCAACGATTTGTTCTATGTATCCTTCAATAAAGATGCCCAGCAAGAAGGGGATCAATATGGTACCCGTGGAAACAGCTATCAATTTTCAGTACCGTATGGATACTGGACATTTACCCTATCCGGTAGCTCCTATCGCTACCACCAAACGATAGAAGGTGCTAACCAGACCTTTCTCTCCTCAGGAAAGAGTGACAATACACAATTTCGCGTGCAGCGGCTCATTCATCGTGACCAGCAAAGTAAGACCAGTTTGGAATTTGGCATCCTAAAAAAACATAGTAAAAGCTTTATTGCCGATACGGAAATCGAATCCCAGCGCAAGAATGTTACTGCCAATGAAATTGGCATTAGTCATCGGCAGTACTTTGGAAAAACAGTGCTGGATGTAAAACTGGATCATCGCCAGGGTGTACCGTGGTTTAATGCGCAGCCTGACAAAGGAGGAGCAAATGATCTTACAACCCGCTATAAACTCTGGACCTTAGATACATCTGTTTCCACTCCTCTGAAAATTGGCGGCGTAGAAGGGAAGTATTCCTTTACCTTTAGCGGACAATACACCAACGATTTGCTCTATACGGCTGATTATTTCAGTATTGGTAACCGCTATACCGTTCGGGGCTTTGATGGAGAACAAACCTTGCTTGCTGAAAAGGGCTTTTATATTCGCAATGAATGGAGTATGCCTGTAGCCCAAGGAAAAGAAGCCTATGTAGGACTTGACTATGGACAAGTAAGTGGTCCTGGAACTCAGTGGCTTTTAGGAAAGAAACTGGCTGGTGCCGCACTTGGTATTCGGGGCAATGAAGGAGACATGTATTACGATATTTTCACTAGTTGGCCTCTTTATAAACCAGAAGGGTACAAAACCAGTCCTTATTCTCTAGGATTTCAGCTTAGTTATCAGATGTAATAATAGATCTGAACAATAAATCCATAGTATTTTTTATAATGCTTTAGGAGGTTCTACCATGATATCATCCAAATCAGCCTATTTTTCATTAACGAACCAATCTATTTGGCGTAAGAAGCTAGTAGCTTGGACGATGCTCCTACTAATGGCAACTCAGCCAATCACCGCAGCGGCAGAAGTAGTCGCTGATTCGAAAGCAGCAGGAGGAAATAGACCCCTTGTGGAGACTACTGCCAATGGATTACCCATAGTGCAGATAACTCAGCCCTCTGCTGCAGGGATATCTCGCAATCAGTATCAACAATTTAATGTTGATTCGCGAGGCTTAATACTCAATAATTCAGGCATTACTACCCAAACCCAGTTAGCCGGGTATATTACGGGTAATCCTTTTATTGGGAATGGTCCATCGGCTCGAATCATTCTAAATGAAGTCACCAGCAAAGATCCTAGTTATTTACGTGGCTATACTGAAGTAGCTGGACAAAAAGCGGATATCATCATTGCCAATCCTAATGGTATCTATGGTGATGGTTTTGGTTTTATCAATACAAGCCGCGCTGTATTGACTACTGGTACTCCTGTCTTTGGAGGGAGCGGAAGCCTTGATGCCTTTCGGGTAAGTGGCGGACAGATTTCCATTCAAGGAACAGGAATGAATGCTGCTAATGTAGACCAGGTAGATTTGATCAGTCGCAGCGCAGCCATAAATGCACAAGTATGGGCACAGAATCTCAACGTGGTTACGGGGAGCAATAAAGTAGACTATAAAACAATGGACATTGAAAGCATTGCTAGTGAAGTTACTAGTCCCCAGGTCGCCATAGATGTAGGACAATTAGGCGGAATGTATGCCCAGAAAATCTACATGGTGGGCACTGAAAAGGGATTAGGAGTTAATAGCACAGGTACCATAGCAGCCCAAGCTGGAGATGTAACCATCACGAACGCTGGCAAGGTACTGCTTGCCAATACTTCAGCTACAGGCAAGATACAGGTAGCGGCTGCTGACGATGTTACGAATCAGAAGACTTTATATGCGCAAGGGAATGTCGATATTACCACGTCTGGTACCTTATATAATTCCGGTATTTTGACCGCTAGACAGAATACCAACATTACGGCGCAAAATGTACAATCAATTGGTAATGTTGGTGCTGGGATAAAAAATGATGGTACAGTGGATACTGCAGGTAACCTTACAGTCAATGCTTCAGGAACCATCGCAATGAATGGTCACAATTTAGCCGGAGGTGATTTAAATATCACAGGCAGTACTCTTAACCTTGCAAACAGTAAGACACTTGCCAATGGTAACGCTAATTTGACGGCTGCCATGGGTGATATGGACCATACCAAAGGATCACTGCAAGTAAATGGAGATTTAAGTGTCACTGCTCAAGGAACCATTCATAATGATACTGCTCATGTTGAAGCTAACAAGCTAAGTCTTATAGCCCATTCGCTTAGTAATCGTTCTGGTGCGATAACGCAGCTAGGGAAAGAGACAACAACCATTCAAACTGCAGAAGGTGTGGATAACACTGCTGGTACAATAGCCACCAACGGTGATTCACTGCAGATTCAATCTAATTCCCTGCAAAATAGTCAAGGCCAGATTCAGCATGCAGGAACAGGCGAACTGTCGTTAGAAGTGGCAGGAGATATACAGAATGATACTGGTAAAATGGCAACAAACGGACAACTGCTGCTATCAGCACAAAATCTTGATAATGCAAACGGCCAGATCATAGGACAAAAAAAGGTCAATATGATTACCCAAGCCTTAAGCAATCAAGCCGGAAAAATTGCTGCTCAAGATAATCTTACAATTGCGGCAGCTAATGGAATTGATAGTCACTTAAATAGTAACGATGTACAGGATACAGGATCTATTGTTAGTGGCGGAGATTTACTACTTACCAGTACAGGAAAAATGCTTCTGTCAGGTACTACCTCAGCGAACGGCGACATCCAAATACACGCGCAAGATGGCCTCAGCAATTATAGTATCTTGTATGGACAAGGTAAAACCGATATTTGGACGCAAGGCATACTAGAAAACGCTGCTAATTTGATTACTGCCCAGAGCATTAATTCGAAAGGCACAATCGGTGCAGGGATACAACAAGATGGAAAACTGGGTAAAGATGGTGACTTGACAATTCAAGCTGATGGCACCGTAACTACCCAAGGTCAGAATGTAGCAGCAAAGGATCTTACGATAACGGGGAGTGCCCTTACTTTGGCAGGCAGTAAAACGATTGCAGGCGATAATGGGACTCTGACCGCTGCAACAGGGGACATCGATCATACCAACGCTACATTACAAATTGGCAAAAATTTAGCTGTGACTGCCAAGGAAACTATTTATAATGACAATGGTACTATTTATACTGACAACTTAAGTCTTATAGGGAAAGGGATTAGCAATCGCAATGGTATCATGTCTCAAGTAGGGAAAGACGTAACGATTCTTACTGCTTTGGAAAATGTAGATAATAGAAACGGTATAATAGCCACCAATGCTGATGTATTGCAAATAAAAGCCGACTCCCTAATGAATAGTCAAGGAAAGATACAACACGCAGGAACAGGCGCACTGTCAGTGCAAACGATCAGTAATATACAAAATGATAAAGGCACACTGGCGACAAATGGGAAACTACAAGTAGATGCCAAAAATCTTGACAATACAAATGGTGAGATCATTGGCCAAAAACAAGTCAGTATTATCACTCAGGCAGATATTATAAACAGCCAAGGAATGATTAACGGTAGTGGTGCAGTAGATATTGCTGCCCAAGGTAACATGAATAATGAGCAAGGCACCATAGAAGCCAAGAAGGGTATGAATATCAATACTCAAAGCTTAAATAACCAAAGCGGACGAATTGCCAATTTGGATGCTAGCAGAATGCAGGTGGAGATCAGGCAAGGAATACAAAATCAATATGGAAACATCGGCAGCAATGGGAAAGTTGATATTACTGCACAAAAATTAAGTAACCAAAGTGGTCGAATTACAGCCCAGAGCGATTTGACCATTGCCGCAGTAGATGGTATAGATAGCAGCCTTGCAGCTAGCGATGTGAAAAATGATGGGACAATTGCCAGCGGTGGTGATCTAACACTGACGAGTACAGGAAAAGTACTCCTATCAGGCAGCAC
>NZ_FOTS01000065.1 GCF_900114615.1 Pelosinus propionicus DSM 13327 | reverse complement strand
GGCTTGAAGAAGAGGCTTGTTTAGTGCACCCATTTTTTGCGGATTACTTACAAAACTTATTTTTTATGGGCTTGACATATTACCAGATTGCTTTCGTGTTCTAAGTTTATTATACTGCAAATAAACTTAATTTTCAATCTATTTATTTCAAATTTTCATACTTTCTCCTCTAGTAGCATCTATTCTTGTTACAATTATTGAAATGTATAGTAACTATCATGAATGAAATGGCATATTAACACTCAAAATTCATTTGCTATGCCTCATCTCCACAAAGAATTTTCAAATTATAGTTGCTCTCTCATTCCTATTATCGCTATTATATATAGTATAATTGTCTTTTAAGGAGGAAGAACATGCAAAAAATACCCTACATTGGAAAATGGATCTCTGGTTTATATAGAATTGGACAATCTTTTTTTGATCATCATTTAGGAATCTACAGTCTAGGAAGCGGTAATGGATACTACGCTTGCCTCACTTTTCTATATCAGCAAGAAGGCGTTACTCAAGATACAATCAGCAAGCATGTAGCAATTGACAAAACAACCATTGCTCGCGCGATTATGAAATTAGAATCGCTAGGATATATTGAGAGGCATGTAGATAGACTTGATCGACGTGCCAATCAAGTCTATCTAACCGAAAAGGGTCGATCTTTTCAGCCGATTCTTGAATCCGCACTAACCAACTGGACTACTTCTCTCACACGAGGATTTACACCTGAAGAAATAGAAATGACATATATACTTCTCGAAAAAATGACTCAAAATGCACTTCTCATCAAAGAAAATTTAAATTCCCAAGAAAAATCCTTACCAAAGTAACATGCCCCTTGAACCCTTTTTATTCGTTTTATATAAGAGTGCTAAACCACCATTGATATCCCCCTCTTGACATTGGAATATGTTTGTATATTACCTCTCCAATATCCTCTACCATGTCTCTACGCAATATAATATAATTTATCAATGCTTGGCGTTCAGCATCATCTGACAGCCATTCTTCTGGAATCTCTTTAACCAGCTCATGAATCAACTCGCAACTCATTTCCTTTACCTTTTTGATGTAGGGAATAAAATGAGGGGGAGAAAGCCAATCTCTAAGCAATAATCCATAGGAATAACGGTAATATGGTTTGATAATTGTACTGATACTATTAAGGTGGGCAACATTCCATCTAGCAGTTCTAAATAAATGAGAATTATCAATTGCATATATTTTGTATCCAGCTTCGTCCTTACGCAACAAAAGATTTTTTTTATTATTTGTACGGTCAGCATTATGAAACATATAATCAAATAATAAAATTCCAGCCATTTCAGTAATATTATCAGCCTTAAACAAATTATTTTTTCCCACATATTCTGAATGATTTAGATATAGTGAGGCAAAATGCCGCCCTGCAACGATTCCCAATGCTTTTAACCTCGCACTTTGCTGTATGGTTTCTTCATCAATTTCAATACTTGAACTTACAGGGAAACATAATCCCATGATTTCACCCAACCTTGCTGCTAAAAATTCATTTGCCAATACCTTAGAACCTAGTCGATTATTTTGGAATTTAACTACATAAAAATTTCTGTCGTTAGCACGAAATAATTGGGGTGAAGTAACTCCCACTCCTACATTCCCAAAATGTTTCATAGCAAAGAGCATACCATCTACCTTCTCTCGAAATAATACTAACTAAAAAAGACCCGGTAAAACCTCTGCCGAGTCTTTCATAGTTAAATAAAAAATTTCAACAACAACAAGTTCCTGAAACGGAAGTTAAAGCTTCTAAATTTACTACAGCTGACCGAATCCTTCTATCTGAGATCGGACTACTGCTGCCAGGAACAAAGATATCTGTATTTGAGAGAATCGCTAAGCAATCGTCAATCGCAATAAGAGTTCCTTCGATGGAGAAACCACCAAGAGTTGTCAATACAACCGAATCACCAACCATGCGGCATAACACTCTAACTAAATGTCGACTTTCTGTCCGTTCTGTTGCTTCTTCTAAATCAGTTCTAGCTGATTCTAAAGATTCATCTAGGTTTGCAAAAGGATCTCTTACTATGGCTGTTCCTTTGGCAACTATGTTCCATAAATCAACGCGTGTAAAATCCACATGTAAAATTTCTCCCCCGGGAGTTAGAATTTCCACAGCATTGCACTTGGCTTCTATTGCTGGAGAAAGAATGGCAATACGGCAATCTTCTACGGCTTGTAGATTACCAAAATATGCAAAACCATCAAAACCAAACAAGACTACATCCGTATTTAATTCCCGTTCTAGTTCTCTAACGAGTGATGGATTCCGTAATTCTGTAAAAATACTCATACACTATATACCTCCTATAGGTAATACTATTTAATTTAATTCTTACTATACTGTATGAGTAAGGAACTCATAGTGTTACTGAAATCTGTTTTTAGAAAGTAATAAAAAATAGGCAGGAAATATTACCTGCCTATCCATCTAATAATGTACCTTACTATTAAACTAAAACTTCATTCATGCTGCCACTTCGATATCCAGATAAATCAACAGCGACATATGTAAAGCCAATTTGTTTAAGTCCTTGCTCAATTTGCTTTGCGATCTCTGGAACCGTAATCCTTTCAATATTTTCTGGTGACACTTCAATGCGGGCAATATCTCCATGGTGCCGTACTCGAACTTGCCCTGGACAAAATTTCTTAACTAACTCTTCGGCCTTTTCGATTTGGCTAAGTCGCTCTGCTGTAATCGAAAGTCCATAAACCACTCTTGAAGAAAGGCAGGCAGCACTTAATTTATTCCAAGTCTGCAAGTTCCATTCCTTAGATATTTCACGAATATCTTTTTTCGTTAATCCAGCTTCAACCAAAGGGCTCCTTACATGTTCCAGCTCTTCTACAGCCTTAATCCCAGGGCGATAATCGGATAAATCATCTACATTTGATCCATCCAGTACCCAATTATAATCATTTTTCTTTGCCCAATCAACTAATACTGAAAATCGTTCCTGTTTACAGTAATAGCAGCGTTGATTATTATTCTCTACAAAATCCGGGCTATTTAATTCGCTAATATTTAAAAGTATATGCTTAATACCAATTTTCTTTGCAATTTCAATTGCTTCTTTTTTCTCGCTTTCCGGCAATGTTTCAGAAAAAGCAGTTATGGCGATCGCTTTTTCACCAACAGCTCTTAGTGCTGCTGCTGCTAAAAAACTACTATCCACGCCTCCAGAAAAAGCTACCACAATGCTTCCCATTCCAGTTAACAACTCATTCAATTTCTTCATTTTTTCACTACTATTTCCCACGATGATTCTCCTTTGTACTCCAGTTTATATGTCTTTTTATTACTTATAATATACCATGACAGTTCCTTCCTGCCAATAAAATTTGGCCCCCTATATTCCGTCCCCGTCGACACCTTCCAAGGAAGGAAAATAAATATTTTGTACAAATTTAACCACAACACCATTTCTTATGGTAATAATTATTTCTTCATTTCCCTGAGGGAGTGCTTTTATTTTCCTTAGTGGTGTTACTGCTACCTCTTTTCTATCTTCAACTGCAGCAACTGCAAGGTGATTGCTCCGCGCCATTTGATTTTCCTCCTTATATATGCAAAAAAATGTTATTCAATCTCCCATTTCATTTGAAAGGGGACTTAAATAACATTTCAGTCCTCTCTCATCTTTCAGGATAAATCCTGCTGGAATTAGCACCTCTGCATTGCTGCTGGTTGCTGGGTGTCATCGGGCCAGTCCCTCGACCACTCTTGATAAGAGTTTATCGTATTAAATTATTTATAAATATATCATGAAATACTACAGTTAGCAATATATTTTTTTCTGTTCGTCAGTTCATTTATACCTGTGCTTCTTTTCTCTTTTTCATCATATCAACGTAAACGGCTGCCAAGATAACAATACCCTTAATAATTAACTGCCAAAAGGAATTAATATTCAGTAGATTCAGCCCATTGTTAAGAACACCGATGACAAGCACGCCAATTAAAGTACCGCCAATCTTACCGATTCCCCCTGTCATGCTCGTTCCACCAAGCACAACTGCTGCAATGGCATCCAGCTCAAAGCCATTTCCTACTGTAGGCTGTCCGGAGAACATACGGGCCGCTAACACAACGCCTGAAAAAGCTGCTAAAAAGCCTGAGAAGGTATATACAAATATTTCTATCTGCTTAATCTTAATACCTGTGAATCTGGCAGCTTCTTTATTTCCACCGACTGCATAGATATGCCGACCAAGTTTTGTTTTATTTAAAATAATCGCTGTAAGCAGTAAAAAGATAAAAGAATAAATAACAGGCAGAGGAATTGCCCCTAAATAGCCGGCACCAATTACGTTGAAATCTTCATTCATAACACGTATTGGCTGGCCTCCCGTATACACGTAAGCAGCACCACGAGCTATATTTAGCATAGCAAGAGTTACAATAAAAGAGGGTATACCGGTGTATGCCACCATCACACCATTGAATACACCTGCAAGAGTTCCCACTAAAATACCAGCGAATACGGCTGCCGTGATAGGAACATTGCTAAATGCGATGAGTCCGCCTGTCACAGTTCCTGATAGCGCTACGATCGATCCTACTGAAAGGTCAATACCACAAATAATAATGACAAGTGTCATTCCTAAAGCAAGGTTTGCATTCGTAGATACTTGCCTTAATATATTAAGTATATTTGATTCCGTTAAAAAGGCTGGTGATATAATAGATAAAGCCACACATAATACTGCAAAACCAATTAATATACCAAAGTTTTCTTTAATGAATTCCACGATATCAAAACCTATTTTTTTAAAGAAATTTGCTGTATTATTTGTTATAACTTTTAGCATTATGATATACCTCCTGTTGCCATATGCATAATTCTCTCTTGTGAAAATTCCTCTCGTTTCAGCATTCCCGCTATGCTGCCGTTGCGGACTACGATCACGCGATCGCTCATATTAATAATCTCAGGTAACTCCGAAGATATCATAATAATAGCTACCCCTTCTTGAGCAAGCCGATTCATTATTTCATATATTTCTGCTTTTGCATTCACATCTACTCCCCTTGTTGGCTCATCAAGGATTAATATTTGCGGTTTTGCTGCCAGCCATTTGGCAATGACCACCTTTTGCTGATTTCCCCCGCTGAGATTACTGATTAGCTGCAAAGTACTCGATGTTCTTATCCCGAGTTTCTTTACATAAGTACTTATAATTTGATTTTCGTGTGCTGTATTGACATTTATAAATTTTATAAATTGATTTAATATGCGAAGTGTCATATTGTATCCAACCTGCCCTTTCATAATAAGGCCTTCATCTTTTCTATTTTCAGGAACAAGAGCAATACCAAAATTCATTGCATCGTTAGGTGATTTTATGGTTACTTCTTTCCCTCGTATGTAGATTTCACCAGAATCAAAACGATCAAGCCCAAATATCGATTTCATAATTTCCGAACGCCCCGCACCTACTAACCCTGAAAATCCTAAGATTTCCCCTTCCCTAAGATTAAAATTAATATTGCTGAATACACCTCTTCTTGTTAGTTCTTTCACTTCCAGTGCATTTTCTCCCAGCCCATGAGATATTTTATGGTAATAGCTTGTAAGCTCACGGCCTACCATTAATGAAATAAGTTCATTTACATTCGTCTGGTTTGTCATCTTAGTACTGATGTATTGCCCATCACGCATAACTGTAATCCGATCCGTTATTCTAAACAGTTCTGACATTCTATGAGAAATATAGATAATTCCAACCCCTTGTGATTTTAGATTTTGTATGGTTGCAAAGAGAAATCTCACTTCTTTTTCTGTCAGAGATGATGTCGGCTCATCCATTACCAGTATCTTAGAATTAAATGATATTGCTCTGGCGACTTCAACCATCTGCTGCTCTGCTATATTTAACTTACACACTAACTGAGAAGCATTTATATCAAGATGAAAAAAGTCCAATAACCTCTGGGCCTTTTCCAGCATTTCCTCCTTCTTAATAAATCCAAACCTCCCCGTAGGCTCCCGCCCTGAAAAAATATTTTCTGCTACAGACATGTGAGGCACTAGCACAAGTTCCTGATGAATAATACTTACACCAGCATTTTGCGAATCTTCCACATCGTGAATTGCAATCTTCTGCCCCTCTATATAAATCTCACCATCATCGACTTTATAAATCCCTCCAAGCACTTTCATAAGTGTAGATTTACCCGCCCCATTTTCTCCCAGCACACCGTGTACTTCTCCCGCCTGTAACTCAAAATTTACATCCTTTAATGCATAAACACCAGGAAAGCGCTTATGAATATTTTTCATTTCCAAAATAACTTTGCTCACAATTTCACCTACTTTACATTAATACTCATACAACCCCCTATAATAATGTCAGAGAGTTTTATTTGGTTATACCAGATAAAACTCTCTGATCCTTTGGCATACAGCCCCCATATTACGACCGTTTGCGTCTTTGAAAATAATAATATGTTTTTATACTATTGCCAATTTTTTATGCCGAATTTATCTACATTATCTTTATTAATGAGTTCAGTTTTAACAGGTAAATTTTTCTCATATTGCTCACCTTTTAAAATTTGAATGGCAATCTTGTAAGATTCCTTACCAATGTTAATGGGAGATTGTGCACCGGTTCCCGTCATATCACCGTCTTTGATTGCTGCCTTGGATTCAGGAGCACCATCAACACCATACACCAAGATTCCTTTCTTATTTGCAGTTTTCAAAGCTGCAATTATGCCAAGTGCCGTTGGATCATTGCCGCCCATAAAAGCCTTAACATCAGGATTAGCCTGAAGTATAGCCTCAGCGATAGGCATTGAAATTTCAAGCTGACCTTTCCCATCCTGCTGCGCTACAATCTCAAACTTGCTCTTCTTATCCCCAAGACCTGTAAAAAATCCATCAATTCTATCAATAACAGATTTCATAGTAGGAGAGTCAATCACAGCTATCTTTCCACCGTTTGGCATTTGTTTTACAAGATCTTCTCCACAGACCTTACCAGCGTTAAAATTATCTGATACAACAATAGAATTTACCAATTCTTTATCAAATACTTGTGCATCAAAATTAACAACAGGAATATTGGCTTTCTTGGCAGCATCCAGTGCCGGTTTAATTCCCTTCCAATCAACAGGATTTAAGAAAATAAGGTCTACTTTTTGAGCAATCATATCTTCAACTTGGGCAATCTGTTTTTGTGTATCAAGCTGAGGATCAAGAGTGATAAGAGTACCTCCATTTTTTTCAACATCTTCTCGAATAGACTTCTCAAGAGTAATAAAGAAAGGATTATTCATTGTCATACAGGTATAGCCGAATTTATACTTTTTCACAGTATCATTTGCCTTCGACTGGTCAACTGACTTAGTACATCCTGCCAGTAAGCTCATACAAAAAAATGCGGCTAATACCATCACCATTATTTTTTTCATACTATCCCTCCATCTCTTTCTCCTAAAAATCGCTGCCAGCTGGTATTCATGAAAATGTATAAAAAAAACTCGCCACCTCCAGTCTAAGATATCAATCCAAGATCAAAACGCAAGTAAACTACAAACTTATTATAAAATGATTCAATATTAAAATCATATGCTATCTGTCATAAGGATTCAGTTATATTTGTCACTCAAAAATGACAAATATAACTGAATTATCTGTTTTTTAATATTCTTTATTTATTCTTTAAAAACTCGTTAATTTCTTTATTGAGGTCTCCCATCGACTTTCCTGCATCCTTTTCCATGCTTATAGCCTGATAAATTTCTTTATCGGCCATTGTCACTGCATCTTCATATTTTTGAAACTTAGGAGTAACAATCGATTGTTCAATAACCTCACTGAGCAGCGATTTATTAATGAATGTTTCTTCAGGACTAACCGCTGAAAACACCCTTTCACCAAATTCAGATTCTGTAATATAGCGTAAAACAGGTATCCCATAGGAGTACTTTAAAACATTCGTCTGTGTATTTTCTTTATACACTAAAAATTTCAAAAACTCCCACGCTTCTTTTTCATACTTTGTCCGAGAACTGATTCCCATGAGCAAGCTATGTAATTCTGCAACATTATTCCCTTTAGGACCTCGAGGTAAATTTATACATTCCCACTCAAATTGACCATATTTCTTTACTCGGTAAGGATATGGTTTATATGCCTTATACGTGGAAAAAAGAAAGGGTCTGAAAGCAACTTTCCCAGCATCAAAATCGTTAGATGTAACCTTAGCATTCAAATGCAAGGCATCTAATTTCATTAAGAATTCAACTGCTTCCACAACCCCAGGACTATCAAAATATGCTCCACTGCCATCAGGTTCGAAAAGCCGCTGCCCGTTAGTATAGACCGCCTCCTGCCAGGTAAAACCAAATGTTCCGAACTGATCAACCTGACCATCTCCATCCGTATCCCTAGTCACTTTTTTGCAAATCTCATAGAAATCATTCCAAGTCCAATTTCCCTTAGGGATTGGTATCCCCTCTCTAGCAAGCAGTGTTTTGTTAACAAACATTAACACAGGAGCGATTTCACTTGGGAGTGCATATTGCCGTTTCTGAAATCGACCTGATTGAATGGCATTAACGTACATTTTGCTCGAGTCAAATTGAGGATCATGATCGATAAGTCCATCCAAATCTTTTAAAATTCCAATTGACACTAATGTATTAAAATCCTTTGGCAAAATACAAAAAATATCCGGCTCCTTTCCTCTGATAATTTTTTGTGATAACCATTCTGAATAATTTCGTTTCAATGTTCCGCTTCTATAAATAACCTTGATTCCCGGATTCATCTTTTCAAATTCGGATATTGCTTCATCAAAGAACTTATTACTGTCTTGTATAGGAACATCCCAATAGCTCCCAGCGAAGATACCAAATTCAAGGACAATTGGCTGTGTCACCATGTGATAGCCTTGAAGCAGGGCTGCAATAATTAAGAGCACCAGCATAGCTAAGATTTTGTGTTTTTTACTGACATGCTTCCTCAAGAGATGTCCCATATCACTGATTTACTTCTTTCATAGTTAACCCAGACTGCACAGCATAGATTGCAATCTGGGTTCTGTCTCTTAAATTAAGCTTACTCAAAATACTGCTTATATAATTCCTTATCGTCCCTTCGCTGAATTTTAATTTTTCCGTTATTTCTTTATTGGACATCCCCATGCCCACAAGCTGTATAATTCTTAACTCATTTTTGCTTAAATCCTCGATAACTCCTTGTGTTACATTCACAATATAATCTGCATTTGCCATTTGAG
Source organism: Pelosinus propionicus DSM 13327 (assembly GCF_900114615.1). Classification (GTDB taxonomy): domain Bacteria; phylum Bacillota; class Negativicutes; order DSM-13327; family DSM-13327; genus Pelosinus; species Pelosinus propionicus. Next base: position 15,678 of record NZ_FOTS01000065.1, on the reverse strand, counting down.
AAAAAAATTTGAATACTTTTACCGCAATATTGGGATTAATGAGCGCCCCGCCACCATATACGATTTTAATAGCTTCTACCAACTCTTTTACGGAAATTCCCTTCAAAAGATAACCGCTTGCCCCGTTTTTTAAGGCATTAAATACATACTCATCATCATCGAAAGTAGTTAGGACAATAACCTTTATTTGAGGAAATGCTTCTTTAATGATCTCAATGCATCGTACCCCATCCATTTCCGGCATACGAATATCCATTAATATAACATCTGGCAACAGCTTCTTGACTAATCTAGCTACTTGTTTACCATTTTCTGCTGTACCAACAATCTGAATTCCTGCTTTATTATGCAGCATGATCTCAAGGCTTTGCCTAATAATTTCTTGGTCCTCTACAATTAGAACTTTAATCATGATGTCACCTCCATCTTATAGGCAATACAGCACACATCGTAAAACCCCCACCGCTTTGGCTAAAGAACTCTGCTTTTCCATTTAATAATCCAATCATTTCTCTAATATGTGTAAGTCCAAATCCCTCTTCAATTGCTGCGCAGCCAATTCCATCATCTATTACTTCAATTTTTATAGTACTATATGCAAACTGAAAATGGATTGCAATCGCCTTTGCTTTTCCATGCCGAACGGCATTTGTGATCCCTTCCTGAATCAATCGGTAAACTGTTTCTTCTTCTTCAATCCACAGTTCTTTTACAGTTCCTTCAATCTGCAAGTGAACCTTTGTCTGGGTACATCCTGTAATATTGTCCGCTAGCTTCTGGATGGCAGGAATAAGTGATAGCCGCTCCATAGCATCAGGCCTTAAGGCACTTACAGACCTTCTGACTTCCAACAAACCCTCTTTAGAGAGTTCGGCGATTTTGATCATTTGGCTTTTTGTTTTTTTATTATCCCAATCAATCATTTCAATGCAAGCTTCAAGTCCTGTAGCAATGCCAGTAAGAGTATGTCCGATGGTATCATGAATCTCTCTGGCAAGACGATTTCGCTCCTTGGTTTTAACCATATCCTCTGATTTTCTACTATATTCCTGCAACTGTATCGTAGAAATTTTAGATTCCTCTGCTGTTTGATAGAGAGTGTCATATAAATCTTTTAATTTTAACCTCTCATCTACCTGATTTTGAATTACAACCATCATAAAAGAAATAAAAAGAACTTCATTTAAAGAAAATAAAACATTACGAATACCAAAGATATAAAGACGCTGGGTAAAAGTATAGTGCTGTATATAATCATTTATTGAAAACAGATTGAATTTTATAGAAAATATATCGTAATCAAACAATATATACGCCAGTATGGATACAACCAGAAATATATATTTTTTCTTATTTCCTTCTATATAAATTACAATATTGGCAATAGCAAGCAGCATCACTCCCTTATAGCTCATATTCAGATAATACATAATAGCAATACAAAGTATGATGTCCATGATAGAAAATAAATAGAGTACCGGTCTTATATATTCCCCAAATCTTTCGCGTATACCAACACCTAGAATCAGCAGCGTGAGAAGTGAAAGAGAAAAAACAGGAACCTTCCAGGGAGTGGTCGGAATGAACTTTATGTTTTCCAAAAAATCTCTTGCCATAGAATGATCACAGATAAGCTCCGTAGTCTCATAAATAATCACAGACATAAATAAAATCACGATAAAATTTAAAAAAACCATCATTGTTCTAATCACATATACATTTCTATGATTCATATTCTTATCCCCTATCCAACACCTGACTAGAATGCGATTGAGAAGATAAATACTCAAATAAATATAGAATGACAAATGTAACTTACTACTTATGACAGAATACAGCTGTTTTCTCTCCAGCCAACTTCTATAATACATATTGTAAGAGCCTCATCTAGGAGGGCCAAAAATAAGTATGTAACCGTATAAGGTTGGCAAGAAACAACTTGAAAACGAGGAGGATATAGGCATGTCTTTAACAACCTTACAGCCCCTTCTAAAAGATGCCAAAGCAAAAAGTTATGCCGTTGGTGCTTTTAATGTAGTAAATCTCGAAACGATAAGAGGTGTCGTTCAAGCAGCTGAATCTTTAAACTCTCCTGTCATATTGCAATTGGCGGAGGTACACATTCCTTTCGCTCCAATTGAATACATGGCTCCTATAATGCTTCAGGCCGCCGTTAGAGCTACGGTACCCGTATGCGTACATTTTGATCATGGCACAAGCTTTGAAAGCATAGCATTAGCAATCAAAAGTGGATTCACCTCCGTCATGTTTGATGGAGCAAGTCTTGTACTAGAAGAGAATATAAAACTGACAAAAGAAGTCGTCAAACTGGGAAAATCCTTTGGCGTGACGATCGAAGCTGAATTAGGGCAAGTCGGTGGAGCTGAGGCTGGCAATAAAGATATAGAAGCTCATCTCACCAATATAGAGGATGTGAAAATTTTTACCAGTAAAACCTTAGTTGATGCGCTGGCCGTATCCATCGGTAATCTTCACGGCCAATATCTAGAAGAACCTCAACTACAATTTGAGACACTTGCGCAATTAAAAAAATGCACAGATACTCCTCTTGTACTCCATGGCGGCTCTGGCATTACCCCTGCTGATTTTAAGAAATGCATACAATCGGGTATACATAAAATAAATATCGGCACTGCTCTTCAGCTCTCATCTAGCAAAAAAATTAAAGTCTTTTGCGATATGCACCAATCTCCTCCCTATCATTCAATCATGAATTTGGCAATAGAAGGCACATATGAAACCGTAAGAGAACACCTGAAAACCTTTATGAGTAATGATAAAGCCTAGTCAGCCACATTCAATCGCGGAGGTGAACTTATGAGTAAGATTGTCTGTTTGGGAATACTGGTTGCCGATCTCATTGCTAAACCTGTAAACCAATTTCCAGCAAAGGGTAAACTCACAAATGTAGATGCAATGGAGCTTCACACTGGAGGATGTGCAACAAATTCAGCAATAGATTTAGCAAAACTTGGTGAAGATGTAGGGGTTATCGGTCTTATCGGTAGTGATCACCTAGGCTCTTTTATTCTCAATCGGCTAAAAGCAGAAAATGTGGATATTACGGGTGTAAAACAGACAGTCCAGAGCGGCACCTCTACCTCAATGGTCTTTTCTGATCCAGATGGCGAAAGAAGCTTCCTTTATTATCCCGGGACAAATGGAATCTTCGCAGAAGGAGATATTGATTTTTCGGTAATTGAAAGGTGTGAAATTTTATTTATTGCAGGCTCTTTATTAATGCCAACATTAGACGGCGAGCCAACCGCCAGATTATTAAAAAGAACACAGCAGCTTGGCAAATATACAATACTAGATACAGCATGGGATCCAACAGGAAAATGGATGTCAGCTATCAGTCCTTGTCTTCCATACCTTAACTTATTCATACCAAGCATCGAAGAAGCGCAAATGCTGAGCGGCAAAGACAATGTGGAAGATATGGCAAAAGTCTTTTTAACTGCTGGCGCTCAAAATGTCGTCATTAAGTGTGGCTCTAAGGGATGTTATGTGGAAAACAGCACAGAAAAACATTACCAGCCAGCATATAAAGTCAATGCGATTGACGCCAATGGTGCTGGAGATTCATTTGTTGCAGGTTTTATAGCAGGGCTCGCCAACAAGTGGGAATTAAAGCGCTGTGCTAAATTCGCCAATGCAGTTGGCGCCCATTGCGTAACCGCACTAGGAGCATCTAGCGGCATTAAGAGTAAAGAAGAAATCATTTTATTTATAGAAAATAGGAGTACGTATCATGATCAGTAAATCCGAGTATGAATCCATTGCTCAAAGAGCCCTTATGTACTATGAAAAAATCGGTATTGCCATAACAAATGAAGAAAAAAATCGCATTGAGATCGCTGATTTTGGATTAAATGATATTTATAGTACAGGATTACAATTGATAACCTATGTGAATACTGACAGAGTTTGCGCTAAGGAAATGATACTTCTGCCTTACCAAACTTGTCCTGAACATAAGCATCCTACAAGAAAAGAAATACCTGGAAAAGAAGAAACATTCAGATGCAGATTTGGTACAGTATATCTATATGTTGAAGGAGAAAAAATAGAACGTCCTCACTGCAACCCACCTTGTGGTTCAGAAGAATACTATACCGTTTGGAAGGAAATTATTCTAACTCCTGGAGAACAATATACAATCTATCCCGACACCCTACACTGGTTTCAGGCCGGCAGGTTAGGTGCTGTCATTTCAGAATTTTCCACTCGTTCTACAGATGAAGCTGATGTTTTTACAGATAATAGAATTATACGATAGTTCTTTCATATAAAAAAAGTAGGCAGGAAATATTCCCTGCCTACTTTTTTATCGCCCGGAATGCAATATCTTTTCGATAATGTATTCCCTTAAATTTTATAGATTCAATTGCCTTATAGACTTTGTCCACTGCTTGCTTAATGGTAGTGTTTGTAGCTGTTACGCCAAGTACACGTCCACCGTTGGTTAGCACTTGTTCTTCGCGGTTAGCCGTGCCAGCATGAAATACATAGGCACCTTGTTCTTCAGCTTTGTCGATACCAGTAATAATATCTCCCTTAGCATATTTTTCAGGATATCCTCCCGCTGCTAGCACTACACATACAGCAGCCTCATCCTTCCAATGAACAGAAGTACCTGCCAGCGTACCATTTATGCAAGCTTCCATAATCGTTACTAAATCGCTGTCTAGCAAAGGAAGTACGACTTGGGTTTCAGGATCACCAAAACGAGCATTAAATTCTATGACCTTAGGTCCGTCTGCCGTTATAATCAATCCTAAATACAAACACCCACAATAAGAGCATCCTTCACTTTCCATAGCGGCAATTGTAGGCTGCAAAATTTCTTTCATAACCTGTTCGCTTATCGCAGGAGTAATAACCGGGGCTGGCGCGTAAGCTCCCATTCCTCCCGTATTCGGTCCCTGATCATGATCAAAAACTCTCTTGTGGTCTTGCGCTGCTACCATAGGAATGATCGTCTTTCCATCAGTAAATGCTAATATAGAAGCTTCTTCACCCGCTAAGAATTCCTCGATGACCACCTGACTACCTGCCTGGCCAAAGGCTCCATCACACAACATCATATCAACGGCTGCTAGCGCTTCATCAATGGTCATTGCCACCACAACGCCTTTGCCAGCTGCTAATCCATCAGCCTTTACGACTACAGGTGCTCCCTGAGAGTTTATGTATGCCTTTGCCATATCAGCTTGAGTAAATACGGCAAATTTAGCGGTAGGAATATCATACTTCTCCATTAAATTCTTAGCAAAAGTTTTTGAACTTTCGATCTGAGCAGCGGCTTGAGTAGGTCCAAAACAAGCAAGACCATTATCCCGAAAAACATCGACAATACCATTCGATAAAGGAATTTCAGGACCAACCACAGTAAGTGCGACCTCCTCTTTTTTAGCAAATGCCACAAGTGCAGCATTATCTAAAATATCAAGTTCAACACACTCAGCAATTTTTGCAATTCCTGGATTACCAGGAACACAGAATATTTTTTGTACATCTCTATTTTCTTTTAATTTAGATACTAATGCATGCTCACGTCCGCCGCTACCAATGACCAATAGCTTCATCGCTAATCTCCCTTCCAATGGGCTGTTCGGCACGCCCGACAAATTTATCTAACACTTAATGTTTAAAATGTCTAGTTCCTGTAAATACCATCGCAATTCCATGTTCATCAGCAGCTTCAATCGATTCTTGATCACGCACAGAACCACCAGGCTGAATAATCACTTTGATTCCTGCTTTTGCTGCAGTATCCACTGTATCACGGAAAGGTAAAAACGCATCAGAAGCCATTACTGCACCGAAAGCTTTAGTACCAGCTTGTTCTAAGGCAATAGCAGCAGCTCCTACACGATTCATTTGTCCTGCGCCAACACCCAATGTCTGATTTTCATTAGCAATCACAATGGCATTGGACTTCACGTGCTTTACTACTTTCCAAGCAAGGAGCAGCTGTTCCCACTCTTGTGGGCTTGGCTGATTTTTCGTAACAACTTTCATATCGTCACAACTTTCAATCACAGTGTCTTTATCCTGCACTAACATGCCACCTGAAACTGTTTTAATATCCACTTGTTTACTGCCCGCTTGCAGTTTTTCAGCCACAAGAAGACGAAGGTTCTGCTTTTTTGTTAACAAATCTAATGCATCTTTTGTATAGCCTGGAGCAATAACTGCTTCTGCAAACAATTTACTGATCTGTACAGCTGTTGCCACATCTACATCTCGATTTAAACCAATAATTCCACCAAAAGCAGATACAGGATCAGCCTGATAGGCCTTTGCATAGGCTTCTGCCAAATCAATACCTACACCCGTGCCACATGGATTAGTATGTTTTATAATCGTAGCGGCCGGTTTCTCAAATTCTGCGACGATATTGTAAGCAGCTTCTACATCCACAATATTGTTAAAGGACAATTCCTTACCATGTAATTGCTGAGCATTTGCAACACCTACAGCAGCAACATGTTTCTCCCGATAAAAGGCTGCCTGTTGCTGAGGATTTTCCCCGTAACGTAACGGCTGCACTTTTTCATAAATTACATGCACGGTATCTGGAAAATCGCCCTCTCCAAGTTGCCCTGCCAAGTAGGTTGCAATGCAAGCATCATATTCAGCAGTATGATGAAAAGCCTCTTTTGCCAATGCCATGCGATAGTCAGGCAGAATATCATTTTCTTGCGCCAACTGCTTTAAAATATCACCATAACGTGCTGGATTTACTACTACTGTTACATATTGAAAGTTCTTAGATGCTGCACGAATCATAGCCGGTCCGCCAATATCAATATTTTCTACAGCATCCTCCAGCAGCACATTCGGACGCTCTATCGTCTGGCGAAAAGGATATAAATTGACAACTACCATATCGATAGCTGAAATATGATGTTTCTCCATGGCTTCTACATGAGCCTTATTATCACGAACGGCTAAGATTCCGCCATGAATATAAGGGTTTAATGTTTTTACGCGACCATCCATAATTTCTGGAAATCCCGTAATATCACTCACATATTTAACGGGAATTCCTGCTTCCTGCAATGTTTTCATCGTACCACCAGTAGAGATAATTTCCACACCATACTGATGTAATTGCTGGGCAAATTCAACAATACCTGTTTTATCTGAAACGCTAATAAGGGCACGCTTGATGTTCATTTTTATTCCTCACTTGTAGCTATATAATTTTTACATTGCGACCTTCAATACAAAGGCGCTGTTCACAATACAGACGTATTGCTTGAGGGTATAATTCATGCTCTACTGCCAATATGCGTTCACTTAAGGTCTCTACCGTATCACCAGCAAGTATGGATACAGCCTGCTGCATGATAATAGGTCCGGTATCCATACCTTCATCGACAAAATGTATGGTGCAGCCAGAAACTTTTGCCCCATAGGCAATCGCTTGTTCGTGAGCATCCAACCCAGGAAAAGCAGGCAACAATGATGGATGAATATTCATAATACTGCCTGAGAAAAGATTAACGAAATCTGCACTTAAAATACGCATGAATCCTGCCAATATCACTAAATTTACATGATATAAAGTAAGCTGCTGAGCCATAGCCGCTTCAAACTCTTGTTTTGAATGAAAATTCTTACGTTCAATACATATTGCCGGAATTCCTTTAGCTGCTGCATGATCCAGCACTTTGGCATTTGCCTTATCACTAATTACTAGACCAACTTTAGCATGCAGGAGTCCAGCATCAATGCTATTACAAATAGCCTGCATATTGCTTCCTCGCCCAGAAGCCAATATACCTAGTATGGTTTTATTCACCAAAGATGCCACCTTTCAGTACCGTTTCCTTGGCTCCTTGTGTCACTTGACCAATGACAAAAGATGCTTCGCCTCTTGCAGAAAGATCATCTTGAATTTGCTTGACGTCAGATGGAGAAACAACCAATATCATACCAATCCCCATATTGAAGGTACGATACATTTCCGTCCAAGCTACGTTCCCCCACTGCTGCAATAGAGCAAATACAGGTGGCTTAGGCCAGCTTTCTATATTTACCATCGCACCGCAGCCTTCCGGCAATACACGAGGAATATTTTCGTAAAAACCGCCACCGGTGATATGCACCATACCTTTTATTGCAAATTTTTCAATTAAAGGCAAACAAGCCTTAGGGTATAATTTAGTAGGAATTAATAATTCTTCTCCTAAAGTCTTTTCTAATTCAGGAACCATTTGGTTGATATCCATTTGCTTTACATCAAAACAGATCTTTCGCACTAACGAATAGCCATTGGAATGCAAACCGCTGGAAGGTAAGCCAATCAGCACGTCTCCAGGCTGTATGGTTTGTCCCGTAATTAATTTGGAGCGTTCTGCAACACCTACGGCAAAACCGCCAATATCATATTCTCCATTTTTATAAAAGCTTGCCATTTCTGCCGTTTCGCCGCCAATCAACGAACATCCCGATTCCAGGCAGGCCCCAGCGATACCGCTGACAATAGCCGCTACTTGTTCTGGCGACAATTTGCCCACTGCCAAATAATCCAAGAAAAATAAGGGTTCAGCCCCTTGCACCAAAATATCATTTACACACATTGCCACTGCATCCTGACCAATCGTGTCATGCTTGTCAGCCATAAAGGCAATACACAATTTCGTACCAACACCATCCGTACCAGAAACCAATACCGGCTGACGATATTTAGCAACATCAAGGGCAAATAAACCGCCAAAGCCACCGATATCCCCCAAAACTTCTGGCCGATAAGTAGAACGAACATGTTTTTTCATTAAATCTACAGCTTTATTACCAGCATCAATGTCAACACCAGCATCACGATATGTTAATTGGCTCATAAAGGGCCCTCCTGTTCAAAAACAAACTTATTACCACCACAATGCTGCTCACAAGGTGTACTGCCTGGATATTCTGAATTAAAACAGGCATAGCACATTTTTTTATCTTGCACTGTTTTAAGAGATGTAGCCAACCCTTCTATCGTAAGATAATGCAGCGAATCAGCACCAATAAAGTCTCGTATTTCTTCTATACTCTTTGTCGCAGCAATGAGCTCTTTACGTACTGACGTATCAATTCCATAGTAACAAGGATAGATAATTGGAGGTGAACTGACACACATATGAACGGCAGTAGCTCCAGCTTCACGAATCATCCGGACAATTTTACCACTGGTTGTGCCGCGTACAATGGAATCATCCACCATAATAACCGATTTACCTTTTACGATAGACTTAATCGCATTGAGTTTAATTTTTACGCTTCGATCTCTGTCCTTTTGATCAGGCTGAATAAAAGTACGACCAATATAGCGATTCTTGATTAAGCCTTCTGCAAAAGGGACTCCTGATTCGTAACTAAACCCCAATGCAGCAGTTGTCCCAGAGTCGGGTACAGAGATAACAATATCTGCTTTAAGACCACTTTGGCGCGCTAATGTTCGCCCCATTTCAAATCGGGCTTGATACACACTTTGTCCATCAATAATGCTGTCTGGACGAGCAAAGTAAATGTATTCGAATACGCATAGTGCTTGATTACCTTGATCACCAAAACGTTCTGCAGTTATTCCTGTATGATCAATAATAACCATTTCACCAGGCTCTACATCTCTTACAAATTCTGCATCAACCGTATCCAAAGCACAGGATTCAGAAGAAAGGACAAAGCCATCCTTCACTTTGCCAATGCATAGTGGACGAAGACCATGAGGATCACGCACGCCAATTAGTTTTTCCTCTGTCATAATCACTAGACAGTATGCACCTTCAATTTGAGATAAACTCTCTACAATTTTCTCTTCTAGTGTAGCTTTACGAGATCTGGCTATCAAATTTACAATGACTTCACTATCAATGGTCGTTTGAAAAATACTGCCTTGTTCTTCCATTTTCTCACGCAGTACTCGTGCATTGGTCAGATTCCCATTATGAGCTAAACTAATGTGCCCACCTGAATACTTGACTTTTAAAGGTTGTGTATTCATGAGAGAACTAGAGCCAGTTGTTGAGTAGCGAACATGTCCAATACCAATATGCTGATCCGGTAAATCTGGGAGCTGGTGACGAAATACTTCACTTACCAGCCCCATTCCTCTAGATACATCCATCCAAGAGCCATTTGTTACTGCAATACCTGCGCTTTCTTGCCCGCGGTGCTGCAATGCATATAATCCCCAATACGTATTTAGTGCGACATTATTCTCCCTAGAGTATATGCCAAAGACTCCGCATTCTTCCTCCATTTTATCAACTTCCACGAGCTGATTGATCATACTTTTTCACCCGTTAAACGGAACAATATTTCTTTATAAGCATCTTCCACATTGCCAAGATCACGGCGGAAACGATCTTTATCAAGTTTTTCACCTGTTTCACTGTCCCAAAAACGACAAGTATCTGGTGAAATCTCATCGCCTAATAAAACTTGGCCATGGTGGACACCGAATTCTAATTTAAAGTCAATCAGCTCGACTTTCTTTTCCCGTAAATAATTGGTCAAAATTTCATTAATTTTAAAAGCGTATTCTTCTAAAATTTTCACTTGCTCTTCCGTAGCCAATTCTAATATTTTAATGTGATGCTGGTTAATTAACGGATCACCTAAGTCATCATTTTTATAATACATTTCGACGATTGGTGCAGGAAGTTTTCTGCCTTCTTCCCAGCCGATACGTTTTGCCAAACTGCCTGCTGCAATATTGCGTACTACTACTTCTACAGGGAGAATTTTTAAAGACTTAACAAGCTGCTCCCGCTCACTTACCCTTTTGATAAAGTGATGTGGAATACCATTTTTGCCTAATAAATCAAAGAAAAAGGTTGTAATTTTATTGTTCAGTACTCCTTTACTATCAATCGTACCCTTTTTTAAGCCATTAAAAGCTGTCGCATCATCTTTATAATATACTAATAATTCATCAGCCACGTCTGTGCTGTAGATTCTCTTTGCTTTGCCTTCGTATAATGGTTGCTTTTCCATAATTAACACTCTCCTAATATTTTATCCTAATATTTTAGCAGAAAGCCTCGCTGCTTTTTCTTCTACTTCATCAGCCATTGTTTTACGATTTTCCGCTAATTTTTCAGCTAACGCTACATGTTTTCCAGCCATAATTTGCACCGCAAATATAGCTGCATTTTTAGCTCCATTCACTGCCATTGTAGCTACTGGAATACCAGCAGGCATTTGTACAATACTAAGCAGTGCATCAAGCCCATTTAAGCAGGTACTATTAACAGGTACCCCAATCACCGGCAAAGTAGTATATGCTGCTATCACTCCCGGCAAATGAGCTGCTGCTCCAGCAGCGGCAATAATTACCTCTACGCCTCTTTCCCGGGCTCCAGCTGCAAATGCATGAACCTTGTCAGGTGTGCGATGCGCTGAAGCTACAACGACTTCCGTGGCTACACCAAAATTATTTAACACGTCAACTGCTGGCTGCACAATGGACCAATCAGAATCACTTCCCATAATAATAGCTACTTTCATTTAAAGCTCCTCCTTTTTTTGATCCTTATTAGAATTTATATCATCCCTACATACTTTCATATGATTAGAGAATGGAATATACGTTTCTTGAACTTAATGGTAAACCCAGATACTTTTCTATTTTAGTATCTGGGTTTACTACTTTATCTACGCAAGAAAGAATAAGCGTATAACAACCAATACAGCTAATATATATACAATCCAATGAACTTCCCGACCGCGACCTGTAATTAATTTTAATAGTGGATATAACACCAAACCAAAAGAAATACCGTTGGCAATGCTATAGGTAAAGGGCATCATAATAATGGTCATGAACGCTGGCATAGCTTCTGTAAAATCGCCAAAATCAATATGTTTTACACTTTCCATCATTAATGATCCAACAATAATAAGAGCCGGTGCTGTAGCAGCATCAGGGATTAGACCAACAACAGGAGTAAAGAATAATGCCAAAAGAAACATACCACCACAGACGACAGCAGTCAAACCAGTCCGACCACCTGCCCCTACGCCAGCAGCACTTTCCACAAAGGCCGTAATAGTACTTGTCCCTAAAGCAGCACCAAGGCTTACGCCAGTAGCATCTACCAGCATAGCTTTACCGATACCAGGAATTTTACCATCTTTTTTCATTAGGCCAGCTTTACTGGTAGTACCTACCAAAGTGCCCATGGTATCAAATAATTCAACAAAAGTAAATGTGAAGATAATCGTTGTTAACCCCATACTAATAGCACCAGGAATATCAAGAGCCAAAAAAGCATTATTACTAAAGTCAGGAATTGCTACAGGAACAAATCCTGCCGGAACATTGACAACTCCCATTACGATACCAACAAGAGTACTAATGAGAATGCCGAATAACATAGCTCCTTTTACCTTGCGAGCCATTAAAATACTAATAAATATAAGACCAAAAACAGCTAATAAGACATGATGGTCAGCTAATTTCCCCAGTTCTATAATCGTCTCAAAAGATAAGGGTGACCCATTCCCCTTAGCAGCGACAATTTTTTCTAAAGTAGGCGGAATTAAGGATAAACGAATATTCATAATACCGGAAAGTTTTAAGCCAATAATCGTGATAAAAAGTCCAATCCCTACGGTAATCGCATGTTTTAAGGAGTTAGGCATACCTTCGATTAAGAGTTGACGCACTTGGGTTAGAGTTAAAATTAAGAAAATAATACCTGAAATAAATACGGCTCCCAAAGCCACTTGCCAAGAAATTCCCATACCAATAACCACTGTAAAAGCATAAAAGGCGTTGAGCCCCATACCAGGTGCTAAAGCAATAGGGTAATTGACAAAGATCCCCATCATCATCGTAACAGCAGCGGATCCAATCGCAGTTGCAAGCAATACTGCATTTTTATCCATTCCAGCAGATCCTAAAATGCTAGGATTGACAAACAATATGTATGCCATTGTCATAAACGTAGTAATACCAGCCATTACCTCCGTTTGTACATTTGTGTTACGCTCACTTAACTTAAATAATCGTTCTAACATATATGACTCTCCTTCAATCCCTTTTTATATTAATCAATGTTACATGAAAAGTCTCATCATTCTCGTTTATTCTTCTTATATAGTACTAGTATCACCTCCAACGCAAAAAAATAACCCGGACAGGGAGAATCGCTTCAGGTCATGAGCGAAACCTCCCCGCCCGGGTTTTTATCCCATCGGTGTAACACTGTCATAGTGCCTGTACCACTTGGTCACAGACCATAATAAAACAGAGATTCTCTGTTTTATTTCTGCGGAACCCTAGGTACACTTTCACTCGTAGTCAGACAATTTACGGTTATCTGGTAGAAACGCTTGAGCCTTATTCTCAAAAATATACGAGTTATATTCTGTTTACTGTCTTATTTTATAGCATATCAAAACACCTGTCAATAAACTATGAACATTTTTATTTTTTTATTCTATATTGTTCGGTTTTTAATCAACCCCTCACCTATACATTCTTATTTTTTCCCTAAAAATTTACCTATAACGACAACAATTAAGCCACTAATCCCAGAAATGAGATTATTCAACCAGAAAAAAGGCCCTAGTAAGAGAACGATATGATAATCTGATAATATCATTTGAGCGGCTGTCCACCCTAAAAAAAATGAACCGAAGCTAATGATAATCGGCCATTTTCGCATTAGCAAACAGACAAATTTGCTTCCCCAGATAATAATAGGTATGCTAATGGCGATCCCGAGGACTAATAAGCCTATATTGTCCTTTGCTACACCAATAACAGCGATTACATTATCAAGGCTCATAACAAAATCAGCAGTGATAATAGTCTTAATTACTCCGCTCACGCTTTTTTTCCCGACCAAGCGCTGCTCACAGCCTTTTTGCTCTGCCATTAGCTTAATAGCAATCCAAAATAGCAAGATACCTGCTATCATTTGCAAATAAGGTATTTTCAGTAAGGAAATAGCAGCGAAGGTTAAAGCAACTCTAAGAAGAATGGCACCAATGCAACCATACAACATAGCTTTTTTCTGCTGATGAAGAGGTAAATTCCGGCTGGCAAGCGCGATGACCAGGGCGTTATCTCCGCTGAGCAAAAGGTTAATGAGTATAATACTAAATAATTGCAGTCCATATTCCATCTCGCCTTCCACCTTCTTATGTAAATTTTTTAAATATCAACAGACAAGTTTTCTTTACATTGTCCCCCGAATATAATGTAAGAAATTCCTTTTGAAAAATAATCTCGTAAAAAAGAAAAACTCTTGACTAAAAAGACGCTAAGAAACCTCTTTCTGTATTAGTATTCCCTGTTTATTTATTCCCATGTAGATTCTAAAGGCTTTCGACTATACTAGATCTGAGCACATACTACGTGTTGCACTGTATTGGAATTTATATTTTAGTACTGCAAAGGAGATTTAACATGCAATCTTATGACGTTATTATCATTGGTGCAGGACCTGCCGGTCTAACCTCAGCTTTATATAGTGCCCGCAGCAAATTAAATACGCTATATTTAGAAACATTAGGAGCAGGTGGCCAAGTAGCTGCCACTGATGAAATAGAAAATTACCCAGGATTTGCTCGTGGTATTAGTGGTTTTGATTTATCCTTGCAGATGGAAGAGCAAGCATTACGCTTTGGTGCAAAGCCATTACTGACGAAAGTAATAGGGTTAGAGCTTGCAGGTCCATATCGTATTGTTAAGACCACTAAAGGCGATTTCATTAGCAAGATCGTTATTATTGCTTCAGGCGCCACCCCAAAACCTTTAAATTGTCCAGGCGAATTTACCTATCGCACTCGTGGCGTATCCTATTGCGCGACTTGTGATGGTCCCTTCTATGAGGCTTCTAATATTATCGTCGTAGGTGGGGGAAATTCTGCTGTCGAAGAAGCCTGCTACCTTACTAAATTTGCTAACAAAGTCAGCCTAGTACACCGAAGAGATGCGCTGCGCGCTACGAAAATCATCCAAGACAGAGCACTGACAAATCCTAAATTAGAATTCATTTGGAATACTGTAATTCATGAAATCAGGGGAGACGATATCGTACAAAATGTCATCCTTAAAAATTTGCTAACAGAAGAGCTTACTGAAGTACCAGTAAACGGTATATTTATTTATGTCGGCAATGAACCAAATACCTCTTTCGTTAAAAGCCTAATAGAACTTACAGAAGAAGGATATATCCAAACAGACGAGTTTATGCGTACCAATATACCAGGAATTTACGCAGTGGGTGATGTAAGGCAAAAACTGCTTCGCCAAGTCGTTACTGCGGTCAGCGACGGTGCCATTGCTGCCTACCATGGAGAAAAATATATTGAAGAACATTTTTAAATATAAACTTAAGCAATCTGGTAATATGTCAAGCCCATAAAAAATAAGTTTTGTAAGTAATCCGCAAAAAATGGGTGCACTAAACAAGCCTCTTCTTCAAGCCGAAGAAAAAGTAAATAAATGGGATCTATTAACTTTGGCTTACTCTACTTGGAGAGTAAAGCTGATGGTTGGCCAGCAATCCAAAAATCAGCCGGATGAATTTACGAGCAGTAAGTGCGAGTGCGCGTTTGTGCTGATGAGTTTTAACTTCATCATACTTCTTCTGGTAAAAAGCTGCATATTCAGATAAATGATTCTTTACATGGCTA
>NZ_FOTS01000052.1 GCF_900114615.1 Pelosinus propionicus DSM 13327 | reverse complement strand
GGCATGACACAAAGCATGTCCAGGGTCTCAAGATGCATAGATAACGGTCCTATGGAGGCATTCTGGGGAATGATGAAATCAGAGATGTATTATCTTAAAAAGTTCAATTCCTACGACGATTTGGAAAAGGCGATCAACGAATACATAGAGTACTACAATAATCATCGATATCAAAAGAGGCTCAACTGTATGACTCCACTAGAGTATAGACAGTATCTTTTGAATACAGCCGCATAAAAAAATGATGCCAACCACAACTCAATGATTGGCATCATAAAACTTTTTGTTTTTATACTGTCTACTTGACAGGGGGCACTTCAACCTAGGTTAAAAGGGGGGGCGGCTTTTTCGTTTGATTCTAAAGGAAATTTCTCGTCATCACCAGATAAAACCGGAAAAGGATTTTGGATCGTCTGAATGGGCTGCAAATATCTTGAGAAGATAAAAAAGAATACAGTGTGAACATAAGATAACTCGTTATAAGTACTAAGGTCAGTATCCCTAAAGACACACTTAAAGCAGTGAATGTGTATAAAAGGTGTCATTTGAGGGTATTTAACATCCAAAAGTACTCCATTATTGATCTAACAGATGACTTGAAGGAAAGGGGTGATTTTGGAATGAAATATATAACAGAGGAAGGTGTATGTATATACAAAAAGCTATTCTATTAATCATTGTATTGGAAAGAGCGATGAAGTGGATTTCCATTTACATGACGGAATTGAAATATATTTAAGTGTTTCTGGGGAAGAACCTTTTGAAGCTTCAAATATACGTTTGATTGATTCTTTCTATTCTTTAAATATAGAGTCTAATAATAAAATGAATCTAAGTGATGAAGAAAACAATTATTTAGTAAATTTATTTGATAAGATTTTGAATATTAATTCAAAGGTAGGCAAAGAATTGCCCCAGCGGGGAATACCTTAGCACTTTTAAACAGAAGGAAGTCGTTTTTTAAAATAGTACTAAGCCTATTGTTCCCTTATTCAATTAAGGGCACAATAGGCTTAGTTATTGCCAGTTCGGTATTTATCTTATATTTGGGATTGTTGCTCCATATTGATATTTCTTTTAATGTCCTTGTGTAGGTTTGACGCTTACGGTGTACGATCAGCAGCAACCATTATATTTTTCCAGCATTCGATAGAAGGTCTTTCTCGATACACCGAGCAGCTCTGCAGCCTGCTTTTTATTGCCATGAGTAATATCAAGTACTTCCCTAAGGAGATTGGCATAGGAGGCATCGACCTCCATTCTCCTTTTGTTTAACCTATCCTCAGGTGCTTCACTGGTACTATGCTTTAGCATATATCCCTTGGAATGTATAGAAGCCTCAAGTATGTCCCTCGTTATCACATTTGTCTTGGATAATATAGTTACTCGGTTAATAACATTTCTGAGCTCTCGAACATTGCCCTTCCAATCGTATTCCAGCAATGCTTTTTGGGCATCTGCATCTAAGGTCTTTAGAGCACCACTATTCGGATTCATAGACTGCTTTAAAAAGGTCTCAGCCAACAGCAATAAATCCTCTCGGCGTTCTCTCAATGGAGGGATTTCGATACTTAATACCTGCAAACGATAGTATAAATCCTCTCTAAACAGCCCTTCAGATACCATTTTTTCTAAATCTCTGTTTGTGGCCGCAATCAATCGTACATTTACTGGGATTTGCCGCGAGCTACCGATTCTCGTAACCGCCCAGGTTTCAAGAACACGAAGCAGCTTGGATTGAAAATGATAGGGCAGCTCACCAATTTCATCTAGGAATAGCGTTCCCTTGTCAGCCAATTCAAACTTACCCATCTGTCCAGTTTTGGATGCACCTGTAAATGCGCCACCGACATAACCAAATAGTTCACTTTCAATTAATCCCTCAGAAAAATTTGCACAGTTTAATGCAACAAAAGGTCCCTTTTTCATTGCACTATAATTGTGAATAGACTGTGCAAACAACTCCTTGCCCACTCCGCTTTCGCCTGTTATAAGAAAGTTAAAGGGACTATTAGCAAAGTTCTTCGCTTGTTTAATTTTCTCTCTTATGGCAGGGCTAGAGCCGATAATGTCATCGAAGGAATATTCTGCAGAGAGCCCCACAATTTTCTTTGCTCGCTTCATATCCTGATGGCGGGAATGAGTAAGCTCCACCATTCCTTCAACCTCACCATTCTTGTTTATGACAGGATACATATCATTGGAAACAATTTGAGCCACATTAGGAGTAGCCTGCGATTCTATCCTTACCTCCCAATCTAAGACCTCTTCGCCATATTTTAAGACGTCCAACATCTTTAATTGACTTGAATTATTCTCCATAGGATGAATTTTAATTCCAGCGTGATTTATTACGTCATGGATATTCATGCCAATTACGGCATCCCTGTCATCTATGTGTAAATCCGTGCAGAATTTATTATTGGCAAATAGTAAATTAGCATCCTTATCATATATAGAAATTGCGTTTCGCACTGAATCCAAGCAATTCAGTAAATCTTGATTATGTCTTTCGCTCGCATCGAACATCTTTAACAGTGCGTCTATATCGCTCTGCAAATGATTAATAATAGGCACTAATTTCTGTTGATTAAGTGAAATGATAATATATCCCTTTAAGTTATCATGAAACAATAGCCTATCCTGATGAGCGTATAGAGCATCAACGGGAACTGTATATCCGGAAATATCACAGTCTAAATCCAATGTAGAAAAATCTAAAATCAAGCCATGCTCTGTACAGAGAAGTAGCAGTTCACATTGTAAATCAGTCTGGCTACGAAGGAATTGAAACATATTTTTTACCAGAGTGTTTCTACTCGTGATTCTAAGGCGGCTACTACGAGTAGCCATATCTTTAATACTATTTACAAGGCTTTTCTTTTCCATCATTGAAGGCCCTCCTTTAAAAGTCCATATCTCGTAATGTTTAACCGGGCGTGTCCTTTTTCTATCGAATAGGTTTTAGTGTTACAAAAACTTTTGTTTGAAGAATATACGATAAGGTACTTGTAATTGCAACTGAACATTAGCAAAAGAATCCACCTCACGAAGGAATGGAATTTACCTCTCTATACAAAGGTGTATTCGAAAGTTCTTTCTAGTTTCTTGGTAATAAGCTATTTTATGCAACCTGTTCAAAATAAAACGACAACAATCAAAAGGCCGAGCAAAAAAAAATCTTTGCTCGGCAGTAGGATGATTTTGTATTAATATGCAAGTACATGCGTGAGCGTGTTTCTCCCCAAATTTAATATACCATAAAAATGAATATAAAGGCAATAAAATAAGGAATATATACAAACACACATAATCATCATATGGCTGGGGTCAGCCTTTTGATACTATTTATTCTGCTAATATCTTAAACTGGAAATGGTGTGTTATCGTAATTACCATGGAATCTTTCAGGGAATAAAAAATATTATCTGTTATATGTAATCCAGTAGCCATTAATGAGAGACCTAAAGCAAAGTCTTCAGTTTGCTTGATGCACAGAGGTCGAATGCCTAATAGAAAAAAGCAGACCGGATGGGGTGAGATTTATCAAATATAATAAAGAACAAATAAAAAAATTAGAATATTGACATTTAGAAGTCTAACTGTTAGTATGATTGCATAAACGAATTCAATTTATATTTGGATTTAAAAGGAAGTGAAAGAATGGCAGAAAACAATTCTTGGACGAATAGACCTTTTTCTTATCTCTTTAGAGCGATAACCTTTAAAATGAAGAATAAAGCAGACAAGAGTCTTTCCGAATATGGGTTAACTTCTCAGCAAGGACAAACCATTGGTTATATCAATTCAAATGAAGGAGTTATACAGAAAGATTTAGCAGATTTCTTTAATAAACGAGATGCTACGATGACGAGCATGCTTCAGGGGCTTGAAAAAAAGGGGTTTATTGAAAGGAAAATCCCTGAAAACAATGAACGAGAAAAAAGAGTATACCTCAGGCCAATGGGAAAAGAATTAGTTGGAAGCTTTGATAAAAAATTTCAGGAAATAGAAGATGACATTACAAAAAGTCTTACCGATGATGAGATAGAAACATTGCTTCGCCTTTTAACCAAAATAAACAACAATTTGGAGTAAATCCAAATTGATTTTTTTAAAGTAATTATTAGAATTCTAACTATTAGAATTCTATGATTAGATTATTGTTGCAATTTAGATGGAGGGACAAAATGCAAATAAAAATGATGGAGCCTGCAGACAAGTGGCTGGCTCTGGCAGTGATTATATTAGGTACATTTATGACTATGTTAGATGCAAGCATTGTAAATATTGCAATTCCTAAACTGATGTCTGTGTTCAATGTTGGTCTAGGGGAGGTAAAGTGGGTACTAACAGCTTATTCCTTAGCACTAGCGGCAATAATTCCCTTGACGGGATTTTTGATCGAGATTTTCGGCACGAAAAAAGTATTCATTTTCGCTTTATCCATGTTTACATTGGGTTCGATGCTATGCGGATTATCATGGAGTAATACTTCATTGGTACTGTTTAGAATCATTCAGGCAATCGGTGGCGGTATGATTATGCCGGTTGCAGTTACCATTATCTTCACTGTATTCCCTCATGAAGAACGGGGTGTAGCGATGGGTTACTGGGGAATTGTAGGAATGTTTGGTCCGGCTCTGGGGCCAACCATCGGTGGATATATCATTGCAAACATGGATTGGGGGATGATGTTCCTTGTAAACGTTCCTCTTGGAATCTTAGGCCTAATAATAGCAAGTTATTCATTGGAAAATTCTCCGACCAAGCCATTTAAACGTTTTGACATAGTCGGATTTATTTCTTCAGTGATCGGCATTGTGAGTTTACTCTATGTTCTTAGCGAAGGCGCCTCGATAGACTGGGATAATATAAAAAACTTGGTACTGCTTTTTGTCGGACTCATCAGTACAGTGGTTTTCATTGTAAATGAACTGACTGTTAAAGAGCCCTTGCTTGATTTACGCGTTTTTAAAATATACAACTATACAGTGAGCCAGATCGTTCAGACTTTACACGGACTTGCCTTTATGGGAGGCGTGCTGATCCTTCCTTTATACTTACAGGAAGTAAGAGGTTTTAGTGCACTAGACGCAGGTTTATTACTTTTTCCTTCAGCAATAGCCGCAGGCGTTTCGTCAGCCATAAGCGGCAGATTACTAGTCAAGGTTGGACTCAGAATATTGACAGTACCAGGTCTTTTCATCGTCGCCGTGACCACTTATCAACTGAGCTTTCTAGATATGAACACCTCTGTGGAAACCATCCTACTGTTATCCACATTAAGAGGGCTTGGTATGGGGTTTTGTATGCAACCAGTTGGAACTGCCGGGATATACGCTGTTCCCGGCCATCTTGTCGGCAGAGCCTCGGCGCTGCAAAATACCATAAAACAGATCAATCAGGCACTATGTATAACCGTTTTAACAACACAAATCCAAAATCACAGCCTGCACTCTGCTGACCGAATTACTGAACAAGCAAGTGACATTTTGCAGCAACAAGCTTATAATGCTGCCTTGAATTACGCGATGATGTTAACCCTAATTACAATTCTCTTATCCATTAGCGCGGTCATGTTTATGAAAGATCAAAAAATAATAAAAGCTCGAAAAGCATAAAACGAGGAGTGAATTATGTGTCAAAATATACAAATAATTTAACCGAACTGAATAAAGATTCACTGGCAATTGCAGGTGGCAAAGGTGCAAATCTAGGGGTGTTAATCCAGGCGGGGCTTCCTGTTCCTTCTGGATTTGTAGTCACAGTAGAGGCCTACCGCGCCCATTTAGAAGCTGCAAATCTGAAAGAGCCGATAAAAGCTAAACTGGAAAACATCGCTGAGAATGATATTTCTGCTATAACTGAGGCTAGTCAATGCATTTCTACATGGATTGAAGAGTCTCCTATGCCTAATGAGGTGCAGGAAGACGTAAAAAGGGCATACGCTAGCTTTTCTAAAGAACTGAGCAGCCGATCTGATTTATTGGTTGCAGTCCGTTCGAGTGCTACAGCCGAAGATTTACCCTCTGCATCCTTTGCGGGACAGCATGAAACTTATCTAGGTATTTGCAGAATCGATGAGATCATTAGGCATATAAAAAAATGCTGGGCCAGTCTCTGGTCGTCCCAGGCCATATCCTATCGCATCAGCATGGGATTTGAACATCTCAAGGTAGACTTGGCTGTTGTTGTCCAATTAATGATCGATGCCGAAGCTGCTGGGGTCATGTTCACGGCAAATCCGGTCAATGGCAGACGGGATGAAATGCTTATTAGCGCTGGGTATGGTTTGGGAGAAGCGATTGTAAGCGGACAAATAACGCCAGATACATTCATCTTATCAAAATCCGGAAGCGTCAAAGAACGAATTTTAGGTTCCAAAGAAATAAGAATTCTGCTAACCCAAAACGGCACGGTGCTAGAAGAAGTACCAATAAAAGAGCGGAAAGAATTCTGCCTTAGCAGTTGTGAGTTTCAGCAATTGACAGACCTTGCTAAAGCGGTCGAGCAGCATTACGGATGCCCGATGGACACAGAATGGGCTCTTTCACAAGGAAAAATTTATATGCTCCAAGCCAGACCGATCACCACTGAGTTATCCGTCCCTGAAGATACGGATATTTTAGGCCCTGATGATCAAATCGTTTTCCAGGGTAAAAAAGCTCCCTGGGGATTGCAAAGTGCTATGGAGCATTGTTCAGAACCTCCGACGCCCTTGGATTTTGCTTACCTTTGTTCCTGTTATCAAGGTTTTGACAGTTATTTGTACAATGAAGTAGGATTTAGTCTGCCTAAGAGTCCGATGAGACCTGTCGAAAGAGAAAGTGGCTGCGTTGCTATTGATCTTAAACAAGCGGGATTCTCTCTTGCGATGCTATGGAAAGTACCAAAATTATTCATTAAAGAATACACCATGGACATTCGATTTTTTTGGCAATCCTTGTCTAACGAAATAGATTTGTGGATTAAAAGAATGGATGAAGAAGGAGAGAATACAACGGATGCAGTAAAACTAGCAAAGTTGATTAATCAGGCAGTAACCGAAATGGGAATTCTTTTTCAAAAAAGGATATCTGATTTCGTACCTAATATCGTTATCGACTTAAAGTTTGACTATTTAGTCAAAAAAGCCGTAGGAAAAAAACGGAAAGAAGAGATGAAAGAAAACCTGCTTAAAGCATTGCCTTTTAGAACGGCTCTGCAGAATAAATCATTGGTCAAAGTTGCACATGCGGCAGCTTTGTATGGAAAAGACAGCACTGAATTTAAAAATGAATTTAATGCATTTTTAGCAGAATACGGCGATAGACCTTCGGCAAGTATGGCTCCTACCCTATCCGCTTATACATGGCGAGAAAAACCGGAAGTCGTTTATAATCTCATTGATTCATTATTGACTGACAATGAGCTGTTCAATTCCGAGGCAAGCTTTAAAAAGCAAGAAATTGCCCTTGAAGAGGCAAAGAATGAAATCAAGAAACTGCTAAATAAAAAACAATATGACAACTTTCTTAAAATACTTGATCTAGCCAGAGAAGGAGTGATCATTCGAGAAGAAGGTTTGTTTTATATAGAAAAACTTACATCCTGTGTGCGCAGATTAAGTTTACAGCTTGGAAGTATGCTTAAAGAAAAGGGCATCCTATGCGAAGCGAATGATATATTCTTTCTTTTCTTGGAAGAATTAGGGCCTTTCTCAGCGGGAAAATTAGATCGTAAAGAAAAGATTGCAAAAAGGCAAAGTGCTTATAAAAAGGTTTATGCTGCCCATGAAAAGGGAATTCATTGGATGATATCTACCGGATCGTTTCCTGTATTTCATAAAAAAGAAAAACAAGCTAAAAATATGGAGGATCCAAACGAAATTAAGGGAATTTCTGCAAGTCGTGGAGTGTATGAAGGCCCAGTCTGCATAGTAAGAGGACCATCTGAATTCCATAAACTAAAAAAGGGCGATATCCTGGTGTCACCCTATACTGCCCCAGTTTGGACGCCGCTTTTTAGGTTAGCATACGGAGTAGTCACTGAAATCGGAAGTGCAGGTTCCCATGCTGCAATTGTCTCGCGGGAATATGGAATACCCTGCGTAGTAGATATACCTAACATTACAAATATAGTAAAAGATGGACAAATGATACGTGTAGATGGCACAAATGGAATCATAACTGTGCTAGCGTAGAAGAGCAGCACTAACACCGGGCAACATGTTTGTTTAGTTTATTGCATCTATTGTAATATAAACAATTCCATGTAAAATTTTAGCAGGGATTAGCAATCTGGAAAGAGAAATAACAATAGTCTTCTGAAAGTTTGAACAGATAAGCTTATGATGAAGGAATCTGTTCAATTTTTCTTTTCACCTTACAGGAGTGATTTCACTCCCCTTTATTTTTGCTATAAAAAAACTCCAAATACGGCAAACACTTTGTTTTATGGGAGAGGAACATTATGAAAAAGACGATTTTGAGGATTCAAGGCATTCCTGCAATTTTATGGGGAGAGCCATCGGCTAAACTATTTATTGCTGTCCATGGAAATATGTCCAGTAAAGAAGATGATGTGATTGTAGCCTTTGCAGAAGAGGCGGCTGCCAAAAGGTATCAAGTGCTGAGTTTTGATTTACCTGAACACGGGGACCGCAAGGATGAAGAGTATGCCTGTAAAGTTCAAAACTGTGTTAGAGACCTTACTACTATCATGGAGTATGCACGAACGATTTCAAGTCATATAAGTTTGTTTGCTTGTAGCATTGGGGCATATTTCAGCCTGCTTACATATAAGGATTTGCCACTCGAACAAAGCTTATTTCTTTCTCCCGTACTAAACATGGAGCGCATCATAAATAATATGATGCTATGGTTCAATGTAAGTGAGGATAGATTAAAAATCGAAAAAGAAGTCGAAACGCCAATAGGGCAAACCCTCTATTGGGATTATTATTGTTATGTAAAATCCAATCCTATCAATAAATGGGATAAACCAACTGAGATTCTCTATGGTTCAGATGACAATCTTTCTGAGTTTGATGTAGCCTCCGATTTTGTTGAACGTTACGATAGCAAATTGCAAGTGCTGGAAAATGGGGAACATTATTTCCATACAGACGAACAATTGCAATATTTTAGGCAGTGGCTGAGAGATACTGTTTTTCAAGTCAAGTCCTGAGCAAGTTCTTTTTGCGGCTGTGAACGAGGTGAGGCAAAGAAACGTGGAGAAGTCAATGACGGTAGAATAATAAGTGATTGAATGAAAAGCCACTATATGGTAGTATCGAATAATAAGAGACGCCATAAAGTGGTTTTTTATAAGAATAAAGTCAGATTTTTTGCGTATTGGATGGTAGGCTGGTTGTATGGAGTTGCCAGCCTACTAAATAAATGGATAGAAAGGAATGTGAGGTTACTTTGTTTAACAAAAAAGAGATAGAAAAAGAAATTCAGTTTGATGATGTTAAAAAGGTCTGGTTAATACGGCATGGACAAAGTACAGCTAATGCTGGAGCAGCTACTGAAAATCATATAACCATTCCATTATCGGTCGATGGACAGGAACAAGCTAAACAGATAAGTTTATCCTTTCAAGAAACACCTATTTTGATTATTACTTCACCTTTTTTAAGAACCTAGCAAACTGCAGAGCCGACAATGGAACGTTTTCCCAACGTCAGGCGTGAGGTGTGGAATGTAGAAGAGTTTACCTATTTATCTCCAGAGACCTGCATAGGTACAACTGCTGCTGAACGCAAAGAAAGGGTAAATGAATATTGGGAACGACTTGATCCTGACTATATAGACGGCGAGGGAGCAGAAAGCTTTACGATGCTTCTGTCTCGTGCACAGACTGCCATTGAACGTTTGAGTCAAATGAAAAGCGGATTTATAGTCATGTTTACTCATGCACAATTTATGAGGGCTATGTGGGTATTAAACAATTCTAAAGGAGAAGATTCAAAATCTCTTATGAACTGTTTTAGGGAATTGCCACGCTTTGAAAATTGTGAAATTATGAAATGGGAATGATGTAGGCTACTCGTAAGAAAGCAGTGAATTGATATAAAATAGGAACATTGCTTGATAGTGAAGTATAGCATAACAGCCCTACACGGAGGTTTAAATGACGATTTTTTTTATTCAATTAAATGATTGGTTATCCAAAAACATGTTTATTGTAGTGCTTTCAGGACTATTTTTAGGAATTTTCCTTCCTATTGCTGATTCCCCGATTCTGCGGTTAATTGTAGTGGCCTTATTCGCTTACATGACCTTTATTACCGCGTTAGGCACAAGTTTTAAGGAGTTCACTACCGTGCTAAAGAAGCCATGGATTCCTATATGGGTGCTGATTTTAGTTCATTTTGTTACACCGTTGACAGCTTGGGCGGTTGGCATGATCTTCTACCCCAATGATCCTGACATTCGTCTAGGCTATCTAATCGGTTCTTCCATTCCAATTGGGGTTACATCCATCATTTGGACTTCGCTAATCAAAGGTGATTTAGGCATATCGTTTGTTGCAGTAACATTGGATACTTTTATTGTACCTACAGTATTACCATTATTTTTCCATATTGTTGTTGGTCAAACCATCGACATTAGCTATGTTAAAATGGTTATCGATCTTATGCTCATGGTTACGCTGCCTAGTCTCATCGGTATGTTTCTGCATGATTGGACAAAGGGAAGGAGTGTAAATTTCGCTAGAAGCATTGGGGGTGCCACATCAAAAGGAGCACTTTTTCTGGTTATCCTAATTAATTCGGCTGTCGTAATGCCACAAATAAATTGGGACATCTCCATAATAAAAACGTTACTTGTTACCTTATTTGTTGTATCAGCAAGCTTCTTTGTCGGATACCTAGGATCATTTGCATTAAAAGAAAGAACGCAGAGTATTATACAAACGATGATTTTTAATGTGGGCATCCGTAATAACGCTTGTGGACTCGTCATTGCACTCACTTATTTTCCGCCAAGGGTAGCAGTTCCTATGACACTGGCTATTTTGTATCAGCAGCCACTCGCGACAATTGTATCTCATTTATACAAACGACTCCAAACAAGCTAACTTATTACGGGAATTGAATTTGCTGAAAGGGATTATTCTGTCTGTGGGACATATTTCTTTCACTTTATTTTATGATTAATAGTAAAATGTTAAAAAAGATCAATAAAACTGATTAAATTTATCACTACGCAATACGAAAGATATATGGTATTATCCAATTAGGGATTAGAAATGCCTGTGAAATGCTATAATAATCTTAGGCGTGATTTTTTTATTGGATAATTTAATAATTGATTTCATATGAAAAGCTATGAAAAGGAATAGTATCCACAAATTGATTTCAGAAAGCTGTTGGGTGATGCGAAACAGTATAAGAAATGTGGTGAACTCGCCTTGGAGCTTCTGGCTGAAAGATAGTAGGTCATGACGGAAGTCCTCCGTTACAGGGATAGGCATGAGTAGTGCCGATGAGTGTATGTTGATCATGAAATAGAGTGGTACCGCGAGAGCTTTGTCTTTCGTCTCTATAATTCGTTGTTATGAATTATAGGACGGAAGATTTTTTTGTTGCATGCGGTGAAATAAGGAGGGTATTATGAAGAATTTTGAAAAATATGAAAGGGCATATTTTATGCCACCCAAAGTATCTTATGATTGGGTTAAGAAAGATCATATCGATAAGCCCCCAATTTGGTGCAGCGTTGATTTAAGAGATGGAAATCAAGCACTGATCGAACCAATGAGCCTGGAGGAAAAAATAGATTTTTTTCAGATGCTGGTGGACATTGGTTTCAAAGAAATTGAGGTAGGTTTCCCAGCGGCATCAGATACGGAATATAATTTTTTACGGGCACTGATCGAGAGAAACATGATACCTGAAGATGTAACTATTCAAGTACTAACACAAGCTCGAGAACATATTATTAAAAAAACATTTGAAGCTGTTAAGGGCGCACCTCATGCTGTAATTCATTTATATAATTCCACATCGGTTGCACAGAGGGAGCAGGTGTTTAGAAAAAGTAAGGAAGAAATCAAGCAGATTGCGGTTGATGGAGCAGAGTTATTAAAGAAATTAGCAGAAGAGACATCTGGCAATTTTTCATTCCAGTACAGCCCAGAGAGCTTTCCTGGAACAGAAGTGGATTATGCACTAGAAATATGTAATGCGGTTCTGGATGTATGGAAACCTACTCCTGATAAAAAAGCAATTATTAATCTGCCAACAACGGTAGAAAATGCAATGCCTCATGTATTTGCAAGTCAAGTTGAATTTATGAATAAGAATTTGAAATACAGGAATTCCGTCATATTGTGCCTGCATCCTCACAATGATAGAGGCTGCGGTGTTTGTGATGCCGAGCTGGGAATGCTTGCTGGCGCCGACCGAATTGAAGGAACCTTATTTGGAAACGGAGAGAGAACAGGAAATGTTGATATTATTACATTGGCAATGAACCTGTTTTCACATGGTGTTGATCCTAAACTTGATTTTAGCAATATGCCAGAAATATGCGAGAAATATGAACTTTTAACTCGCATGCAAGTGCATGCTCGCCAACCGTATGCTGGCGAACTCGTATTTACCGCTTTCTCTGGATCCCATCAAGATGCAATTGCTAAAGGGATGAATTACAGGGCAGAAAAGAAAACGGATTCATGGTCAGTTCCGTATCTACCGATTGACCCTAAGGATGTTGGTAGAGAATATGATTCAGATGTCATTAGAATTAACAGCCAGTCAGGCAAAGGCGGTATTGGTTATATTCTAGAAGGAAATTATGGAATGTCTATTCCTGCTAAGATGAAAGAAGACGTGGGTTACACGGTGAAAGGTGTTTCTGACAGGGAACACAAAGAATTATCACCGCAATGGGTATATCAAATATTTGAAGAGAAATATGTGAATAATACTCCGTATTTTCACATAGAAGAATTTCACTTCAAACAAATGGATGGCATTATGGCACAAGTTATCATAAATCATAAGGGTCAGATTAGAACGATTGTAGGAAATGGAAATGGGCGCTTGGATGCTGTAAGCAATGCAATTAAACAATATTTTGACATCCATTATGAATTAGCCATTTATGAAGAACATGCACTTTCAAAAGGTTCTTCCTCCAAGGCGGTTTCCTATGTTGGAGTTAGCTTTAACAGCAAATTATTCTGGGGTGTTGGAATTGATGATGACATTATTACATCTTCGATTGATGCCCTTGTAGTGGCTGTCAATCAATTAGACGAAATACAGGCGGAAGATAAATGTAGGGATGAAAGAATTAATGAAATCATAAATTACATCCAAACGAATTATTTAACTGTCACTTTAGAGGAACTTTCAGAGCAGATGCATCTGTCGGTTCCCTATCTATCGAAATATATCAAAGAAAAATCCGGAGGGACATTTGGTGAAATCCTTAGAAATGTCCGCATGAAAAAAGCTTGTACTCTTTTGCGAAGTGGAAGTATGACTGTCGAAAAGATTGCCGATAGCGTAGGTTATCAGAACGTAGAACATTTCAATCGATTATTCAAGAAAAAATATGGAACGACGCCAGTTCAGTTTCGTAATAGGAAGTAGTCTAAAGTACCCCCATTCGTAGGAAATTAAAACTACGAATGGGGGTATCGTTATAACGAAAAAGCAATGCCAGTCTGCATAAATCTAAATCAAATCTCTTAGCAAATCGATAAAGTGTTTACTGCTCGCAGATAATCTACGGTTTCGTAACCAGACAATTATCGTTTGTGTGGATACTGTAGGCTCAACAATTGTTTTGTAAGTCAAGGCTGAATCTGCAATAAGTCCTTCTGCAGATTTAGGGACTAACGCCATGCCAATCTCCATTTTAGCCCATAATATATTCATGATAATTCCGTCGCATAAGCATACAATGTTCGGTTTAAATCCAGCTTTAGCGCACCATTCTACAAACATAGATTTCCATCGAATTGGAATAATGAGAGGCTGATGATTAAGCTCACTCAGTCGAATATTCTCAGAATCTTCTCCAGAACCAGAGTCTCGTTTCATAGCTATCACTAGCGGTTCATCAGGCAGCGTAATTGATTCATATATAGCTGAATCAAATGGGGCGCGTATGATACCAACTTCGATAATTCCTTTATCTAATAATTCTAAGATGCGAAAGCCATCACCTTCCCATAATTGAAAGGTGACATTGGGATATAATTTATGAAATTGATCAATCAAATTTGGCAATAAAATAGCCCCCGAGGTAGTTACTGTACCGATCGAAATCGTTCCGGCTGCACCAGAATGGAGTTCAGTGATTTCATTCATTGTACCTTCAACTAAATCTAAAATTTGTTCTACCCGCTCACGCATTAATAGCCCTGCTTCTGTCAGTTTTATTCTGCGGCTGCCACGTTCAAACAATTGGACTCCTAGTTTATCTTCCAATTGCTTCATTTGTCTGCTTAGTGCAGGTTGGGCGATATTGAGTCGCTTGGATGCATTACTGATATTTCCTTCCTCAGCAATGGCATAAAAATACTTCATCTCTCGGATATCCATAATCTACTCCTAACTATACTTTTTCGCTATATCATATATATAATCTTGATAATTTTATTATATATTCCTATATGTTATAATTCAAGAAATAGCAATAATAACGTTTATAAGTAGGCACTCTGGAGGGAAAAATGAAGTCACTTTTTAGTAACATACACCTGCTTTTACTGACAGTACCAGTATTCTGGGGAACATCCTATGTTGCCGCTAAAATAGGAATGCAAGATTTGCTGCCATTAAATTTAGTGATTGTAAGATTTATAATTGCTTCTCTGCTTTTTAGTCTCATTCTTTTATTAAAGAAGAAAGAGGTTATCTTGATAAGAAAGATGTTCCTCAGTTTTTCTTACTTGGTCTAATGGCAATCACTTTCTTTTACTATATTCATTATACTGGTTTACAATATACAACCAGTACAAATGCTGGTCTTATTATGGCGACAAGCCCAATTTTTGCTGCTTTGTTTTGTCTATTTACTAAGAGAGAAGATGTAAACAAGCACAGCTTTTTAGGAATCAGTATTGCTTTTATTGGGGTTTTATTAGTAATAACGCAAGGGAAAATTAGTAGTCTTTATCATCAAAAAACACTTTTTGGTGATAGCTTAATTATCGTAAATGCGCTGATGTGGGCATGGGTTACCCTTAAGGGAAAGACAGTACTGGAGAAATACAGTCCGTTTGTTGCTATGGCCTATATACACATCTTTGGCACAGTTTTATTACTGCCGTTTGCATTTGTTCCCACATCGCTGGCTGAAATATCCTTATGGCAGCAGCTTTCGGCAGTGAGTTGGAGTACGATTTTAGCAGCGGTGTATCTTGCTGCTTTTTGCTCCGTTTATTCGTATTTTATCTGGTATGTAGGGGTTTCCAAAATTGGAGCTGTAAAAACGGCAGCGTACAACTATTTTAACCCTATTATGGCTTCCCTTGCGGGATTTATTGTTTTTCAGGAGCAAATTACGATATATATTGTTTTAGGTGGATGCTTAGTAATTTTAGGCGTATACATTACCAATCAAAAGATAAAATTGTCAATTCGTAATTTTCTTCCCAAGAAAGTATATAAACATTCCTAAGGAGGTCAAAAGGATGATAGCAGTATTTTCTAATAAAGAGGACTGTTGCGGCTGTAGTGCTTGTCAGCAAGTATGTACTAAAAATGCTATAATGATGAAGCCGGATGAAGAAGGCTTTTTATATCCGGAAATTGATAAAAGCCGTTGCGTTGCTTGTGGCAGGTGTACCGATAGTTGCCCAGTGATACGTAAAGGCAATTTCAAAGAAAGTGATACTCCCCGTTTTTATGTAGCGCGCCATCATTCACAAGAGGTTTTGCGGCAGTCAACATCTGGAGGTGTATTTACTGCTATTTCTGATGCGATTCTCAGGCAAAACGGCGTTATTTACGGTGCGGATTATGACAAGGACTTTCATGTTCTTCACCAGCGAGCACAAACCCCCGAGCAGCGGGACAGGATGCGGATTTCTAAATATGTGCAAAGCGACATGGGGAACACCTATGCGCAGATTAAAGCCGATCTTAAAAAAGGGCGCATGGTTTTGTTTACCGGCACCCCTTGCCAGGCTGCGGGGCTGCGCGGATTTATAGGCAGTTCGCCGCTTATCGATAGGTTGTATATTTGCGATTTGATTTGTCACAGTATTCCAAGCCCATTAATCTGGGAGGAGTACAAAGGGGTGCTTGAACGAGAAAAAGGTGGAAAGCTTGTCCATGTACAATTTCGTTCGAAGAAAGACGGTTGGAGCCGTGCGAATAGTAATAAAGGGTTTTTATTTGCTACAGATAAAAGCCCAAAGATACAAGCGGATGATCGCTTTTATCAGTTGTTTTTTCAAGTTGGTGCTATTACACGTCCCTCTTGTTCACAGTGCCGCTTTACTGATATTCATCGCGCTTCAGATTTGACGATTGCAGATTATTGGGGAATTGAGAAATACAGCCCTGAATGGTTTGATCCGTTAGGGGTCTCAGTGATTATAGTGAACTCTCCCAAAGGAACAGACCTTTTGGAGCAATGTCGGCAAGATCTATCTATGGAAGAGCGGCCAAAGGAAGAGTCACTAAAGGAACAGAAGCGTTTATCTGAGCCATCTCCATTTCCTGAAAACCGTACCCTTTTTTGGGAGGATTACAAGCGTTTTGGATTTGATTATGTTATTGGGAAAATAGAATAAAATAATGAATCGTCCCTATCCTCAGAATGTTTGAGGGTAAGGACGATTTTTTATTGAGTATGTAATTTTAAAAATTTTAATTAGGTTAATAAATAGGTTGTAATAATGCTGATTTATCCTATTTTCGGAATAATTATGCTAATAGTCTGATTCCATAATTGGAAGAGTTGCTATGATAGTGGTTTAAGAATTTCTATAGGCAGGTCTAAGCCTTTGGGAATAAGACCTTCAATTAGAGAAACCTTTAACTTCAATTCTTTTAGATTACGTAGACCTTTGGCATAATTTGTGCAGATATAATGAAGAAACAATAAATCACATAAATAAAGGAGGATTAAGTTTATGGCTCAATCACAGTTAACAGAAAAATTACAGGTGCCTTCAGAGCAGGAAGAACCGTTAAGTGCGCTTTCAGATAACGCCTTTACGCCGCTTCAAGAAGGTGAGGAGTATGAACCTATTTTGTCGCCTTACAAAGAATATAAGGAAGTTACTGTGTATTCTGCAGCTCTAGGGATACTGCTTGGAGCAATTTTTACAGTGGCAGCTACTTACATGCCACTAAAAATCGGTCAGGGTGTAACCTCTGATGTTCCTATTGCTGCTATTGGTATCGGTCTAGCAGCTGTTTTGGGACGAAAAAATGTTTTGGGCGAAAATACCCTGATGC
Source organism: Pelosinus propionicus DSM 13327 (assembly GCF_900114615.1). Lineage (GTDB taxonomy): Bacteria > Bacillota > Negativicutes > DSM-13327 > DSM-13327 > Pelosinus > Pelosinus propionicus. The sequence continues at coordinate 20,154 of NZ_FOTS01000052.1, read as the reverse complement.
AATGTATTGGTTCTACTGGATCAATGGTTAACTCAGGTGTCATTTTTGTAATGCCAGCTTTATTTATTCTGCAATTACAAGTTAGTTATAATCAATTAGTCTGGACAACAATCATGGGTGGCGTTCTTGGTATTGCCTTTGCAATTATTTTACGAAATTATTTTGTAGTGCATATGCATGGGCAATATCCGTTTCCTGGTTCACTATCAACAACGGAAATACTTTTATCTGGCGCAAAAGGCGGCGACAGTTTACGAATACTTATCTATAGTAGTATTGTAGGTGGTTTAGCAGATTTCGCGACGAACTCTTTTGGCTGGTGGAATTCCATATTTACTTCGCGTTTTTGCGCCTTTGGTGAGCAGCTAGCAAGCAAACATAAGGTTCTATTTGCGGTTGACATCGAATCTGTTGTAGTAGCGATGGGGTATATGACTGGCTTGCGGTATGCTGCCATTATCGCTGCGGGCTCTATGTTTGGCTGGTGGTGTTTGATACCTTTTCTCAATTTTTTTGCTGATGGGCAAACGATTGCAGTGGGAACAAATATAGTAAAATTGATTAAAGATATGTCGCCGGAAGAGATATTTCGCAATTATGTGAGATTTATTGGTATTGGTACCCTTGCCATGGCTGGTATACTCGGTGTCATCAAAATGGCACCATTTATCGGTATTGCTTTCAAAGAGGCATTGGTAGGAATCATTAAGACTAACAGCCATAACGGTGAAGTGCTGCGCACCCGCCGTGATCTTCCGATGTCTTGGGTTGTTGGGGCAGTCGCTGCGGTTGGCGTAGTTTTTGCCATTCTGATCAAAGCTGGTTATGCAGATACTTGGCTACAGTCAATTGCAATTACTTTTGTATTAATAATTGGCGGATTTCTCTTTTCGGTTGTTGGTACGACCTCCATCGCCTTTACCGCATCAGAGCCTGTATCAGGTCTTACCCTGCTGACATTGATTATTGGGGCACAAGCTATGGTAAGCACGGGCTTAATAGGTAATGCAGGTATTATGGTTGTTTTGCTCATGTGCAGTGTTGTTTGTTCCTGCTTATTTATGACAGGTTGTTTTGTTGGTGATTTGAAGGCTGCATTCTGGCTTGGGATTACTCCGAAAAAAATGCAAATCTGGAAATTGGTGAATGTTGTATTCTCAGCTTTTATTGCAGCGGGTGTAATTCTGGTATTGGCAAGTAGTTTTGGTTTTTCTGGACCGGGATCATTAGTAGCACCACAAGCGAATGCCATTGCAGCGGTTATTGATCCATTAATGTCTGGGCAATCGGCTCCTTGGGTGCTATATCTTGTGGGTGCTGTACTCGCTATCTGTTTGGATATGATGAAAGTACCTGCCCTTGCATTTGGCCTAGGACTTTATATGCCTTTGGCGCTTACGATTCCCCTCTTAGTTGGTGGAATTATTTCTTATGTAGTTTCTCACCGAAGCGATGATGCACTTCTCAATAAACTACGCCAGCACCGTGGGGTACTAGTCAGTTCGGGTTTTATTGCTGGTGGTTCCCTTTTGGGAGTACTCAGTGCCTGTCTGCGTGTAATGGGATATGATTTTACGGAACTCCCTTGGGGTCATACTGATAATCCTGAAATTTGGTCCTTGGTTATGTATGTCCTATTGTGTTCATATTATATCTGGTATGCTGCTAAACCAAAATCCTGCGAGGAATGATTATATTTCTATTTGGGTTTTAAACACAATGATAGCTGTACCGCCTATCTGAACCTGTGTTGGTTCACCATGTTCTATTTTTACTTTTACATCTACAATTCCAGCACGACCAATAGCCTCTCCCTGAATCCCCGTGAATGAGAACAAGGAGCTGTCATGTTCAACTAATCTGTGTTTAACAAGATAGGCTCCAAGTGGGCCAATCGCATTTCCCGTTACAGGATCTTCGGAAATACCGATAGCCGGTGCAAACATTCTGCCATGGGTTAAAATCGTGCTGGGGCGGGATGCAAACGTGAAGACATAGTAACCATTACAGCCAATAGACGTACTTAAGGTACTTAGCATACTCATATTAGGAGTTAAGCGATGAAGCTTTTCTATGGATTTTATTCCAATCATTACTTTTGAGTGCCCTGTAGAAACAATCTGAATTGGGCAGCGTTCGTCTATTTCCCCTTCGAATAGACCCAGAGATGATAAGAGTACTTCACGGTCTTTAGTAGAAAGAGGCTCAGAAAATTCGATCGCTCCTTGTGTCATCCATATTGTATAATAACTATTTTTTACAATGTCTATCGGCAAAATACCAATCCCAATTTTCTGCATGACTCTTTTCGAACTGAGTTGATTTTCGATTGAGCGAGCGTAATGAGCGGCAATGGTGGCGTGTCCGCACGATGGTACTTCAGTAGTAGGCGTAAAATATCTCAGTCTGACATCGTGACTTGCATCATCAGGTGGAAAAATAAAAACCGTCTCAGAATTATTAAGCTCTCGTGCGATACGCTGCATAGCAAGGTCGGATAACCCCTGTGCATTGGTGATGACACCAGCAGGATTCCCATTAAATTTTTCGGATGTAAACGCATCAATTTGATAAACGGTATATGTTTTCATTACTTATACCTCCTCAAGCTTGTAATTTAGCTTTCTCACTTTTTATAGTAGTGGTAAACTAGATATAAGTAAAATTCAAATTAGTAAATGTAAGTATTAAAAACAGTAATAGGGAATGTCTTGTGAGAAAATTACGCAAGAATTCGAGGTGTACCATGGATATTAGACATTTGATCACATTAAAAACAATTGCACGATTGGGAAGTTTCACAAAAGCTAGTGAGGAATTGCGCTACTCTCAATCAACGTTAACCATACATATTCAAGCGATCGAAAAAGAATTGAATGGAAAAGTGTTTGAGAGAATAGGCAAAAATATCGTAATAACTGATTTAGGTAATGAATTGCTTTCTATTGCCGATGTCATAGTAAAGGCACATGAAAAAATTGAAACATTGAAAAATAGCAGAAATCTTAATGAAAGTACCATCAGAATCGGTTCGCAGGAATCTATCGCGTTATATCGATTACAGCCAATTATAAATGAATTTCAACAAACGTTTCCTCAAATAAAGATCATTCAAGTCTTAGGTCAGAAATCTGAGCTAGTTGACAAGTTATTAACAGGAGAAATCGATTTATTATTTGTCATGCAGCGGCCGCGTGACACTGCGAATGTAGCAGCGATCGATTTGGTTGAAGAAAAAATGGGGATAGTGGGATTAGGTCAAAATCTACAGTCATTAGATGATTTGAAAAATAAGAATTTTGTGTTCATATATCCTAAAAATGATTGCACGTATCGGAATGTATTTGAGAAATATTTAGGCGCTTATTTAGATTCAAGAAAAAATAGAATTGAAGCGCTGAGCATAGAAGCGATAAAACAAAGTATAGTGGTAAACTCTGGAGTTAGCATTTTGCCCTATAGCACTGTTCAACGGGAAGTTCAGTCTGGACAGATGAGTTTCTTTGCGCTTGATTTATCTTTGGAAGATAAAATTAGTACTCAACTTATCTATCATAAAAATAAGTGGCTTTCTCCAGTGTTAAAAGAGTTCATAAAACTGATTGAGCAGGAAATTCACTTTAGTCAATCCACCTTTATCATTGAATGACAATGCTTGCCAATCCAATTGTGATGCATGTCTGGAAATGTATCTGATAAAGGCAGCTTGGAGATAGTTGACAGGAAGGAAGTAAATGTGGTATCTTAATACATATTACTTAGCTGATCAGATAACTGAAGGCTGAGAACGTTTGTATAAGCGTTCTCGGCCTTTTTTGTTTTGTATTTGAGTCGTTTTATGAACGAAAGAGGCTGAGAATTAGTGGAAGCATTGATAATTAGGAGTTATGGAAATGATTAATTTTATCGATATCAGTAAAACATTTACGATGAAAAAACAGCAGACAAATGCGTTGGACCATGTATCTCTGCAAGTTCGAGCCGGCGATATATTCGGGGTAATCGGATTTAGCGGTGCCGGGAAATCTACATTACTGCGAATGGTGAACGGATTGGAGACGCCGACTGGCGGACGAATAGAAGTAGACGGACAAGATATCAATACACTGTCTTTTTCTGAATTGCGGCAAGTGCGAAAACGTATTGGCATGATATTTCAACAGTTCAATTTGTTGAATTCAAAAACGGTGTATGACAATATCGCTATTCCGTTACGATTGAACCGTGTAGGAGAGAAAGAAATTCGGGCAAGAGTTTCCGAGCTGCTGGAATTTGTAGGCTTATCAGATAAGGTGAACGCATATCCAAATCAATTGTCAGGCGGCCAGAAACAACGTGTTGGTATTGCCCGGGCGTTGGCTACCAACCCGTCGATTCTATTGTGTGATGAGGCAACAAGCGCCTTGGACCCGGAGACGACAGATTCTATTTTGCGGCTGTTGGAAAAAATCAATCGCGAGCTGAAGATTACCATTCTTATCGTAACCCATGAAATTCATGTAATCCAGCGCATCTGCAACAAAGTGGCGGTTATGGAACATGGACGAGTAATTGAATGGGGTTCTGTTCTTGATGTATTTAGTAATCCACAGCAAGAGATAACAAAAAAGTTTGTACAGACGGTCATTGCTGATAAAATTCCGGACAGTATTGTTCAGAAACTGCAGGGTGATAGACGAAATTATAAAATTCTTAGGCTGCAGTTCCTGGGTGAAAATGTAAGGGACAATGTATTGTATCGCATCAATAAGGATTTTGATGTTGAGACAAACATATTGTTTGCTTCAGTCAATGAATTACAACAAACAGTATTGGGGATTTTTGTTATTCAGGTTATCGGAGAGAGTCCGGAAATAGAGAGAGTAATGGATTATATCCGGAATCAGCAGCTTAGTTGGCAGGAGGTGATGATATGATGGAGCTTGGTGTTCCATTTTCTAAGATTGTGCTGGCCGCGCAGCAGACAATTTACATGGTTTCCATTTCATTGGCAATCGGTTCAGTTCTTGCCATGATGATGGCGATGACGCTGGTTTTAACCAATGATAACGGTATTTTAAAGAATAAATATGTATATACGGTGTTAAATACCGTTATCAATATTATCCGGAGTATTCCATTTATTATTTTAATGGTATTTATTTTGCCGCTGACGAAAGAAATTGTGGGAACCAGAGTGGGAACAACAGCGGCATTAGTTCCTTTGGTTGTTTTTATTGCGCCATATCTGACGCGGTTGTTTGAAAATTCAATTCTGGAAGTAGATAAAGGAATTGTGGAAGCGGCCCAGGCCATGGGAGCGTCTTATTTTGAAATTGTATGGTATTTTCTGCTGCCGGAGGCTTATGGATCGTTGATTTTATCGGTCACCATTGGTACGATAGGACTCATCGGGGCGACTGCTATGGCAGGTGCTATCGGAGCCGGAGGCGTAGGTGATTTGGCGCTGACCTATGGTTATGAACGATTGAATTTTCCGCTTATGTTATTTACCGTAATTGTATTAATTATATTTGTCCAGATCATCCAGTCGTTCGGGAATTATTTTTCTTCTAAAGTACGTAATCATTAAAAAAGATAGAGAAAAGGGGATTTTTATGATGAATGTAAAAAAGATTGCAGTGTTTTTATTGGCAGCTATGCTGGGGACCATATTTTTGGCAGGCTGCGGCAGCAGCGGCGACAGCGCTAAAGCTGGTAATACGAAGAAAGAGCTGGTTTTCAGCAAGTCTCAGGGGCCGTACTCCGAATTGTTTGAGCAGGCTGTTCAACCGATTTTAGAAAAGAAGGGTTACAAGATTACGGCTAAGGATATGTCGGACTTATTGCAGGCAGATGTTGCTTTGAATGAAGGCGAGGTTGATTTCAATGTGGAGCAGCACACTGCCTATATGAATAATTTTAATGAAAAGCAAAAAGGCCATTTAGCAGCGGTTAGTCCCATTCCGACAGTGCCGGCAGGCATCTATCCGGGGGCAAAAGCAGCCTTGAACCAAATTAGCAATGGGGCAAGGATTGCAATACCGAATGATGCGTCAAATACGGCGAGGGCGTATGCTTTGCTGCAAAAGGCGGGGTGGATCAAGCTGGCAAAAGACAAGGATTTGTCTGCGGTAACACAGCAGGATATAGTGGAAAACCCCTATAATATTCAGTTTACGGAAATGAAATCACTGAATATCCCGGCGGTTCGTTCTGACTTTGATTTTATTGTGATTACCGGATCTATTGTGTATAATGCTAAAATTGACCCGGCTACGGCATTGCTGACAGAGGATATTCTGCCATATCTGCTGCTGCAATTGGTAGTACAGGACAAAAATAAGGATGCGCAATGGGTGAAGGATATCGTTGCAGCCTATCATTCAGACGAGTTTAAAGCGTACATGAAGGCCAATAATAAAGGCTTGTGGTATGTGCCGAAAGAATCACAGTGAGTTGATAGAGAGCTGGAGGCCATATGTGCATGATAGAATCATGCACATATGGCCTTTTGATTGATTGCTAAAAGGATGGTGTAATCATGCTTCATTTAGATGATACGGAGAAAAAAATTATTGAACTCATCGAGAAAAACCGGAAAGAAATAGTGGAGTTTGCCAGAGATATCTATACACATGGAGAGCTTGGTTATAAAGAGTTTAAAACGGCGGAAAAGTTTAATTGTTTTATGAAAGGATTGCAGCTGCCGATTCAGGAAGAATTAGCAATTACAGGCGCTAAGGTTTATCTGAATCCAGAAAGAAAAGAAAATATCAGCGTAGCATTAATTGGAGAATTAGATGCGCTGCGTATTCCTGAACATAAATACGCAAATCAAGAGACGCAGGCTGCTCATTCCTGCGGACATCATGCCCAGCTTGCCGGTGTTATCGGCGCAGCTATAGCGTTAAGCGATTCTGAGGTAAAAGAGAAGCTGGATGGTCAGGTGATCTTTTTTTCGACTCCGGCGGAAGAATATGGAGAGATTGAATTTAAAAATAAACTGCGGGCAGAAGGTAAGATAAAATATGGCGGCGGAAAGTGCGAGTTAATCCGGCAGGGTGCTTTTGATGATATTGACTTGAGCATTGCGCATCATATAAGGGCGGATGATATTGTAACAGGCGGAATTACGGGAAACGGTTTTGTTTCAAAAGTTATTCGCTATCATGGCAAAGCCGCTCATGCGGCCGCCTGCCCGGAAAACGGAATAAATGCTTTAAATGCAGCCTCTCTAGGCCTCTCTGCTTTGGCTTATCAAAGAGAAACCTTTCGTGATGAAGATACGGTCAGAATTCATCCGATCATGACAAAAGGCGGCAATTTGGTCAATGTAGTGCCAGATGAGGTTGTTTTAGAAACATTAGTGCGGGGAAAAAATAAAAATGCAATACTTGATGCTTCGGAAAAGACGGATCGGGCCTTTCAGGCAGGAGCGTATGCAATTGGCGCAAAGTGTGAAATTACTACTCTGCCAGGATATTTGCCGACACTTTCTAGTGAGGCATATCCTGAGCTTGCAAGAGCTGCCAATGCAATTGCCGGAAAGTATAAAGTGGTTGAAGCGAATGTTAAGCAACATAGCGGAGGATCAACCGACATTGGTGATGTTCAGCACCTGCAGCCGGTCATTCGCTTTCAAACAGGCGGTATTAGAGGCGGTCTCCATACCGTTGATTTTAGTATGGAAGATGAAGAATTGGCATACATTGTCACCGCTAAAATTTTTGCTCTTACCGCTTACGCATTATTGCGAAATGGAGCAGAGGGGGCAAAAAGAATTTGTGCTGAATATAAGCCGACATTTACAAAAGAACAATATCTCAGATACATGGATTCTTTTGATGAATAAGTACTTGATCCTGCACAGTGAGCTAAAGTACAAAATGACCCAGCGAATATTACAAGGATTTGGCAAGAGTTAGTTAAACGTTAAGAATGTAATAAGTCAATTTTGAAATAACTCAAGCCTGACCCTATAATTTATCTCATTTATATAAACGTCTTCAGACAGCATAAAAGCCAATTTCCTTTACAGTAAGGGAATTGGCTTTTTGATTTGAGACATGTGTTAAGGGGATTTGTATAGCTGAAATGGATTATTCTGCCTGCGGAACATTAAAAGGGATAGGATGATCGGTGTGGAAGTAGTGAATAAGAAAGTGAGGTGTCAGCGTACGTGGCATCGGATGTCATTCGTATATCAGTAAAAAACTTAGTTGAGTATACCTTGCGTGCGGGTAATATTGATACACGCTTTGTGGGGACTAGCAGAGCGGTGGAAGGAACCAGAATACATCAAAAGCTTCAAAAGGCTGGTGGCGACAAGTATCTGGCAGAAGCTCAATTGAAATATGAAATGAAATACAAAGACTTTTTGTTCTTGGTAGAAGGTCGTGCAGACGGAATCATTGTCGATGATCCGCAGGTGGTGATTGATGAAATCAAAACAACGGCTGTTCCGTTGGAGCGGATTGATGAGAACTTTAATCCCCTGCATTGGGCACAGGCAAAATGCTATGGGACTCATTTATGGTGAGCAAAATCATGTAAAACAGCTTGAAATTCAATTGACCTATTACAATATTGATACGAATGAAATAAAAAGGCTAAGAGAAACCTTTACATTGAAGGAGCTGCAAACATTTTTTTACGGGTTGCTGGATACCTATTTAGTTTGGGCGAGATATCTCAAAGAATGGAATGAACTGCGGGATGCATCCATAAAAAAGCTGAATTTTCCTTTTGCAGCGTACCGTCAAGGCCAGCGTGAATTAGCGGTTTCGGTATATAAAACGATTTCCGATAACAAAAAACTATTTGTACAAGCTCCCACCGGGATTGGGAAAACCATTTCTACCTTGTTTCCTGCCGTCAAGGCTATGGGAGAAAATAAAACGAGCAAGATTTTTTATTTGACGGCCAAAACCATTACTCGTCAAGTGGCTGAAGAAGCAGTAAACGCCATGCGGGACAGTGGCTTGGACTTTAAATCAATTACGATCACTGCAAAAGATAAAATTTGTTTTCAGGAAAAGGCCATCTGCAATCCGGATCATTGCGAATATGCCAAAGGACATTATGATCGAGTCAATGATGCCATTATGGATATATTTTTGCAGGAGAGGGCGTTTACACGAGAAGTGATAGAAAACTATTCGCGAACGTATACGGTGTGCCCATTTGAACTTTCCTTGGACTTATCCATGTGGGCCGACTGTATTATTTGTGATTACAATTATGTTTTTGATCCTAGAGTCTATTTAAAACGATTTTTTCAGACGATTCAGGGGGATTATACCTTTCTAATTGATGAAGCGCATAATTTGGTAGATCGAGCAAGAGAGATGTTTTCTGCAGAACTAACAAAAAGTTCTTTCTTGAAGGTAAAGAACCTTTATAAAGGCCATAGCATTGGCAAGACTCTGGGGAAAATCAATACGGTTATGCTGGGGATGAGAAAAGAATGTGGTGAAGAGGGGTATTATACACAATTGCAGCAGCCGGAAGAAATCTACCCCCTGCTTTGGACGTTTGTTAACAAAGCACCTGCTTTATTAATTGAGAATCATAAAACAGAGGGGTATGATGCATTGTTAGAACTCTATTTTAATGTACTCATATTTTTAAAAATGGTTGAGTTCTATGATGATCACTATGTTACGTACGTGGAGAGATCCTCGTCAGAGGTTGTGCTGAAACTGTTTTGCCTTGACCCATCTAAGTTGCTGGGTGAAGCAGTCAAGAGAGGCAAGTCCAGCGTATTTTTCTCGGCAACCCTGGCACCACTAGATTATTTTTGTGAAGTATTAGGTGGTGAGGCAATGGATGCAAAAATTGCATTCCCATCGCCCTTTAAGACCGAAAATCTATGCTTACTGGTAGCCGATCAAATATCTACGAAGTTTAAAGATCGCGAGAGCAGCTATGATGAGATTGCTCACTACATTCATCTGGTGATCCAGCAGAAAACCGGGAATTATCTCATCTTTTTCCCGTCCTACCACTATATGCAGGAAGTGCATCATGCCTTTGCGGGATTGTACCCTGACACCGAGACCATGATGCAGACCCATATCATGTCGGAAGAAGAGCGGGAAAGCTTCTTAGATCGGTTTCAGCCAGCTAGTGATCATATGTTAGTTGGCTTCTGTGTGTTAGGAGGGATTTTTTCCGAAGGCATTGACCTCAAAGGGGATAAACTCTTGGGGACTGTTATTATAGGAGTGGGACTCCCTCAGATCTGTACAGAGCGCAACCTTATCATGGAGCATTTTAAAAAGAAAAATGAACTGGGATATGAATATGCGTATCTGTATCCCGGTATGAATAAAGTGTTACAAGCAGCTGGGCGGGTGATTCGTTCAGAAGAAGATAAAGGCATAGTACTTTTGATTGATGCAAGATTTTCTAGCTACTATTATAAAAAGCTATTTCCAGCACACTGGCGTTATCCTAAGGAAGCACGAAGCGAAGACAAGCTCAATGCATTGATTCAAGCATTTTGGGATACATAAAAGATAGATGTGTGTTCCTTCTTGAGCGTATACAGTAGCGATATCCCGTTCTTTAGGAACGATGTGACGAATTACTTGAAAAACCTTGTTAGATAAAATAGATTAGTAATATGTTTACAAAGGCATCTGTTATGAATATTTCAAGACGAATAAAAATTTAATGTTTTGGTATGTCATGTTGTTGTCTGGTTGTAATTGGTGATGTTTATGCTATTGCTAGCAAGAGATGAGAGATAGGATGACAATTACAGATGTAGCCTAAATATTAAAAAGCGATTGTTATCTCATTTCTCTTAAATTATTGCCTATTATATTAATTGTCAAACCATTTGGGGAGTGCGGTAAAAACTGCACTCCCCAAATGGTTATTCATAAATCTGTTGGTTACAATTGGGTTTTCAGGCGCGTCATTATAAAGTATATTCGTCTATTGTGTAGTAGTTGTGATAGGATTAGGTAATCATTTGGTAGGAATGGGATAACGGTTTTTTTTCATTTGTAGGATAATAAGGGTAATGATTTTTACTAGTTTTGGTTACAGCCGGAACGTACTTGGGACGACGATTTTTTGTACAAGTAAAAAGTGTTGATTGAAAAGATGCGTTGATTTGCATAGAGGAGGAGATACTTTTATGGTGAAAAAAAGCATTTTGTCCGTACTTTTGGCGATGATTATGACGGTTGGTTCGGCTTGTGCTATGAGTAAGCCTGTCACGATTAAGGACCAGGGAAGTTTTTTAGCTGGCGGCACCGTGGTAACTGCACCGGGAAAATACGATGGAACAAGGCCAACGAATCTTGATGGTGAAACATTGCATGGCGACCATGCCTATGTGTTCTACCAAAAGCCGGTCAAGGCGCATAAATACGGACTAGTGTTCCTGCATGGCGCTGGGCAGTCGGCAAAGACTTGGGAGTCAACACCGGATGGTCGCGATGGTTTCCAGAATATCTTTTTGGAACGTGGCTATAGTACTTACCTCGTTGACCAGCCGCGCCGCGGCAAAGCCGGACGATCTACCATACCGGAGAAAATTGCTGCGACGCCGGATGATCAGCTTTGGTATAATACTTTTCGTATTGGTCAATGGCCAGACTACTACGAGAATGTGCAGGTACCCAGAGATAAGGAATCATTGGACCAGTTTTTCCGTCAGATGACGCCGAACACCGGTGCGTATAGTAATGAGGTCATTGCGGATGCTATGGCTGCAGTATTTGAAAAATCTGGACAAGGCGTTCTCGTGACGCATTCGCAGGGCGGCGGTCCAGGCTGGTATACGGCGATCAGAACGGACAAAGTACGCGGTATTGTTGCTATGGAGCCGGGCACATTCCCTTTCCCTGAGGGTGAGGTGCCAGAAGTAGAGGCTACAAGTAGTCCGTTCCCGGCAAAAGGTGAGTCTATTCCGATGAAGGATTTCATGAAACTCACGAAGATCCCTATCGTCGTCTATTACGGAGATAATATTCCATCCGAACCTACGGATAACTGGGGACAGGATAACTGGCGCGTGCGCCTGAACCTTGCACGGAAATGGGCGGCAGTCATTAACCGTTATGGCGGGGATGCGACGATCGTTCATCTGCCGGAATTTGGAGTTTATGGCAACACACATTTTCTGTTTGCAGATCAGAACAATGTCCAGATTGCAAATTTGATGGAAAAATGGATGAAGGATAAGGGCCTTGCCAAATAAAAGCGAAACGCCAGGAGAAAAGAACATGATCGCTATGGCAGTGATACCATGCTGTACATTGATCGGAGAACCGATAGAGCTTTCAGATGAGCAACACATCTTTTCATCCTGGTAGGAAGGAATAAATTGAACTATTGATCAGCGGTTGATAAACTTCGTATTGTTTCTCAACCGCTTCCATTTATTCTGAAGTATTCACTGTGATTGCAATTTATATCAGCAGAAAGCAGCTAGATAATACTAGTGAGAAGATTCGGCAATCATTTGATACTATTGAGATATCAGTCGTCTTTTCTCCTAGTATATACTAAGGATAATCAAGCTTGTTTCACAAGGAAAGGGGGATATTAGTATGACAGATTAATAAACTCCCAAGAAATACTGACTTACATCTTTCTCTACATAATGGCGATGATCTCGGGATCTGCCGAGGACTGGCAGAATAAGCTGTGGCATATTGGCTATGATAATTTTAAGAAGAAAGAAGGAGTTTTCATGAACTTGAAATTAAAAGTAAGTATAGCAATGTTAGCATTAGGGCTGATGGGCATTGGGCATGGCGGGCAGGAAGTTAGCGCACGGGAGGTGAAGCGGGGCAATCACCCCGCTGTGACAATGGAAAGAAGAGCCTTACAGGAAGTAAATCCAAGCACAATCAAGAGTCCGAATGAAAATCCGTTTGGTCTGGTTTACCAGGGAGCAATTACTCGAAATGTCCCTGGTCAGGTGAATATTCATCCGATTATTTATGATTTAAATGGCATAAAGATTTCGGCCAATGTGTATACGCCGGCAGGCTATGATAAGGCAAGTAAAAAACAATATCCAGCACTTGTTGTTGCGCATCCGAATGGTGGAGTCAAGGAACAGGTTGCGGGTCTTTATGCACAGCGTATGGCCGAAAAAGGCTATATCACCGTTGCAGCAGATGCTTCTTTCCAGGGAGCAAGCGGCGGTTACCCGCGCAATGTTGATAAACCGGCCTATCGGGTGGAAGACATACATGGTATGGCAGATGTCATTTCTTCTTACCCAGGAGTTGATACAGAACGCCTGGGAATCCTGGGCATATGCGGCGGTGGCGGCTATACGCTGAAGGCAGCGCAGACAGACAAGCGTTTCAAAGCGGTGGCAACGCTTAGTATGTTTAATACGGGAATTGTTCGCCGTGATGGTTTCATGGATTCTCAGAAGGATACTATTCAAAAGCGTTTGCAGCAAGCCTCAGCGGCTAGAGCGCAGGAAGTTGCTGGCGGTGAAGTACAATATACTCCAGACATGCTGGATATGGAACTGAGTAAAGAACAGCTTGCCAAAATGCCGGATTTGTACAGTGAAGGTTATGAATACTATGGTAAGACGCACGCACATCCGAATTCCACCTTTCGCTATACGGTGAGCAGCACTCTTGACTTGGTCACGTTTGATGCAGCTAATAATATGAATCTGATTGGCCAACCGTTACTGATGATAGCCGGCAGCAATGCGGATACCTTCTATATGACTGAACAGGCCTTCGCAGCAGCAACTGGCACAAATGACAAGGAATTGTTTCTGCTCCAAGGAGCAACCCATATTCAGACGTATTGGGTGCCGGAATATGTGAACCAGACCGTTGATAAATTAACTGGGTTCTATGGTAAGCATTTGTAATTGAAGGTTCCGGCATATTGCCATCCATGCTGTTGGTGGGAAACCTTCGTTCTCATTTCAATGTGGGATTGAATGTACGGCTGACAGAAGTGCAGTTGAAGAGCATGAATTACCTCTAACTTCGGGACCGAAGCAATTTAGAAACAAAATAACCTATACTGGTGAACAATCCCATCATAGCAAGAAAGTCTGTGAAAAATGCAATCAACGGTTCGTTAAAATCAAAGAATACAAACTCGTTCTGTAAAAAAAGATACGAACCGATTTGCCGCTGATAAAAAGCGTACATACCATAAGCAGCAATCAGGAAACCAGCTGTGCGTAAAAATATGGTTCGAGGCAGGGATGGGTTGGAGAGACGTAAGACCTGCCTCATAGCGCCCAACAACCTATTTAAATGAAGGCCCATATGCACTGACATCAGCACCAAGCCCCAATAAGCGCAGAGCATATGCAGAGTTCTTGCAAAAGCTTGGCCGTTACTTATGGACAGAAAATCAAACACATGGCGGGAGAGAATAATGCCGCTTATCATAAGACCAACAATAGATAAAAAAGCGAAAGCAGTAACGATTGTTTGTAAAATACGAAATGCCGTATATTTGCCTTTCTGTAAATGCCTGATCCAATTCCAGTTCAGGATATGGTGTATGATACACAGCAAGCCTATACCTGTACCGATCCATTCGTGGACGGCTTGTCCTATAAGCTCGTATGCCATAAGCAACAACAAGCCTACTGTCAAAAAGAAATCAATTGCAATTTTACCGATTGTTTTTGGTTTCATCTCTATAATTTCTCCTTGCGCAATATCTTTTGAGAAAAGCCTGCCGTATCTTTGCGGCAGGCTTTTTAGACGGTGGATCTTGGCGGAAAGGCTCTTTTATCTTACTGCTCTCCCGGTTTAGTGTGCACAGGTACTTCATTTAATACCCTAATTCCTTTACCCATGCAGCAACATCATCCGCACAATTCTGCACGGTATTTCTAGAAACCGTAAAGCCGTTTTTCATAACATTGGCGTTTGGCTGTAATGCGGCAATGGTGCTTACTGTACTAGAAAAACCACTTCCTCCGTGGGTATTGAACGGGATAATGGTTTTCCCAGACAGATTATGGCTTTCAAGGAAAGAGTACAAAATCATCGGCATATCGCCCCACCAGTTGGGGTATCCCAGAAAAATCACATCATATTGCCCAAGGTTCTGTATTGTTGCTGCAAGTTCCGGTCTTGTTTTATTATTCTGTTCTGCTTTGGCCATATCTACCAGTGTTCTGTGATTAGTGGGATACGGCGTTTTCGGTTCAATACGGAAGATATCGGCTCCGGTATTTTTCTGAATCAAATATGCCACGTATTGTGTGTTGCCTAAAACTTCACCGCCCACTACTACCGTACTGTTGGCCTCTTCCTGATTCATATTATTGGGAGTAGTCGTTTCCGGCATGGAAAAGTACACTACCAAAGTTTTCTTACCGTCTTTATTTGCAGCCGAGGCTTCGGCAGGGGGAGTGGTTGTCTTACTTTGCTCGCTACTGGAAGGCTTCGGCTGTGGGGTGCTATTGTTGGACTGATTTTTACTGCTGCCGCAGCCCGCCAAACCGGCCAGCATAATGATCACAGCTAAAACGAGTGTTAACGTTTTCTTCATTTATATTTCCTCCTAATTTCCGCGGATGCGTCTGATTTGTTTAAAGCGGTTTCACTTAAACTTATTATGCCCCATATAGAATAGCGATGGTTATCTCATTTCTCTCGAATGATTGCCTGATTATCGCAATTTTATAAAAAACATGAGGGGGAGTGCGGATTTTACCGCACTCCCCCAAATGGTTTTACGCATCCATCTGTTGGTTATAATTGGCTTTCATGCGCTTCATATCTTCTTTCGGCGGAAGGCCAAACATGCGGGAATATTCTCGGCTGAATTGTGATGGACTTTCGTAGCCTACCCGAAATGCGACTTCAGCCGCGTCGGCTGACTCAGACAGCAGTAAGCGCCTTGCTTCGTATAAACGTAGTTGTTTCTGGAACTGAAGAGGACTCATCGCGGTTACCTCTTTAAAGTGTCGGTGAAAGGAAGAAACACTCATATTTGCCATTTCTGCAAGATCTTCAATTCGAAAAGACTGATCATAGCGATGCACGAGGCGTTCAATGACGTTGTTAATTCGATAGGTATAGCTTCCCTCGATAGCAATCTGTTCTAATTTTCCCCCGTGCTGTCCCTTCAGGATCCGATAGAGAATTTCCTTCGTAATGAGAGGAGCAAGTACTGGGATATCGACGGGATTGTCTAGTAAACGAACCAGCCTGATTACCGCATCTAATAAAGAGGTCTCAATCCGGCTGACAAAAATAGCGCGATTAGAATCTTCTTTAGAATCAAGATGAGCTTCTAAATTACTGAGAACATCCAAGACTTGTTTTGGAGTAAATTCCAGCTTAAGTGACAGGTACGGAAGGCTGGGAGTAGCTTCCACAACCTGACCGATAACAGGCACGTCAATGGAAGCAACAAGATAATCGGCAGGGCTGTACCGAAAACACTCCTGGGCCAGCCACACATCCTTTGCGCCCTGAACGACAATGCATAAGGATGGCTTGAAAACTCCGTAAGCCGGTCCGGTAATCGTTGTCTGGCGGTTAAAAAATAAAGACGGAATATCGGTTGCATGAACACCGTCATGGCCAGAATAGGATTCAATAATTTTGGCTAGTTCGTCATGTTGTCTATCTATTGATTCAGACATAAGATCCTCCTGTTTTTTCAGCCTGAGTACGTCTATTATATTACACAGTTAGCTGCTTGCAACTAGCTGAGATAGGATTAGGCAATTATATGGCACAAATGTGATAGCAGTCGCTGTTTATTTGTGCATAATAAACTATCGCTGTGTACATTCCATCTGCCCTGTTACAGTGATTCAAAGTGAATACTCCATGATGTGGCGCCGGTGTCTTGATGCCGACTTTCTCGTTTGCTGCCGGATTCGTAACTACACAGCCTGCATCCGCTTAGGAGCCTGTTCCCGCTGTTGTGCTGCTGGCGACAATCACCAGTGGTTCATTGATAATCGGTTTTTTCTTGCCGATGCAACTGCCGCCACCATTCCTGCACCATATAAAATTTTCGTAGGGAGATAATTAGTTTTAGTTATAAAATTTAAGTCATACCTGGCATCCTCTTATCTAGAATTTTAATCACCGCATGGTTGATACCGCAAGCGGCTAAAGCTGAAAGAGACAGCTGCGATGCAAAGTGCAACTATGACCGATGCGGCGCCGATCCAACTCACTATCATGATTGACGAACTCCCCACGGCGATTCCACCGATGCCGGCGCCAGCGGCAAAACCTAGCTGCACGAAGGAACTGTTCAAACTCAGCATGATGCCGGAGGCGGCCGGAGCGAGCGAGACAATGTTAAAGCTCTGGGTCAATCCGAACGTCCAAACTGAAGTTGCCCAGAGCATGATCGATAGGATGGTAAGGATTATAGAACCTTCGGCAACGGATACGAATACAAGGGCGATAGCTTGGATGACCATGCTGCCAATAAGCGTGGGAGTGATGCCAATCCGATCCGCCAAGAAACCGCCAAGCTTGGAACCTAGTAAGCTCGCGATGCCCAATGCGAAGAGAATGCTGCTCAGTTCTTGTTCACTCATCGGTCTGAGAGCTGCCAGGAAAGGAGTGATATACGTATTGACTACCGAATAACTGATAAACACAAAGAATGTCATGCCAAGGGCAGCAGCTATAGTCGGCTTTTTTAAGAGTGCAAATTGCTTACCGAGAGGAGTCGGCATTTCACCAGACGTAGCTGGAAGCAACCGGGCGACAGCTAAACTTCCCAGCAAACTAAAGAAGCCGATACCCCAAAAGATCGCCTGCCAATCGTATGCTGCTGTGATGACGCGGCCAATTGGGACGCCAAATACCAGTGAGGCACTAAAGCCCATGGATATGTTGGACATGGCTTCTCCCTGGTGTCCGGGAGAAGCAAGACTCGCCGTTATCGCATAGGCGGTGACAACGAAGACACCCGTTCCGATCCCGAGTATGACGCGAGAAGCCATCAGGAAACCGAAGCCCGGAAGGGCGAGCGTCGAAACGATGCCGAGTAAAAAGATCGTGAGAGCCAGCAGCAGTTGCCTGCGCTGATCCATCTTCGCCGTTGCTACCATGACAATGGGCGTGCCAATCGCGCTGGCAAGCGCAAAGGCGGTAATCAGCTGGCCTGCTGTTGCTACCGATACACTGGCGGAGGCAGCGACCTTATCCAAAATGCCCACAATAACAAATTGTGACGTGCCAATCAAGAAGCTGATCATAGTCAGCATATAAATTTTCCATGTATTGTTCATGATGTTCTACCTACCCTTGCTGTTTTTGCAATCATAATGAAACTATGATGTAAGCTTTGTTACTTTTATTATGCAGCAAAAAACCAAGTGACCGTTATACCATTCATACCAAATTATTGCCTAATCTTATCACAGCAGTTACACAACAGATATAGCAAATAGGAATGTTTCTTCTCTTCATTGCCACTTTAAAGAGGCAACTGCTATGAGTCCACTTCAGTTCCAGAAGCAACAGCGCTTACACGAAGCAAGGCGTTTATTTGAGTCAGTCGATGTGCTGAGGTTGCATTTCGAATCGGTTATGAAAGTCCATCGCAATTCAGTCGGGAATATTCTCGTATGTTTGGCTTTTCGTCGAAAGAAGATAGAAAGCGTATGAAGGCCAACTATAACCAATAGATAAATATATAAGTACCATGAGAGGGAGTGCAGTAAAATCTGCACTCCCTTATATTTTTGAGTGATATTGAGACAATCAGGCAATGATTTGCGATAAATGGTATAACGCTTATCTTTTCGACTATTGCATAATTTAATTGTAAGACTTGTTGCACTATCTAAACACAGAAGCCCACAAGTAAAAATGAAATAAAAAAGACTTTTGCTTGACTTGGTGTTAACTCAAAGTTATATGCTTTGAAAATATATGTTTATTTTCTGAAGCTTAAAAGTAGTGAAAGGAGTTAATAATGTTATCCTTTAAAAAAATACTAGAACCAGAATATTTTCAGAATTTTCATTGCACCGCGGGTGACTGTGAGGATAGTTGCTGTATTGGGTGGGATGTTGTCATTGATCAAGCTACCTATGATACCTACCAAAAATGTCAGGATGCTCACTTAAAATCGCTTCTTTGCGAACATATTTTAATGAATGATAAGAGCGTCGGGGATTCTGAGTATGTTCCCTATGCCACTGTAAAAATGAATCATTATATATGTCCGTTTTTAACAGATGAGAGGCTCTGTACGATTCAAAAAACATGGAATGAAGATGCATTATCCATAACCTGCGATACCTATCCGCGTGCATTTAATAATGTTGACGGGGTTCTGGAGCAGTCATTGTATGTATCGTGTCCGGAAGCTGCCAGATTGATACTTTTGAATACAAAACCAATGCAATTTAACAACTGTGAAAGTGGTGCTGAAATTCGCAACTCTCAAATACCTATAGTAAATACAAAATATGATGCACATAATAAACCACATCGTTATTTTGGGGAGATAAGAGCCTTTATTGTTTCTCTGTTGCAAGATAGAGCGTATCCATTGTGGCAACGCTTACTTATTCTCAGCTTTTTTTGTAATAGGCTTGAGCAGGTGACCCCTAAATATTACGATGAAGACATTCCCTATCTTATTTCGTCTTTTACGGAAAAAATTAGGGCAGGTGAATATCGTGAGCCAATGAATAATGCTGGTATAGACTTAGAAATGCAGCTGCAGGCAATGAAATTTATGATTGACTATCGACTAAAAGGGGAATTTATAAGTGATCAGTTTCTTACGTGTATAAACGAGTTTATGCAGGGACTTTGCTTTTCGGAAGGTGCTTCGTTGGATATAGCTGTTAGGAAGGGGCTGTCGCATTAAGCCAGCCTCCAAAAGCAACAAAAAACGGCAACTGACAAGAGTCAGAAGCCGTTTTTTGTTGTAAAATCAAATTTATGACGAAAAAGAATTTACAACCAGATTATACAGTAAACGAGGATACCTATCAACTATTTCTTCTGCCCATGGATATTGGCGAAATGATCCCGGCAGAAGATTCGGTACGCTTACTCAACGCGGTAATGGAAGGGATGGATTACAGAAAATTGTACGCCGCGTACTCTCGCATGGGGAGAATCGAGAAATCACCGAAACGGTTGTTTAAAGTTCTCGTGTATGGATACATGAACGGCATCTACTCCAGCCGTAAACTAGAAC
>NZ_FOTS01000051.1 GCF_900114615.1 Pelosinus propionicus DSM 13327 | reverse complement strand
AAAAAACAAATTGTTTGTGTTAGTTCATTTGCATGAACCAACTGTTTTGTACTCCAAAACGAGTACCGCACATCTGGCTTATTTTAACCTTACTTACATTGTTTAGTTTTCAAGGAACACATTTGCCAGTCAAGAAACTTACTATAGTTTCGACCACCGACATTTATATATGTTATCACACATATTTCAACATGTCAATACTTTTTTTCTTTCACATTACCAACATCTGACATGTTTCTGTAGTGCGAATATAATTCTATCATATTAACATAATCATGTCAATATGATTACCCCAAAAATCTACATTGATATTAAAAATAATAAAGGTGAGCGATCGCTCACCTTTATTATTACTCTTTATGACGCATATGAGGAAATAGTAATACATCTCTAATAGAAGGGCTATCGGTCAATAGCATAACTAGACGATCAATACCAATACCTAATCCACCCGTCGGTGGTAAACCATATTCTAAAGCATTCACATAATCATGATCCATCATGTGAGCCTCATCATCGCCTGATTCACGCTGTTCCACTTGCGAAGCAAAGCGTCCTTCCTGATCAATAGGATCGTTCAACTCAGAAAATCCATTTGCTAATTCACGTGCAAAAACAAATACTTCAAAGCGATCCGTAATTTCAGGATTCTCTTTATTACGCTTAGCCAAAGGAGAAATTTCTGTAGGATGTCCAATAATAAAGGTCGGTTGAATTAGATGTTCTTCTACTTTTTCTTCAAAGATATTATTCAGTATTCCACCAATACCATTTTTCTTTTCATATTTTACACCTAATTTATCAGCAATCGCCCTCGCTTCTTCAAGCGTGGCAACAGTATCAAAGTCAACATCTGCATATTTCTTAACCGCCTCAGTCATAGTCAGCCTATTCCAAGGTGGGGCAAGATCAATGTCTTGACCCTGATAGGTAATTTGAGTAGTCCCTAAAACTTCTAAAGCTATGCCTGATACAACATCTTCTGTTAACCTCATTAGATCTTGATAGTCAGAGTAAGCTTGATAGAGTTCTACGATAGTAAACTCTGGGTTGTGTCTAACAGAAATACCTTCATTTCTGAATACACGTCCAACTTCATAAACTCTTTCAAAACCACCAACAATCAGACGCTTCAAATATAACTCAGGAGCAATCCGTAAGAATAAATCCATATCCAAAGCATTGTGATGAGTAACAAAGGGACGGGCAGCAGCTCCACCCGCTATAGGATGCATCATTGGAGTTTCAACTTCTAAATAATCACGTTTATCTAAGATGCTCCGTAAGGATTTAATTATTTTGCTGCGAGTCACGAATGTATTTCTAACCTCTGGATTCACAATTAAATCAAGATAACGCTGGCGATAACGAGTTTCAACATCTTTTAATCCATGCCATTTTTCAGGCAGCGGTCTAAGAGACTTAGCTAAAATTTCAAAACTAGTTGCTTTTAAGCTAATTTCTCCGCGTTGTGTCTTAAAGATAACGCCTTCAATCCCTACTATGTCACCAATATCAAGAAGCTTGAATTTATCATATTCAACTTCGCCAACAACATCTTGGCGAAAATAAGCTTGCACCTTACCAGACATGTCCATCAAATGAACAAAACTCGTTTTACCGTGTCCACGCACGGCCATAATACGGCCGGCAATTTTTGCGGATTGACCTTCTAATTGTTCAAACTTAGCAAGAACTTCACTTGCATGGATCGTAACATCATATTTACGAGCAAAAGGTTCAATTCCCTGCGCTTCAAATGCTGTCATTTTTTCTCGACGAACACGCATCAGTTCATTTAGTTCTTCACTTTTTTCAATCTCATGATTCTGCACTTCTGTCATGTTATGATTTCTCCCCTAACTCGTCCATTTTGGTATTTCAAAAGAAGAATATTATAAATTGCGTTTAATATCAATTACTTCATATTTTAAAATACCAGCTGGCACATTTACCTCAACAATACTACCTATCTTTTGACCCAAAATTGCTTGCCCTACAGGTGATTCATTGGAAATCTTAAACTCAACAGGATCAGCTTCTGCAGAACCAACGAGAGTATATTCAAATTCATCACCATATTCTAGATCCTTTAGAACAACTGTAACTCCAATAGATACTACATCTGTCTTTATTTCTTGTTCATCAATGACCTTACTATTACGAAGCATTTTTTCCAATGTTATAATTTCGCCTTCAATAAAGGCTTGTTCATTTTTGGCATCTTCGTATTCGGAATTTTCGCTGATGTCACCAAATTCAATAGCTTGTTTAATTCTTTCAGCGACTTCCCGGCGACGCACGGATTTCAGATATTCAAATTTCTGCTCTATCTTCTTTAATCCTTCTGCAGTGAGAATAAATTGCTTTTCAGCCATGCTTTCTGCTCTCCTTTTATTTTGATTCTTAACGATTTATCTTATTCTAGGTATAGTCCCTTTTGCTACTACAAAATCATCAAAAATTACAATAATTAAATATCGATCTATGAGACAATATAAATAGTGCCAAGTGAATAACTTGACACTTTTGGCAGCAGGTCAGAAGCCCAACTTAATATGCACTTAATTATAGGTATAAACATACTATTTGTCAATGATTTCTAACCAATTCCTCTCTTCTGTTCCTGTTTATTAATTGCTACATTTGCTTTAATCGCTGCAATTTCGTCTGCTGTAATTGCTTTTTCGAAACTACGAAAACCAGCTAATTTAAAACCATGCTTTTTAGCTAAAGTCTCAATTGTTTCTACCTGCTTTACTGTTAAGTCTCGACCTAATGTAAAGTTCTCATATCTCTGCTCTAATGATAAAATCATAGTTTCAGCTATACAAGCATATGCCGTACCTTCAGGGAAACCAATATTGAGTCCAAAATTGACATCACCAGGGACTTCAACTACGCCCCCCTCTATCACCAGAATATCATTGCGCATATCAGCTACACGTCGGGAAACATTTCGAGGTCTGGCTACATCACAAACAATTGCGCCTGATTTTAAATCCTCTGGTTCAATGATAGTGTCTACTGCACTTGTTACGGCAATAATAATATCAGCTGACCTTAAAGCAGATTTAGTATTTGCAGTTACTTTTGCAGCTAAACCTGTTTTTCGTAAAATTTGCTCAGCAAGTTTTTCCAACTTCTCTTCGTTGCGTGCAGCTAATGTTAGATATCGAACTTCCCTCGCTAAGATTTGAGCACAAGCTGCACCAATAGACCCAGTCGCACCTAAAACTAACACGTTAGCTCTTTCCATATCAATCCCCATAATTTTAGCCGCTTGTCTGGTACCTTCAAGAGCAGTAGCAACCGTATAACTATTCCCGGTGGTAACAGCTATATTTAGATTCTTTGCAACCGTTATACCTGCATCTCCCACCACAGAAGTAAAGGCGCCTAACCCAACAATCTTTGCACCCAGCTTTTCGGCTACTTTTCCTGCCTTGATAATCTTTTGCACTACATAATGTTCAGGCATCTCAACCATTTGCCGCGATGTTAACGGACAAGTAACAAACCAGCCCTCACCTTGTGATAGAGTTGACTGTACACCTGTGATATGTGAAGTTTTAAAGGGAGGAATGTATTTTAATACCCCTTCAACCAAGCCATCCGGCCAGCTTTTAGTAAATGAAAATTTACGACTAACATCTTTCGCAATGAACGGATGCACGATAAAAGCAAATTTTTCCATGAAATATTCTCCTTTCAATCAGAAAGCCGCTTAATTCGCGGCATAATCTCTAACTCCTCCAAAATACGTCCATAGTCCATCGCCGTAATTTCCTCTGGACGTTTACCTAGTAAAGTAACCAAAATAGCTTCTAATACATTTGTCCCTAAAGAACGACCACCAATTTCCGGTGTTGTTGTTACTAACGTTTTTACTCCCCGATCACGAAGCAACTCTTCATCTTTTTGGGTAACAGTATTGGTTATGACAGATTTCCCCTTTAAGTTCGCTGGCATGTATCTGCGAATAAAATGAAAATCACCTGCTATAAATTCTGCTTGTTCAAAATATTGACTGAAACGTGGAATATTTTGTGTTTGCTTTTCACCTGTAGGATAAAATATTTCGATTGGTAATTTTGTGATAATAGGCGCAATCACCCGCGCCAACATTGCTAAAGTCCCCAATTTACGAATTGGAACAGGAATTCCTAAACCAAATAATAAGTCACCAAATACTACTTTGCCTTTAGCATTTACTAATTCTTCTGCTAAACCAAACCGATCAACTGCACAAACAACTAGAACTTGCCTGCCATCAAAGATTATGCCTTCTTTTTCATTTAAATATTGCACGACTCTTCGCTCAAGAGTATTCTTTACGCCACTGCCATCTACAATAGGAGTATGCTTAGCTGCTGCAGCTATTTCGACCGACTCTTTAAAAGTATATCTTTTCTTTCCAGCATATATGTATAAGTCTGTCCCACCCATGCCAAAAGCATCTACTTTACCATCTAGTTCATTGATTAATTGTATTGCCTTATTTTTATCTCCATCTGTTCCTATTCGCTCAATGGAAAACATTTCTCCACCAAATTGGCTTATAGCCTGATGGTCACGCTTTGATGACCCTAAGCTGATACTGACAACCCGTTTCATAATACCTTTGCTCCCTCTATGATCTAAACAACTGTTGCACAATACTTTTGATACTTTCTGGATCTACATATTTATTCTCTGCAATAGGAGATTCACCAATTTGTATTCCAATAACTTCCTTATCTAATAATGTCTCCATTAATTTAATTCTAACATTTGACCCTAGTATAATTACAATGTCATAGTTACGCAATGTAGCGATGATTTCCATAATGGTGTTAAAAAGACCAATACCACTTTTTTTCTGTACAAAATCCCAACGTTCCTGCTCTGACAGCAATAAAGAATAATCAATCCCTTCCTGTCTAGCCATGATTCGCAGTTCTTCGCAATTTTCAATAGGAAAGCCAACTAAAGCTACTTTTCCACCTTTTCGAACTTCCCCCAGCGTTTCTAATTTGGAAATAACAGTTCGGTCGATGCCAACACGATTAGCGACTTCTTGCTGTGAAAAGCCTTGACTGCGTAAATTGAACATTTCATCGATGATCTGGTTGATTTTTTGGCGATTTATGATCTTTTCACCAATTCGCAATAACATCTGCTATCCTCTCCTACATTACATCCCAATACAACATAAATTGGTTTTATGGTGAATTTTTATTATTTTGTCTAACATAGTATATGTGCACAAGGTTGTGCACATACATATTTTAGCATTTTTTTTCGAATTTTACAAATATAAATCAGCCAGACACCACTGTTTAACTATTACGAGAACTGTTTCAATACGGCAATAAAGTCGTCTTTGCTCACTGCTTGGTTAAATTTTAGACGTAATTCAGAGGAATGTGGCATTCCCTTCGTATACCATGCTCCATGACAGCGCATTTCTCTAACTCCAATATATTCTCCTTTATGCTCTACTAACATATCTAAATGCCTTAGCAATAGTGAAAAACGCTCCTCTATGCTCGGAGGAGGTAAAATCTCTCCAGAAGATAAATAATGAGTAATCTGGCGAAATATCCAAGGATTTCCTTGTGCGCCCCGCCCTACCATAATGGCATCACAGCCCGTTTCATCCATCATTTTCTCCCCATCATAAGGACTGCGAATATCTCCATTACCAATAACAGGTATCCCTACACTGACTTTAACTTGACGTATTATATCCCAGTCTGCTTGACCAGTATAAAACTGTTCTCTAGTACGGCCGTGAACAGCAATTGCAGAAATTCCTGCCTTCTCAGCCAACTTTGCAATTTCTACCGCATTGACAGAGTCTTCACTCCAACCCTTACGAATTTTAACGGTTACCGGCACTTGTACAGATTTTACAACACTCATCATAATCTGATATGCCAAATCCGGCTGACACATTAAAGCGGAGCCACTACCGTTTTTTGTGATTTTAGGGGTTGGACAGCCCATATTAATATCAATAATATCAGCACCTGACTTTTCGACATGAATCGCAGCTTTCGCCATACTATCGGGATCAGAGCCAAATATTTGCATAGCAACTGGGCGTTCTCGCTTATCAATTTTAAGCATGTGCAAGGTCTGGCAATTCTCATATAGTAAACCTTTATCACTAACCATTTCGGAATACACCAAACCACATCCCATTTCTTTTGCCAACAACCGAAAAGGCAGATCTGTAACACCAGCCATCGGGGCTAGAATTACAGGGTTATCTAATTTAATATTACCAATTTGCATGCTTAAACGACTCCTTACTAAAAATATCGAGAGTAACTTCATCATTTTAAAAAGAAAAATGCTATACATCTATTGTGATCACGGCTATACAGAGAACATAAAAATGGAGGGTATCAAGATACTTCTTAGCGTCCTCTGCCCTCTGGGATTACTTATTCCTGCTTCATAAATACTGTTGCTTGTTCCACTCAAAAATGGCACTTAGCACTTGCTGCCTGGCTGAAAACCAAGCACCTGTCCAAGTACCAAGTACCTATCATCCATTTATCTACCTATTGAGATCGTAAATAATTCGTAAACCTTCTAATGTTAAAAAATGCTCTACAGCATTAATTACAGAAGTTTCTTGTGCAATCAGATTGGCTAAACCACCGGTTGCTATAACATAAGCATCTTGGCCCAGTTCTTCTTTCATTCGTTTAACTATTCCTTCGACTTGTCCAACAAATCCATAAATAATACCTGATTGCATGCTTGTAACTGTATTACGACATATGACACTCTTAGGCTTAACTAGCTCAATCCTGGGTAATTTAGCTGCCCTTTGGAATAATGCCTCAGTAGAGATACCAATGCCAGGAGAGATAGCACCACCAAGATAATCACCATTTTCTCCAATGACACAGAAGGTAGTTGCTGTACCAAAATCAACAATAATAAGAGGACCACTATACTTATGATGTGCAGCAACTGCATTTACAATACGGTCAGCTCCTACTTCTCGGGGATTTTCGTATTTGATAAAAATACCAGTTCTAATACCAGCCCCCACTACTAGAGGCTCAACCTTAAAATACCGCTGGCACATTTTAACCAAGGGTACAACAAGAGGTGGTACAACGGAGGAAATAATAACCTCAGAAATATCTTTGATACTAAGTCCACCATAAGCAAACAGATTATTAATTAACATTCCATACTCGTCACCTGTTTTTTGCCTATCAGTTGATACCCGCCAATGTTGTAATAATTCTTCTCCTTCGTATGCTCCAAGTACTATATTGGTATTTCCTATATCAAACACTAATAGCATCGAGTCTAGCCTCCCATTGTTAAATTACGTAAATCTTAAGATAAAACCCACACATGACAGTATATAAACAGTTCGTCATCCTGTCAACACATTATAAAGGAAGACTTTAACTTAAACAGTTTCTTTTTAGTATAACTATATTATTGCAACTTATTTATATAAAGGAAAAGTTACTCCTTTATATAGGGATATGACTTTACTCAAAGCAAGTTTTCTTTATGGTGTGGCCGAATGGAAACATCACCAGCAATAATTTTCTCTATCCTTCCTTCTATCTCAACTAACAATGCTCCGTCTTTGTCAATATCAACGGCCAAACCGCTAGACTTCTGACTTACCCCAATGATATCTACAGTTTGCCCTAAGGTAACCGATAGTTCACGCCATTCATCCAGCATTTCTACAAATCCATACTGAATCACTTTATGATATTCTTTTTCCAAAGCAGATAGGATTTCCTGTAATAAAGGCAATCGGGGTATCGGCTTATGAGCTGCTGCAGAAAGAGATGTGGCTGTTTCCCTAATATCTAATGGAAATTCTTCCTGACTAATGTTTACATTAATCCCCATACCAATTACCACATGATTAATCGCATCCATTTCAGCATTCATTTCCGTTAAAATACCAACAATTTTTTTCCCTTCATATAAAATGTCATTCGGCCATTTTATACCACACTGCACTTGCGTAATGCTGCGAATCGCTTTCGTTACCGCCACGGCGGCTAACAACGTACACTTCGGTGCATCATAAGGATGAAAAGGCGGCTTTAATACCACAGATAACCAAATACCTTTACCTGCAGGAGAAAACCAACTGCGAGATATTCTGCCTCGCCCCCCATTTTGCATTTCCGCCAGTACAATAGCTCCTTCATGGCACCCCAAATTTGCTTGCTTTTTTGCTTCATTATTAGTGGACTCAATCTTTTCAAAGTAAAAGATCTCCTGCTGTCCTAAGGTTTTAGTCTGCAACTGATCACGAATTTCATCAGGCAATAAAAAATCAGGTACACTCTTCAGCCGATAGCCTCGGCGAGGATGTGCTTCAATTTCATATCCGCCTTGTTTAAGAGTTTGGATATGCTTCCAAATTGCCGTTCTAGATACCGCTAGCTGCCTGCTAATCTCTTCACCCGATAAATATTCATTTGGATAGTTACGCAACATATTTAAAATGCTTGTACGCATTGTGCACTCTCCTCGTCATTTCATATATTATTAATTCCATAATAGTCTTCCCGTTAACCTCTTGTCAATCTAGTATACTACTATCATTTGCCAAGTTGTATACATCAAAAGTTAGTGCATAACTATGCTCATAAACTATATCATATCTTTTAAATAACAGCATGCCAAAAAGCATTAAAAGAATTATACCTGGTAGATAACAATTATTCCTAATATTACATATTGACTTTTGCTATTACCTTCTCCATGATTGACTTATACTCCTTATGATATATACTATTAGAATATTAGCTGATGATTTTAAAATACTGCTTTTAAATATTAATACGATAGAGGTGAGCATATGCCAATCAAAATTTTAGTAGCTGATGATGAACCTGCTATTTGCGAAGTGGTAAAATTATATTTGGAGAAGGAAGGTTTCATTGTTTATACCGCTGAAGATGGCGATATTGCCATTGCCATTGAAACCAAAGAACAGCCTGACTTATTAATTCTAGATGTGATGTTGCCAAAACTTTCTGGCTGGGATATTTGCCAAACCATCCAACGTACGGTACCAGTCATCTTCTTGACGGCAAAAAGTGCCGAATCCGATAAAATCACTGGCTTCTCTTTGGGAGCAGATGACTACATTACAAAACCTTTCAGTCCTAAAGAATTAGTAGCAAGAATTAAAGCAGTACTGCGCCGCAGCGGTTTATTGCAGCAAAATGGTGTTACCTTAGACTTTTCCGAGCTTTCTATCAATCCTTCATCCCAAGGAGTCGAATGTAATGGACAGTCAGCTTCCCTATCACCTAAAGAATTTGAATTATTATTTTTTCTCGCTCGTCACCCCCAAATAGCATTTTCTCGAGAACAGCTCCTTACAAATGTCTGGGGCTATGACTTTGACGGAGATGACCGCACAGTAGACGCAACGATTAAGCGGTTACGTCAAAAATTACATAATTCAAATTATAGCTATATTCATACAGTATGGGGAATCGGTTATAAGTTTGAGGTACTAAGTAAATGATCCGTTCTATATTCAGCAAAATACTTCTTTCTCATATTGGAATTATCTTGTTAAGTACAATCACCTTAACACTGTTTATGTCTTATCTAGTTCGATCCAACGCGGTCGACACTAAGCGTCAAGACTTATTATTTAAAGGTCGGGCAGTGGTAGAATTATTAACGCCTAATCTCTTAGCTGGCAATATTCCCACGAATGAATCTCTTGATAGAATTAGCGAACTTGCCGGTGGAAGAATTTGGCTCATTAATGAAAAAGGTACTGTTCTTGCCGGTCAGCCACCTAATAATTGGTCGAGACGCTTTCAAGAGGATCGACAGGAATACATTGACTTGTTTACTGACAGCCCTCATTCGTGGATACGTCCTACCTATCGAAGAGATCCTTCTATTGTTGTTACATTTGCCATACCGGAAGCTCCTACTCCCATTGTAATCTTCTTAGATGCTCCTATTGTTGGTGTAAACAAAACCGTCTCTTCTTTAGAAAGGACCTTGCTTTACTCATTGTTTGCCAGTGTTGTAACCGCAATCCTTGCTGGATTTCTCATTGCACGCAGTTTGACTAAACCAATTGCAAACATCAGCCAAGCTGCGAAAAATTTTGCGGACGGAGATTATAACAGCCGCACCACAGCAACCGGCAATAATGAAATTGGAAGTTTAGGGCAAACCTTTAATACCATGGCAGACTCCTTAGCAGAAATTGAACAAAACCGCCGAAACTTCTTGGCGAATGTTTCTCATGAGTTAAAAACTCCCGTAACCTCTATCCAAGCCTTATCTGAAACCATCTTAGACGGTTTAGCTCCTAAACCAGAGCAACAACAGCGATATATTGCTACAATTTTACAAGAAAGCCAGCGTCTTGATCGCTTAATTAGTGATTTACTTGACTTATCGCAACTAGAAGCAGACGAATTATCTATCCTTTGTGAAGAATTAGATTTACAAGTTTGGTTAGCAACAGAAGCAACTAAAATGGAAACCTTACTCAATCCCAAACATCTCACTTTACAAACCGTTATACCAGAACAATTGCCTCCTGTATGGAGCGATCCTATTCGTCTTGGACAAGTTCTTACCAATCTTCTGACAAATGCGATTCGCTATTCCCCAGAAGAATCTACTATTACCATTCATTTATCTGCAACAAAACACCAAGTAGCGATTTCCGTTATTGACCAAGGACCAGGCATATCTCCAGACGATGTACCATATATATGGGATCGCTTTTATCGTGCTGATAAATCACGAGCACGTACCTATGGTGGAACAGGTCTTGGACTTGCCATTACTAAAAAACTAGTGCATGCCATGCAAGGTGAAATCAGCGTAGATAGCCAAGTCGGTAAAGGGTCTACATTTACTTTTACACTTCCTGTTATAAAATAAAAAAACTGTCATATCTTTGTCATATCTTCTTTGTATACTGATCTCAACAGCCAATACGGCTGACAATTATACAGGGGGAATGTGACATGAAAATAGTAAATAAAAAGACCATTGCCGCCATGGTCGCTGGTACATTTATTATAGCAGGTGCTGCTAGTCCTTTTATTGTCCAAGCGGCAGAAGAACAAGAGACACCTTCAGCATATCACCAAAAAGAAACAAAAAAACAACTGGATCCGCAAATCGCATCCAAAAGAATTTCTGAGACATTCGGTATTGAACAATCTGTTGTTCTAAAATATAACAATAATGGCATGAGCTTTAAAGATATTGGCAAGGCAGCATTTTTAGCCAAGGCAGGCAACAAATCGATTGACAGTGTCATAAGCAAGAAAACAGCTGATAATAACTGGAAAGAAGTTGCTGATTCTTTAGGGATTACAAAAGAACAAATTAAAGCTGCACATCAAGATTTAGCTGCTGACCAGCTTAATAAAAGAACCGGTATTGATAAAAAAGCTGCTCTAAGCCTGCTTCAAGACGGCTACCATCCACATGATATTGGAATGGCAAGCCAACTAGCTACAGCTAGTAAAAAACCAATTAAAAATGTACTCGCATTAAAGAAGATCAATAATACTTGGTCAGATGTCGCAGCTCAATTAGGAATAGATGCTGAAACATTCAAAAAGGACTTCAAGAATGCAGAACCTGGCCGACATCATAAAGGACCTCAGCAAGATGATGACGAACGCCGTTTTTAACAGCTAGCATATTAAATAAAAAGCAACAACCAATGGTTGTTGCTTTTTATTTAAATTACTGCTTCTACAGTACCAATGACATCTCCCCTATGATTTTTCAAAACAGGTGGAAAATACTCTATCAGTTTTTGATATTCATCAGCAGATAGTAAATCTAATTTTTTCAATATTGCTATCCCTGCAGGGGTAATAGCTCTAAAACCACCATCATCAATTTTAAAACTTACTCCCAATCCATCCGGTACCGATGCAAGGCAATATACAGCTTCTGCTCCAATCTTAGCTAAGATACGTCCCTTCGTAATATTCATAAGTACAGTATCAAATCGTTTACTACCTGCCACCACTTGAGGATGCGCCAGCATGACATCACGAATCAGGCGTACCGACATCTCACGCTCTCCCCATTGCCCTTCTTCCGGTTTAGCCAAACGAGCATAGGCCCAGGCCATATTATATAACGGCAAATAAAATACAGGAACACCACAGCCATCAATCCCTGTTTCTACTTCATCTTTTTGCATATTTGCACTATCAGCAACCGCTTTATACATAATTTGTTGAACAGGATGAGAAAGCTCTGTATATCCTGTAGGTTCAATTTTAAGCATTTGAGCTAAAGCCAGCATGCCACTATGTTTACCTGAACATGCATTATGTACCGCCTGATAGGGCAAATTCTGCAGCATTAGTTCCTTGACCATTTTGCTGCTCATAGGTTTAGCTGCCCCGCACGCCAAAGAATCAACTGTTAATCCGATTTTTTCTAATAAACTGTAAGCAAGCTTTACATGCTCAGACTCACCACTATGAGATGATACCATGAAAGCAACTTCTTCACTTGTTAAATGAAATCGTTCTATGCCACCTTGTTCAATGAGAGGTAATACTTGAAAAGGTTTTGCAGCCGATCGCCAGAACATCGGCCTTTTACCATCCCCAAGCTCCCAAATCATCTTCCCTGTACTATCTACGACAGCAATGTCAGCATGGTGTCTGCTTTCTACCTTGCCTTCCCGCGTATAATGCAATAATACCTCACTCATACCCAAACACCTCCAATTGATAGTTCTATTATAACGGACACTCTCTCTTATACCAATACTTATTACAAGAAAAACACTAGACGTCCAAAAAAATGAAACTTTTTGAATCGCGAAGATTATAAAGATTAAAATATTTATAATCTTCCTTCGTGGTTGATTACTTTTTTAAAAACTATTATACATTTTTTTTACAAAGAAAGAGCAGGTGTACACCTGCTCTTTAAAACTAGGAACGAGAAATATATACAATTTTCGGTCCTGCTTGGCTATTCGTATCCTCAACATCTTCATTCTTTGAAAGGACTATTTTCTCTCCTTCAGATTTCTCAGAAATCTGACCACTTGCTAACAGTTCTTCCAAATCACTGGCTTCCAATGTTTCTTTTTCAATAAGAGCAGTAGCAATTAAATGAAGCTTATCGATATTTTCTTGCAGCATTGCTTCTGTTTTATTGTAAGCACCTTCAATCAGCCTACGTACTTCTTTGTCAATAGAAGAAGCTACTTCTTCACCATAGTTCCGATCACGAGAAATATCCCGTCCTAAGAATACCTGTTGCTGCTGTCTGTTACCAAATGTAATTGGTCCTAAATTTTCACTCATGCCATATTCAGTAATCATTTTGCGTGACAAGTCAGTAGCACGTTCTAAATCATTCTGTGCACCTGTACTAATTTCTTTAAGTACAACAGCTTCCGCTACACGCCCACCTAATAAAACACTGAGTTGTTCCAGCAATTCAGTACGTGTAGCATAATAGCGGTCCTCTGTCGGCAGCATTAGTGTATAGCCACCAGCTCGTCCGCGAGGGATGATCGACACCTTATGCACTGGATCCGTATTATCCAGCAGCATTCCAATTAAAGCATGACCTGCTTCATGATACGCAGTAAGTTTTTTCTCGCGCTCACTAATCACCTTACTTTTACGTTCTGGTCCTGCAACAACACGTTCAACAGATTCTTCCATCTCAGGCATATCAATTCGTTTTTTATTACGCCGTGCCGCCAAAAGAGCTGCTTCATTTACTAAGTTACTTAAATCCGCACCCGTAAAACCAGGTGTCCGACGCGCGAGTACATCAAGACTCACTTCTTTCGCTACTGGTTTACCTTTGGTGTGAACTTTCAATATCTCTAAACGTCCCTTAACGTCAGGCTTATCAACAACAATCTGCCTATCAAAGCGTCCTGGACGCAACAAGGCTGGATCAAGAATATCTGGACGATTGGTCGCTGCAATGATAATAATTCCCTCATTAACGCCAAATCCATCCATCTCAACTAGCAACTGGTTTAATGTCTGTTCCCGCTCATCATGTCCGCCACCGAGACCTGCTCCACGCTGACGTCCTACGGCATCAATTTCATCAATAAACACAATACAAGGTGCACTCTTTTTAGCTTGTTCGAACAAGTCCCTAACTCTGGAAGCACCGACACCAACAAACATTTCCACAAAGTCAGAACCACTGATGCTAAAGAACGGTACTCCTGCTTCTCCAGCTACTGCGCGGGCTAGTAGAGTTTTACCAGTACCCGGAGGTCCAAATAGCAATACGCCTTTGGGTATCCGAGCTCCCAAATCATTGAATTTCTTAGGATGTTTTAAAAACTCAACGACTTCTTCTAATTCCTGCTTCGCTTCTTCAGCACCAGCCATATCGCCAAAGGTCACCTTAATTTTATCTTCACCATGAAGCTTTGCCCGGCTTTTGCCAAAAGACATTACTCGATTTCCGCCGCCTTGTGTCTGCTGCATAATAAAGAACCATACCCCAATTAACAGCAGCATCGGCAAGATTGAAGAAAAAATTGTAGTCCACCATGGTGGTTGAGGCGGCTGTTCAGCCTTAATATCAACATTTTTTTCTCGCAACGTATTAATAAGTGTAGGATCATTCGGTGTAATTGTGGTAAATTCAGTACCATCTGTCAGTTTGCCTCGAATATCTTTATCGACAACCGTGACACTCTGAACCTTCTGTTCCTCAATTTGATGTAAAAATTGAGTATAGCTAATTTCCTGTTTATTCGTTGTACGTGAGGAATAGTAGTCAATTATTGAAATAGCAATGATAATAATCAACAAATAAAAACTTACATTTCGAAAAAATTTATTCAAAGTAGCCCTCCTCTCACTGAAGCACCAACGTTATTTTCCTGCCATGGGCATTGTCATGTCCTTTGGCCTCCATAGTGAAATATTATACCATCAAATCTAATAATTAACAATAAACTTAGTCTTGATATATTTCAGGTTTTAAGATTCCAATGAAAGGTAAATTCCTATATTTTTCAGCATAATCCAGTCCATATCCGATTACAAAATGATCCGGTATCGTAAAACCATTATATGCAATATCCACATCTACCTTACGTCGTTCTGGTTTATTTAGAAGAGTACATATTTTAATGCTGGCTGGCTGGCGCGATTTGAGATTATCGACTAAATAATTCAAAGTTAAGCCTGAATCAATAATGTCTTCTACCACTAGAACATGCTTACCTTCTACATTTTCGTCAAGGTCTTTAAGAATCCTTACCACGCCGCTAGAGCTGGTCCCTGCACCATAACTGGACACAGCCATAAAATCAATTGCTACCGGCACTTTAATTGCTCTGGCCAAATCCGCCATAAAAAGTACTGCTCCTCGTAATACCCCAATCATTAAGATTTCTTTGCCAGCATAATCAGCAGTTATTTCTGCCCCTATTTCTGCTATACGTGCCGCTAATTGCTCCTCACTGAGCAGGACTCTTTCCACATCATTAATCACTATTGTTCCTCCTGTTTTATTATATATATTACACAATAAAAAAATGTAAACTGATTAAAATTTTAATTATTTTTTATTGCATTTTCTAAAATGCTTATTCGCAAAAACTGTTTTGTTTTATCGGTGACTTCGCCACGTCGGCTTTGACGATAACCTCCAATCCAAAGGATACCGCCTTCATCGCAAATAATGGGTATCGAATCTCTCACTTCTTGAGAAATTTTTTCATCAATAAAATAATCCTTCACTTTTTTATTTCCATCAAACCCAAGAGGGATAAAGCGATCACCTACACGACGAGTACGAACAAATAAAGGCAATAATAGCTCATCTGCATCAAAAACAGCCATATTCATCTGACTTTTTATCCGTATCGCAGTCAGCTCTACGCTGATATGTATACCCAATTGCTGAATTTCGGTAATACCGGGAATTGTTAATTCTTGTCCAGAATAGGCTGCCTGATTCGTCACAGCAGATGGCTTTTCTCCTACGTATAGTCCATCATAAGTTTTGTAGGTTGTCAACCCACCAGGTAACTGTAAAATGCTTCCCACCCGCCCATGAAAAAGCATTTCTATCAAACTTTCCACATGATAAAAGCTTATTCCTGTTAAAGAACCTTGTTTTTTTTCAATTGCTAATCGAATTATTTCACGCGTAACAGCAATATGTACCAATTTCATCTTTTCAGCAATAAGCAATAAGCAGTGATCTTCGTCTTTCACGGCTTCTTGCCATATACTCTTAGCTGTATGGTGAATAAAATCATGCTCATCGCCAACAATAGTTGCAGTTCTGCACAATGAATCTTTAACAGCAACATTATACTGTTTTTCTAACTCAGGCAAAAGATGAATGCGAATACGATTGCGCAAATAATTGGTTTCAAAGTTTGAACTATCAAATTTAGGTTCAAGCTGATTCGTTTTGCAATACGCTATAATATCAGCCCTGCTAACCGAAAGCAGCGGTCTGATAATATCGCCATTCATTGGTTGTATCCCTCGTATTCCAGCGCTGCCTGATCCTCGCAGGATATTCATTAATACAGTTTCTGCCTGGTCGTCCCGATGATGTCCTGTAGCAATCTTAGCACCACCCACCGTTTTCGCGACCTGCCGTAAATACTGATAACGTACAATTCGAGCAGCTTCCTCTCCTGACTTACCCGTCTCTTTCATAAAAGCAGGGACATCAATCGCTTTATGATAACATATTAAACTGCGTTTGGCACAAAAATCCACTACAAAAGCTGCTTCCATAGCAGATTCTTCACCACGTAACATATGATCAACATGAGCAACAACTATGCTTATACTATATTCTGAGCGAAATTCAGCAAGGATATGTAGCAATGCTAATGAATCTGGTCCGCCTGAGCAAGCCACTACAATCGTATCTCTTTGTGCTAATAATCCATGCCGATCTATCCATGCTTTAACTTTTTCTAACATCAGTACTGCAACTCTCCAAATTATAGTTTTTAATTAAGCGAAAAAGAGTAGAGCTGACAAAGATGCCAAATGCAATGGCTCCTGCCGTTAGTATCGTCTGCATCCCTTTTGCTACCCCATACACATAATTTCCTTCCACCATGTAAAGCATCGTCATATAGGCATCACCTCCCGGAACCAAAG
This sequence comes from Pelosinus propionicus DSM 13327, assembly GCF_900114615.1. Lineage (GTDB taxonomy): Bacteria > Bacillota > Negativicutes > DSM-13327 > DSM-13327 > Pelosinus > Pelosinus propionicus. The sequence goes on along the minus strand of NZ_FOTS01000051.1, from coordinate 20,447 downwards.
GAATAAATCCCGGAATAATAAAAATAGTCGCTGGCTTTCGAAGAATACGTGCCAAAATTTCAGCTATTACCCCAACAGCTACACTCGCTAAGAAATCAGCTAATATTCCATTTGCCCCAAATATCATCGTAGTGTACATGATCAGCCAGGCCATCATGCCTACAAAACTAACGTATAATAATAATTTGCGAGGAATGCGATATAATATACCCACCGATGCAGAAATTAATAGCACTGCTATTATTTTTACGATTAACAAAGCCTCACCTCATTATACCTTAAAAGCCAATATAATTACCACACCCATAGCAACGGCTGCCGCTGTTAATGCAGCTTCTAACCCTCGAGACAGACCACTTAGCAAATCACCTGCAATCACATCCCGAATGGCATTGGTAATGGCTACCCCAGGAACTAAAGGCATGATGCCACCAATAATGACAGCATCAGGTCGCAAATGAGGCCAAATTGAATGTAGGAGTACACCACACAAAGCAACAGCCATACCACCAAGAAACTCAAAAGAAAATTGTATACCATGTAATTTTGAGACGATATGAGCAATGTAACGTACGACCATGGCCGCTGCAAAGGCAGCTACTATCTCAAAAAAAAGTGCATTTTGTAAGACTGCAGTGCCACCTCCAATAACTCCCGACGCTACCATAGACGGCAATAATGAAAATCCGGTTCGTTCTTTGCTAATACTGGTTAAAATTCCTTTCGCATCCTCATATCCCATACGCTGAGCTACTAAGCTTCGTGATAACTCATTTACCTTTGAAATCCGATCCAGATTAATGGTACGCTCTCGTACTCGCCGCATAACAGTTAAGGTGTGTCCCAATTCATCGGTTACTGTTAAAAAGACTCCTGTCGGAATGACAAAACTCTCCACCGTGCTGGCACCGCAAGCTTCGGCCATATGATCCATAGTTTCTTCTATACGATAGGTTTCTGCTCCATTCTTTAACATGACCTCACCTGCCAGTGCTGCTAATGAAACCATTTGCTCCAATGAGATTGTCACGTATGTACACCGCCCATACTATTTTCAACATCTAAATCAGTGTTATCTTATTCTCGCGCTTTATTATATTTTCCTGCAATTGCAATAAAAATAACCCAGGATATTCTATCCTGGGTTATTTTTATCATGAGTAATTCTCTTTGAAGATTTATATACTTGTCATTATACGTCTGTATTTTGAGCCACTTTTGCAACCATAACTGTCATATCATCATGTACTCGATTGCCAGACATTAGTAATGCTTGAGCGAGAATCTGCTCTGCCAATGCCTGAGGTTTGGTATTGACTCCTCTTCGTAAAAAATTAGCTAACCAATTTTCCTTATCTAAGCTGCTTTGGGGAACATCCACAATTCCATCACTAACCATGATGATAAAGTCGCCCTCAACTACTATTTCTTTTAGCGGCTTAATTTCAATCTGCTGTAAAATACCAATTGGCAGCGACGATGATTTGATAGTCATAACCTCTCTAACCCTCTTAATAAAACTCGGCGCCGCTCCAATCTTCAAGAATTCAGTCTCTCCTGAATACGTATCAATCACTGCCATATCAAGAGTCACGAAAGACTCATCAGGAGTGCGCAATAGCAGCATTGAATTCACTGTCTTTACTGCTATTGTAGTATCAAACCCAACTGATAATAGCCTTTGCAAAAATTTTATGGCCATATTACTCTCAAGAGCTGCCTTTTTACCGCTTCCCATACCATCACTTAGTATCAATGCTATCTTTCCTTTATACAAAGGAATTACTGTGCAAGTATCACCACATATTCCTTGCCCCTCTTTTGCAAAGCTAGCAATACCAGTTTCTATTTGAAACCGCGTTGCTACTTTCATGGCTAAGGTACATCTTTTTTTCTTAATGGTATCGCCACATTCCGCTTTTAACATTAATTTTTCTTTCATGATACTTGATGCTAAAGGCAAAATAGTATTGATACACTCTTTCTTATTATTACAGGGAGATTTACTGGCCTCAATCACAGCTCCTCCTTGTTTTCCTGTCACCCTTACTCCGGTAAGAGAACATTCCAACATCGCTGCCTTTTCTTGCAATACCAAAGATAAAGCTTTATTTGAATGCTCAACTTTACCGATTTCATAAGCTAAGTTACTAATAATCACACTAGTAGCTTCCATTTGTTCAGTAACAATTTGGCGCTGCTCAATGATTCTCTTTTGCCAAAAGGATGCAGTAATATTCCGTTCAGTTACCAATCCGATCGTCTCTATTAGTTCTTTCTTTCGAATACAATTGTCTTGAAATACTTTCGGCAAATTGCTTATAGGCATAGATTTGATGTCGGTCTGCTCAAGCAGTTCTAAGATCCCATGGTAGGTGCGATAAAAATCTGCCTCCCAGCACTGAGGTCTTTTACCGCAATTTACACATAACTGCTCCCCTACAGTAGAAAGTGTTTTGGCTAATTGATCATCCCGAATCTTCCCTTTTGTATCTTCAACAATACTGCCAAATGTTCCAGCTAACTCATGAAATACCTCTGCAATATTTTTAATTTTAGATACCGTTTCTTGCACATGCAGGGAATTATCGGCTGCAGATACAGACGTTGGAGAGGAAAAAGCAAGATTACACCAATTGGCTACCCCCTTGCTGGGTACCAAGAAGAACATTCCTCCTGCGATTGCACATTCACTTAGTGCTCGCAATAATTGCTGATCTTGTCCAAAATATAATATAGTAATCACACTTCCTAATATGAATCCCAATATGACTGCAAATTTTCCCAATCCGCGAAAAGCTCCTGCTAAAACACCTGCCACCGCATATAAAGATACAGTCAGCGTTGCATTTCCATCACTTAATCCAATAACCAGTCCAATCACTACACCCACACAAGCACCAAGTCCTGGGCCGCCAGCAAGCGACATCGCCATGATTAAAAGACATCCCGCCATATTACGAATATTATAGTCAAAGACAATGATATTCCCCAATCCAGCGACAGCAATGGCTAGAAGTAGGATCATGCAACTGACGCGTTCACTGGTCATATATTGTTGAGAATAAATTGATTGTTTCTCTAGTAACATCGGCACCCCATACATAAAAATATAAGACAACACCAAACAAGTACTCGCATCAAATATTTGTAATAAGAAATTGTACAAAGTTGCTTGTGAAAATAAGCTGATTACGAATCCATAACATAGGATCACGCAAAATGCCAATAGAGGCACGGCCATTATTTTCTTGTGCAACCGTGTAATTTTATCTGACCACAAATAATATAAGAGCATTGTTGCGACATAGGTGCCAACTTCTACATAATATCCCGCTGATAATACTCCTGCAATGCACCATAATCCTACCGTAAAAGCTCGTTTTTTTTGCAGTTGCGCTACCGCAGCAAAAAAGGCCAATCCAATTGGTGCAATGTCTCCCATAATCGTAACTCGTGCCAATAAAAAGGATAACATATTGATAAACCAATTTTGCGTCTGCATGATCGGCAGAAACATACAATATCCCTTGTATAAAATCGTCTTAAAAGACAAGTGTCGAGGTGCTTGTTTCTTCTCAGTTTTTGGTTGTGGTACATCTAGCATCTCATTCGGCAAAGTAATAACAGTTACTTTTGGCATAATGATTCACCTCTATTCATATAATACCAACAGGAGAGTTACCCCTTATCAAATATACTAGTATCTCATCAGCAAGAACTCTGTTACTTTAGCAGTCCTTTTCCATCCTGCTTCTGTTATCGCCGCCTTACAGATTCCCGATAAATGGGATACTAGGACATATTATTATTTTACATATATTGGTATTCATTCTTTGTCTGAATAAGTCTGTTACGGAACAAAAATTCCGACAAAAAGTCAATTAAAAGTAAAAAAAAACACCTGACAAATACAACGTCAAGTGTTTTTTGTATTATAAAGTTATTATTTTTGTCGAGACACTAGGAAATTTTTCCGTCATATAATAACATTAAAAATTACATCAAAAAGAGCATTTCAATGTGAAATGCTCTGATGAACTATTACTGAGAACGAGCAGCACCACGACCGCCACGTTTAGATTCTGTATTACGTTTTAAATCTCCAAGACGTTCATCACTATCTTTTAAAAACTTAGTCAACTTGTCTTCAAAGGACGGCGCATTCACTTTCCCAAAGCGCCGATTATCATTGGCTGGTGCTCTCCTGGGAACAGGACTAGGAGCTGGACTTGGACTTGGCGGCTGAAGTTGCTTAATCGACAACCCTATTTTTCCGCGCTCATCAACTGACAAAACTTTAACTTTTACCGTATCTTGCTCTTTCAGGAAATCTTTCACATCACGAACATACACATCAGCAACTTCCGAGATATGAATTAAACCCACTTTTCCTCCAGGCAATTCTACAAATGCTCCGAAATTTGTAATACCTGTCACAACGCCCTCAACCACACTGCCAACTTCAATGGACATACTAATCAAACTTCCCCCTTAAAAAACTATGTTTTTCATCCATATTATAACCTTGACACTGAAAAGGTGTCAAGAAAAGCCGCTATAAATTATTTTTTTCCACCGAAATAAACGGAATTTCTCCTGGTTTCACTAATCCTTGTTCTTCGCGGGCCAATTTTTCTATGTATTTAGGGTCATGTAACGCTTTGCGTTCTTCTTGTAAGGCAGTATTGGTTTCTCGTAATTGCTGAAGCTGCATACGTGTGGCTTGACTTTCACGGCGAATGGAAAAAAGTTGACTCTGCTGACCAACAGTTACATAAATAAAATAACTGCATAATACAAATAGAAATAATTTAAACCATTTCACACGATACTTTTGCTGCTTTCGCACACACTTCACCACCACATATAAAAAATACTCTTACATATAAGACAGCTTTATTCGCCAATTAGTGAATGCATTCCTCTTTTTTTCATAGAATTTTTTATTTTTTCTCATCAAGAGGCGGCTCAGGGCGCAAGACTTGATACCAAGCTTTTATTTTACTGCTAATCCATCGAAAAGGCCAGATTACAATTTTAACACACAAAGAAACTGGTCTGATTATAAATACAATAATCATATTTTTTATTAAAGTAATGATCGTTTTTGTCAGCTTAATCATACCAGCAAATAAACGGATCATGTATAAGCTTAATAATCGATAATATAAGCCAACGCCACTTATAATTCCTAAGAATACATAAAACCTGAGCTCCCCCCAATTACTCAGCACCAAGGCAATAAATACAATAGCAGTCGCAATTAACCAATAGAGCAAGTCTGTAACCCATGTGATCAGAACTTTCGGCCTAAAGGTGCCACGCAATACCCGATAACAGTCAAATAATACCCCCAATGTTATACCTGTAGCAACCGTAGATAAAAAAATTGAAAATTGACTTTCTACATACACTGCCTCACCTCCAGCGCCATGAGTGATAACAACAATGCAGTCTCCTCGCTATCCATACAACTCCCAGCAAGGTAACCAAGCACCACCACCCTATAGCAGTACGAATACATTCCCACTGTTCTTCTGCAAAAATAGTATAGGGTAAAGAATAGGAGGATAACTCATACCAATAGCCAATTACACGATTCACATAATTTATTGTTTCATCATAGGGAGGTATCCCTCCGTATTTGTCTACTGCCCCTGGGCCTGCATTATAAGCAGCCAAAGCCAATACCATATTTCCTTCATATTTATTTACTAATTGACTAAGGTATAAAGTTCCGATACGAATGTTAAGTTCCTCATTATAATAGCACTCAACCGTACACTCTCCAGGATGGCGCCCCAAACATACATTAGCTTTCTCGTTGACTTGACGCCACGTACCAGGAATAACCTGCATTAATCCGTATGCTCCTGCAGGTGAATGAGCTCGGGGTTGAAAAGAACTCTCTGCACGAATCAGGCTTGCAACGATTTGACCATTTATACCAGCCTGGCGAGCACGTTGATTGATCAACTCTTTATACGGTACCTTATCGTCAACATCTGCTATAACATAAGCATTCCTATTAAACGTATCCCATGCCTTAGTATGTACCCCAGAAATTCCATAGCCTATGATACTATAGATTACCAACTGAATTGCAGCTACAGCCAATCCGATACGCCATAGGACCAATAATCTGGGTCGCAAGACAATGCTCCTTTCACCCTAGAATCCAAACAGATAAAGGCGCGATATGTAACACTAAACAACTCTAATCGTGCTACATTCGCGCGCCGCAATAGCGGAAAAACTTGGCTTACGCCAAGCCTTAGCATTTTACAAATTTTAAATTTACTATTTTAAAAATCTTTCTAATAATCCTTTTTTATTATGCGAAGTATCATCATAAGAAACACCTTTGATCAATCCTTCTACAATAATATTGCTTTTATCCAAATTTAACTGTTTAATATTTAATCCTTCACCCTTTACAATGAGCACACCTTGCTCAGTTTCCATAATGACTTCTTTTTCATCATAACTTCCTAAACTGAGTACACCATCAATTGTCATTTCCTCTCGATCAACTACTATAATTTGATGGCGCCAAGCGGGTGTTTTATTATCTATCGTCATAGAAAATCCTCCCTTATGCTAACTTTTCATTGTATGTATATGCTGTCAATTAGCAGAATAGTACATCTAGAATAATGTGGACATACTAAATAATACAACAATAAAAGGAGCTTCTCTATGAATATCGATTTGTCTTATCTTTATTATCTGTGGCAAAAATTAGCATTTCAACTTGTACATAAAACTACCATTTGGACGTTATTAGTCTTTCTTGCCACTGCCGGAGTATCCTGGCATCTTGGCAATCTTTTGGATAAACATAATGCTCGAGCCCGTGAAGCCAATATGGCTCACAAGACAGCCATCGGTTATGCCGCTACAGCTTTCATCTTATGGTTCTTTAGCTTCATCATGGGATAAAGGTAAAATACCTGCACAATGTCCCCCATTACTGATGCGCTCCTACACCTTCAATCACCACATTAACAGATATAATTAAAGAAGTCTTCGGGAAAACTTCATCATCCCAATGATCTTTGACTCGTTCCCACACCTGAGGTTCATATATTTCTAATTTCGGACCGAAGAAACTGGCATCGACTTTCAGGTCTTGAAAAATGCGGAAAGAATAGAGTATGTTTTCTTTTACAACATTAGCAACCAGCTGTTCAAGTTTATGTATGTCCTGATCTTTTATCGTATCATGCTGGAGCCTGCATTGCATTTCCGCCATGTTACCTCGTATATTAATATCCAAAGTATAATAAATTTTCTCTCCTTCTACATGAGGTTTGATTTTTGTTGTATGGCTAAAAAGCTCAAATGCAAGTATCGATCCAGAATGTTCTGGACATTGAAATGTAATCACTGCTGATCTCTCAAGACCGCCCATCAGCTTCCCGCCTTGTGTAGCATACTCATCTACATAGCCAACAAACTTTTCATTTTTAAATATAGCCATTCCCCCCAGCTTGACTACATCATCTGCCATTTCAATCCGTGGTAACAGCACTCTTCTCCTATTATCTTTCGATGTCGAAATATCTCCTAAATCAGTATGCCATCCTGGAACATGCTGGCTTTTTGCGTACATTCGCAGACTATTTGCTATAAATAGACCGCTTGCTTCACCACTAGGAGGTTTGTAATCTAACAAATCTCGTGCTTCTCCATCAGTAATTACGACTTTTGTAAGCCAGCGTATTTCCTCATTTCGATGATAAAAATCAAGAATTGGCTGCAGTCCGCCCTGCTTGGCAGCAGCATCACTAATGATAATTGTTTGAACATGATCAAACCAAAGTTCTTTATTAGATTGCCCTTGAAGATCCCAAATCATTTCAAGCATTGATTCACCTGTAGTAGAGATTACACTGGTTGATGTGTTTCCTCTTCCGGCCCCTTCACTATTATTGGAGGGCGTTAACTGCAATATTTGAAAGCTCAAACGGTAAAGCTTACTGCCATGAGGCTGAACAAAGTCTTCCACTCGGTCAACGTCTTTTCCTCGCTCTGCCCCAAGTCCTTCATCTGCTTTGTCAATCGCAACTGCAAGAACAAAATGCCGCTCTTGCAACTCACGTCGATCCCAACAGCCACTAAGACATATACTGAGTATGAGAATTAGAATACAGCCAGTCCAACGCTTGAAAATGCGATTTCTAATTAGCCCCCCCATATCAGTCAACAACGTTTCTCTCCCCTTCATTAAGCGGTATAAAATGCTCTGTTTTTTTACTTATGGCTGCCGACCTTCTGAATGGTTACATTCACAGAAATGATGATTGGAATCATAGGATAGATCTCATCCCATTGATCCTGAACCTTTGCCCAGGTCTCAGGCTCATATGCCTTTAACTTACCAGCAAATCGACTGATCGTATCAACTTGCATTTCTTTTCTAAAGACACGATCTGCATAGAGTACATTTTGTTTAATTTCTTCCGCAAATGCTATTTCCAGCCGATGAATATATTGTGGGTCTAATGTGTCATCCTGACTAATATCCCCCTGAATTTCTCCAAGGTTGCCATACATATTTATATCTACAGTAAAATAAATTGTGTCACCCTCTACATGAGGTATGAGTTTAGTATCATCACGAAACAATTCAAATGCCATCTGATGTCCAGGATGATCAGGACATTCTGTGGCAACAATAGCAGACTCCTCTGTTCCATACATAAATTTCAGACCCGCGATAGCATATCCATCTACATAACCAATAAATTTATCTTTTTTAAATACTGCTGATCCTCCTAATTTTACAACTTTATCGGCTATTTCAATTCGGGGTAATAATACATTGCTTCGAAGATCGAGATACTGAACAGTATACCCTAAGTCAGTGCGTGCTCCTGCTATATGATTATTTCGGCTGTGAAGGCGTATGAGATCGGCTAAAAACATACCGCCAGCTTCTTTCGAAGGCGGTTGATATTCTATTAAAGAACGGGCTGTACCCGGCGTTACATATACTTTAATCCGCGAACGCATTTCAGAATCTCTTTTAAAAAAATCTACAATTTCAGCCAATCCCGTTTGTCTCAATACAGCCTCACTAATAATAATAACCTGCAGATGTTCAAACCAGAGAGATTTACTGGACTGCCCCAGCATATCTCTCACCATTTCAAAGAAAGATTCTCCGGTGTTCGATATAGCATAAGTCTTAGCTTCATCTTTACCGGCCTCTCCTGAAGAAAACTTTAATAACTGCAAACTCAAACGATATCGCTTTCTGCCGTCTGGTTGAACAAAGGTTTCTTCTTCTCGTACTTTGAGAGCCTCTTTGGGATCGATACCTAGCTTTAATCCATCATCTGCCATATCAATCGCTACCGCTAATACAAAATTACGATCCTGTAGTTCTCGCCGATCCCAGCATCCGGCGACAAGGAAACATAAAAGAAGTAATGCCACGCACCCTATCAATTTCCTTTTAGCCACAACCTGTCCCTGCCTTCCGTTTTTGCCACCAGGAAAGTGAAAGAGACAAGGGAACTGCAATAAAAGAAAAAGCCAATCCCAGCCACATCGTGAATTTATTTGCCATCTCATATACCTGCTGATTATCTAAAAGAATGCTGCCCACATATATGATTGGCACTAAGAATAAAACCCAAGGACGATGATCAGCCTGACGCCAATGCCGCATACAGATTTCTCCCATAAAGAACATCATCGCTGCTAATGTATCAAATACCACTGGAATCCAAGCAATCAGCAGATAATTTTCTAACCGCTCAATAAACGTTCCTGGTAGTTCAACACTTCGAATAACGATCAATGCTGGATACAATAAATTTTTAGCACCATCTACCGTTAATACACCAATGATAATCACGATAACAAGTAGAAAGAGTACAATTAAGCATCCAAAAGATGCCCCCATGATCTTTATTAAACTGCCTAAACTAACTTGTCTGTATACTAACGGCATGAGCAGCAATACACATTCATAACCTGCATACATATTCCAAGTAGACAATCCACCGCCTACAACTGCCTTAATATTGACTGGCCATAAAGGCAGCAGATTTTCAGGCTGCAAATTTAAAATACTAGTTAGCCATACTAGAATGAGTATACTGTACGCCACAAAAAACATGAATTGCTGGATTCGCATAATCGTTCCCCAATCCTGCACTGCACAATACGCACAAACGGCTAGCAATGCCAAGATTACAACTTCAGGCGGCGTCCGGTCAAACATATAAAATGTTATGATTTTCCCCATGCCATAAAATATTTGAATAACCTGTAGAAAAAACAGCATATTAAACCAGATGACGACCAGAGTGCCTCCAATTTTTCCAAAAATTCGCGGAGCGTATTCAACGATCGTCTCATCGGGATATTTTTTGGCCAGAACAAGCATTAAGCAGGTTGCACTATAAAACAACACTCCTCCAATCACTACACTAATCCCGGCTCCATGTTCTGCATCAGCAATCAAACTGCGAGGACTCAGCAAAATTTGTGCCCCCACACAAGTTACAAATACTACAATTGCCAGCTGCCATGGTGTCATGTAAGATTTAGCTTCTAGGTTGGCCATCATTGTCACCTATCCTTATCTGGTCTTGAGCACCAAATTCTTTAGGTCTTCTTGTTAGTAACTTGGCAGGCAGCCTCACTACGCTATCTTTCCAATCTGCCAGAAGATCAACATTAAACATACCGCCTAAATACGATTCTCCAAAGCTGCGCAAAGAACATAAATGGATGGTAATGGCTAAAACCCCTAAAATTACGCCATACAACCCTAGCATAGACGCCAAGATCAGCATGGGTACTCTTGTCCAGCGAAGAGCCATGCTAAAATTATAAGAAGGCATGGAATAGGAAGAAATAGCCGTAGTTGCAATTACAACTACTAATAAAGGATTTATAAGGCCAGCCTGCACGACTGTGTTGCCGATAATGAAAGCACCGATCATACTAGCAGCACCAGTCAGCTTTGCGGGGAGACGTATAATTGCTTCCTGTATCAATTCCAATAATATTTCCATCATAATTGCTTCCAAAAAAGAAGGAAAGGGAGTACGGGATCTTAGTTCTGCGATTGAAATGGCCATTGTCGTAGGCAGCATCCCTGGGTGATAAGAAACAACTGCAACATAAATGGCTGGTAAATAAACGGCCAGAAAGGCCGCAGCATTTCTTGAGAAGCGTATTAGGCTGGCAATGATTGGCGCCATGGTATAGTCATCAGGAGCTTGCATCAAAACGTTATAGGTACAGGGAACCAAAATCTCTACTGGAGTACCATCTACAATTATCCCTACCCGCCCTTCATATAATGCGGCTAACATTTTATCTGGTCTTTCTGTCATTTGTGTTTGGGGAAAAGGGGACCATGGATGATCTACTAAGTACTGATCAATCGATGCAGAATCAAGCAATTTGTCTTTTTTGATCAATCCAATGCGGCGTTCTACCTCTTCCACTAAACCCGGTTTAACCAAGTTGGCTACATATAGCACAGCAATCGCTGTATTGGTACGTTCTCCTATTTTCATGATATGTACTTTGAGATTGGTATCACGAGTACGCCGACGTATAAGAGCAATGTTATCCATAATGGCTTCATTAAATGCTTCATCAGATCCCTGCAAGGCATATTCATTATAAGGAGCACTGATCTCCCGTTTCACATATTTAATGACCGCAATACTCGCCACTTCAGCCAAGCCATCAATCATCAGTAATGCATTACCGGTCATAACAGCATCAATCGCCGCCTTAGCTGAAGCTAGTATTGTCACCGAAGCAGCCCCTAGAACATTTTCTGCTACAAGCTTCATATCCGTCAGCAGGTGTAACAAACTAGCTGTATTTTCAGTCTCTTGCGCTGTATAACTCATTAGCGGTTTAAGGACATTTCTTTCTAAATTTGAGGTATCTGCCATACCCTTTAAATACACCAGTAAAGCTTTCTTGCCAGCAGCATCAAATATACGAAATTCAATATCACTGCAGTCTCTAAAAACAACTCGAAGCAACTGCTCATTCTCTTGTAATTCAGACGTAAAAATAAAAGGCTCACTGGAAGGAGCTGCTACACTGCGCAGTTGAGCAATGATCTGTCCTATTTCCTCACTAAATTCTGTGCTTTGCGTAGTGATCAGTTGTAGTTGCGCCAACTTTTTTTTAGACATTTCCAGGGAAGCTTCAGGCAAATGTTTTGATAATTTTTGAATGCATTTGATTTTTTTCATTACGCTCTCCTTCCCTGTAATTACTATTTTTCGCCTTTTACTTCATCTTTATGCAGTGATTCGTATTGTAATAAAAACAGCCGAAAAAATTCGGCTGTTTTTATTAATTCCAGCGCTTTTCAATAGTTACGTCTTTAAAGTACTGACCAATAATTTCCTCAGGCTTTTTTCCCATGGTTGTCAATTTATTAACACCCCATTGGGATACCCCCACACCATGACCATATCCCTTACCAGTGAACACGACCGTATCACCACTGACTTCTACCTTATCAAGCAGCATTGATTTTAGCTTCACACTATCTAGACCAACTCTGATCTCTGGTCCAGATACCTCCACCGCTTTATTTACCAAAAGAGTCATACTCCGACCCGAAGGTCCTTTCTTCCCAATTTCGATACTATCAATGGCATTAACGTTTTTTCCCATCTTAGCCAGCACATCCATCACCTCTTTTTTGGTAAAAGAAGCTGTCCAATTTTGTACATCAGCAGGCGCTAAATCATCTGGTGACTTTACAGACTCAATGTAAGGCGGCTCATCCTCTTTATAATTTAAACCTTCTTTTGCAGTCGCTGTTATGCCACCGGCAGATGCATGAAACCAGGCTTGAATCGGCTTTCCTTGATACGTAATCACCATCCCTCTAGTCATCTCAACAGCCTTTTTCACACTATCATTTACTGCCTTTGCATTATAGGCTTGAAACTCCTTAATATCTGTCGAAGCCTGTGTTCCTCGTGCTGGAACGCCTCCTTTCTCATCTATGGCTTGCTGAGTAAAGGTCCGCGCGAGTATGGCTTGAACTGCTAAAGCTTCAACAGGCCAATCATTTTTCATTTCCCCTGCAACTACACCTGCCACATACTCTTCCATTTTCATTTTCTTTTTTTCACCTGTTTCATGCATATACACTAAAATCTCAGGTTCATTTCCTTGAACTGCTTGTTTTTGCGGCACTGCAGGAGTCTGCTCTGGTTTGGACTGAGGATTTTTCATAAAAGAGCACCCGCTAGCAGCAAAAACGATGACTACCAGCACGGCAAGAACGGCATACCATCTTTTATTATGCATCTGTTTACCTCCTAACTTACTTTATCAAGCCCTTAAGCAAGACTAGACGTCAAATAGGCTTAGCGTCCATTTAGCACAAGTCCGCTTACTTACTAGTATGGTCGAAAAACCTAAATACATTCACTGTTTTCCATTATTCATTATGCGAAAAATAGGCACTCCTATGCACATAAAGATTAATAGCAGCACTCCAACTGCCCCTGTCACGTTTTCATTTTTCCATAACCATTTAGAGAAAGTATACCCGTGAAAACCAGCCAGTATCGCTGCTGCTAAAAACATAAAATCCATTTTCACCTTCTCCTTTTATGCACTTTATCTTACAGGATAGGTTCGTATCATTAAGCCCGTCCGGCGAATCTTCGTATCAATTATAATATTTACCTTCGCTCTGCTATACTCCTCAAACCAAGGATACTGTAAGTAATCTTGATAATTTGTAAACTCCGGCCTTATATAGTAACCAAACCCCACTACATCTGATTTCAGTTCCTGCGTATGATGAATCATGTTCGCCATTTCCTGGTGACATACTTGATTTACTTGCTGCTCAAGCAATGGTAAGAAACTCTCCTGTTCATAGTTAATTCCTGAAGGAAGATTTGTAATTTCGCCTTCTAATAAGATTTTAATATCAATAACTGGAGCTTCATCTCCCAGAGCCACCTTAATTTCAGGGGCAGATCCTAAGCGTAAATTCACATTTATAAATTTCGTTGGAGCAAGAGGATCTTCCATTGAAAGAAAGCCATTATTAAAGTTACCTAACAGCATCGCCATCATGCGTGTCTCCGTAGTACTTAATGTACCTACCATTTTATCACCATTAAAAATAGCTGTACCGGCAAATTGTATAGGATTACCACCTTGAAGTGGTATTCCGCCAGCAACATAACCGTCAATTTTGCTGCCAGTTACCTTCGGAGTCGCAATTTCTTTTTTTCCGGATAAATCACTGATGTCCACGAATGTTGCATAAGGATGTGCACTATTGCTTTTAAGTCTAATATAAAATTGATGAAAACTGACGCGTAAATAGTATCCCGCTTCTACTCCTGAATCAAGCATCGTCTCAAAATATTTCGATGCTGATATATTAAAACTTGGTTTATTCCCATCTAGGAAATCTCTTGCTGTCCCCTTTGCCACTAAAACAAACATAGATCCTCTATATTCTCGATATCTCTTTAACGATCCCCAAAAATTAGCCAAACCTTCGCGTGCTAGTTCTTGCCCCACCACTAATACCTTCACATGGGACATAGAAGGCACTAATGATGTGGTAGAGTTAAGTAAATTAAGGGATTCTGTAATAGTTACAGCCGAATTGCTTACTAAGACTGTATCTTTTTCACCTTCCCCTTTGTTTCCTTCTACATTAGGTTTGGCAATCTGATATGTTACTTTAATCATATTTTCTTGTTCAGCCTTATCAATACCAATTGCAACAATATAGGCTACTTCCTCACTTTCTCTTGCACCATTGCATCCGGAAAGAAAGACACCCATACTCAGCAGCATGATTCCTAAGAGGAGGCGGATGTACATAATTTCTCCCTCCTCTTTTTCCACCATGCCAAGATGAATAATAGGGTCGGAAAGCCATAGATACCAACATCAAATAGTGTAATCAGCTTTTGATCCACTTCCAGAACATAGCCAATATCAGGGGGCATCATTGCCAAATTTGCGATTAATATTGCTCCTAATGGCACGATGGGCCTGAGTGTAGGCAGTTTTAATAATACAGCAAGAAGATATAAGCCAACGTATAGACTGCCCGCGACAGCTAATAAACCAAACATCACCCACACAATAATAAACAAAGCCTCAATGCGTTGAAGATATTGATTCAGATACACTAAACGCGCCAATTCAAAAAGCGGCATGGTCTTTTCGGCACCTACTGCACTGCCAAAAATCATCGTATAAACAAGGATAAAACTAATGCGCACCATTCCTGCATAACTTAACGCATAAAGTGCTGCCCTCTTAATGGTCCTTGTATTTTGAAATGCTGGAGCTAAAAAAACTAATGCTAAAACCCCTACATTATATCCCGCACCTTTGATACCTGTTTGTACGGCTCGCAAAACACCATTACCTTGCCACGGAGTAAGATTATATACGATATAAAAAGGCACCAGCAGCAGCAGTATCACTCCAATTGACGCTATGGAAAAAGGCATAACAATATAACTCGACCGTGTCAATGCCTCAATTCCCAAATAGCATAAAATACCTGCAGATACTGCATACCAAACGATAACCAGCTGAAACTCCACCCGCGGTAATGCAGTCAGCAAGGTATATTCGGAATATAAGCGTAAAATCAGAGCACCGTTGCTTAAAAACATAATACTATAACTTAACAATATCGCCCATGCTCCAATGGTACCGATTAGTCGCTGGCACACCATGAAAATATCTCCCGCTATTCCCTTATGGACATAGGTCATCATGTACAAAATAATCAGAGGGATAATCGTATAAATCACCATTGCCAGCCATAAAATAGGGCCATCTTGCTGAATGAGATTCGAAATGGTAGACAAGAAAACTCGAGGCATAACAATACCAAAGACTAGCGCAACTCCATCCGCTACACCTAACTTGCCAGGATGCAGATCATTCATGATCCTTGCCTCCTTTCGATGACTCTGTAAGCCAGGATCTACTAGGTTTTTTTTGCCGAATATCATCCTTACTATTCAATGTATCCGGTCTGCGCTTTTGATGATAGGAGGAACTTCTAAAGATCGTATCTCCTCCATTTACCGTTTTAGGTGCCAGCGGTGCCAGATAAGGCATGCCAAAGGACTTTAAAGAACATAGCATCGCAATAAACAGTAAGAAACCACAGGCAACACCAATCAGTCCCATTGCCATTGCTAAAAACACAAATATGAATCGTGTTAAGCGAAAGGCAGAAGCCAATCGATAATCTGGAATACTGTACGACGCTAAACCAGTCAGAGCTATCACAATTACCATGATGGGACTGACAATCTTAGCTGTCACAGCCGTCTGTCCCAAGATCAAAGCTCCTACGATACCAATGGTCGATCCTAAAATACCGGGAATTCGCAGTCCCCCTTCACGAATTAACTCAAAAGAAAATTCCATAAATAAAATCTCGATTATCGTAGGAAAAGGTACTTGCGCTCTAGCTGCAGCAATCGATAACAGTAATTCTGTAGGTATCGCTTCCTGGTGAAAAGTACTAATAGCTAAATACAAACTAGGCAGCAGCAGGGATAGTAAGGCTCCTAGCCACCTTACCAAACGCAGCATATTCGTATAATACAAATTCAAGCTGAAATCATCTGATGAATGCATTAACGTAAAAAATGAGACAGGTAAAATATGTCCAAAAGGACTGCCATCGATAAAAATAGCTACCCTTCCCTCTGATAAATGGATTGCAACTCGGTCTGGCCGCTCTGTTGATAAGGTTTGTGGGAATGGATTTCTTGGAAAATCTTCAATAAAATGTTCTAAAACACCCGAATCGGTGATAATGTCGGTACTAATGCCATTAATACGTCTTTTTACTTCTTCAACCAGTTCTTCATTGGTAATCGACTTAATATACATAACAGCGCAATTTGAATGCCCTCTTGCACCTATAGGAATCATTTCGGTTACCAAGTCACTGGCATGAAGCATTGTTCGAACGAGGGCTGTATTGACACGCAAAACTTCGGTAAATGCATTTTGCGAGCCACGTACAGATTGTTCCGTTGTAGGATTGCCAATGCTGCGGTGTTCATATCCTTTTGTTTCTACCGCCACTGCTTCTCCACAACCATCAAAAAATACTACAGCATCCCCAGTATTGATCGCTTGCTGCACTTCTTTGAAACTTCCTACCCTTGAGGCTTGTCCGCTAGGAAGACACTCTTCCATGACAAAACTGATAAAATCTTCCCCTTGCACATTCTCTTGAATATTCTTCATGAACATTAAGGGTTCTAAGAGAGTCATGTTAATAATTTTCTTATCAATAAGTCCATCCATAAATATAACTAGAACTTTTATCTTAGGCTGGTCTGAAATGGTAATATTTCGAATTACCACATCTTTATTAAGAGGCAACTGATAAATGGATTCTAAAATATTTTGATTTTCATTAATATCCGTACTAATCACAGCATTATTATACATACCATCAATGCTATGATTCTGTATCGTATGTTTTTTTATTTCTTTCCACTCAGTTTGTATCATCTCAAATTCAGCTTTAATTTTTTTGACTACTTCATGCTTTTCCTTACTTCGCAGCTCTTTACTGCTTTTTTTCATAAACGCATCTAATTTTTTGGCATAATTAACCATGAACTCTAGCTCTCGTATCCCCTCTGTGACAGCAGCAGAAGGACAGAATTTACCTTCGTTTTCTGCCTTCTCCGCCTGTGTCTCAGTCAAAACAAAAGGAGTGGGCTGAGCAGGCGGCTGATATACTAAAAAATCTTTGATTGCTGTAATTAGATTACTGCTCGTACTTTTTTTCATACCGCCACCTCCTCAAGCTTCATTATAGCTTTTACCAAAATGTATTTTTTTACTACTAAAATGCATTAGACGCTACTGACCTTATGGCGGCAGCCTCTATCATCCTTACGCTGAGCAGAACTTTGCCTCCTCTGTGTTTAGCATTTTTATTAGAAATTCCTGTCCATGCATATAAAAAACAAGGATTTAAGCAAGTTAAAACTCGCTTAAATCCTCATTTTGATGTATTAAAATATCTTACTTTTTCTAATGACCGCCTGTTCCTAATTTTCGTTGTAGGATTTTACTTGGTATGGTAAATAACAAATTGAGTATAAGAATTGTAATGACTAATAATGCTCCAGACCCATTGGCAATTTCCAGTCTATCAGGCACGAGTCCTACCGCCATAATGTACCATAAATGTACAGCTAAGGTTTCACCTGCCGCCGTCACATCAAAATTGATAATTTGCCGCCCAACAGTCGTACCAGCTGTAAATATTAAGATCGCTGTTTCACCTAATGCTCTGCCTGCTGTCAGTGTAATACCCGTAATAATACCAGGCAATGCATTTGGCAATACGACCCGCCAAATCGTCTGCCATTTTGTGGCACCAAGAGCCAAACTTGCTTCGCGATAGTGTACGGGAACGTTTCGCACCGCCTCTTCCGTTACTCTTACTAAAACCGGCAAGTTAAGCAGCATTAATGTTAATGCTCCCCCAATAATACTAAACCCCATACCTAATGTATTGACAAAAATAATCATGCCAAATAACCCTAGTACAATAGATGGAACGGTTGCCAAACTCTCCGTACTCAGACGAATTAAATCCGTCAACTTATTATCACTAGCATACTCAGCTAAATACACACCTGCACCAATAGCTAAAGGTATGGAAACTAAGAGGGACAAAAATAAAATATAAAAAGAATTAAACAACTGCGCTCCTACGCCACCGCCTGCTTGAATATCACTGGATTTACCAGAAATAAACTCCCATGACAGTACAGGTACCCCTTTATACAAAATAAAAAGTAAGAACGCTGCCAATATACCTAAGATTATAATACCTGCCAGCCACATTAGCAGCGTGGCTAGTTTATCAAAAACTTTCGCAGACATTTAGACCACCTTCTTTCTGGCAATTCGGCGAATGATCATAATCATTAACAAGGACAGTACTAGCAAAACAAATGCCATTAAGAACAACGAGTTACCCCAGGCTGAACCAAAGGGAGTATTGCCCATTTCCACAACAATTTCACTAGGCAGCGTTGAAGTAGGCATAAATAAAGATGTAGCCAATTGTGGCGTATTCCCGATTACCATTTGCACTGCCATGGTTTCTCCTACTGCTCTTGCCATCGCTAAAATAATCGAAGTCAAGATCCCAGGCAGGGCAGACGGTAAAAGTACATGCCAAATCGTTTGCCATCTTGTTGCTCCTAAAGCTAAGGAAGCTTCCTCCAGACTCTTTGGTACTGCTCGAAGAGCATCTTCAGAAATACTCACGATCGTAGGTAAGATCATAACCGCTAGAATAATCGAAGCTGCCAATAAGCCAAAGCCAATATTTACATTAAAATAGGTTCTAATAAATGGCACAATAATGGTTAAACCTACAAACCCATATACTACAGATGGAATCGCTACATATAAATCCGTAGCAGGTCTCATAATTTTACTCAGCCAAGGTGGAGCAATTTTAGCCATAAAAATCGCACCAGCCAATCCTAATGGGGCCCCCAATAAAATGGATAATACAGTAACTGCCAAAGAACCTACAATAAAACTTAGGGCACCATATTCCAGCCCCATGGGGTCCCATTTCGCTGAAAAAAAGAAGTCTAAAGGACTTACTTCTTTAAAAGTCAAGAGCCCCTGACCACCAACAAATACAATGATCGTGACAATAATAATTGTCATCAGACTTGCACTGGCAATAAACAGATACCTCATATAATGATCATATAATAATTTCGTTTTATGTTCTTTACTTACTAATTGCATTTCAAAGCCTCCTGTTTTGAAGAAAGATTAAGCTGCGCCATTATTTATTCCTACCTAAATCTATTATTCTTTAAAAAGTTCATCAAGACTTCTTGTAGTTAAATTGTAACTCATTCCTAAGTTTCCTTTGTTAAGGTATTGTTAAGGTATTGTTAAGTCCAGCCTGTAAAGAATTAACTTAGTGCAAGAATCTCTCGTTCTTTCTAATTAGAATACCCAACTTCTTAACATGCTATATGTAAAAACTCATTACATATTAACTCAATCTTCTTGGTGCTGCATATACTAAAATATAAGAAGCAATTCTTAAGTAGAGCAATCTGGTAATATGTCAAGCCCATAAAAAATAAGTTTTGTAAGTAATCCGCAAAAAATGGGTGCACTAAACAAGCCTCTTCTTCAAGCCGAAGAAAAAGTAAATAAATGGGATCTATTAACTTTGGCTTACTCTACTTGGAGAGTAAAGCTGATGGTTGGCCAGCAATCCAAAAATCAGCCGGATGAATTTACGAGCAGTAAGTGCGAGTGCGCGTTTGTGCTGATGAGTTTTAACTTCATCATACTTCTTCTGGTAAAAAGCTGCATATTCAGATAAATGATTCTTTACATGGCTA
>NZ_FOTS01000079.1 GCF_900114615.1 Pelosinus propionicus DSM 13327 | reverse complement strand
CATAGAAATCTCACCACCTTTCTGGCTGAGAATAAGAAAGATAGAAAAGGAATACCCTGATCTTATTCACTGACCGCAGCCTCGCATAATAAGCATTCATCTGTGAAAGTCATTTTGCTGGATACCTTTCGCCCAGAGACGCAACATCTGTGTTAGCGGTATTTGATGAATAAGGCAGGCGTCAAGCTTTATAAGCAATAACCAAAAGGTTTCGCAAGGAGGATAAGACGTTACCTTTGCTAAATTCTCTTACAAATATTTTAGCATCAAGGGGTTCCTTTACGTGTTGAAAAAATAAAATAAGTTTTGTAAACAACGGCGGATTGTTGCTTACAAAACTTATTATACGAGGAGGTATATTATGAATTATTCGAAGATTCGGGGAGTTATCGCAGCAATGGTTACCCCGTTGGATGATGTCACAGGAGAAGTAAGTTTCGATGGTTTAAGTAAGTTGCTTAATTACTTAGTTGAAGGGGGAGTGCACGGTCTTTTTCCTTGCGGCTCCACAGGAGAAGGACTTCTTTTGTCAAAAAAAGAGAGAATGCAAATTGTAGAATTCATTGTTCGAGAAGTAAAAGGGAAAATACCGATTATTGTTCATACTGGTTCTATACATTTGGATGAAGCAATTCATTTGACATGTCACTCCCGTGATATCGGCGCCCAAGGTGCTGCGCTCATTCCTCCATACTACTATGGTATGGATGAAGCAGCTATGGAAAACTATTTTGGTACAATTGCTGCAAGTGCTCCGGATTTCCCCTTATATATCTATAACATACCGGGGAATACAAAAAATACTGTATCAGTGCCACTTATGCTAAACCTCTCATCAAAATACTCCAATATAATTGGTCTCAAAGAAAGTAGCATGGATTTTATGAATTTTATTAATTTCCAGCAGGTTTTACCTCTGGATTATACTATTTTGATGGGAAATGATGCACAGATATATTCTAGTGTTTTGATGGGGGGAGCTGGGGCTATATCCGCAACGGCAACCGTTTTCCCAGAGAAAGTAGTAGAAATCTATGAGCAACTTCAAAATGGAAATCAGTCTCAGGCATTACAAGCACAAGATACTGTTACAAAATTACGGGCTATTTGGCGAAAGTATCCACCTATAGCTCCTTATAAAATTGCATTAAGGCTTAAGGGAATAAATGTTGGATTACCACGTTTACCATTGAGGACATTGACCTCTAATGAAATAAATAGACTTATATCTGACCTTGAATCTCTTGATATTTAAATAATAGGAGGGGATTGCGTTGTTAAGCAAAGATAAAAAGTATCGCAGTAGCGAAGTGGTAGTAGGAATGGATAAGGGAGGACCGCGAGCTCACCTGAAAAATATGGGTGTATTACCCAAAGAAATGGAAAAGCCCTTTATCGCCATTGTGAATACCTATAATGAGATGCATCCAGGACATTTTCATTTAAATGAATTGGTAAAATGTATTCGTGACGGAGTATATGCTGCTGGAGGTATTCCATTTGAATTTGGTACTATTGCAATATGTGATGGTTTTGCCCAAGCTAACAAGGGTATGTGCTATGCGTTGCCGAGTAGAGAGGTTGTTGCTGATTCCATTGAAGTTATGATAGAAGGACATCGATATGATGGAGTTGTATTGGTTGGTGGTTGTGACAAAACAGTACCATCTCTGTTAATGGCGGCCGCGCGAATGAATTTACCAGCAATAATTGTAACTGGTGGACCGATGATGCCAGGCAGATATGAAGGAAAGGAATTCGCAACTTTTGAACTGAAAGAAGCCGCTGGAAAAGTGCAACGTGGTTTAATGAGTGAAGAAGACTTTGACGAAATGGAAAGCTGCTTATCACCTTCGCCTGGCTCCTGTGCAATGATGGGAACTGCAAATAGTATGTCCGTAGTGGCAGAGGCTCTTGGACTTACTTTGCCCGGTTGTGCAACTGCTCTAGCAATAGAAGGGAAAAAACGTAGAATAGCTAAGGAGAGTGGCTACCGCATTGTCGAATTAGTTAACAAGGGATTTAATTCCAGTTCAATTTTGACATATTCAGCATTCGAAAATGCAATGAAGGTTGCAATGGCAGTTGGTGGCTCTACTAATTGTTTATTGCATATCCCGGCTATTGCAAACGAGGTTAATATAAAAATAACCCCAGAAGATTTCCAAAGGATTAGTAGTTCAACACCTTATTTAGCCAAGATTAAACCTAGTGGACAACAATATACACTAAAGGATCTAGAAGATGCAGGGGGAGTCCCGGCAATTATGAAGGAATTGATATCGTTATTGGATGGTACGCAACAAACTGTTTGCGGACAAACAATTGGTGAGATTGCTGTTAGCGCTAAAAACAGAAACAAAGATGTTGTCCGCTCCATTGAAACGGCTCACAGTCAGCAAGGAAGCTTAGCTATACTGTATGGTAATCTATCTCCTAATGGTGCTGCTGTAAAGCAAACTGCTGTTAAGCCTGAAATGCTTTGCCATCAGGGGGCAGCTCGTGTTTTCAATAGTGAAAATGATGCTGTAGCTGCAATTTCTGCGGGGGAAATTAACCACGGTGACGTGATTGTAATCAAATATGAAGGTCCAAAGGGTGGTCCAGGCATGCGTGAGATGCTTACAGCCACTTCCTACTTAGTTGGTATGGGATTGGATGATGTAGCTTTAATCACTGATGGACGCTTTTCTGGTGCTACTCGAGGTCCATGTATTGGTCATGTTTCACCAGAGGCTGCAAGTGGTGGCCTGATTGGGTTAATTGAAGATGGAGATCAGATTTTAATTGATATACCTGGTCGCAAACTTGAATTGTTGGTTAATGAAGCAACAATTACAGATCGTCGCGGAAAGTTTCAAAATATTCCTCCCAAAATTGATCATGGCTATTTGCGTCGATATGTTAATGTAGTTAGTTCAGCTGATGAAGGAGCAATATTAAAATAGACTTTTTCCTTACACTTTGAAAAATAGAAAAAGGATTGTAAGTCTAAGTTACAGGAAATCAGCGCATTAAATTTAACTGGAGCCTGGAGACAGGCTCCACAATTTAAATAGGAGGGTGTAGTTAATGATCGAACTTGAGGAGAAAAATAGCAATGACGCCCTGGCAGCGGAAGATAAGAGAATAGAGCAAAAGAAAACAAAATACCGATGGGTTGTTCTCTTGATTATTATGACTACTTATCTCATTCAATATGCTGATCGTTCAAATCTTGCTATAGTTTTACCATATTTGCGTCAGGAATATCCAATTAGTAATTTAGAAGCAGGGCTCCTAATGAGTTTATTCTTTTTAGGATATGTGATTACTCAACTTCCTTCCAGTCTACTTTATCGGCGCTTTGGTACACGCACTATAGTACCGATATCAGTAGTGGGTTTTTCCATATTCACTTATCTAATTGGTACAACACACTCAGCATTTGCTATAAAATGGCTTAGGTTAGGACTTGGGTTAGCAGAAGGACCGACTCCTATAGGAATAACTACTACAATTAACAATTGGTTTCCCCCGAAAGAAAAAGCTACTGCTATAGGTATAGGTTATGTTGGCGCAACTATGATTGCACCAATTATAATACCGCCGTTATGCGTTTGGATAATGGTTAACTATGGATGGCGTTCAGTATTTCATTGGTTCGCAATACCAGGATTCGTAGTTTCAATTATTTGGTATTTATGGGTGAGAAGTCGTCCTGAGGAATGCCCATATTGTAATGAAGCCGAAATCGAATACATTAAAGATACTGAAAGCATATCTGCTTCTAACCAAACAAAATTGCATCGGTCACTAGGTTGGCTAGGTAAAATATTGAGGGTAAAGAAAATTCGTCAACTCGAGAAGAGCAAAGACGTATTTACATCAAAAGATATATGGCTCACTGCCATTGGTTACATGTTGATTCTCGTGGTTAATAATGGCATGATAACATGGATACCATCTTATCTTGTTACTGAAAAGCATTATTCATTCATAAAGATGGGATTTATGTCTGCTTTGCCATGGATTGGAGGGTTTCTTGGCTCCTCGGTCGGTGGTTGGCTTTCTGATAAAGTATTTGTCAAACTCCGCAAGCCAACCATGCTTATTACTTCATTAATGACTGCAGTTCTAATGGCCGTATTAATAAATATACCGGAAAACATAACTGTGATAGGGATTACCTTATTCACAATCGGATTCTTTTTGCAACTTGGATATCCCGGATTTACTGCCTATCCGATGGGTATTGCTAATAAAGCAACTTATCCAACAGCTATTGCGCTAGTTAATAGTGTAGGCAATCTGGGGGGGTTTATCTCACCTATCGTTGCTGGTTTCTTGCTTGATACCTTCCAAGTGTATAGTGCTACATTTGTATTTTTCGGTATTGCAGCGATCCTTTCTTTTGCATGTGTATTATTGATAGATGAACCCGAAGAGATATAACTGTGATTTATAATAACTATTAGTTACCCCTATTTTTCACATAATTGGAATACGGAGATCTATACTACGTGTTTGGCAGGAAATTAAACTCCATAATCGAATAGTATAAAAAGCATTTGTTAAAGTAGCTGGGGGGGAAGGTAGTGAAAGAATCAGAAGCCAAAGAAAGCGTTACAGAGAGTAATATTGATCCAACTTTAAAAGCAATAGCTATCATGGAATATCTATCTACTTGTAGTACAGGTAAAGGTATTGCTGATATTAGTCGAGGTACTGGACTAAATAAAAGCACTATTCATCGTATTCTTAATGCTTTAGTGGCAAGAAACTATGTTATAAAAGATGAAGAAACACGACTTTACCGTTTAGGGCTAAAAATTTTACAATTGAGCAATGTAGTGCTTGACTCGTTACAAGTCAAAAATATTGCACATGATTTAATGCTGTCATTGGCAGAGGAATGCCGGGAAACTATTCACCTTATATGGTTAGAAGGTAATAAAGGTGTTTATGTGGATAAAATTGATACACCTGAATCTGTTGGACTTCTATCCCAAATGGGAATGCAGATAACATTATATTGTACTGCTGCTGGCAAAGCTATACTGGCCTTCAGTGAAGCCAGTCAGATAGAAGATTATCTGCAAAAGACAGACATAGTTGCCATGACACCATTTACTTTATGCGACAAGCAACAAATTATATTACAGCTTAAGCAAATCCGTTACCAGGGTTATGCTTTGGATAAGGAAGAAAATAGGTTGGGGATAGTTTGTGTTGCTGCGCCAATCTTTCAAGGTAAAAAGCCAATCGCTGCCATTAGTATTTCGGGACCGGCCTTCCGTTTTTCATCAGAGATAGCGGAGGGATGGGCATTACGTTTGATAGAGACGTGTGTCAATGTATCCAAGAAATTAGGTAGCTAAAATTTCTCAATGATATAGGGGGGACTAAATATGAAAATAGGTTATATCGGTTTAGGTTTAATGGGGGGGCCTTTAGCCAGAAATCTTATTAGAGATGGTAAAAATGTATTAGTGTATGATTTAAGTAATGATGCTATACAACAGACTTTAGCTGTGGGAACTACCGGATCGGCTGCCGCGAGTGTCGAGGATATGGTTGATTGTGATGTAGTTTTTACCAGTCTCCCTTTACCATCTCATATTAAAGACGTTATGATGTCGGAGAATGGTTTATTAACCATAATGAAAAAAGGTAGTGTTTATATTGATGTAAGTACGATTGATCCTAGTACTGCTGAGGAGATAGAGGATTTTGCAAGGGTTAGGGGCATTGGCTTTATCGGTTGTCCCCTTGGTAAAGGACCGGCTCAAGCTGAGAAAGCCGAACAACCAATTTTTGCCGGAGGAGATAAGGCTACCTTTGATAAGGTGCTGTCTGTTTTAAATATAGTAGGAGCGCCTGTGCATTATTTAGGTGGGGTAAAACAAGCGTATGCCTTTAAACTTATCAGTAATATGATTGGCATGACTAATCTGACAGTATTATCAGAAGGTCTGCGCCTAGGAGAACGAGCGGGCATTGAAGCCAAGCAGTTTCAAGAACTGCTGGTTGAAACAGGGGCAAACTCCTTTCAGTTACAAGTGAGAGGACCGTGGATTTTAAATAATGATTTTGCGAATCGTTTTGGTGTAAGTCTTGCGCTTAAAGATGTTCGATTAGGTTGTAAGATGGCAGATGGCTGGGGCTATGATGCCAGATTTACCAAACAGGCAAAGAAGTTCTATGAACAAGCGGAGCAGTCAGGTATGGGTAAAGAAGACTGCAATGCTGTGTATAAAGTGCTTTAAAGTGAATAAATACATTGATTCCGATAAATGAGAGGCTGAATGTTATGTATGATTTTTTTCAGACCTATTTATGGTCTTCAGCAGTCGTCATCATATTGGTTGCATCATTTATGCAGTCACTGACTGGATTTGGTTTGGCGGTTATAGCCGCTCCGCTTTTGATCATCATTTATGATCCTAAAGAAGTGGTACTGATTCTTCAGATACTATCACTGGCAATTAGTGTAGTATTTAGTGTTATTCTGCGTAAAAATGTTGACTGGAAGTTTGTGCTGATACTGTCGTTAGGATCGCTTCTTGGCCAGCCAATGGGGCTTGTCATTTATCATTTTGTACCGAGTAATATGCTGAAGATATTCATTAGCTTGCTTATATTATTTTTTTTACTTGTCAAGCAGATTAGCTGCAAGTCAATACAAGAAACTCAGGGAAAAAGCTTTATTGTGGGCTTAATATCTGGCATTCTCAACACATCTACTGCCTTGCCAGGTCCGCCCCTTATCCTTTATCTCACCTTAAGCAACCGTGAGAAGACATCTATGCGAGCCACTAGCATCGTCTATTTTGCTTTTCTAAATCTGACTGCAATTATAGGTTTTATTATCTCTCAGAAGGATTTATCAACTGCTGTCAGTCACACGGTTACGATGCTACCAGCTGCTATTGTTGGACTGATTTTAGGGAATCTACTTTTCCCTTACCTGTCGCAGAACCTGTTTCAGAAAATTATTTTTATCATGATGGCTTTTTCCTCAGTTTATACGATTTGCTCTATCCTATAATTTGTCATTTAATCAAAGCTCTTTGCGCATTATAGGCTACCCTTAATGGAATTATGACTGTTAATAACATTAGAACAGGAATAATGGCTGATCTGTGTTGGAGCTGATTTTACGGACATTACCATTTTTAGTAGCTAATATGCTTGTTGGGGAATATGCCCATAAAAATATTAAAGGAGAGACTTCTATAGAATTTGTTTCTTTATAGTGAACCTGGCACGAAAAATGATGAAAAGAGCCAAGAAACTTTAAATTTAAAGAGTTTCTGGCTCTTTTTTTGGATAATTTATTTTGGGGGACGGTTTGGAGTGGACCCCAAAATTCGTACACTATCCCTGCCTAAAATCTGGAAATAGTATGATAAACTTCACACTAAGATAAGAGGAAAAGGTGGAATTATTAAGATAAACTAAACACAAAATTAAGCAACTTTTATGAATTCAACCCCTCAAATTGGGCAGGGGAAAGATACTCAGAAGAGGAATACATTCTTTTGGTGTTGCAAGATAATTCAATATGTTTAAAGATTTCTTGCTGAGCTTGTTTAGGTGTCTCGAAATGAGCGTCCTGAATAAGCTCTCTTTTTATTGTTTTATAAAAGCATTCCTATTGATACTTGATATCGCTCTATGTGAACGTGGTAAGCCCTGAAAGTTAGCACTAGTAAAATCGACTAAAGAAAAGGGGTTGCTCCTTTCCCTTGGTCTTAGAACCGTACATGAGAGTTTCCCGCTCATATAGCTCAAGCATTTCTTCAGCATTTCTGGCGGCAACCGGTGATTTAAATTTCATTTTCCTTTTCACAAAATACTCTTCATGTATAAAGGGAATATTAGAAATCTGCAAATTAGGGTGGCGGATGATATCTATTCTTCTCAGGTTTATGAGGATGTACTTATCTGTCATGAACAACCATCTCTTCCCATTCTGTTCATGCCAATAGTTGTTAATCTCCACCATTTGTTTTGGTGTAGGGGTTTTGCCCATTGTTGATAAAAGATATAGTCTGTTATTGACGAAGAAGAGGCTTTTCGCGCATCAGGAGATGCCAGGTTTCCCATGATTATTGGCGTTTTATCGATGTTTTTCTGTCGTATTGCACTCGCTTATTTGTTAAGTATTTATTTTGGTATGGGAATGTTCGGTACATGGGTTGCTATGTTTATTGATTGGATTGTTAAGACCATCATTTTTGTATACCGATATATAAGTGGAAAATGGACTACGTTTCATGCGATTTAATTAATAATAAAAAAACTATTGACTTAGAGTAAACTCTAAGTGGTAAAGTTAAGATAATAAAAAAATGATAGAAAAGTAAAAACAAGTAAGCTAAGGGAGGTATAACGTTGAAATACAAAAAGTTAGGAAAGACAGGCATGGATGTATCAGCAGTTGGATTAGGCTGCATGGGAATGAGCACTGCTTACGGTCAGAAAGATGATAAAGAAAGTATTGCCACGTTGCAATATGCATTAGAACTTGGAATCAACTTTTGGGATACGGCTGATATTTATGGAAATGGCGCAAATGAGGAATTGATTTCTAAGGTGCTGGTTCCGAACCGCAATCAGATTTTTATTGCAACAAAATTTGCTTTTCGTGTAAGAGATGCAAAAGGAGACGCATTTGTTGGCGGTGATACGTATCTTGACGCTTCACCAAAGTGGATGAAACAGGCCGTTGAGGGTAGTCTCAGACGTTTGAAAATTGAGACCATTGACCTGTATTATGCACATCGTGTTGACCCTGCTGTTCCTGTAGAAGAAACAGTAGGTGCCATGTCTGAACTGGTAAAGGAAGGCAAAGTGCGTTACTTAGGTTTAAGTGAGTGTACACCAGAGGATCTGAAAAAGGCGTATGCTGTCCACCCCATAACGGCAGTACAGAGTGAATACTCATTACTCACCCGTGAAGTGGAAAAAGAGGTTCTTCCATTAACAAAAGAGTTAGGTATAACATTTGTTCCGTTTGCACCGCTAAGCCGTGGATTAATTACAAACAATCTCAATATAAGTACTCTTGCATCCAACGATTTCCGCAAAAATCTGCCGCGTTATAATGGCGAACATTTAGATAATAATCAAAAATTAGCGGCTGAATTTGCCGAATTTGCCGCAAGTAAAAATTGTACACCTGCGCAGCTTGCAATAGCATGGGTAATGGCGCAAAGTGATAACATCATTCCGATTCCTGGGACAAAACGCAGAACATATTTGGAAGAAAATAAAGGTGCGGCAGATGTAACTCTGACTGCTAAGGAGCTGACGGAGATCGAAAGCATAGTAAAGAAGTATCCCAATATTGGACCGCGCTACAGTGCCCGTGAAGACAAATTTGTAAAAAAGTAAAAAGCTTTTCGGTAGTGAGCCAGGTGCCTGAACGAGGTAACTGGTTTGCTGCGCTTGTAAAAAAGAACAGGAGGAAATAAGAATGGAACAGAAAAAATTAGGATTTGGCTTTATGCGATTACCAGTAGAAAATCAGGAAGATCCGACCAGTATTGATATGGATACGTTAAATCAAATGGTGGATACTTTTCTGGAAAGAGGCTTTACTTATTTTGACACCGCTTATATGTATCATGCTGGCAATAGTGAGATCGCAATTCGAGAGGCTGTAGTAAAGCGGCATCACAGAGACAGCTTCACCGTAGCTACAAAATTGCCAACTATGTTTTTGAAAACCAAGGAAGATCAGGAAAGAATTTTTAACGAACAGTTAGAAAAATGCGGTGTAGAGTACTTTGATTATTATCTCCTTCATAACCTGGGTGTAACGAATTATGAGACGGCTCAACGATTCGATAGCTTTGCATTTATTGAAGAAAAGAAAAAGACAGGAAAAATTAGACAGATGGGATTTTCTTTTCATGATCATGCAGAATTATTAGACGAAATCCTGACAGCGCATCCGGAAGTCGATTTTGTTCAGCTGCAGATTAATTATCTGGATTGGGATAACGAAAGTATTCAGTCACGAAAATGCTATGAAGTCGCAAGAAAACACAATAAACCGATTATTGTTATGGAACCTGTCAAGGGTGGTAACCTTGCGAATGTACCTGAAAAAGCAGAAAAATTATTTAGAGGGTATCATCCTGATTTGTCCATACCATCATGGGCTGTTCGTTATGCAGCAAGCCTTCAGGGAGTTATGATGGTGTTAAGTGGGATGTCTGACAAGGAACAGCTGCTGGATAATACAGGATATATGCAGGAGTTTAAGCCATTGGTGCAGGAAGAATATGATATTGTAAAACAAGCTGTAACGACTATTAATGAAGCTATTGCGGTTCCTTGTACAGCCTGCCAGTATTGTGTAGACGACTGTCCGAAACATATAGCCATCCCCAAGTATTTTGCATTATACAATACGGAGAAGCAATCGTTAAAAACAGCGTTTTCGATACAACAGGTCTATTATAATAACTACGCAAAAAAACATGGTAAAGCATCAGACTGTATCGGATGTAAGCAGTGTGAAAAACATTGTCCTCAGCATATTGAGATTACCAAAGCGTTAAAGGATGTAGCGGATACGTTTGAAGCATCCTAACTTCCTTTTTGAGATCATTATGGGGGTGGTTACTTGGAATATCGACAGCTCGGAAGAACAGGGATTAAGGTAAGTGCCATAGGGATTGGCGGTGAAGGATTTGAAAATAAAGGTTATGAAGACTGTGAAGCAATGATTGATTGCGCAGTCAAGGACGGTATTAATTTCATTGACCTATACAATTCAAATCCGAAAGTGAGAAGTAATGTTGGCAAAGTGCTAAGCAAATATCCTCGAAGCAGTATTGTGATTCAAGGGCATCTAGGTTCTACCTGGGATAATGGACAATATCGACGTACCAGAGATATTCATGAAGTCGTCAGCGCATATGAAGACTTTTTAACTAGAATGCAGTTAGACTATGTTGATGTAGGGATGATTCATTATGTGGATGACCAAAACGATTTTGACAGCATATTTAATGGAGAAATCATTAGATATGCCAAAGAATTAAAAGCAAGAGGGGTCGTTAAGTCTTTAGGAATATCAACGCATAATACAGATATTGCTTTTCGCGCAATGGCAACAGGAATCATTGATGTAATTTTATTTAGCATTAATGCTGCGTATGATATGCTGCCAGCCACTGAGGATGTATATAAACTATTTGAAGAAAGTACTTTTAAAAACAGGACCTATGAAGGTATTGACCCAAAGCGCGATAAGTTATACCAAACCTGTCAAAATGCGGGTGTGGCTTTAACCGTTATGAAAGGATATGCTGCCGGAGTGCTGTTAAGTGACAAACAATCGCCCTTTGAAAAAGCATTGACCCCAGTACAGTGTTTACATTACTGTTTAACCAGGCCCGCAGTTGCTTCTGTAATGGTTGGAGTATCGACTACTGATCAAATACATGCAGCAACCGCCTATGTTACTGCATGTGCTAAAGAGAAAGATTATAGTGAAGTTCTTGCAAATGCTCCAAGGAGTTCTTTTAGCGGACATTGTATGTATTGTGGACACTGTGCCCCATGCTCGAAAAAGATAGATATTGCATCCGTAAATAAATATTTAGATTTAGCATTCATCCAAGAAGAGGTTCCAGAAACACTAAAGAATCATTATGACTTATTGGAGCATCATGCAAGTGAGTGCATCGAATGTGGGTTATGTATGAAAAATTGTCCATTTGGTGTAGAGATTATTCATAAAATGAAACAGGCGGCTGCACTATTTAGCAAGTAAAGAGTGATGCATGCCACCAGATGAATGTGATAAGAAAACTTGACTTGAAGTGAACTCCAAGATTTATACTGATAATATAAGAATCGTTAGGAGGCTGAATCATGTTAAACTTTGATTTTTATAATCCGACACATATTATATTTGGCAAGGATAGGCTTGAGAGTATTGGTACGTATGTTCCGACTGAAGCGACTGTCTTAATTACCTATGGAGGTGGAAGTGCTAAAAAGAGCGGTCTTATCGACAAGGTTAAAACGATGCTTGGGAACAGAACGTTTTTTGAATTCGGTGGTATAGAGCCAAATCCGCGTTACGAAACATTGGTAAAAGCCGTAGAAATTGTACGCAATGAGAAAATTGATTTTATCCTTGCTGTCGGCGGTGGTTCTGTTATCGATGGAACTAAATTCATAACCCTTGCGGCTTATTATGATGGGGATTCCCATGATCTGCTCCAATATGGTTTATCGCTGATTCCTTTGGATGTAGCAGGGAAGGCAGTTTCATTCGGTACCGTGCTTACTTTGCCTGCTACTGGCTCTGAAATGAATAATGGTGCTGTAATCAGCTATGGGCATGGAAAATACCCCGTAATGAGTGTGTTAACGTTTCCTAAATTTTCAATAGTAGATCCGACTTTAACTTTTACACTTCCCAAGATTCAGGTTGCCAATGGAGTGGTTGATGCATTTGTGCATACTACGGAGCAATATCTCACCTATCCTGTGGATGCCAAGGTACAGGACCGAATCGCTGAAGGGATTTTACTCACATTGATTGAAATAGGGGACACTACCATTGCTGAACCGGAAAATTATGATGCACGTGCAAATCATGTTTGGAGTGCTACTCTTGCATTGAATGGGTTAATTGGTGCCGGGGTTCCGCAGGACTGGACGACTCATATGATCGGACATGAGCTTACTGCATTATTTGGCATAGATCACGGACAGACGTTAGCGATTGTATTGCCAGCATTACTTGAGGTAAGACGCGAGCAAAAACGCGCTAAACTTCTGCAGTATGCTACGCGTGTATGGCACATAGAGAGCGGCAGCGAAGAGGAAAAGATCGATTTGGCCATTCTGAAAACTAGAGAATTCTTTGAAGGCCTTGGTATAAAAACGCACCTTTCCCAATATGGTGTTGGAGCGGATAAAATACCGGTTATTGTTGAACAGCTGAAGGATCATGGGATGACGGCACTTTCAGAAACAGGGGATATTACATTGGATGTAAGCCAAAAGATTCTTGAAAGAGCAATGTGATTTTCTTTGTGACAAGATGACTTTGTGAATCCAAGTATTATAATAGTAAGAATAGAGGTGAAACAGCATGACGATTACAGAAGTAAGTCAAAAATATGATATGCCCCAGGACACACTTCGCTATTACGAACGCATCGGACTCATTCCTCGTGTGAATCGCAATAAAAGCAGAATCAGAGATTATACGGAGGAAGATTGTAAGTGGGTCGAGTTTATCAAATGTATGCGAGGTGCAGGTCTTCCCATTGAAGTATTAATTGAGTATGTTGGGCTGTTTCAACAAGGGGACGAAACAGTCGAGGCAAGAAAAGAACTCTTTATTGAGCAGCGTAATCAGCTCGTCGCGAGAATGGAAGATATGAAAAATACGCTGGAACGTCTGGATTATAAAATTGCAAGCTATGAACAGAAAGTAGTTGAAAAGGAAAAAGAACTACGAAGGTCTGGAGAATAGCAGTTATTACTAAAATGGAATCAAACAGAGAGAATCAAATTGACAAGATATAAAAATATATTATATTTCTCATTGCATGGCCTTTATTTGAAAGCGTGGTGAATCATTCGAGACTGCTTTGCCAGGCCAATTCTATAATACGATCCCAGTTGGCATTTACGGCAGCGGCAATTTTCTTTTTCCCTTCAATATCCAAATGCAGCCCGTCAGTTGCCAATTTCGAAGGAAGGATTCCATTGCTATATTTCATTTCATGTGCTACATCGATGTGTACCTGAGTCCGAACAAAATCGTTAACTAACTGCATTTGTTCCTGCCAATCCGGAGCTGTAGGCTCATCAAATACTTTTTTGATATTTTCCGGATTAATTGGCGGCAGTGTCAACAATACAGGACGGATATTGTTGATAAGGCATTTTTCTTTTAGCATCTTCAAATCTGCAATAATATTTTCTGCTGTTGCCCCTCCACGCAGACTGTTTGTACCAGCTAAAATGATGAGATACTGAGGGTGAAAAGGTAAAACATCCCGTTCAAATCTCTCAACCATTGTTTCACTGGTATCGCCGCTTTTCCCAAGGTTTATGCTTGGGAAATTAAGATAATATTGATAACTGTACTCCCAATCTGCCGGTGAATAGGAAACGCTGCCGCCGCCATGAGTAATGCTATCGCCAAAAGTCGCCACAGCAGCATGCATAGTGGGATTAACACTAAATTGTCCAGCATCCGAGTATACGCCAACTGGGGCTCCATTCTGGTCAAGACCTCGTACCCTCCAGTAAAAAGGTTTCTCAGCTATTCTAGGATTTTTATCATAGTAGTCAAACCCTATAGCAAAAGCTGAGTCGATTCTGTGGATGGATGGAAGAGTTCCGTTGGGATTCTCCGGCAAATCATCCAGTATTTCCACCTCATACGTTTCTGCTCCGCTGATTGGAATCCAGGCATAAACCGGATATAAGAGCGTGGCACCAGGACTTTGATTAAAAATGGAAGTAGGAATAGGTTTCTGAATAACGTCTTGTTGCGGATCAATTTGTATCATTTCTGCATTAGAGAACTTATGGAGGCCTGCCTTTGCTGGAAATCAACGGTTGAGACTGGCGTCGTCATGCATCCAGTCCACGCAGACAATGTCTCGCTAGTTTCGGAAATAAGACATTCTGCCCAACCGTGCATTGCAAAACTTAATGAACAGATCAAAAAACTACCTATAAATAATATTCTTCTCACTAGTTCCTCCCTTACGATTGTGAAGAGTTCTATTAACATATTTGGAGGCTTTCCTCTCTCTAATACGAGTTAAAAGTGTTTTTATTTTATATTACAATCTGGAGTA
Source organism: Pelosinus propionicus DSM 13327 (assembly GCF_900114615.1). Lineage (GTDB taxonomy): Bacteria > Bacillota > Negativicutes > DSM-13327 > DSM-13327 > Pelosinus > Pelosinus propionicus. The sequence continues at coordinate 1,139 of NZ_FOTS01000079.1, read as the reverse complement.
TACTCAAAGTCAATAGGCTTAATAAAAAATAACGCAAAATGATAGAAGAATTAAAAAAATAGACTTGCTTAACAATAAATCATAAGCAAGAGCTTGATAAATAGTTAGAATGTGATATTATTAAATTAACTTAATTAATTAAGTTAATAAAGTTAGTTTATGGAGGTGTTTAAAAAATCATGCCGGAAGTGATGACAATCGGAGAAAGTATGGTTATGTTGATTGCAAACCAAGGAAAAGCACTGGAATTAGTTTCAGATTTTTCCCGCCATCTCGCTGGGGCGGAATCTAATGTTGCAATTGGTTTAGCTAGATTAGGGCATCAGACTGGATGGATAAGTGCAATTGGTAATGATCCTTTTGGCACGTATATACGTAATACCATTTCTGGTGAAGGTGTTGATACATCTGCTATAACTGTATCATTGGTGCATTCTACAGGTATGCTTGTGAAAGAACGAAATGATGGGGGAGATCCCCAAGTGTATTATTATCGGAAAGATTCAGCTGCAGCTAATTTCACACCAGAGATGCTGCAAGAGAGTTATTTTGAGAATGGAAAAATACTTCATATAACAGGCATCTTTCCAGCCCTTAGCCCTAGTAGTAAAGACGCTCTATTCACCGCCATCAAGATGGCAAAAAAACATGGACTTATGATTTCCTTTGATCCTAATATCCGCCTAAAACTCTGGACGGCTCAAGAAGCAAAGGAAACGCTGCTGGAAATTGCTGAAATGTCGGATTTAATATTACCAGGATTACATGAAGCTGAATTATTGGTAGGAACAACTAACTGGGAACAGGTTTCAAAGTTTTTTCATGAGAAAGGCAATCAATTTGTTATCATGAAAAATGGTGCCGATGGTGCTTATTATTCCATTCGTGAAAGGGATGGCTCTATAATAGAAGGTTACAAAAACGGTTTTAAAGTGGAGACAGTTGTTGATACGGTTGGTGCTGGCGATGGTTTTGCTGTTGGCTTATTATCGGCCATGCGTGAAGGTCTATCTTTGGGCGAAGCCGTTACGCGGGGAAATGCTATTGGTTCCATGGCTGTAATGGTCAGAGGGGATTATGATGGATATCCAACGAGGGAACAACTAGAGGCGTATTTGGCTAAGTAGTTTGCTATGTAG
>NZ_FOTS01000049.1 GCF_900114615.1 Pelosinus propionicus DSM 13327 | reverse complement strand
TCGATTCAAGTCGAGGGAGCTTTTGGGGTTCTTAAAGAGGACATGGGCTTTCGGCGATTTTTGATGCGTAGTCAAGTTAAAGTGCATACTGAATTTCTATTGCTGTGCATGGCATACAACCTAAAGAAACTCCACAACAAAATCCAAAACGGTCGTTGTGGAAGTTATTTGCATATTCCCAAAGCGTCCTGATAACGGTATATAATTTTTTTGAAGGGAAGTCGATTCCTCTGTTTTGTTATGCCCATAATCTAGCTACGACTTCTTTTTTTCTTCCGATCAACAAGAGATTTCTGCTTTTTTATTAAAAAAGAGGCGTACCGCAAAACGATTTCAATAAACGTTTTGCGACACGCCCATTCATCATTTAATATTCTAACTCTTTTGCCGTAACCCGTTTACGAAATACCCAATAGGTCCATCCTTGATAGGCCAATACGATAGGTACTAAAGCCAGAGCTGCAAAGGACATAATCTTCAAAGTATAAGCACTCGAAGCTGCATTGTGAATGGTTAAACTCCACTTTGGATCTAAACTTGACACCATAATACGCGGGAATAAGCCGCTAAAAAAGGCTATTGTAGTAAAAGCAATCGCCAATCCGCTCATAGTGAAAGCCCAGCCATATCTCTTTAACCAAAGCAGAATGTAACCAGCGACAAAAACTGCTACTGCCCCCCACAAGGCGCTGGTGGCTAATCCACTTTTAAACAAATCCGTATTGGCATATGTTAAGCCTACAAGACTTAAAAAGACCAAAGCTGCAAGCAAACCAATTTTTACTGCCGCTTTTCGCGATCGTTCGATGAGCTCTCCTTCCACCCGAAGAGTCAGAAACAATGCCCCATGAAATAAAAACACTAACAAGAAAGCAATTCCGCCTACTAACGTATACGGACTCAATAAATCAAAGAAAGTTCCGGCATACTGCATCTTCTCATTAATAGGTATCCCCTGAATCAAGTTGGTAACAGCAACACCCCAAAGCAGTGCCGGCAGGGCACTACCAAGAAAGATCATCCAATCCCATGTACCGCGCCACTTAGAATTTTCATCTTTGCTGCGAAATTCAATGGCTACCCCCCGCAGAATCAATGCCACCAGCATTAAAAATAACGCCATATAAAATCCGCTGAACATAGTTGCATAAACATGAGGGAAAGCTGCAAATAAGGCTCCGCCTGCAGTAATCATCCATACTTCATTACCATCCCAAAATGGACCGATTGTATTAATTACAATTCGACGTTCTACATCATTTTTCCCGATAAAGGGCAAAAGCATACCAACACCATAATCAAAACCTTCTAAGAAAAAAAAGCCGGTAAATAAGACTCCCACTAAAATAAACCACAAGACATTTAGTTCCATAATGTCGCCTCCTTCTTCTTCGTCAGCACACTTAGAACGGGTTTTTCATCCACAGGTCCGATTAAAATAAACTTACGAACTAAGTAAACAGCTGCTGCCGCTAATGCTCCATACAGTACCGTAAAACCTATCATCGAAATCCAGATTTCAGTACTGGTCACATTTGTCGACACGCCCTCACTTACTCTTTGTAAGCCTACCACAATCCAAGGCTGCCTCCCACCTTCCGTCAAGATCCAACCTGTAGAATTCGCAATGTACGGGAATGGCAAGCTCCACAATAATAATTTAAGAATAAAAGGACTTTCTTCTAGACGTTTCTTATAAAAGAAGAATGCACCCAACGCTGCCACTAGCATCATCCACAGCCCAGATAGTACCATGACACGAAATGTCCAAAAGGATTGCGTAATATTAGGGGTGTAATTACCCGGTCCATATTTTTTCTCTGCAGCTTCCTGCAGCTCGTTAATTCCTTTAATTTCCCCTGAAAACTTATCATAAGCTAGAAAAGATAATGCACCAGGAATACCAATTTCAAAAGAATTCTTTTTGTTGTTTTGATCCACCACTACTGCAATTGCAAAAGGTGCAGGATCAGCAGATTCCCATAAGGCCTCCATAGCTGCCATCTTCATAGGTTGTTTTTTAGCGAGAAACTGAGCTTGTAAATGTCCTGTACCCATTACTAATAATGTGCTTACTAACATACATGCCAAACCGATTTTGATCGAAGGTTTAAACACAGGCAAATGACGTCTTTTTAATAAATAGTAAGCACTAATGGCTGTTACAAATACACCAGCAGTTACTAATCCCCCTAAAATGGTGTGAGGAAATTGCCCCCATACATACGGATTGGTAATCACCTGCATAAAATCGGTCATTTCTGCCCGTCCATTACGAAGCGCATACCCCACAGGAGATTGCATAAAAGAATTGGCAACCAATATCCAAAACGCAGACAAATTACTGCCAAAGGCCACCAACCACATACAAGTTACATGCATTTTTTTCGATAAGCGATCCCATCCAAAAATCCACAATCCTAGGAAGGTCGATTCTAGAAAGAATGCTGATAAAGCTTCTAATGCTAGCGGCGCACCAAAAATATCCCCCATAAAACGAGAATACTCAGCCCAATTCATTCCAAAATGGAATTCTTGAACAATTCCTGTTACCACACCCATAATAAAATTAACTAAAAATAATTTTCCCCAAAATTTAGTCATTGTTTTATAAGTTTCATTGCCTGTTCTTACATACATCGTTTCCATTACAGCCACTAATACAGATAATCCCAATGTCAACGGTACGAATAAAAAGTGATATACTGTCGTAATAGCAAATTGCCATCGTGCCAAAAGCACTTCTTCCATATTGTTCTCCTACCTCTCTTCTTTATTTTTTCCCACTAATTCAGCAAAATTAACTTTACTTAAAGCCATTGTGAAATCTGCTTGAATCACAGCTAGTGAAGCATGTACGGAACATTTTGCCCCGCCCCCTCTGGTGCAGGCAGAATCTTCTTTTAAACACCGTTGCAAATCCAAAGGCCCTTCCATGACTTCAATTACATCTAAGAGGCTGATTTTTTCAGATGGCATAGCCAAAACAAAGCCTCCGTCTACCCCCCGATAGGACTTTACCAATTCTCCTTTAACTAAAGAACGCATAATTTTTTGTAAAAAACCTGCTGGTATATTTTGCTCTTCAGCAATTGCTTGGCTATTGGCTAATTCTCCTTCTGGCAGTTCTGCTAAATGCATAATGACACGGAAAGCATAGTCAGTGGCTTGGTTGAACTGCACGTAGATACCTCCTTTATCAATCAATACCATACCATACCGGTTCGGTATTGATTTAATTTTACTATCTCCTCCTCTACCTCGTCAATAGTTTTTACAAATATTGCCCTTTATATATCCATATTTTTTAAGTATTATCGTGCATACCTCTCTGTAAGTTCAGCCAGCTTGCTGCTAATCTCATTGGTCAGAAGTCTCTTCTTCAGCCGCCATACCCAGTTCGTACCGCCCACAGTGCCAGGAAGGTTCATTCTAGTTATATCCGACAATCCCAAAAGATCCTGTAAAGGAATAATCGCAGTATCCCCATTACACTTATATAAGAATTCTATGAATTTCCAATATGGAGCAATTCCATCTTTCTCATCTAGCCCAATTTCCTGCTGCACACATTTTGCTAATGTCAGATCTTCTGCAACAAGTTTTTCATACCAGCTGCTAATTGTATCATTATCATGAGTTCCGGTATATACAACTACATTTTTTTCACACGTAAACGGTATGCACCGTCCCTCTTGATCATAACAAAATAAAAACTGCAGTACCTTAATACCTGGAAAAGAAAGTTCATATTTTAAATCTTCCACTTCCGGAGTAATGATTCCCAGATCTTCTACAATAATAGGCAGCGGACCTAGATATTGCCGCAAAATACGAAAGAATCGTTCTCCAGGGCCTTTTACCCATTGCCCTTTCTCTGCAGTTTCTGCTGAAGCAGGAACTTCCCAAAAGGATTCAAAACCACGAAAATGATCAACACGAACGATGTCAACTAAGGAAAATAAGACCTGCAGCCGTTCTCTCCACCAGCGATAATCATTCTTCTCCATTTCCTTCCAATGATAATGAGGGTTACCCCATAATTGTCCCGTCTTACTAAAATAATCAGGCGGAACTCCGGCCACTGTGTGCGCATTGCCATTTTCATCTAAATCAAAGAGCTGCCGATTTGCCCAGACATCACAGCTATCGTGAGCCACAAAAATAGGAATATCTCCAATAATACTGATATTCTTTTGCCTTGCATACTGCTTAACGTCTTCCCATTGTCTAAAAAAGATAAACTGCAAAAAGATATGATAGTCAATAGCATCCGCTAGCAAATTTTTATACTTTTTTAGTGCTTTCGGTTCCCGCAGAGAAACCTCTCTAGGCCACAGATGCCATGGCTGCCCCTTAAAAAAGTTTTTTAGGGCCATAAACAATGCATACTCCAAAAGCCAGCTATGATGCGTCGTGCAAAAACGTTCATAATCCTGCAATCTACTCTGCTGTTTAAAAGTTGTAAACGCTTTTAGAAATAAGGATTCTTTGTATTCTTTCACATCAGAAAACGCTACTTGCTCATCATTAAATTGGGGAACCTGTCCTAAGTCATCTACTGTCAAAAGTCCTTGATTTACTAATTTATCTATGGATATCAGCAAAGGATTGCCTGCAAAGGCAGAAGGACACTGATAAGGAGAGTGACTATCTCCGACAGGGTTTAGAGGCAGTACCTGCCATAATTTCTGTTTGCTCTTATGTAAAAAATCAATAAATTCATACGCCTCTTGCCCCAAATCTCCAATACCATATTTAGAAGGCAACGATGTCGGATGTAAGAGTATTCCTGCCTGACGCGGAAAAAAGCTCTTTTCCCTTTGAAGCAAAACCTTCCCTTCCAAAGGCTGTAAACATATGGTCAGTATTCCCTTTATAATCCGAATTTCCTGATCATTATTCAATATATCGATCATAACACCATGGCACCACTTGCGAATCGGAATTTCCACAATTATGGATTGATCGACACTGGTGTTCAAAAGGATTACAGCTGTGTTATCCTGAGCCGATTGACTAAAAACATTCTTTCCATTACTAATTTTGCGAATATATCCATATACCTGTTCATGGACAGGCAGTGAAATCCACTCTCCCGCCTTAAAAAGATCATAACGGTTATGCAGTGCAATTACCTGTTTATACCATACCAGCAATTCCGTATCCTCTTGACCCCAAGGATAGGTTCCGCGATTAAAAGGATCCTTGAATCCTTCTACGCCAGCCTCATCTCCATAATAAATGCAGGGAACACCAGGAAAGGTCATTTGCCATAGAACCAATATTTTCAATCTAGCAATTCCTAATTGCCGTTTTTCAGTAGACAGACGATATACTGCCTGCTGAGCAACAGTCAAACTATCCGGAGATGGAGCCTCTCCCAACAAGGTTAATATCCTGGTCACATCATGGCTGCCAATTAAATTCATCATCGCATAAAAGTTTTGAATCGGGTAATTTTCTGCCAGGCTCATAAATCGTCGATGGACTTCAAAAGCATCCATTCGGCCAAGGATAAAATCCAATACAATCCCTCGGAAGGGATAATTCATTACTGAATCTAATTCATCTCCCTGCAGATACTTTCTGAGCTTTCCATAGCTTTCCTTATTCGAAGCATCTTCCCAGACTTCACCAATCAATACACTATCCGGGTCCGCATTTTTCATGGCTTTATAGATCTTTTTTATAAATTCATCTGGCAGCTCATCTGCCACATCAAGACGCCATCCTTTGGCTCCCAGCCGAAGCCATTGCTTAATCACACTATCCTTCCCATCAATTATATAATCAATATAAGAAGGTTCACTCTCTTCCACATTAGGCATTGTATCAATTCCCCACCAAGCCTCATAAGAATGGGGATATTTTTTAAACCGATACCAATTATAATAAGCAGATTCCTTAGACTGGTAAGCACCCACCTCAGGATAATTACCCTCCCTATTGAAATAAATGCTATCACTGCCCGTATGACTAAAAACACCGTCTAAAATTACAGAAATACCGTACTCATTTGCTTTTTTACACAATGCCGCGAAAGTTTGGTTGTCACCAAGCATAGCATCTATGGTTTTATAGTCTCCTGTATCATATCGATGGTTGCTAGAAGATGCAAAAATAGGATTAAAGTAAATGACGCTAATGCCAAGTTCCTTTAAATAAGGCAGTTTTGCAATCACGCCTTGCAAATTGCCTCCAAAAAAGTCATAGGATACAATCCTTCCTGTATCTGCATCACGAATATAATAAGGATGGTTATCCCAATACGCATGAAAGACACTGCCTTTTGGCGCCGTTAAAACCTGTCCATCTGTTGTTTCCTTATAAAAGCGATCTGGGAAAATTTGATACATCACGGAACCTTTAAACCAATCAGGAGTAACGGCTCCCTTCTTATATACAGTAATTTGATAGCTAGGAGGCTCTGTCTCATATAGCCGCCCTGTACCTCCTAACTGGTCAGGCTGGTTTCCATAATAATATACTGAATTCTCCAGCTCAATCATAAAATAATACCAAACAATGCAAGGCGCTAAAGGAGCGTTCATCTGCACTTGATAGAACACGGTCTGCCCTGAATCCTCCACCCTCGTCATTGGAATTCTTTCTTCCCCCCGCTCCTCTAGCCATAATCGAAGTACAACATTTGCAGGGGGAACAGAACTCTGTATTTTCAACTTCAGAATAAGAGGTTGATTACAACAAACAGCCCCAAAGGGGCTGCGAAAGACATCCAATTGTGAATCATGAAGAATTAATTCTTGCTTCATATTACATCCCTCACTCGTTAGAAAATACGTACTGATAAGATTTTTGAGCGGATTGCAGTTTTATCTTCATTGATGCCATATCTCTACTATTACATCTGTTTTGTTAATTTTTGATAAATTTCCTTATATTCCATTGCTGATTTTTCCCAGCTATAATCACTTTGCATAGCGTTTTTTACGATTTTATTCCAGCATTCCTTGTCCTTATATGTTTGTAACGCCCAATTGACTGTATCGAGCATTTCATGAGCATTATAATTCACAAAAGTAAAACCATTTCCCTCGCAGATCTCTTGATTATAAGAACGTACCGTATCGCGCAAACCGCCAATTTCTCTTACAATGGGCAGGCACCCATAACGCATGGCAATCAATTGACCAATACCGCAAGGTTCATATAAGGAAGGCATCAAGAACATATCGGCGCCAGCATAAATTTGATGAGCCAAATCTTCATCAAACATGATATTGGCAGAAACTTTCCCTGGATACTGCCAGGCCATGTATTTAAAGAAGTTCTCATACCGCGCTTCGCCAGTTCCTAGAACCACTAATTGAATGTCATAAGTATCCTTTCCAGCAATCGCCGCCTGTTTCACCAAATCCTGAAGCATTCGTTCTACTAAATCCAGTCCCTTAGCACTCACCAATCGAGACACAATAGCAATGACTGGTACCTCTTCCCTTACAGGTAAGCCCAAGCGGGTTTGCAAATCGATCTTATTTTTGCTTTTCTTCTCTAAGTTCTGCACATCATATGTACTAGAAATAAGTTTATCCGTCGCTGGATTATATACAGTATAATCAATACCGTTTACAATACCTACTAAACGATTTTGACGTTTTCGTAAAAATCCATCTAATTCTTCACCAAAATAAGGATCTTGAATTTCCTGAGCATACGTTCTGCTAACAGTTGAAATCATATCTGCATATGCCAAGCCACCTTTCATGAAGTTAACGGCCTTATGGAATTCTACACCTTCTGGAGTGAAATACTTCCAATCCAAACTCAATATATCGTGTAATATATCTTGAGAAAATACGCCTTGATATTTTAGATTATGAATCGTAAATAACGTTTTAATCTTTTTATACTTTGGTTTTTCTCGATAATGAGCGTCTAACAAAGCGCTAATCATTCCAGTGTGCCAATCATGACAATGAATGATGTCTGGCATAAAATCAATTTTGTCCAAAGCCTCTAGCACTGCACGACAAAAGAAACCGAAGCGCTCCGCATCATCTCCATACCCATAAAAGCCATGGCGTTTAAAATAATATTCATTATCTGTAAAATAAAAAGTTACACCATCATAAACAAATTCTAAAATCCCGCAATATTGCTGCCGCCAGCCAACCTGGACAAAAAAGTGATTTTTAAAGATCATTTGTGCTTTAAAACTATCAGGGATATCTTGATAATTAGGCATAATAACCCTGGCATCCACACCTTGTTTTATTAGTTCTTTCGGCAATGAACCAATAACGTCTCCTAATCCACCTGTTTTTGCAAAAGGTACCGCTTCAGCGGCTGCGATTAATACTTTTGTCATCGTTAAATCACCCTTCCTTTCTTTATTACAAGGGGATAACTGTATTCACCCTTTAACTGCTTATTAGCGGTAATATGGACATCCTTATCACAAATAACATTTTCCAGAATCACTCCTGATCCTATATTCCCCTTCTGCATAATAACACTATTTTTAATATATGCTCCCTTATGTACTTTTACGCCGCGAAATAAAATACTATTTTCGACCTTTCCTTCCACATAACATCCACTGGCAATTAAAGAATTTGTCACCTCCGTTTCATGAATATATTTTGCAGGTGCTTCATCCTTCACCTTTGTATAAATCAATCCCGATTTGAAGAATAGCTCCTTCCAAATATGAGGATTGAGTAATTCCATACTGTGTTGAAAATAGCTTTGCAGAGAGCTAATCCGTGCTACATAACCTGGATGATGATATCCATATACTTTTAATCTCTTAACATTTTTAATAATACAATGCTTTACAAAATCATAATCCCCACGGGCAATACAACCATTTACCAATTCGATCAGCAAGTCTTTTTTCATAATAAACATGTCAATAGACATATTTTGATAACCGCCTGTATCTTTAAACTCACTTATACTAAGAACCCGCCCTTCCGGACCAAGTCCTAAAATATTAGATCTGACACAATCATGAGTTCCGCAATTTGCCTTTGTATATAAAACGGTAATATCAGCCTCTGTATTTTTATGATATTCCAGGATTCCTCGATAATCCATATTGCTTACAATGTTGGCGCCTGCAATAATAACATATCTCTGACGGCTTTGATAAATATAATCTAAATTACTGTATAAGTTTTCTACATCACCCCGATGAACCTGCATCGGAGTTCGGGTATAAGCCGGCGGTAAAACAAAGAGTCCGTCGCGTTTTCGTGCTAAATCCCAATCCTTCCCCGAACGTAAATGATCTACCAAAGATCGATATTTATGCTGAATAAAGATCCCGACGTTAGAGATCTCTGAATTTACCATATTTGACAGAACAAAATCAATTAAGCGATAGCGCCCCGCAAAGGGAATTGAGGCCAATGAACGAGAACGGCTTAACTCTCCTATATGTTCTTCTGCTTCATTGAGATTAATAATCCCCATTAAATCGATCATATCTTATTCCTCCCTTTTACAAAGCTCATCTTCTGGCGGACTGCACGATAGGCTTGCCTCAATCGTAGTATGAGGAGGAATAATCATATCAATATCCAATACGACTATCTTCTGTTGCCCATCCAGCTTCTTCGCTGCTACTACAGTTCCTTGCTTTAGTACAGTTTTACGCCCAATAATCGCCTTATCGGTCACAACATGATCTTCAATATGTGCACCAGACATAAGAATGGAATTTTTCACCTTAGCACCTGGTCCAACATAAACATCGGGAAAAAGAATGGAATTCTCGACCTCGCCTAAAATTAAACATCCCTCTGCAATAATCGAATTCGTAATTTTAGCCGTGGCAGAAGTATAATGAGGAGGTCTCGGCGGATTCGAGGAATAAATACGCCATTTTGAATCATACAAGTTTAGTTCGGGCCTCTCTCCTAACAAATCCATATTCGCCTGCCAATAACTTTCTACGGTTCCTACATCTTTCCAGTATCCTCTGAAAGAATAGGCCTTAAGATTACGCTTATCTGCCAGCATTTTAGGAATAATATCATGACCAAAATCATGAGTTGAATGTCGATTCAGCTCATCTTCAAACAGATATTTCTTTAAAACCGGCCAATTAAATATATAGATTCCCATCGATGCCAAATTGCTTTTTGGTTCCGCAGGTTTTTCCTCAAAATCAATAATACGTTGTTCCTTATCGGTGTTCATAATTCCAAATCGGCTAGCTTCATCAAGGGGAACTTCAATGACCGCAATGGTAGCATCCGCCTTCTGCTTTTGATGGTACTCCAGCATTAAAGAATAGTCCATTTTATAAATATGGTCACCAGATAATACGAGTACGGTTTCGGGATTAAATCGGTCAATAAAATTGCTGTTTTGACAAATCGCATCTGCCGTACCTTTATACCATTCTCCTCCCTGTTCTTTTACATAAGGAGGAAGAACAAACACACCACCGTTCATTCTGTCCAGATCCCAGGCACTGCCAATACCGATATAACTATTCAACGCTAACGGCTTATATTGAGTAAGTACACCAACTGTGTCAATGCCTGAATTATTGCAATTGCTTAAAGGAAAGTCAATGATGCGATACTTGCCGCCAAAGGGAACTGCAGGCTTGGCTAGTTTCTGTGTCAAAATACCAAGACGACTTCCTTGTCCACCTGCCAATAACATAGCTACACACGCTTTTTTGTGCATAATAACGCCCCCTACTATTAAAAGTCTTTCATAACTTATTCCAGCACCTTTATCTTTATTTCTAGGACGCTACCTTCCTCTCATTTTTTAATCTTTTTTAGATAGATAGTCGCCAACGGCGGAAGAGTGATTTCCAAAGAGTGAGATTGATTATGCCAAGCCTTCCCTTCAGCTGCTAATATTCCTATATTCTTTTGTCCGGATCCCCCGAACTCCTCCCAGTCACTATTAAAGCATTCCTGATAAAATCCTTCAGCAGGTATGCCGATTCGATAAGCATAATGTACGATAGGTGTAAAATTACACACTACAATTAACATCTCCTCTGGACTGATACTCTTACGCATAAAACAAATTACACTTTGCGTATAATCGCTGCAGTCAATCCATTCAAAGCCCTGCCAATTTCCATCTACTTCCCATAAAGATCGTTCCTGCTGATAAAAATGATTTAACCTGCGGCAATACTCCTGCAACTTTCCATGCATTGGAGACTCCACTAAGTGCCAGTCCAAACTCTCATGATCCTGCCACTCAATAAATTGACCAAACTCACTGCCCATAAATAACAACTTCTTCCCTGGATGAGCCATCCAATAACCATAAAAAGCACGTAGATTAGCGAATTTCTGCCAATAGTCACCAGGCATTTTATTAAGCATCGATTTCTTTCCATGGACCACTTCATCATGAGATAAAGGTAGAATGAAATTTTCCGAAAAAGCATACATAAACGAAAAAGTTAACAAGTGATGATTCCATTTTCGATGAACTGGATCAATTTCCATGTATCGCAGCATGTCATTCATCCAGCCCATATTCCATTTGAAGTTAAAACCCAGGCCGCCACTATAGGTCGGCCAAGATACCATAGGCCAGGAGGTTGACTCTTCTGCCATCACAAGTACATTCGGCCGCTGAGCAAAAACAACTTCATTTAATTTACGCAAAAAAGCGGCTCCTTCAAGATTGCCATCCCCCCCATATGGGTTAGGTGTCCAATCTCCTTCCTCCCTGCCGTAATTTAAATATAAGATATTAGAAACCGCATCAACCCGAATGCCATCAATATGATACACATCCAACCAAAATATAGCATTCGAGATAAGGAAACTTATCACTTCCGTACGTCCTAAATCAAAATTGGCAGTGCCCCAACCCTTATTCTCTGCTCGCTGAACATTAGCATACTCATATAATGCAGTACCATCAAACTGCCTAAGTCCATGATTATCTTTACAAAAATGCCCTGGTACCCAGTCTACGATCACACCAATTTCATATTCATGGCATACATCCACCAAGTACATAAAATCTTCCGGAGTACCGTAACGGCTGGTAATAGCGTAATACCCCGTTGCTTGATAACCCCAAGATCCATCAAAAGGATGTTCTGCAACTGGCATGATTTCAATGTGAGTATAGCCCATAGCAGCTACATATTGAGGGAGGAGTTCTGCCAATTCACGATATGTCAACACCGCATTGTTTTCACCCCGCCTCCAGGATCCTAAATGTACCTCATAAATCAATAGCGGCTGCTGATTTACTGTTTTTTTCTTTTTTGATTGCCACTTTACATCGTTCCACTGATAGCCGTTCAAATTATATACCACGGAAGCCGTTTCAGGTCGAAGCTGAGCATAAAAGGCATAAGGATCAGCTTTTAGGATTACCTGTCCCTCCGCAGTCTGTATCTCATATTTATAGATGTCTCCGTTCTTAATCCCCGGGATAAACAACAACCATATACCTGATCCTTCAACACGCTCCATCTTATGCTGTTCGCCCTGCCAACCATTGAAATCTCCGACGACCCGCACTGCCTGCGCATTGGGTGCCCATACAGTAAAGCGCACTCCCTGCCTGCCATCTACTTCTAAAACATGAGCTCCCAGTAACTGATAACTCCGAAAGTTACTGCCTTCATGAAACAAATATAAATCTTCTTGACTGACTGGTGAAGTAGGAACTGCCATATAATACCTCCCCTATAATTGCCCGCAGACTATGGTTTGGTAATAACTACAGGTTTTGTGTGCCAAATCTCATTGGCATATTCACAAATAGTACGATCACTGGAGAAAATACCTGCTTGCGCAATGTTGTGAATACTCATTTCTGTCCATTTATTTTTTTGCTTATATCGTTTGTCTAATTCGACTTGCGCCTTTGCATAAGCATCAAAATCTCGCAAAACAAAAAATTCATCATTATCAGCAAGTAACGAATTATACAAGGGCCTAAATTCTTCTTTTTGATACGGTAGAAAACCATTAACCAATTGTTCTAAAACAGTCTTAAGTCGTATGTCGCTGCTGTACAACTGCCAAGCATTGTATCCGCCGTGAATGTAATAATCAAACACCTGCTGGCTGGTCAGTCCAAAAATAAAAATATTATCATCGCCTACAGCCTCATGGATTTCCACATTTGCTCCATCCAGCGTACCAATCGTAACCGCTCCGTTCAGCATAAACTTCATATTTCCTGTCCCTGAAGCTTCTTTACTAGCCGTCGATATCTGTTCACTAACATCAGCTGCAGGAAATAGTAATTCTCCCAAGGATACACTGTAATTTTCTAAAAAAATGACTTTTAATTTACCTTTAATATCTTTATCCTTATTGATTAGCGAAGCCAAAACGCTAATTAATTTGATAGTTTGTTTTGCTATATAATATCCTGGTGCCGCCTTTCCTGCAAAAATAAAGGTTCGTGGTGTGATGGATAAAGAAGGGTTCTCCTTTAATCGATTATACAAATCCATAATATGAAATATGTTAAGTATTTGACGTTTGTAAGAGTGAATACGTTTGATATGAACATCAAAAATTGAACGAGTATCTACGGTGACACCTGTTTTTTCCTTAATATACTTCGCTAATGCCTTTTTATTTTTGTGTTTCACTTTCTGAACTTTTTCTTGTATAACCTTGTCTGTGGCAAATCGCTCAAATTCATCTAAATTCTGAGGATCCGTAATCCAGTTTGCCCCAATACAATCTGTTATTATCGCAGCAAGTTCAGGATTAGCTTTTAACAGCCACCGTCGATGGGTAATACCATTTGTCTTATTATTAAATTTTTTGGGGTAAAAATTATGAAAACTCGACATAATATGTTCTTTCAATATGTCGGTATGTATTTGAGCAACACCATTTACACTATGACTGCCGACTACGGCAAGTCTGGCCATATGAACCATATTGTCCGCAATTACTGCCATGCCTCGAATTCGTTCCCAGTCCCCGGGATACGCATCCCAAAAGCTGCGGCACACACGCTCATTAATCTCATGGACGATCATATACATTCTTGGCAGTAGCGATTTAAACATTTCCACTGGCCATGTTTCTAGCGCCTCCGGCATAATGGTATGGTTGGTATATGAAATAGTTTCCGTCGTAATTTTCCAGGCATCATCCCAAGATAAGCCTTCTTGGTCCATCAATAAACGCATCAGTTCAGGTACTGCAATTGCAGGATGGGTATCATTAATGTGCACAGCTACCTTCTTGGACAATTGCTTCATCGAGGTATGCTTCTTTTTGTATCGCCGAATGATACTCTGCAGTCCCGCAGAGACAAAGAAATATTGCTGCTTTAAACGTAGAAGACGTCCTTCATAAAAATTATCCTGGGGATACAAGATCTTCGATATCAAACCAACGGAGGACCGATACTCCTTTGCTTCTAAGTACTCCCCTCGATTAAAGGATGCAAAATCAAAACTATCATGTAACGATTCTGCATTCCACAGCCGCAGAGTATTCACCGTTTTATTATGATAACCAGCAATTGGGACGTCATAAGGCACTGCTAATACAGCCTCATAATTTTCATGGGTAAACACCCAACGCCCTCCTTGCTGGTTACTTTTAATGGTACCGCCAAATTTGACCTCTACCGCTTTATCCGCTTTACGAAATTCCCAAGCATAACCATCCTGCAGCCAATTATCAGGTAATTCAACCTGGTTATGATCTACAATTTTCTGTTCGAATAATCCATAGGTATAGCGAATGCCGCAGCCATGTCCCGGGATTCCAACCGCTGCCATTGATTCCATAAAGCAGGCTGCCAAACGCCCTAAACCACCATTGCCCAGGCCGGGATCTGACTCTTGTTTTTCCAGTTCCTCTAAGTCAATCCCGATCTCCTCAAGAGCCTCTCGATAGATTTCCTTGACTCCGCCATTGACTAAGTGCATATCCAATGCCTTTCCCAGTAAAAACTCCATGGAAAAGTAGTAAACCTGCTTGACTCCTGTTTCACTATATTGTTTATTTGTCTCCATCCAATTCTTACTAATGCAATCACGAATAACTCGGCTTAGGGCCATATATTTATTATTAATAGACGCTTCCTCAATCCCTTTACCAAACATCGTTTGCAGATTGTTTACAAAAATGGTTTTGAATTCATCTTTATCCATTAACATGCAGCCTGTCCCCCTTATTCAAAATTACAATATTTATATTTGAATTTATTGAATAATCTTGTCCTTTTGTAAAAAAATTATATGATTTCTCTTATCGTTATACTTGTCCATTCATCTGAAAAATCCCTTCTTTTTTAGAATGAAATTTTTGCATTTTTTTGTCAATTCGCATTGTCACATTACAATATTTTTAGAATTAACTACAAAACGAGAGTATACTTTACGCTTTAAGTATACTCTCGTCAATATTTCATCTCCTTATGATTGACCTTTCCAAATTCCAAGTTTCTGCAGCATACTCTCGTATTGTTTTGTCACTGGAAAACAGGCCGGAATGAGCGATATTTTCTAGGCACATCGACTGCCAATGCTGTTTTTGGCGAAATTTATGATCTAACCGTTGATGAGCATCGACGTAAGCAGCAAAATCCTTTAAAACAAAGAATTCATCATTATGACGCAATAAATAATCATATAGAGGCCTGAATTCTTCTCGTTCGTCTGGTAAATATCCATTTACGAGCTGCTCTATTACTTTTTTAACTCGCATATCCTCATTATAGACATCCCAAGCATTGTAGCCTCCGTGTTTATAGTAATCCAAAGCTTGTTGGGCTGTAAGACCAAAAATAATAATATTCTCCGGACCAACCGCTTCTTCGATCTCAATATTTGCACCATCTAGCGTTCCAATTGTAATGGCTCCATTCATCATAAACTTCATATTTCCGGTTCCAGAAGCTTCTTTGCTAGCTGTAGAAATTTGTTCACTCACATCAGCAGCAGGGAACAGCATTTCTCCTAAAGAAACACTATAATTCTCCATAAATACTAC
Source organism: Pelosinus propionicus DSM 13327 (assembly GCF_900114615.1). Classification (GTDB taxonomy): domain Bacteria; phylum Bacillota; class Negativicutes; order DSM-13327; family DSM-13327; genus Pelosinus; species Pelosinus propionicus. The sequence goes on along the minus strand of NZ_FOTS01000049.1, from coordinate 22,159 downwards.
TTTTAGTTTATCCTGTATGGTTTTATCATGATTAATGACAGATCCTAAGATATTAATTAATTTCACCGTTTGTTTGGCTATATAATAGCCTGGTGCCGCCTTTCCAGCGAAAATAAAAGTACGTGGTACCATATCTAATTGCGGGTTAATTTTTAATTCATTATAGAGATGCATAATATGAAGAACATTTAAGATTTGGCGTTTATAAGCATGAATTCTTTTGATTTGTATATCAAAGATCGAATGAAGATTCACTGATATCCCATAATGACTATAAATATGATCAACCAGCTTTATTTTATTCTTAAGTTTTATTGTTGCTAATTGTTCTTTAAAAACAGTATCCTTTGCGTATTTACGCAGCAGCAGCAATTCTTTGGGCTCAGCAATCCAATTGGTTCCAATTGCATTGCTAATTAAATCCGTAAGCTGGGGATTCGCCTTTAATAACCAGCGACGATGTGTAATACCATTGGTTTTATTATGAAATTTAGTTGGATCATATTGATAATAATTATGCAGCAGATATTGTTGTAAAATATCCGAATGAAGCTTTGCCACTCCATTAACACTATGACTGCCTACCACTGCAAGACGTGCCATATGAATTACACCATCAGCAATCACAGCCATATCTGCAATGCGTCCCCACTGTCCGGGATAATGCTCCCATAATTCTTTACAAAATCTCTGGTTGATTTCTTCGATGATCATGTAAATCCTAGGCAGTAAATTCTGAAACATATCCACAGGCCAGGTTTCAAGGGCCTCAGGAAGCACAGTATGATTGGTATAAGATATGGTCTGCGTTGTAATTTGCCAAGCCTCATCCCATCCCAGATTCTCATCATCAATTAAGATTCTCATCAATTCCGGAACAGCTAAGGCTGGATGTGTGTCATTAATATGCACACCAATTTTCTCAGAAAAAAATTGAATCTTATGATTAGCAGACTTAAATCCCTTTAAAATACTTTGTAAGCCTGCTGAAACAAAAAAATATTCCTGCTTTAATCGCAATAGACGTCCTTCCGGATGCGTATCATCTGGATATAAATACTTAGAAATTCGCTCTACTGAATTCTTATATTCTATCGCTTTTACGAAATCATTCCGATTACGGAATGTAAAATAGCAGTCGTTATGTGCTAATTCCGCGCTCCATAATCTAAGAGTGTTGACAGTATTATTTTGGTATCCGATCATAGGTATATCATAAGGAACCGCTAATATTGCTTCTGCACTTTCGTGAAGATAGCAAACTCTGCCATCTGCTTTTACTATGCTTCTTACATGACCTCCAAAAGAAACCTCTACAGCTTTATCTGTTCTACGATATTCCCATATATAACCATCTTTTAGCCAATTATCCGGTAATTCCACTTGATAATTCTTTACTATCTTCTGTTCAAATAAGCCATAAGTATACCGAATACCGCAGCCATGTCCTGGAAGGGATAGTGCTGCCATAGAGTCGAGAAAACAAGCAGCAAGCCTTCCGAGTCCGCCATTACCGAGTCCTGCATCTGGCTCTTGCTGTAATAGTACAGATAGATTGATTCCTAGCTCTGCAAGTCCATCCTGGCAAACCTCTTTCATCCCTAAGTTAATCAGGTTCATATCCAGCAGCTTACCTAATAAAAATTCTATTGAAAAATAATAGAGCTGTTTATCGCTGTTAGCTTTATACTGCTGATTGGTCTTTATCCAATTAGGGCTGATATAATCCCGCAGCAGGCTTCCCAATGCTATATATTGATCATGAATACTGGATTCTTCAAGACTTTTACCATGCAGGGCTTGTAATTTCCTGATATAAGTTTCTTTAAATCCTTCTTTATCCATCAACAAAAAAAACCTCCTGAAATGACTAATTCTGAAGGATAATCTTTTGCTTACTCTGTCGCATCTATACTACAGTGCCCTTTGCCACTACCAGAGGGTAGTTTTTCTCCCCTTTTAACCATTTTCCTTGCGTAATACAAACATTTTTGTCACATATTACATTTTCAATAATCGCATTTTCAGCAATTTCGCACTTTTGCATAATAATACTATCCTTAATATATGCGCCTTTATGTACTTTGACACCACGAAATAAAATACTATTTTCCACCCGTCCCTCAATAATACAACCATTAGCAATCATGGTATTAAAAACTCTGGCATTTTCCTTATACTTGACCGGGCCTTCATCCTTTACCTTTGTATAGACAAGCCCGGATTTGAAGAATAATTCTTCCCACTTTTCCGGTCTTAGCAAATCCATATTGTGACGATAATAATTTTTTATTGAATCAATCCTGGCCGCATACCCCTTATAAGGATAACCAAACATTTTTAGCTTATCTACATTTTTAATTAAAACATCCTTTGTAAAATCCCAGCCGCCTCGTGCCTGGCTGTCTTTAATTAACTCTACCAACAATCTTTTTTCGATCAGATACATTTCCATGGAAACTTTACGGGATGCACTTCTAGGGGATTGGCTGCCCATATCACTGATTCTGCCATCAGGCTGACAATCAAGGATAGTATATCGTGTAAGTTCATCCTCTATATCATGTTCCTTGTATAAAATAGTAACGTCTGCATTCATATCCTTATGAAATTTAAAAGCCTTGCGATAATTTAAGTTGCAGACAATATGACTACCAGCAATCAGCATATATTCCTGCCGGCTGCTTTCAATATAGTCTAAGTTATTATAAAAATTCTCTACGCTTCCCCGGCATCCACTAGTAGAACACGGATTAGGGCTAGGAGGCAAAATAAATAATCCATCTCTTTTGCGGGCTAAATCCCACTCCTTTCCCGAACGCAAATGATCCATTAATGCGCGATATTTATCTTGTACCAAAATCCCAACATTCTGCATTCCTGAATTGACCATATTGGATAAAATAAAATCAATCAATCGATACCTGCCGCCAAAAGGAAGGGCGGCCAGCGGCCTCCCCATAGTTAACTCTTTTAAAACATCCTGACCAAGATTCAAATGAATAATTCCCATAACGTTTTGCATCTTATCCCACCTGTTTTTGTTTACTTATCATATGATTTTCCAGAATTTGAGCATCACTAGGTATGACGATATTTTCCTCAATCACACATATACCCTCATGATTGATTGCACCAATCAAAGCGCCTTCCTCAATTAAGCTTTTTCGTCCGATTATCCCGCGGTAAATCTGTGCGTCTCTGCCTATGGTAACATAAGGCATGACAATGGAGTCCTTAACTACGGCTCCTTCCTCGATATGCACACCAGGAAAGATTACAGAATGCTCTACTTCACCTAAAATTGAGCAGCCTTCACTCACCAAAGATCGAGTAATTTTTGCTGTACTGCCAATATAATGAGGTGGCCTGGTTGGATTTACAGAATAAATCCGCCAATTGGGATTATACAAATCCAGTTCTGGCTCATCAGTCAATAAATCCATATTTGCTTCCCAAAAGCTTTCTACGGTGCCTACATCCTTCCAATATCCTTTAAAATAATATGAAAATAAACGATGACCGTCCATTAATAGTTTAGGAATAATATCTTTGCCAAAATCATGACTGGAAAGAGCATTTTTACGATCTTCTTCTAAACTCTTTCTCAATAAACGCCAATTGAAAATATAAATTCCCATGGAAGCTAAATTACTCTTTGCATCTCTAGGCTTTTCAATAAATTCTGTGATTCTGCCGGATGTATCAGTATTCATGATTCCAAAGCGTGAAGTTTCATGCCAAGGTACTTCAATAACCGAAATTGTAGCTTCCGCCCGTTGTTTTTTATGATGATCCAGCATTACTGAATAGTCCATGTTGTAAATATGATCACCTGATAACACCAATACATAGTTAGGGTTAATCATATCAATAAAATTTAAATTTTGATAAATGGCATCTGCTGTTCCTTTATACCATTCTGCGCCGCCTTCCTGGGCATAAGGAGGCAAAACATACACGCCGCCATCTCTTCGATCTAAATCCCATGGACTACCGATTCCAATATAACTGTGCAAAGCCAGAGGACGATACTGCGTCAGAACTCCCACCGTATCAATTCCAGAATTGTGGCAATTGCTTAAAGGAAAATCGATAATACGATACTTACCGCCAAAGGGCACGGCTGGTTTTGCAATCTTGCGCGTCAGGCTTCCCAGCCTGCTTCCCTGCCCACCTGCTAAAATCATAGCAACACATTCCTTCTTACGCATAACATAAATCCCCCATTCATTTTCTACCCATGCCACAAAAACTCATGCAGCCCATTTCCTATTCTATGCACGATTATTTTCCAGCATGACTACTTTTTTATGAGCAGGTTTTTAATTGTAAATATTTTCCTTTTTTTATATTGGACACTCTCATACTATATTCCTGTCTTGATTTATTTTATTTTAATAAAAAAATAGATGCAGCTACATCGCTACATCTTAAAAATTACCTTTACTTTTTTTCCGTAAAGAAGACACGAACCGCAGAAGGTGCAGTTTATAAATATTCTATTTTTTAAATTAGTATTTGAATAAATAAGTTCACTAAATTAGGATCAAATTGGCTGCCTGCGCATTTACGCAGTTCATCAATTGCAGCCTCAGAACTCATTGCCTTGCGTTGAGGGCGATCATTGGTCATAGCATCATAAGAATCAGCAATGGATAAAATGCGGCATTCCACAGGAATTTCATCTCCTTGAATACCTAAAGGATACCCTCTTCCATCCCACCTTTCATGATGCTTTAATATCCAATCCGAAATCGGTTCCAATTCCGGAGTAGCTTGAGCAATGCGATAACCAATTTCTGAATGCTGTTTCATAATCGAAAATTCTTTTGTCGTCAAAGGATATGGCTTAAACAAAATCTCATCAGAAATTCCGACCTTGCCCAAGTCATGATATTGAGCAAATAGACAAAGATCTGCAAGTCTTTGATTCGGCAAACCCGCAGCAGTTGCTAAAGATACCATGAATTCCTTCATGCGCTCACCATGCCCATCTGTAATAAAATCTCGAGTCTCTAAGGCATTCATTAATGCCTTAACAATTGTATGTTTATTACTTTGGTGACGCTGCAGTTTTTCTCTATACATATAGTTATCTGCTTCTTTAAATAAAGCATTCATGTCCGTAGGGTTATCTTTTGTTACAGCAAAGCCGATAGATAGACTAAGAGGTACAATCGGTCTATTGCGATTATACTCTTCAATTAATGTATGAATACGAGAACAAGCAATCTTAAAAGCAGATCGAGAATTAGAAGGAAGAAGTATAGAAAATTCGTCTCCTCCAATTCGCGCAATTAAGTCCTTTGGGCGAAATGCCTTTTTAAGAATAGCAGCTACCGCTTTTAAAACTTCATCTCCCATACTATGACCTAACGTATCATTCACAAGTTTTAAACCATCTAAGTCACAAATAATAATCCCTGCAGCCACATTGCGCAGAGCGCCTATTCTTCTCATCTCTTCTTCAAAATAAGCTCGATTGTACAATCCAGTCATTGCATCATGATGACTCAAATAGGCAAGCTTCTCCTCGATTTGCCTTCGATCCGTTACATCACGGATAATTGCCAAAACCTCTTCCTCACCACTTGGCACAATCCGTGCTTCAAAATAATACTGACATTGTTCCTTTGTCATTTGAAATTCATAAATTTGCAACTTCCCCCGCGTAATCGCTGCCACGATTGCCTCCATCGCCTGTTCGGCAAGATTTGCTTGAAAAACTTGAGAAACGCTTTTTCCAATAATGTCTTCAGAACGCAAATAGTACAATTGCGAACTATTTATTTTGCAATCCGTAACAATGCCATCGCACCGTATAAGAAACATATTGTCTGGAATCGCATTAATCAATGCCTGATTATTACTTTGAATTTTATGAAGTTCAATCTCTCTTCGCTTTCGTCTCCGAATATCACGGATTACAGCTAATATACACTGCCTTCCGGCAATTTCAGCATTTTTCAAATTAATTTCCACCCATATTTTTTCTCCACTTTTTCTTTCAATCATCCATTCAAAAAGCTGAGATTTACCGGCAGCAGACCGACGAATCCATTCTAATGCATCATTTGCGCTAAAAGGAACTTGATGATTGCCCAGTCCATCTAAGCCACGCGAAGCCATATCCTCACGAGAGCAGCCATACAATTCTTCAACTTTTTGATTACTATCGATAATTTCTCCCGTAACAGCATCATGAACAATAATCCCATCACTAGCTGCATCAAAAATCGCCCGATAATTGGCTTGCGAAATCTGCAGAGCCTTTTGAGCCTGCCTCCGTTCTATGAGCTCATTCTTGTAGGTAGTAAACAAATTTGCATTATCAAGAGCGATAGAAGCTAATTCGGCAAAGCGTGTTAATAACTCAAGTTCACTTGCAGTAAACTTTCTTTCCGGATCATCAAAGGACAGACCTAATGTACCAAATACTTTTCCTTCTGACTTAAAAGGCACTTGCACGGTGCAATGCATCTTGTCAAAATAGGGATCTGTAAAACGTTTCTCCCATGTACTATAATCATCAACCATTTTAATTTCACCGATCCTGTACACTTCCCCAGCTAGGCCATCCGTCAGCTTATCCAGGCGACCAGTTTCGCCCTCATAAGCACCTGTACCAATTAACCTTCTGCAAACCCCCTGCTCTTCATCCATTAGGCATACATATCCATGAGGCGTATTAATCAGTTTTGCTGCACTTACGACAATGTCACGTAATAACTCACTTGAATTAAGACGGTTCATAAGTCCCAAAGCCGTTTCATTCAATGAAACCAGCACTAAGTTTTTCCTGTGAATTTCTTCTTCCCGACTGAGTAATTCGTCTAACTGCTGCCGCAGCTCTTCTTCAGATGCTAAACGCTCTTCACCTAAAACTTCAAGAGCAATATTTTGTGTCATCAATGTTTTCTGCGACTGTCCAATAAGACGATATAGTAACCACCCTGTACATAAAATAAAAAACCAGCCTTTTGCTATGGATAGAGTGGTGATGATCTTTATATCATTAAATAGCTTTTCAATTATGCTATCAGAAAACAAAATCCATCCACTGCTTACTAAAATATAAATAATTGCAATGCCCAATGGACTTTTGGGTATATATTCTCTATTCATCATCATCACTCCTAATTCATCATCTTCATCTATGATATAAAAGAATTAGCGTTATCTGGAACTTAAGGAATTTTTTTAAAGAAAAGAATTATTATTACATAATCTTCGACATTTTTTTTGGTTTTCCTATTCTCGTTGTTAAATTTTTCTAATCATTCCTAACAGTCTTTATTACAATGATTATGTAAAAAAAGCCATGTCCGTATTCCAATCTTATCCTTGCAGCATATAATGTTAGATAAAAAAAGTAGCCGCTTTTCAAAAGCGGCTACTTTTTGTCAATCCTTTAATCTTTTTTAAAAGAATCATAAATCTTTTGGTATTCGGGTGTAGGGGAAATAGATGAATAAATATAAAGATGTATGCCATTCGGGTCATTCACAACAAAGCTTCTTTCGCCCCAATGTTTATCCTGCATCTCTTGATAAATAATGACACCTTCATCCTTAAGACGCTTATATTCAGCGTCTACATCATCCACCTCAAAGGAAATAATTAAGCCTTTTCCATTAAAAAACTCACCTTCTTCTCTTTGGGGCAGTGTAAAACTAATGCCATTTGTCGGTAAATCCCGTGCAATTAATTCGATGTACCAGTCACTTTCATATACTAATTGAAAGTCAAAATGCTTCATATAGAATTCCTTCGACTCTTGCAGTTTATTGGTATTAATAGTTGAATCAACACGTTTTATTTGCATAAAAAATCTCTCCTCTCGCTATAAGCATTCCATATTGTTATCCTTATATTAAGCTGGTAAATTAGTGCTATCAAGCAACACTTCCTGTAGATGATGCTATAGTATTTATTCACTATTATACACCAAAGTCCTCCTAAAGAATATAGCGCTCGCGCGGAAAACAGCTCTATAGGAGTTATCATCAATAGGAAAAACGCTATGCGCCCTTTAAAACATAGATAAAAAAGCACGTTGAAACACGAAGACGCAAAGAGTGCGAAGATTATGAAGTTCTTTATAACGATTCCTCTTTATGTTCTTCGTGTCAGCACTAGCGGTTTCGCAAAAAACGAGCGGCTGCATAGGAATATGACAGCCGCTCATGTATTACATATTTTCAACGATAGTTGCTACACCTTGACCGCCGCCAATGCATAGTGTTGCTAAGCCAACTTTTGCATTTCTTTGTTTCATAGCATGTAAGAGCGTCACTAAAATTCTAGCGCCACTCGCTCCCACCGGATGGCCAAGAGCAATCGCCCCTCCATGTACATTTACCTTACTCTGATCCAAACTCAATTCCTTACCCACTGCTAAAAATTGAGCTGCAAAAGCTTCATTTGCTTCAATTAAATCCAAGTCTGCTACTGTTAATCCCGCTTTATCCAGTGCCTTTTGCGTCGCAGGTACTGGTCCGATCCCCATAATACTAGGATCAACACCAGCAGAACCAGAAGAAACAAAACGAGCTAGTGGTGTAAGACCTAATTCCTTCGCTTTATCCAAAGACATCACAACCAGTGCAGCCGCTCCATCATTCAGACCGGAAGCATTTCCCGCTGTCACCGATCCATCTTTTTTAAAAGCAGTACGTAATGCTGCTAATTTCTCAACGGTAGTGCCTTTCTTGAGATGTTCATCAGTGGCAAAAACGATGGGGTCACCTTTTTTCTGGGGAATCGCTACAGGAACAATTTCATCTTTGAAGCAACCTTCCTGAATGGCATGTAGTGCCTTCTCCTGACTGCTGGCTGCTAATTCATCCTGCATCTGGCGAGTAATCTCATATTGCCGTGCTACATTCTCTGCAGTAATCCCCATATGATAATCATTTGTAGCACACCATAGACCATCCTTAATCATAGAATCAATTAATTCACTATGTCCCATCCGATAGCCCCGACGCGCTTTTTCCAGTAAATAAGGTGCATTGCTCATACTTTCCATGCCGCCCGCTACTACCACATCCCCATCACCAGCTAAAATAGTCCGAGCCGCCAGATTTACAGCTTCTAAACCGGAACCACATACTTTATTAATGGTCAACGCAGGAACCTGAATCGGCAACCCGGCTTTTAATGCAGCTTGGCGAGCAGGGTTCTGTCCCAATCCGGCCTGCAGCACATTGCCCATAATGACCTCATCTATTTCTGTCGAATCGATATTTGCTCTTTTAATTGCTTCCTTAATGACCAATGCTCCCAATTCTACAGCAGAAACATTCGCAAGACTGCCATTATAAGCACCAATTGCAGTACGGACTGCGCTTACAATTACAACTTCTTTCATTTTCTCAACCGCCTTTGTAGTTTGTTTTGTACTTAACTTACCTTTCTAATTGTTCCAAGCCCTTCATCGTAGCAATATCGCCGGAAATGATAAGTTGTGCCTCAGTCTTAGCGACCACCTCTTCCACAGTTGCATAAGGCGATATCTCCTCAAGCAGCAATCCTTCCTCTGTTACTCGAATGACAGCAAGCTCTGTAACGATTAAGGTTACAATTCCTTTACCTGTTAAAGGAAGATTGCAGCTTTTTAGGATTTTTGCGGCTCCATCTTTTGCTGTATGCTCCATGGCAACAATTACTTTCTTCGCTCCAGCTACTAAATCCATGGCACCACCCATGCCGGGCACCATTTTCCCTGGAATCATCCAATTTGCTAAATTGCCATTCTGATCAACCTGCAACCCACCGAGCACAGTCACATCTACATGACCGCCCCGAATCAATGCAAAAGACATAAAGCTATCAAAAGTAGCTCCTCCCGGGAAAATACCTGCCGGTTTTCCTCCGGCGTTTACTAAATCAGGATCAATCTCACTGCCTGCAGGAGCAAGTCCTACAAAGCCATTTTCTGACTGCAAGGTTATGTTGATGCCCTCAGGTAAATAATTAGAAACGAGCGTAGGCAAGCCAATCCCTAAATTCACCACATCCCCGTCTCGCATTTCTCCAGCCACTCTACAAGCGATTAATTCTTTTGCACTGTATGTTCTCATTACGAAATCCTCCCGCAGCAGATAACTTTATCAACAAGAATTCCTGGAGTCATTACTTCATCCGGTTTAAGTTCTCCTACCTCAACTACTTCTTCCACTTCCACAATCACCAAGTCTGCCGCCAAAGCCATAATCGGATTAAAATTTCTAGCAGACTGACGATATATCAGATTACCAGCTTTATCAGCCTTAAACGCTTTCAATAAAGCAATATCAGCTCTTAATGGCAATTCCAATAGATACTCCTTACCATTTACCAGCAATTTCTCTTTGCCTTCCTCCACTACTGTCCCCAACCCTGTAGGAGTTAAAATCCCTCCTAAACCGGCTCCGCCCGCTCGAATTCTTTCCGCAAGGGTTCCTTGGGGTACAAGTTCAACGACTGTCTCACCAGCAATCATCTGCCTGCCTGTTTCAGGATTTGTCCCAATATGCGAAGCAATAATCTGCTTCACCTGCCGATTTACAATCAATGGCCCTACACCTGTATCCGGTGTAGCTGTGTCACTAGTAATCAGCGTTAGATCTTTTACACCTTGTTCCACTAATATACTAACTAAGAATTTCGGTGCTCCAACCCCCATAAATCCACCCATCATAATTGTCGCCTTATCTTCAAAAAGGGAAATTAGTTCGTCTTTGCCTATAACTTTATTCATCCAGCACTCCTCCTTTAACTAAAAAGCAGTTCATCCCATCACTTCTTGTAGCTTAAATTAATTGCAAATATCATGCCAAATGCTTTATGCCAATAAATAAAGGAGCCCATAAGAAACGGCTCCTTACTTATTTCTATTTTTTTACAAAGAAGACTAAGGTCCATGTAGAGTTTTAACTCCACATGGACCTTAGCCACTCTTACACAGAGGCTAAACAAATCACAATCACTGCATTCCTACAGCAGCTGACCTTGTTAAAAACCACCTTTAGATCCTTTCTAATTATTAAGAAATTTACTTTCGATTTTCTTAATAATTAGAAACCTATTTCTCATCTGACAGCGGATCTGCTTTAATTTTATTGTAAAGGGTAGCAACTGAAATTCCCAGTTCTTTAGCAATCCGTTGTTTTGACTCTACACTCGATCCATAATGAGCAATAGCGTTTTGAATCGTTCGTCTTTCGAATTCTTGAACCATCTGCGACAAGGAATGAATGGACTTTCTTGAATCATCATCTACCTTAAACCATTTAGGCAGATGAAGAGTCGTGATTACATTATCTTCACACATATTAACAGCATATTCAATCACATTACGAAGTTCCCGAACGTTGCCAGACCATGAATAGTGCAGCAACGCTTTTAGGATTTGCTTATCCACTTCAAAGGTTCTGCCGATTTTCTGAAAATAAAATTGAAAGAATTGATTTGCCAATAAAATAATATCCTGTCCTCTTTCAGCAAGAGGCGGTAAATGCACATTTAGCACATTCAGACGATAGTAAACATCGGCACGAAATTTTCCGTCTTGCACCATCTGATATAAATCTTTATTGGTAGCAGCCATCACCCGGATATCAACAGAAACTTCACTGGTTTCACCAACGCGCCGTATAGAGCGCTCTTGCAATACACGCAATAATTTCGCCTGAACCTCCAGATTCAGCTCCGCAATTTCATCTAAGAAAATCGTCCCACCGCTTGCGATTTCAAATAATCCAACCCTGCCACCTTTTTTTGCACCCGTAAAAGCACCTTCTTCATAGCCAAACAATTCACTTTCAATTAAAGAGGGAGCAATTGCGGCACAATTCAAAGCAACAAAGGGACCATAACCACGATTGCTGGCATTATGTATGGCTTGGGCAAACAGCTCTTTTCCAGTGCCGCTTTTTCCTGTAATTAAGATATCGGCATTGCCTTGGGCTGCCCTTTTTGCCACTCGTACGGCTTCTTGAATGGGACTGCTGCTGCCTATAATATCATCGAATGTATACTTTGCCTTGTAAATACGATCAACCATGGTTTTTAAACGACCTGTCTTTTTGGCAAATGTTTTTATTTCTTCAGACAGTCGTCGAACTTCCGTAATATCCTTTACGACTGATACGCCACCTATGATAGCACCTTCAACAATAATTGGAGCCATATCTACAATATATTCTGTATCGCCTTCACGCCTATACACTCCAACCAGAGACTCTCCCTTTTCAATGACTTGGGGAAGCTTGGCACCTGGGCGAACCTTCTTAAGAGGCTGCCCGAGTATGTCTTTTTCTTTTATACTTGTGATACGAGTGTATTGCGCGTTAACGTATCGTACAATCAGCTGATCATCCGTTACTAAAATACCGTTATTAATTGAATTTAAGATTTGAATATACCATTTTTCAGCATATTCAGGAGAGGCAAACACATGTTTAAGCTCATTTAAATCATCGTGTGCTTCATGAACCATACTATCCTCCTAATCCCCTTCTCGATTTATAACATTTATCCTTAAAAGTCCCCTTTTTACAATAACCATCAGAATGTAAACTTATGTACAGCCTCTTGCAGTTCTTCTGCCATAATTGCTAAGCTTTTGCTCGACGCAGCCAGTTCTTCTGATGCAGCTGACTGCTCCTCTACACTCGCAGAAATTTCTTGTGTCTGTGCAGCGGTACGCCTACTATCGGTATCCACACCACGTACTGCATCGACAATTTTTTCACTGCTCTTAGCCATCCCTTCAATCTCAACTTCAATATCTTTCACTTGCATTGCTACCTCATTTACCAAATGGGCAATCTCCCCAAATCGTTCTTTGGCGTTCTGAATTACAATTGTCCCTAATGCAGCCTCTTCTGTCCCTTTCTTCATGGCTGTGACTGCTTTATTAATTTCTACCTGAATTTCCTTAATTAATTCAGCGATTTGCTCCGCTGCATGATGAGACTGTTCGGCTAATTTTCGTACTTCATCAGCAACTACCGCAAAACCTCGTCCTTGCTCACCAGCTCTGGCAGCCTCGATCGCCGCATTTAGAGCTAAGAGATTCGTTTGTCCTGCAAGAGTCGAAATTACACCAACAATATTTCCAATTTCCTTTGAACGTTCTCCTAGTACTTCTACAACAAGAGCTGAATTCGCTACTGTATCTTCAATGCTCTGCATTTGCTGCATGGCTTCTTTAACAACCTGATCACCTTCCGAAGCAGAGCTTGCAGTTTTCCCAGCGACACCTGTCATAAAGCTATTCTTCTCAACAACTTTTTGAATGCCGTCATCCATAAACTCCATTGTCTTTAACATCGCACTGGTAGAAGACTTTTGCCCTTCTGCCGCTGTTGCCATATCAACAATCAATGCTGCTACCTGACCTGATGACTGAGCAGATTGCTCTGAATTAGCCGTCAACTCTTGAGAAGATGCGGCTAACTGCTCTGCCGTCTGAGCAATTTTCCTTAATAGATCACGCAAATTTTTAACCATTAGCTCAAAAGCCTTTGCTAGCGTTCCAATTTCGTCTTTTGAGTGAATACCTAACCCTTCCATTGTTAAATCACCTTTAGCAATACGGTTAGCAAGAGCACTTAACAATTGAATTGGTTTTGCCAAGTACCCAGCGAAAAAGAAAACAATACTGATTGATATTATCAATATAATAACAAAACTAATCCCTGCCGAAAACATAAATTTTTGCAGCTTTCCCATGACTTCTACAACGGGAACACTTACACCAACGCTCCAATCCGTTCCACTAACAGGCGCGTAAGCAATATAGTTGTCAATTTGTTTATCGCTGTAATGAGCAATGCCACTTTCACCTTTCACCATTTTTCCTGCAGCTTCTTTCAAACTGACATCGCTCTCTTCATCCTCAAGTAGGTTTGCATTCATTATTTTTTCTGTCTCAGGATGAACAATCACTACTCCATCATGTTTTATAATGAAAGCCCGCCCAGTCTCTCCAACCTTAATCTTTACCACATCACCTGCAGCACTCTCTAGTGGCACCGAACCTCCTAAAATCCCTACTACTGCATTGCCTTTTTTAATGGGGGCAACCACGGTTATAATCGGTTTCCCATCTACTCTCGATATTACAGGATCAGGAGCAAAAGCCTGCCCCGTTGTCATCACTTTTTTAAAATAATCCCGTTGTGCAATATTCGCACTCGATCCGTCTGTATAAAATACATTGCCTAATTGATCTGTGAAAAAGAATCGAATATATTTTTTCTGCTCTCGCTGCTCTTCCATTTTTAAATATGCAATGATCGCCTGATGATCCCCTCCTGCAACCGTAGGGAAATTAGCCATTAGTGAAATCTCTGCAATGCGGGAAGCAAAAAATTCACCAACCTGATTTCCTGTAGTCACAGCCTGCAAGGTAATATACTCCTCAGTATCTTTGATTAGCAGCTGTTTGGTGTTCCAGTAGTTAAAAGTCCACAAGACACCCAATGATATAGAAATTAGTAAACCAACACCCACAAGCAACTTTATTCTAATTGAATTCATTGATATTCTCCTTATAATAGACATTCTCTTGCAATATTCAACAATTTTCTACACTGAACAAGCCCTTATATCCTGTTTATGGTACGACAAAAGACATTTATTTTACAATAAATGTCTTTTGTCTGTTGCCATCACAACAGTTCTTAATTTAATTGTTTTTACTCTTCCAGAGGGATTTCTAAATTCATTAGAGCAGAGCTAAGACCTTTTCCATGAGCATCTAGAGATAAAGTACGAGTCACTCCGCCGCCCAATGCACTATAAAGTACAAAATTAAGGGCGCCAATTGCAGGTAGTGTATAGCGAATTACGTCACCCTTTACAATTTCTGCAAAAAATTCTTTAACAACTGCGGCAGTCACATACTTTTCAAGAATAGGATATTGGGCTGGATCATGAGCAATTACCGAAATATTGGAGATATTACCTTTGTCTCCAGTTCGTGAGTGAGCAAGCTCTCTTAATTTCATCTTAGATCACCTCATAATGCAGTTTATAGTTTATTAATGAACGAGGAACTAAGGCAGACACCATGGCTACTACCTGTTTGGCAGATTTGGTAGCACCGCCTCCGCCTGCCGGACCATTTGTATAAAGAGTCTCCACTTCATTACCAATACGAACAGCTTCCTTCATGCTTTGGGTACGGCCAGTCACTCTGGCACGAACTTCATAAGGCTCATGCTCCGTTTCCGAAAGGTTTGCACCATGAAGAGAATTAATGCCAATGAGATCCAGTTTAAGTTCTTGATACGAAACGCCCATTAGCTTAAGTCTTTCCTCAACAATTTCTAAAGCTAGTTTTCCGCGTTTTACGGCTCCCGGCCCAGCATAGCTGATTTGTCCTTCGCCCATATAGCTGTCAACATAACCGATAGAAGCCTTTAAAAATTCCGTTTTAGCCTGTCCTTTTCCGCCTGTAACTTGTATTTCATTTTCCCCAATCTGAGTAAACTGAACGCCTGTAAAATCTGCCACAACATCAGGTGTGATATAAGCTGCTGGATTGTGTATTTCATACAGCAATTGCTCTTTGCAGGTTGCCAATGTCACTTTACCGCCTGACCCTGGAACCTTTGTAATCACAAAGGTTCCATCTTCCTGCACCTGAGCAATCGGAAAACCTAAGCGAGCCAAGCCTTGCACATCTTTATAACCTGGGTCTGCAAAGTATCCGCCTGTTATTTGCCCAGCACACTCCAGCAGGTGTCCAATCACAGTACCTTGCCCCATAATGTCCCAATCTTCTTCAGACCAATTAAATTCAAACAGTAAAGGTGCCATGAACAGTGCCGGGTCAGCAACCCGTCCAGTAATAATGACATCTGCACCACCACGAAGTGCCTCCACAATTGGCTTTGTACCAAGATAGGCATTTGCAGAAACAATGTTATCTTTTATAGTTGACAAATGTTCACCGGTTTCTAGAATTGTGTAATCTCCATCCCGCACAACGTCTACAACATCATCACCTGTTACTGCTGCAATCTTAAGATCGCTAATACCTAATTGCTGAGCAATCTCTTTAATCTTCTGCGCTCCTGCAATAGGATTTGCAGCGCCCATATTTGTTATAATCTTTATGCCTTTCTCCTTGCAGCCTGGCAATACAGCCTCCATGCGCTGCGCCAAAAGTCCATCATACCCTGCATTAGGATCTTTCATTTTAGCTTGCTGAGCAATTGCAATTGTTCGTTCCGCTAAGCACTCAAATATTAAATATTGAATATTTCCTTTCTCTACTAACTCAACTGCCGGTTCGATTCGATCGCCTGAATAACCAGCACCTGAACCGATTCTAATTGTTGCCATAAGAACACACCTCTCTATTTTTACGTAAAACTCCTAAAACGGAAAAACTCCAACAATTGCACAAGTAATCGTCATAATAACTGAAGCCAGCCAAAGATATGGAATGGAAAACTTCTGATGTTCTCCTAGTTCAATTCCCGTGAGTCCTATGATTAAGAAGGTCGCAGGAGTCAATGGACTGACTGGAAAACCTACCGTCATCTGCCCCATAAGGGCTGCCTGGGCTACAGCAAGAGGCTGAACACCCAGCATCTGTCCTACTTCAGCTACTACTGGCAAAACACCAAAATAAAAAGAATCAGGGTCAAAGATCAAGCTAAGCGGCATGGATATAATACCCATTGCAAAAGGAATATGCTGAGCCAAGGCAGGAGGTACAAAGGAAACAGCCACCTGAGCCATGGCAGTAATCATTTTTGTGCCGCTCATAATTCCCACAAAAGACCCTGCAGCTAACAAAATGCTTGCCATCATTAAGGCTGCTTTGGCATGAGCATCTACACGAGCCTTTTGCTCTCCAACTTTCGGATAGTTAATCATCAATGCCAATACCGTACCAATCATAAACATGGGGGCTGGATCAACAATGCCTGCAATCATTACCCCCATAACTACAAGGGCAAGAACAGCATTGATCCAAAATACGTTTGGACGTCTGAGAGCTTGTTCTTCATCCTTTAATTCTCTTGTTAAAACGATATCCGTTACTTCGCCATCTTTTATGCCCAGACGGCGAGCTTCTCTTTTCCCTAATAAATAAGCCACTGTAAACATGTAGACTAACCCTACAATCTGAGGAATAACTAAGGGTGTAAATACTTCAGTAACTGGAACCTTAAAGGCTGCAGCAGCTCGCAGAGTTGGTCCTGTCCAAGGCAGATAGTTAATCCCCGCAGCCATAGAAACCATTAAACATAACAGTCTCTTATCCATTTTAAGTCTCTCATAAATAGGAAGCATGGCTGGGATCGTAATTAGAAAGCACACAGCCCCTGAACCATCAAGATGAATTAGTAGCGCCAAAAGAGCAGTACCCATTAAAATCTTTGGCGGGCTTGCACCCACTGCTTTTAAAACTTTGTTAATAATCGGATCAAATAATCCTGCATCACTCATGACACCAAAAAACAAAATTGCAAAAACAAACATAGTAGCTACTGGTGCAATATTTTGTATGCCGCTTATGATAAATTTACTAGTACCTAAGCCAAAACCGCCAAGTAATGCCGCTATAATGGGAATAACAATTAGGGCAACCAAAGGCGACATACGTTTTGTAATAATTACTGCCAGTAATATTACGATTGTTAATAAACCTAAAAGTGCTAACATCAACTTTCCTCCTTGTTTGTTAGAATAAAGGAATAAAATATTATTTTATCTTTATTCAATGATAATAATTACATTTGCAAGAAGCATGCCAAATCATAAGCTCTTAAAAAATTGAGTCTTCTAAAGGATGTTTTTCAATATCTCACTTTTCTGCTTTCTGGATTTTTAGAATAATTCACTCTCATACCATTTCATTCTATATCCTGCCTAGGTTAGTAGAATTTCTATTTTTTTAGAAATTCTACTAATTTCTTAGAAATTTCCCTCGACTTACATCTTTGGATAAAAAAGTAATAGGAGCATCCAAAAGGATACTCCTATTACTTTTTGCCTGTATTTTATTATAAACTAAAATCCTAAAAGTTCTAGTATTTTTCGATCAGCAACCCCATTCGGCTTCAAACCTTGATTATGCTGATATCGTTTGACTGCCTCTTCTGTATCCCTATTAAAAAAGCCATCTGCTCTTCCTTCCAAAAAGCCTAGCTTTTGCAGCTTTACTTGCAATTGAACTACATCCGTTCCAGTAGCTTCATATTTCAAGGTACGCTGCATGGGAACGATCTTCCCTTCAATTCGTACGGGTGTGCCTACTGGTACCCATTCAAAAAGCTCTTCAATATCATTATTGCGCAGACGAATGCAGCCTTGGCTGATAAAATGCCCAATACTCCATGGTCGATTAGTGCCATGGATACCGTAGCCACCCCAAGGAACATTCAAGCCTAAAAAACGTGTCCCGAAGATATCTCCTGATCGAAAAGACTTCCAAATTACAATCCAGTCGCCAATAGGCGTCGGCGTATCTCTTTTACCAACGGCGATACGATACTTTTTATAGACCTTTCCGTCATTATATAACTCCAAAATACGATCTGAGATTTTCACAACAATGGTTATCTGTCCTGTAGGCGCCTTCTCTGTCTGCCCCGAAATAGCAGCCAATTCTAACTCATCTAAGTACTCAAATCCCAGGACACCTATCAATAATCCAAATATCATCACGGATGCAATAGCGAAATAGGTTTTTCGCCAGTTTATGATTATCGAATGAAGTCTAATCATATAATTTCCCCCTATCCACCTTCACCATTCTACTATATGTAGAAAAAGTCAGAATAGAAGTTTCAAACACAATCTTATATGATCATATCCTGTGCTAAGCAGCTACCAATAAACTTCTAAACGCCAGGTTTCCTTATATACTGAGATAATCAGTAATACCTCGTGCAATTGCGGCAGCGAATTCATCACGTTTCACTTCGTCAGCAAGCAAGGCTTCATCGTTTTCATTTGTGATAAAAGCAGTCTCCACAAGAACCGCCGGACACTCAGACATTCGTAAAACATAAAAATTTCCCGTTTTCACTCCGCGGTCTACTGTCCCCAAATGAGTAATGACTTGCTGTTGAATGCAAGCGGCTAACTTCTCACTCTCTCCCCCTAATGCATAGCAAAATGTTTCTGTACCTTGGGCATCAGCATCATAGGACCCATTACAATGTATCGATACAAATAAATCAGACTCAAATTCTTTTGATGCATCAATAATGTGACGCAATGCACTTACTTGTACTTCTCGCACATCAAAGGATACTGCACGAAGAAAATCTGCTACCTTTAACATAATATCCCGATTGATATCCGCTTCTTGCACCCCTGTGCGCCCAACTGCACCACTATCATGACCTGGAAAGTGCCCACCATTAATCGTTATTTTCATTTATAAGACACCCCTTCATCATTTTTTAACATTCCAATGTATTTTACCGTCTGCTCTGCCTACCGCACTGAGAGCCTCATCGCATACGTATAAGCTCAACTGTATGTAACATCGTTAGGCGGGCATATTAGTACTAAAGTCTAAAAGTTAGGAATATCACAGGAGGGATTTCATTTGTCAATTGAACTGTCAGTCCAATATATAGCAATTGCCATCGCTTTATTTGCTTTAGCTCTAAAATATAAAGGAATGAAACCATATATACCTGTGGCGATGTTCTCCATGATCTATGCTAACTTATGGTGTTATATAGCAACCTATTTCAACTGGTGGAAATTTCCCGTAAGGACGCTACCTCTCGTCGAAGACATTTCATTTACTGCTAACATGATAACAGTACCGATTGTAGCCATGTTTTGGGTTAGATATTCCCCTATGTCTAGAATAAAATGGGCTTTCTTATGGACAACACTTTTGGTAATTCCTGAATATCTTTTAGAACAGTATACAGATACAATCGAATATCATAGCGGCTATCAATGGTATCATTCTTATCTACTATGGCTTATCAGCTGGTTTATTTGGTATCAATTTCATAAGTGGTTTTATAAAGACTACACCAAGAAACTTTAACCTTACAACTTTAGATGATGCCCTATAGCTTCCTTAAAACATTTTATCAATGATCGTAAGGAAAAATTCCTATTATTATCAACTAGTGCGGAAAATAGATAAAAAAAATCCGCCTTACCAAACAAAATGGTAAGACGGTCATTATGAATTGCCACTATTATTCACTTAACAATTTATTAACCCGATACAAATATAACAAAAATCCTACAGTTACAATAAATTGAAACAGTTGAATTATCCAATGTTCAAACATCATGATAACACCATCTCCTTAATAAGAAATTTGCGGAGATCTATATAAACGATCAGTATAGTCATGGGCTTTTTTTATAAGAGGTGCCTTCATCACGGCTATACTGATCTGTTGTTTCTATTATAGAAAAAAGATATGACAAAAATATGACGAGGCAATTGACAGCTAACCCATTCACCCTTATTTACTATAAATCATATTATGTAATAGTAAGAATGTTTATAGATTTAGGAGGTGATATTACAATGGATTATCGCTACCAGGAAGAACCACAAATTGAAGATTGGGACGCAAGATCCGAAGAAGAACGCCGTATACTCTTAGGACTGGGATTTGGTTTAGGCTTAGGCTTTGGTTTTGGCTTTGCCTGCTTTCCTCGCCGCTCTTGTTTTCCCAGACAGTTTTGCTGGCCTTGGCAAGGATGCTGGCCACGCTAACTCTCTGTCAATCCTACACCTTCCCTCTACTGTATATAATCCTTCTGAATCGGACATACTACATCACGACGACCTCTCATGTCGTTCAACAACTTCTCTCCCATCTAAGCTCTCCTTTGGAGAGCTCTTTTTTATATAGAAATAAGTAAAAAATACCCGATACTAGTCCAATGCAAAAACTTAATTTATTCTTCTAAATTTCCATAAATATGCATATAGTAATAAGGGGTAGAGTGATTCCCTCTACCCCAAACAGAATATAGGAGGCGACTAATATGCGTTTTGAGACGAAACATCTTAGATTTACCGTCTCAGACTGGGTTCTCCTAGTTGTATTACGCATTATTATTGAGTTTCTCCACTAAACCCCCTAACATTCCAAACTGAGCGCCCTTGCTGCAACGAGGACGCTCAATGCTTTATTTTACGCTTATTTATCTTCTTTTAGAACTCATTTATTCTATATAATTCATTTATACAAAAACTTTCATGATTGCCCAGCCATTATTTTGTTTTTCCCGTAGAAAAATTTTATTTCTCTTTTAAAAAAAATTATAAATGCTGTGAATAATATGCTTTTAAAATGAAAAATACTACTATCATACTATATATAGGAGGCGACCACTTTGTACCGACAAAAAAATCCATTTCTACAACACGCCATAAATCATGGACAAACATTAATAGCTGAGGTTAACAAAGCTAATTCTTTATCGCAAGATATTGTCTCGACTTGTGATAACATTGTTATGGCTATCAACTCTGGAAATCCCCAAAATGCAATCAACTCCATTCAAAACATTCGAAACATGGCCATCCAAGTTTCTCAATCCACTCAGTTCTTTAACCACGTCATCAACGAACGTCTAGATATGTCTACTTATGTGTTAAACTCAATCCAGCACAAAATAAACGAGATGACGGGTGCAATACAAGGCCTACGAGATAATAGTGCCAATTATCAAAGAAATTGGAATCAATATGAAGCACAACAACCAGGGCAATATGGCTCCTCAATGTCACAACAGACGATGCCATACCAGTATGGATCATTCTCAGCACCTCAATAACAGACAGCACCAATAATTCAGTTAGATTAAAAAGGGGCTGTCGCATTAAGCCAGCCTCCAAAAGCAACAAAAAACGGCAACTGACAAGAGTCAGAAGCCGTTTTTTGTTGTAAAATCAAATTTATGACGAAAAAGAATTTACAACCAGATTATACAGTAAACGAGGATACCTATCAACTATTTCTTCTGCCCATGGATATTGGCGAAATGATCCCGGCAGAAGATTCGGTACGCTTACTCAACGCGGTAATGGAAGGGATGGATTACAGAAAATTGTACGCCGCGTACTCTCGCATGGGGAGAATCGAGAAATCACCGAAACGGTTGTTTAAAGTTCTCGTGTATGGATACATGAACGGCATCT
>NZ_FOTS01000038.1 GCF_900114615.1 Pelosinus propionicus DSM 13327 | reverse complement strand
CGGCGTAAGCATCCCTTAGGCTTTTCATATCCTATAAGTTCAAGATTAAATCCATTTTCGATAAAAATTTGATTAGGTGTTTTTCCGGTTAAATACTCTCGAACAGCTTTAACTTTAAAATCAGTATGATAGGATATGGAACGGTCAGATACTTTAATCACATTCGAATTTTTCAGTAATAGGCTTTGCTCTAAATTGTTGTACAAGATCTTGCTCATTATTATCCTCCGAAAGATTTAATACTATTGATTATAAACTCAAAAATACCCCTTGTATTGGACTTTTTCTAAAATGTCCAATACAAGGGGCTCAGTTCACGTTCGGAATGTAGAGCTTTTCTTTATAAATACATCTTACGTATATTCAGGAAGCGCTTTTAAATGAACAACTATTTTATTTATTAACTTAGCACAGCTAATGTGGACCAAAATTCTTTAGTTTGCGTAATATCTACATTTTTATTTTTCTTAACATTTGTTTTTTCTACTCTTGTTTTATCTTTTTCCATAAGATTCATTCCTCCTATAAATTTTTTTTGATATGCCTGTTGATTAATCATAGAAGCATCTCCTCACTCTCTAAATAAGATGTCTTTCTCTCTCTTGTTTCTCTGTCTTCATTTTAAATCTAATCTTCTTATAAGTAAAATATATAATTGTAATCTTTACTATTACCGAAATAGATAGTAAAATATATTTAGAGGTGTTACCTATGGATATACGACATTTAGAATATTTTGTTGAAGTTGCTCGTCAAAAAAGTTTTAGTAAAGCCGCCAATATAACTCACGTATCTCAGTCAGCAATCAGTAAAATGATAAAAGATTTAGAAGCCGAACTGGGAACGTCCTTGTTTAATCGAACTTCGAAATACGTACAGTTGACCGATGCAGGTACGATCTTCTTAGATCAGGCACAACAAGTAGTAGTTATGTTTCATAATCTTACTACAGAATTCGAAAATAAAATCAAAATGGAAAAAGGCAAAATTTTTATCGGTCTGCCTCCAATTACTGGTTCTACCATATTTGCTGAGTTGCTGGGAGAATTTAAAAAGAAGTATCCACAAATCGAAATCAACCTATCAGAATATGGATCAAAAAAAGTGGCACTGGCGATCCAAGACGGCACCTTAGATATTGGTGTAATCTGCATTGTACCCGATAGTGAGCACTTTGACTCCCGTTCTTTTACCAATGACCCCCTTTTCGTCATCGTCTCCTCTCAGAACCCTATAGGTCAATTATCTTCAATTGAACTAGCAGCATTATCAAATGAATCTTTTGTATTATACAGTGAAGATTTCAGTCTGCATGATGAAATTATAAATCAGTGCAAAAAAGCAGGTTTTTCTCCTAACGTTATTTTTGAAACTTCTCAGCGTGAGCTTATGACGCAAATCGTAGCTGCAAATCTGGGCATTGCATTCTTGCCTAGTGAAGTATGTAAAGAGTTAGACGCCGATCGCATCATTTCCGTACCATTAGTACGACCTCAGATTATACACAGCATGTCCATCATATGGAAAAAAGGGCGTTTTATGTCTCACGCCGCACGTTTATGGTTACAGTTTGCTGAGGATTATTTTGCATCAAATGAATAGACTTACTAAAACCTCCTCCGTATTCTAATACTGGAGAAGGTTTTTTTATGTGAATAGCAAATAATATAGTCAATGACTTACTATTTGCTATATTATCATTTTTCACCGGAACTAAGCCTTAAATAATAGAAAGAAGGATTCAGTATGAATAACAAACAATTTG
The DNA here is from genome assembly GCF_900114615.1 of Pelosinus propionicus DSM 13327. Lineage (GTDB taxonomy): Bacteria > Bacillota > Negativicutes > DSM-13327 > DSM-13327 > Pelosinus > Pelosinus propionicus. Next base: position 50,021 of record NZ_FOTS01000038.1, on the reverse strand, counting down.
CGCTACAAAATTTATTACTCTATCGTAATATTCTCTCTGACAACATTATAAAAAAATTGCAACTGCTCTGGGAAAGAAATTGCCCTCATTATATATACTATGAATTATATAGTGAACTTTTAATCAAGGCAGAACAATTGCATTTAGAAGGAGATCTAATAAAAAATTATATAATTTATTTAATTTCTAAAGATGAAAATCTTTTTAGCAAAACAGTTGAAAAAAGCAATGGAACACTTGCTACAAATTCCAGTTTATATCAGGCTGCACTGCATGATTGCAAAATTTTTAGAGATTTTCTGTTTCGAGATTTACCTGCCATAACAGGAACAGATTACATTGATTTGATTCAAGATTTTGTGCCAACCGTCTGCTGCAAAGAAGGAAATCTATCAACCCTCTATAATCATTTTGCTGCAGTAATAGAAACCCCAATTGATGTTCTGGTTCAAGAACTAGCGAATCACTATTCTCACTATTCCTGCGGCATTATGTCTGATTATACTGCTTTGCGATGGAACAGCAGTATAGGCCTTGTAGGGATAAAGAATTATGATACCATTCAAATGCAGGATATCACAGGATACGAGCATCAGAAGGAAACTTTGTTACAAAATACTCTTGCCTTTATTAAGGATAAACCCGCAAATAATATTTTACTGATTGGCTCTCCAGGAACAGGAAAGTCTTCTTCTGTTAAAGCACTTTTAAATGAACCTATTTTCAAAAACCTTCGTCTTATAGAAGTTTCTAAATTAGAACTAAAATCTTTAAATCAATTACTGAGAATTCTCAGGGACTATTCTCAGAAGTTCATTATTTTTCTTGATGATTTGTCTTTTGAAGAATTTGAAATTGAATATAAATATTTAAAATCTATCATTGATGGCGGCGTGGAAACAACACCACCTAACGTCCTCATTTATGCCACTTCTAACAGAATGCATTTAATCAAGGAAACTTGGGACGATCGAAAAGGAACTTCAGACGATGTGCATCGTTTTGACACAGTGAATGAAAAATTGTCCTTGTCAGATCGCTTCGGCATCACTCTCACCTACTTGTCTCCAAGTCAGGTAGAATATCTTATGATTGTAGAGCAACTAGCATTTAAAAATAAAATCAATCTGCCAGTAGAAGAATTGCATGCTGCAGCGTTAAGATGGGAACGGCAACATAACGGACGCTCAGGACGAACAGGGCAGCAATTTATTAATCATCTTTTAAGTCAGCAATAAACAAAAAGACCTTAACTTTGAAGTTAAGGTCTTTTTTTATATATTTTTTATAAAAACCTGCAAATCATTATAGATTATCAATTTGCCAATGGATTGGACTTGTTCCACTTGATTCTAAAAGTGCATTCGCTTTCGAAAAAGGCTTACTCTTAAAAAATCCTCTGCATGCAGATAATGGACTGGGATGAACTGATTTAATAATATGGTGGTTCTTATTAGTAATTAAGCTTGTCTTCGATTGAGCATTACTTCCCCATAGAATAAATACAATAGGTTCTTCTCTTTGGTTTAATAAGCTGATAATCTTATCTGTTACCTGTTCCCATCCCATATTCCTATGAGAATTCGCTTGTCCAGCTAGGACAGTGAGAGCAGTATTAAGAAGTAGTACGCCCTGGTCTGCCCACTTTTTAAGATAGCCATTATTCGGTATATAACAGCCCATATCATCTTTAAGTTCTTTATATATATTCATTAGAGATGGAGGAGGCTGAATCCCCGGCTTCACTGAAAAGCTTAATCCATGAGCCTGATTCGGACCATGATATGGATCCTGCCCCAATATAACCACTTTTACATCTTGATAAGCTGTATAATGGAGAGCATTAAAAATATCATATTTATCAGGATAAACAGTCTTAGTTCGATATTCTTGTATTAGAAATTGTCTTAGATTTAAGTAATAGTCTTTTTTAAATTCATCTTCAAGCAACTCTTGCCAATCATTTTTAAATATTATCATATTTCATCACCGTTTTTCATTATAACATACATAAAAAGTTAATCAAATACCTTTAGCCTATCACAGACATATAGCCGACTGATTATTGATGAAAAAAGTCTTTAGAAAAAATTCTAAAGACTTTTCAAGAGCAATTTAGCAAAATCTTCCTACAAACTCTTATTATTTTTTTAGATATTCTTCACTTTCAAAGCCATCAAAAGAAATATCAGGTGCTCCACAAGTGAAAGGAGTATTACAGAACGGACAGTTTGTTGGCAATTCTCCCTTTTCAGTTGAAATGATAAAGGGATAATGGCAATTATCACATAGATATTTCTTACTTTTTATAACATTTTTATACATTTAAATTCCCTCCTATTATCATTATAATATTGTCGGATAATTCTTACTTCTTTCCTTGTTATTATTTTAACATACTTACTTTGTTAAAACAATAACTTTCTTTTTATGAATACAATATACACTTTTAATTATTATAATAACAATTAACCTTATATCCTCAGAAAATTCTCTAATTGTATTAAAAAAAGTTGAAATAAATTAAAAAGGCTTATAAGCAAGAGCTTATAAGCCATTAGTTAAGAATTGGTGCGGTAGAATGGATTTGAACCATCACGAGGTTGCCCCCGCCAGCCCCTCAAGCTGGTGCGTCTGCCGTTCCGCCACTACCGCAAATAAAATATGCAAGCACATTTGTTTGGTAAAATAAACATAATAATGTTGGTGCGGTCGAGAGGACTTGAACCTCCACGAAGTTTCCCTCACTAGAACCTGAATCTAGCGCGTCTGCCGTTCCGCCACGACCGCATTATAAGCTACTTCAGCACAACTTTATAGTGATTTGTTTTGCCGACATATACTATTATACCTTTTCATAACAAAATGTCAACAAGATTTTCAATTATCTTTGCCAATTGGTATTCTCTTACTATTACTTTGACGTAAAACCCCATTGCCAAGCATTCCACAAATTACCCGAAGGCGTTGGATTAGCCTGATAATTTATAACCGTCTTTTTTACCACATCGATATTGTGTCTGAAATAAAGAGGTATGATTGGACATTCTTGTATAATCAACTCTTGAATACGAAAGGATATTTGTTTCCGATTTTCAATGTCCACAGTATGGATGCCTTGATCTGTCAAAGCATCAATTTCTGCATTTCTCCAACCAGAATAATTCTGGCCAGCATATTGATTGTTTCTATTTGGTATCTTTTTAGAATTCCACAAATTAAAATTATTCGGGTCAACTCCAGCAACCCAAGCATACATAGCAGTTTCAAACTGACGATTTTTTAAAAGATCATCAAAGAATTTTTTTCCGTCTACTATCTTAACTTCTGCCTGGATTCCAACTTCTTTTAATTGATAAGATATCGCCTGTGCAGCAAGCTCTCGTGCTTTGTTCCCCATCGGCACACTAAGAGAGAAAGATAACTTTCGTCCATCTTTTGCAAAAATCCCATCGGTTCCTTGCTGCCAGCCAGCTTGAGACAAAAGTTCGCGAGCTGCTGCTACATTATGTGCAGCTGGCATTATTGCAGAGTTAAATCCCCAAGATAAAGGGGATTGATCACTTACAGCTGTACTTGCTGAATTTTTTAACACATTTGCAATAAGAGCTTGCCTGTCAATACCTAAAGCAATCGCTTGCCGCACCTTAACATCCTGAAACAAAGTATTATCTAAATTAAAGTCAACATGCTCCCATATCATATTAGGGGTATTGAGCACCTGAACACCTTCAACACCCTTAATTTGATCGATTAGAGATAAAGGTATATTGGTTACAATATCCAATGCCCCAACTTTTAGCTGACTGAGCATAACATTTGTATCAGGTATGACTTTATAAAGAATAGAATCAAGGGTAGGTTTGCCGCGATAATACGCTGTATTGGCTTCTAATAAAAGAGATTCAGACATATGCCATTCCTTAAGCTTAAAAGGGCCTGTACCAATGGGAGCTCGATTGAAAGAAGATTTATTGATGTCTTCTTTTTCTAATATATGCTTTGGCAAAACACTTTTAAATAAAGTTAAATACGATGGATAAAATTCTCTATATTGTATAACCACCGTATAGCTGTCAGGTGTATCGATAGTCCGAATTTTGTCATAACCTTCTCTGGACATTACATTAACGCCTGAATTCATAATCATCTGCCAAGTAAATTTAACATCTTCGGAAGTGAAAGCTTTACCATCATGCCAAGTCACGCCAGGACGAAGTTTATATTTTACAGTTAAACCATCAGGACTTACTCCGCCATTTTGCAAAGTAGGAACTTCAAGGGCAAGATCCGGCAGCCATTCTCCCTTTGCATCATTTATTACCAAGCTGCTAAAGATCAAACTGCTAACCTCTGCAGTTGCTAAAAGATCAGATAAGAATGGGTTTAATGTGTTTGGCTCTTGCAAACTGCCATAAACGAGCTGGCCTCCTGGTTTAATTTCATTCTTCGGGGAGACTGGCAGGCTTTTAGAATTGCAGCCACTCGTTAATGCAAGAAGTATTAGCAAACACAGTATTCTACTGCATTTGCGTCCAATCACCATTACAATTCTTCTCAAAAGCACCAGATTATTCATCTTATATCTTTCATATTGCAAAGCTACCGCTCTCCTATCTACCATATAACTCCTGATAGCGTTTTTTACTTTCTAAAACACGATCTACATATTTTTTAGTTTCTCCAAAAGGGATTTTTTTAGAATCTCGAAATGACATATCCCATGAATATTGTCCCATCCACTGCTTTACATTGCCCCTGCCGCCATTATAAGCAGCTAACATTAGCACTTCATTACCCTTAAATTCTTTTTTTAAAGATGCTAAATACCATGTTCCCATACTAATATTTATTTCAGGATTTTCTAGCTGCATAGTAGCAAAATCATGCTTTTCCATCTGCTCAGCTACCCACTTTGCCGTTTCAGGCATCATCTGCATCAAACCTAGAGCCCCCTTAGGAGATAGAGCTTTTGCATCGAATTTACTTTCTGTTCGTATCACACCTGCAACAAGAAAGGGATCCAACTCTCTTTCCAAGGCATACTGATACACAATATCCTGGTAAGGAAAAGGATAAATATATTTTTTTTGAAACCAATCTGTATTATATATTCCATACGCAATAATAGCCAATATTATGATATTCCTCACCAGGATTTTCATCCGGGTTAAAATCCGCAAAAAAATCACTCCGTCACTATGTTAGTAGGTACTCATCCTACAAAATTCTACTCAAAATACGAGGAAAGTAGAACAACGAGTCCTTCATACTTTAATTTTATTCATTTTTTCACATATACTCTGCCATGCTGTTATAACTTGATGTTTTGTATTTTCAATATCTAACGTATTATCAATTATCAAGTGAGACTGCTTAGCTTTTTCAGTTATATTCAGTTGAGAATTAATTCGATCCATTGCCTCTTTGTTTGTTAACTGATTCCGCGAGATCAACCGTGAAAGTTGTACTGAAGGGTCGACATAAACTACCCAAATCTCATCAACTTTACTTTGCCACCCTGCTTCAAACAGTAATGGTACATCGATAACAACAGCTTTATGCCCCAGCTGCTCCGCTTTTTTAATGCAAGTATTAACTTCTGCTTCAATATAGGGATGAATCATCTTCTCTAAGCAGGAACGTTCCTGGGGATTTTGAAATATGATATTTCCTAACATTTTCCGATCCACATTTCCATCTGGCAGCATAATTGCATTACCAAAGTGAGCTACAATCGAAAGTAAAGCAGGCTGCTTAGGCATTACCACTTCACGAGCTATTTTATCTGTGTCAATAATGTAAGCTCCCAATTTTGCCAACATGGAACTTACCGTACTTTTACCACTTGCAATCCCACCAGTTAGACCAATCACATACATGTAAGCGTTCCTCCCACAATTCGGTGCTTATTTTTGACACTTCGGACAAAAATGAGTTCCACGTCCCGCTACCTCTATTCGATGGATCAGTGTACCGCAAGAAAGGCACGGCTCATCTTTGCGTCCATATACATTAAGGTGATGCTGATGGCTACCGCTTTTCCCATCACCATCACGGTAATCACGGAAGGTCGTTCCACCATGCTCTATACCATCTGCAATTACCTTATTAATCGCATGATACAATTTTTCATTTTCACTTTCACTTAAACTACTAGCGATACGCTCTGGATGAATACCAGCGATGGCCATGCACTCATCCACATAGATATTCCCCAATCCTCCTATATATTTTTGATTCAATAGGATCGCTTTAATCTTCCCATGGTGTTTTTTTAACATTTCCGTTAAGTAAACTAACGAAAATTCAGGAGTTAAAGGCTCTGGTCCCATCGTAAAAAGACCAGCAATTCTCCATAATTCATCAAAGGGCATTAAGTACAAGGTTCCTAATGTACGAGTATCCGCATATACCAATACATCACCATTATCTAATTTAAATATAATACGAGTAAACTTATCTTTTTCTCCATCTCGTGAGATATATTGCAACCGTCCTGTCATGCGAAGGTGTATAACTAAGACTTGTTTATCGTCTAAATGAAATAGTAAATATTTACCTTTTCTAGCTACAGTCTCCACTTTTCTGTTAGTTAATACAGCTTGAAACTCTGCTGCTGACGGCCATTTCACCAATCGCGACAATAAAAATTCAACTGCTACAATCGTACGCCCTGAAACTTTATCGATTAGGCTGCGTCGAATGATTTCTACCTCTGGCATTTCTGGCATACTTGACCTCCTGTCAAATCATTGATATTATTTCGCATCTGCCCAATTTTTTCCGATTTTCACATCCACAACTAGTGGGACTTTTAAAATCAGACTTTTTTCCATTGCTTCTTTAACTATTCTAGAGACTTGCTCTACTTCATCACTCGGTACTTCTAGTACCAATTCATCATGTACTTGCAATAGGATACGACTTTGTAATTTTTCTTTCTTCAATGCTCGATATACATCAACCATCGCTTTTTTTATAATATCAGCAGCCGTTCCCTGAATAGGAGTGTTCATCGCAGTACGCTCAGCAAAGGAGCGTTGATTAAAATTTTTGCTATTTATATCAGGCAAATAGCGGCGACGTCCCAGCAAAGTAGTAACATACCCTTGCTGATGCGCTTCACTAACAGCTCTATCCATAAACGTTTTTACACCATTATATTTAGTAAAATAATTCTCAATATATTGGCTCGCCTCTTTACGGCTGACACCTGTATCACGTGATAAACCATAATCACTGATACCATAAACAATACCAAAATTTACAGCCTTAGCTCTTGAGCGCAATTCTGAGGTAACTTCTTCCATCGGAACTTCAAAAACTTCTGCCGCAGTACGGGTATGCACATCTTGCTCCTTGGCAAAAGATTCAATGAGATTTGCATCACCTGACATATCAGCTAAAACTCTCAGCTCAATTTGAGAATAATCTGCAGACATTAGATAATCATACCCTGCACCAGGTATAAATATCTCTCGAATTTTCTTACCCATTTCAGTACGTATCGGGATATTCTGCAAATTTGGTTCCGAACTGCTGAGTCTGCCTGTAGCCGTCACCATTTGATTAAAAGTGGTATGTATACGGTCTGTTGCACGAGAAACCAGATCCGCCATTCCATCCAAATAGGTTGATTTTAGTTTGGCTAACATTCTATATTCTAGAATCGTATCCACGATAGCATGTTGACCTGCTAATTTTTCCAATACCTCTGCGTCAGTAGAGTATCCAGTTTTTGTTTTTTTCATAGCAGGTAGATGCAGCTTTTCAAACAGAATGACTCCTAACTGCTTTGGAGAGTTCACATTGAAGGTTTCACCCGCATATTGATAGATCTTAGTTAATAGTAACTCAATCTTTGCACCAATTTCCACTGACATAATTTGCAAATATTCACGATCAACTTTAATTCCGTGATTTTCAACTACGGATAATACCTCAATTAAGGGAAGTTCTATTTCGTTAAACAAATGAATCAGTTCATTGTCGATTAGACCTTGTTTTAGTATAGGGTATATTTCATGTATGACTTCAATCGCCCATACAGTAAAAATAGGTTCATGATGTATTTTCTGCCATTGGATCGTACTGAATTTCCCAAGATATTTTTCTCTCAGTATTGCAAGAGAATAGTCATTTGCTGTAGGTTCCAGAAGATATGCTGCCAATATCGTATCAAATACAAGCCCTCCCAATATAGTGCCCATACTTGCGCATGCATGATACATTTTCTTAGCATCATGAGTGACTTTCATAATCGACGCATCTGGAAATAAAGTGAGCAATTCCTGCCATCCTGTTGTTTCACTAGAAATGTATTTGATTTCCCCTTCCAAGATGATTGCTATACCACTCATATGAAGATTAGGTAAATCTCCTATAATGAGTGGATAGAATTCTAATATTCCGATTTTCCGTATCTGTGTAATTAGACCAGCTATCTCAACGGCGTCGGTTATCTCATCAAGTTGAGGCAGCGCTTCTGCCTCAACTTCTTGCTCTTGCTCATATCCAGGAAATATACTATGTACTCGCGCTAGAAGGCTTTTAAATTCAAATTTTGCAAAAAGTTCTTTCATTGTTTCAAGATTAGGATGGATTCTAAAGTCATACTTTGCGAAATCGATGTTCATATCACATTTAATCGTCGCCAATTGTTTTGACAGCAATGCAAGCTCTTTATTATTACGTAAGTTTTCCTGTAATTTCTTTCCTGAAATATTTTCAATATTCTCCAAAACATTTTCAATAGAGCCATATTCGGCGATTAGCTTTATTGCCGTTTTTTCTCCGACCCCTGGAACGCCAGGAATATTATCCGAAGTATCTCCCATTAAACCTTTGAGATCAATTTGTTGCTGTGGAGTCACATTATATTTCGCTAAAAAAGCATCTGTATCGAAAGTATCCATATCAGAAATACCTTTTTTTGTTAGCATTACTTTGGTATGAGAACTAATTAATTGCAAGGCATCTCTATCGCCAGTGACAATGATTACTTCATGCCCTGCTTTTCCTGCTTTAGCCGCTAACGTTCCAATAATATCATCGCCCTCATACCCGGCTTCTTCCAGCTGCGTAATTCCTAATGCTGCCAGCACCTCTTTCGTCAATGGAAATTGTTCCGATAACTCTCTTGGCGTTGGCTTACGCTGTGCCTTATAATCAGCATATACGTCATTACGAAAAGTAATTTTACCTTTATCAAAAGCAACAACCATATAATCTGGTTTTAACTCACCAAGTAATTTTACCAGCATAGTTGTAAAACCATATACTGCATTTGTATATTGTCCATTACCTGTAGTCAATGGGGGTAAAGCGTAAAACGCCCTATGTACCAAGCTACTTCCATCGATGATTATAAATGTTTCAGGCATATGCTTACCACCTTAATTAATAAATTTCAACTTAATATACTTAGCTAAACAGCTGCAAAATACCTTTTTCTTTGCTATTTTTTTATTCAAAAAGGATGCTGGAATAGAAGGAAATCTATCCCGGCATCCTTTTTCTATTTTATGCTAAATAAGCTGCTTTTATCAGTACTCTAATAAATAACATTTATATTGATACTAATATCGCTACACAATGCTGCCTTTAATCACTATTGAGCTCTAATTCATCATTTTCTTGAAAATCAGTCCGCAAATTAAATAGCTTTTCAATATTTTCTATTTTACTATAAATAATATCATTTTTTATCAGACCTTGATATGCAATATTATCTTTCCAAATTAACTCTTTCTTAGCATCCCATATAAAACCACTTTTACAAGCTGCAGCAACAGCCCAAACTGGCAGATAAGCGGAATTGCCAACCAAAATTCCTTTCTGTTCCAATCGAGTATGATTTATTATTATGTTCTGATCCCTGGCAAATTCTACTTGTTTGCCGCTCTCTTCTCTTAGAATCGCCGACAAAAATTCTTCATTCACAAATCCCTCATATCCATATTCAGCTAATTTTGCGTTTACATCAGCTAAAGTAATTGTTTTATAGCCATAAACATCCGGATAGATGCCAATCGATGCTCTCCCACTCTTTTCAAGATCAATTCTAATCCGCTCGTAGAGTATTGTTACAGGCGTACCATTCATAACAATTTCAAACAGTTCTTCTGCTTCCTCTTCTCGCATTCGCACGCAGCCATTCGACACTGCCATGCCAATTGTCCAAGGGGCGTTGGTTCCATGTATTCCATATAAAGGCAAGAACTCCATCCAACGATATCCTAATGGATTATCAGGTCCTGGCATTACAACATAATTACGTCCTGGGGGAATCCAAACGGGATTACGTTCCTTACTGACAATATAAAAACTACCCATAGGGGTTGGTGTAGAGGGCTTACCAATTGCTACATAATATTCTTTGCTCATGATATTACCATGATACAATTGCAAAGTGCGACTAGGCAAATTGATAATAATTTGAGGTACATCATTTTGCTGAGCCGCCACACCAATAGGCAAGAGGATAAAAGACAATAAGAAAAATATGCTACGTATAATCCTTGAAAAACCAAACACAGACATCCCTTCTTTGTCAAAAATTAAAGAACACTAAACATATATGAAGGATGTTCTGTGCATATGACTGGATCTATAATTTCTTGCTCTTAAATATTAAGGATTACGTTATTGTAAATTTAAGATTTGTTGATGCACTACTGCTAAGCGATTGGTACAGTCATCAACAATTGGCAAATAAACATGTACTTTCGTACCACCTTTCTCGCCTACACTAATATTAACAAAACCACCATGTTCTGTAATAATACGATTGGCAATAGGCAACCCCAATCCGACTCGATCCAATTTAGTTGTGTAAAAAGGTTCAAATATGCGTGACAATATTTCTGGTGTTATTCCTGTCCCAGTATCATTGATTGCAAGCACCAGCATACTAAGCTCTGCATTCATCCAAGATTTTATACTCAATATCCCTTCCCCATCCATGGATTCTATTGCATTTTGCATAATATTCATAACCGCTTGCTTTATAAGATTTTTGTCCGCAGTAATAACAGGAAGATTCTTAGCCAATTCTTTATTAATATTAATCTTTTCGCCACCTAAATCTTTAAAACTCAGCAATAGTGCTTCTTCCATCAAACGATTCAAATCAACACCCGGCTCTTTTTGCACAGGAGGTTTTGCAAAAAGAATTAATTCTTTTACTACATCATTGATATAGGAAACTTCACCCAATAAAGTTTCCAATACATCACGACGCACAGTATACTTGTCATCATCAATACGCCCTAACATAACTTGCAGATACCCGCTAATGGTGGTTAAAGGAGTTCGTACATGATGTGCTACACCAGCTGCTAATTCTCCCAATGATACTAGCATTTGTGTAGTCTGTATTTGCTTTATAGCGGCTCTTACAGCAGACACATCCTGTAATATAACAATCATCCCATTGAATTCACCCAGCGAATCAACCAGCCTCAATGCATCGATGTGTAGATAAATGATTTGATCATTACTTTTCAAACTAATATTAGCAGTCTTAATGTCCTCATATTCTGAAATATCAAAGATTTTCAAGAATTGTTCACCGTATTTTCGAAAAACAAATTCCGCCCGTTTTCCGATTACAGCAGAATGAGCCACTCCTCCAATTCGTTCCGCTTCCCGATTCAAACTTTTTATACGCATTTCTCGGTCAAGATGTATGATTCCATTTGTCGTCGACTCAAAATATTCTTTATACTCATCTTCTTTAACTAAATGTACTAATCTATTTTGCGAAGCTGCCGCTAAGTACATATTTTGCCCTCTCCTTACCTTCCTATTTATTAAAGTGATACTTTATATTCTTGTAAATAATTGTAAGTCCTGCTAAATTAGACTAAGTTCTTTTCGTAAAATTGCGACATAATTCTAAGTAAACCAGCCTGTTTTGTCGAATATTCTTATGCAAAGTCTCAATACCCTAGTTTTAACAAGCGTATCCCCACTCACTTTTCTACTTCATTTCGACACAATAAGTTTTATTTGCTATGACATTTTTACGCTCAATTGTATTATTTACCATATTATTACATTTTTAATGTATTTTACCATATTGTTACATATAATCAAGGACAATGCTTTAAGAAAAATAGAGACAGCAAAGATGCTATCTCTATAGATATGAAATTGATTAAAAAGATTACTATTTATTCCCCAAGGTATTTTTGATGAAAATATCCAGGATCAACTGTTTTAGGCACTACCGCATGAAACCGCAGCCATTCATTCCCTTGTTCTTGCTTCGCTAAAAGATAACTTTTCACAGGAAAATCGTTATCGTCAACACTTAATAGAAGACTTTGCTCAGCAGCAGAATTTAAATCACCTTGAGGATTACGGTCTGTATAAAAATACTGATCGACAAATTGCAAATTACCTTCATTATCATACCCTACATCAAAATAAATCGAATCACAATCGATAATAAATTCATATTCACCTTCATCACTAACAGTTTTGCTATTCAATAAAACTTTTTTTACAGGTAAACGCCCCATTTTCGTTGCCATAATGTCATCCTCCTCATCTCCATATATGATAGAATTATTTCCAAAAAATAAATAATTATACAAATCACAGATATTATTCTTGACAAGATAATTCTTACCATGGTATTATATCAATTGTCTGGTGAGCAAAAGCCTAACACCAAACAACTTAGCACGTGCCGAAGTGGCGGAATTGGCAGACGCACCTGACTCAAAATCAGACGTGTACTCCACGTGCCGGTTCGAGTCCGGCCTTCGGCACCAGTATTTTGTAAGACTTTGCATTTATGCTAAGTCTTTTTTTTTATGAAAAACAAAAAATTTTGACCACAAGGACGAATACTAAGCTAAATTTGACTTTCACAGTTCATTATAACTTTTTTATCCAACTTTCCATGACCGCAACTTGACAATAACGATCTATTATGTTATTATAATATTCGTTGAGCTAAGCACTCAATATAAATTATGCCGAAGTGGCGGAATTGGCAGACGCACCTGACTCAAAATCAGACGTGTACTCCACGTGCCGGTTCGAGTCCGGCCTTCGGCACCAGTATTTCACAGCCTCTAATTGATAATTAGAGGCTTTTTTCTTTTCTGCAGGATTTCTGCACTACACTGTCTAATGAGGACTATTATGCATACATTTAAAATTGACAATTATCAATTAACATATACTATCATATATCAAAAAAATCGAAAGTCGGTCCAGTTAAAATTAAATTCATCTAGTCATTTGACTATTACTGCCCCTACCCGCTTTTCCAAAGAAGGCATTGAAGAAATAATACTTGAAAAAAGAAAGTGGATTGTAAAACAAATAACAAAACTGACAGCTGCAGCATCTAACCCCATTAATAAATCAGTTTGCGATAAAGCTGTAATACTTTTTTTAGGACAGCCCCATATCCTTAAATTTATGAGTAAAGATATTCACAAACCTATAGTTCATGTAGAAGAGAATCAAATTATGCTGCATATGTTCCCTTTAACTGAGAAAAATACAAATGAAACAGCAGAAAAGATCCTTAAGCAGTGGTACATTCATCATGCTACTAATACCTTAGTAGCAAGAACAGCATTTTGGGCGTCGATCATAAAAGTAAATCCAAGACGAATTACCATCAAAGAACAAAAAACCCGCTGGGGGAGCTGCTCTTCTAAAGGTAATATTAATTATAATTGGCGAATCATCATGGCACCAATAAATGTCATTGATTACTTGGTCATTCATGAGCTTTGCCACTTGCGTATACCAAATCATTCTAAATCCTTTTGGCAAGAAGTAGGAAAGTATTCACCTCACTTTAAGCAATGTCGTGAATGGCTTCACGCGAATGGAGTATTAATTATGACCCTCCTCAGCTCCACATAACTCTTTTTTAAAAGAAGGATTTCACTTTAGTATGAATTTCCTCCGAATACAATTAAGGTAAGAACGCTGTGAATATTGTATTTGAACTCCAATAAAAGGACGTTTAACATTGTTAATTATAACAACGTTAAACGTCTTTTATCATAGCAGCAAGAATTTAAAATCACAATCTCTGGGTTCACGTAGCAAAACCCTTCTTTATTTATGCCATTTATGACGATTCACTGGTCGATTATTTGAACCACGTGACCGGCCAAACATCATCCATGCCAACAATCCCATAATAAGAACACTACTAACAAGATTACTAATAATCTCTAAATCCGCTAATATAGAAATAACTGTTAGTCCACCAAGAAACGACATGCTCGACTTTAAATCAATAAAAGGATACCGTTTTAAAACAAGATAGACAATTCCAAAAACCGCCAAATCAATACATACCCAAATATAAGGATTAATAAATATATATTTGACAATATTGCCACCAATCATTACCATAAAAATCCGCAACCATATTTGGTTCATTCCATTCCCTCCTTTTAATGATATGCTTTTACTATAAATAATAAATAATACTCTTGTCAACTTTTTACCAAACATATACTGATTAAAAACAACTTTCACTTAACAACTCTTAAATGCACATGCCCTTTTCTGCTTAATGAGATAATGAATCCTATGCCAGCAAAACAGGCACCAATCATTAATGCAAGATGATACGCTGACAAAAAGGCGCCCATATATGCATCCTGGTTTAGAATTAAAGTCTCTGCCAATACTTGCTGTCTTTTACTTTCAAAGACAGATACGGCTACTGCGGTACCACTTACCATCCCAACATTGCGCATCAAAGCACTAATTCCGCTTGCTAACCCAACTTTACTAACAGGCACAGAACTTAATACGCTATTATTATTGGGTGATTGAAACATCCCATTGCCAATGCCCATAATACCTTGACCTACAGCAACATGCCAGATAGTAGAATATGCATCTAAATCAGCCAAATAGAACAAACCTAGCATTAAAATTCCTAAACCACTGCTGGTTAATAGTACAGGGCTAACTCGTTCCGATAAATAACCACTAAGAGGAGCAGCAATTGCCATCAATAATGGAAAAGGTGTTATTGCCAATCCAATCTGAGTTGGTGTCAACGATAATACAGAATGCAAATAAAATGGCATCAACATATTATTAGAGAACATAGCCATGAAAGATAGTAAACCAGATGCATTTCCTGCAAGAAAAGGCCAACGTTTAAATAAAGATAAATCAATCATCGGCTCCTTAATTCTGCCTTCAAACCAGATAAAACTACTCAATAATAGCAAACTTATTACACCAATACCAACTGTAATTAAGGAATTCCACCCCCATTCATGTCCTTCGCTTAATACCACAAGTAAACCTGTCATTCCCAATGCAAATAAAACGGCTCCCTTAAAGTCGAAAGTTCCTGATGCATATTTCTTTTCAAAAGGTAAAATATAGTATCCTAGCAGATATGCAAGTACTCCGATGGGCAAATTAATGTAAAAAATCCATTTCCAATTAAATAGCCCTACCAAAATTCCGCCTAAACTCGGTCCAGCCATAGCTGCCAATGCCACTACAGTACCATTCATTCCCAGAACCCGCCCTCGTTCTGTACCAGGAAATGTTACACTTATAATTGCAGGAGCATTGGACATTAACATCGATGCACCAGCGCCCTGCAACACCCTAGAAACTACTAAATACCAAATTGTACTCGATAAACTGCACAATAGTGAACCCATTGTGAAAATAGCAAATCCTAAGAGATAGATTTTACGCCGCCCATACATATCACCGATCTTACCGAATAAAGGCAGCAAGCTCGAAATAACCAATAAATATGCGGTCACTACCCACTGTACATTTGTTAGCTCGACGCCAAAACTAACAGCTATCAGCGGCAGGGCTACATTTACAATGCTAGAATCTAAAACAGCCATAAATGTCCCCAGTACAGTAACAATAAAAATCAGCCAGCGATAATAAGGCAAATTCTTCAACTTATCCTGCATCGTTTAGCCCCCATAAAAATTAAATGCAAATTCTCTTACTACTATATACAAAAATAGCAAGGTCCATCCCTTGCTATTTATATATATCACATTTGATTAAGTGGGCACTTTAATTCCGTCCACATTCGTCATTAATTAGCTGCGTATATGCATCTTGCAATTTACGAGTAATCGGACCGACAATTCCAGCATTGACCATTTTTCCATCGATAGAAACGACAGGCATAATTTCAGTACTAGTCCCTGTTAAAAATGCTTCTGAAGCACCTTTCACAAAGGATACGTCAAATGCTTTTTCCAAAATAGTCAAATCCAACTCTTTTGCAAGTCTTTCTAATACAATTGTACGAGTTATGCCTTTTAAAATTAAATTAGTTGCTGGATGCGTCCAAATCACTCCATCCTTCACTACAAAAAAGTTGCTGCTCGTCCCTTCTGTTACATAATCGCCTCTTACCATTACCGCTTCATAGCAGCCAGCTTCTTTTGCCTGCTGCTTACCTAGTACATTACTTAATAAGTTTAAGGATTTAATATCACAGCGCAGCCAGCGTTCATCAGGTATCAGTATAATGTTCACACCATTATCTCGTAATTCCTGCTTAACAGGTCCACTAGGTCGAATGGACATTGTCAAGCATGGTACCACTTGTTCAGGAAAAGGATGAACTCGTGGAGCAGCACCTCGTGTAATTTGCAAGTAAATGGCCCCTTCTTTAATACCACTTTCTTTGATTAAAGCCTCATGAAATTGAACTAATTCTTCAAAAGTATATGTTGCAGGAATGCGAATAGCTCGCAAAGACTGGTACAATCGTTCTAAATGCGGCCTTAAAGCAAAACATTTACCATTATATACTTTGGTAACTTCGTATACTCCATCACCAAATTGATGCCCTCGATCTTCCATCGTAACAACATTCTCATTCATATCAACCAATCTACCGTTTATTAATCCTAGTTCCTTCATTACTAAATCCTCCTAGAAATTTTTAATATGCATAAAAAGCTCTTTTCTCCCTTGCCGCTCCTTCACAACAGACAAGCAGGAATATGGTAGCTTCATTGCGAATAAGGTAATTTTACATAAATCTAAACTGAAAGGACTTTTACTATGTCTCAAAAAAAAATAATGGCAATTGAATATATTCGGGGCATATCCATGCTTGGAGTAATTGGCATTCATACTGGAGCCTACTCCTTAAGTAATCCCAAAGTAAACATCCACTTGTTTGCTTTATTAGAGATCTTAACACGTTTTAGTGTTCCGATCTTTTTCTTTGCTTCAGCCTTTGGCTTATTTTTCACACAAAACCTTACGGCAAGATTTAACTACAAAGATTTTCTCTTCAGGCGATTGCGCACCGTTTTAGTGCCCTATCTTGTATGGTCCATTATATATATGATTCATTATACTTTTGTAAGTGGCGATAACAGCATATGGTACCCTCCACTTCTTTATGAGTTTGCTTTCTTTGGACTGGCTTCCTATCAGCTTTATTTTCTGATTATCTTATTATGGTTTTATGCCCTTATGCCTTTATGGCGAATCATCGTATCCTACATCATCCAGCATCCTGTCCGCAATCTGAGCATCATCTTATTATTGCAGATACTCTTTAACTATTATTCCAGCTATATATTGCATGCCGATTTCAGTAACCATTATATAAATAAACTAATCTATCATCGTCTAAGCTACTGGATTTTCCATTATCTATTCATCTTCTTATTAGGAGCTGTATGTGCTGTAAAATATGAACACTTCAAAGAATTGATCAAAAATCATCAAACTACTGTCAAAAACTTTTTTTATTTAACTTTGTCCGGAATCTTGTCTTACTATTATTACTTGCTTTTTAGACTGCACTACACACCAGAAGCCGCAGTAAATACCGCCCATCAACTCAGCCCTATTGGAGTTCTCTATACCTTATCCACTACATTCTTTCTGTTTATGATATTCAGCAAAGAAAAACTTCCTCTTGGAGCCCATAACATCCTTTCCAGGTTTGGTGAGCATTCCTACGTAGTTTATCTTGTCCACCCTTTGGTCATGTACTATCTTATCAACTACATCACTGGACAAAACTTAATGATGACTGCTCTTGTCACCATTGCATTTTATATAACAACAACTTTTCTCAGTCTTGCCTTCTCCCTTGTTGTAAAAAAAGCAAGTATCTTTCTGCCCATTATCAGTCTTTTACTAACAGGAAGTAAATTATCAAAACCAAAATCCGGTGTATAATTATACCCGGATTTTTCTGCTTATTACATCTTAAATCGCAGTCTTTCGCTATCAGTAAATAATATCGGCTCTGTAAGCACATTTGTATAAGGCAGATTCTTTTTTACTTGTCTCTTATCCTTTAACCAAAAAAGCAATAACATCTGACAATATTTTTTTATGGATTTATGATTTGCAGCCATAGCAGGATTTTCTACCCAGCACTTAAAAATATCTACTATTGTTTGCCCCGAAGAGCCAACTAACTCTTGTTTGGCAGCAAAAGAAATAATGATCAGAGATTCTTTAACTACTGCAAATAACATCTTGTGTTTGCATTCATCCATGCACTGAACAAATCTCAGCTCAGACCATAATATCTCTCTTCCTACATCCAGCATAGGATGAAATACTATAAAAGATCCTAAAATTCCATGACGAGAAACAGCTAACTTGATTACTCTTCCCGCAACCGCTACTACCTTTACCCATTGGCAATAATTTTGTCTTAATATAGCAACAGAAAATAAAAATCTTATTATCTTTCCTGCCATCAAATTGTTAGGATTTAAACAAGCAGTAGCTGCAAGATTACCCCATTCTTCATATAATAATACCAATTGGCTATCGAGTATCTTTGACTGAACTAAAGCATCTGTAAATTCTTCTATCAGCACAAACAATCTCATGCTATTGATTCCAACAATGCGATGAAGCCAAGCTGTTATCAAACGCACTAAGTCTTCAGCAAGTTCTTCATTCGGTTGATTTGCAGTAAGCCAAATCGATAAGCGCGTACACATTTCTCTAAACAAAGCAATATCACGCCGCCGCAAGCTTAAAACACCCAAGACCTTAAAGGATGTAATCGCAGCAGTAATTATTTTTTTATCTTTGGCTGCATCTCCCCTGTCCATAATTAAAAAGATACATTCTGTTATTTTTGCAACCAAAAAATTTTGTCTTTGTTTTAACGCGATAACACCAATTAACGTTAATTGTTCGGCTACACTAGGAATCGCTTCAGGTGATAGTTGACGAATCAATGGTCTAAATGCATCCAATATAAAACTTGCCACATCAGGCTGCTTCTGATTCAATGCTGCTACACTTATGGCCATTAGCCGCATTGCTTCATCCTGACGCATTATTCCATAGCCAAAAGCCAATTTCAGTAAATCAATTGCTTGGTAAGCCATAGCAGCATCATTATTAGTGATACTTTTATGTAAAAGTACATACACTTGTTTTAATAATCGACGTGCTACGTTCTTATCCTTTCTGGAGCTGCGAATCAATGTATTTAAACGAAATATCAATATTTTATATTTCCAGTTACATTTTCGATAATAATAACAAATTAATAGTATCGTTAAAACACTGCTTATCGATGCTACCCAGAACAATAGCAACCCCCTCCGCTCATATCAGATTCTTTAGAGCTCCACAAGATCCGACTTCAACAAGAGCCTTACGAATTATAGCACTGACAATATTCAAAAATATCATATCGCTCGCTTTCTATCTAGCGTTAATTTCTCCTTGGTATATAAGACCTCTTGCTCCATCAACAGTAACCACCATTCCATCGTGTAATCGTTCCACTGCACCATCTACCCCGATTATCGTAGGTATTCCAGCGCTAATGCCAACAATAGCAGCATTAGAAGTTAATCCGCCTTCCTCTGCAATAATGGCTGCTGCCTGAGACGCATAAACAGCGGTTTCTTCATCAATGCCAGCTACAACTAAAATATCTCCCGGTCGAAACTTGCTTTTAACTTCCCTAAATGAATGTGCAACGCAAATATTACCGGATACTGATCGTTGACCAATTCCAACCCCTCGCAATAAGATACGTCCTACAACATGAACGCGAATCATATTAGTCGTACCAGACATTCCTGCAGGTACACCAGCAGTTACAATGACTAAATCTCCTTCGCTCACCAAACCTTCTTTCACAGATTTAGCAATAGCATTTTGTACCATGTCATCTGAATTTTTTGTAGTTACGCCTAAAACAGGTTGAACCCCCCAAAATAGCATCATGCGGCGTAGAGTTTTCTCATGGGGCGAAACAGCAATAACATTTGCCTGAGGACGATATTTTGAAACCATACGAGCTGTATGCCCATGCTCTGTCGCTGTAATAATAGCAGCTGCACTTAATTCATAGGCTATCTGCACCGTCGCATGACTAATAGCATCGGTAGTTGTATTTTGCAATGTCATGCCCTTCGACAATAACAGTGTATTATATTTCAAGGACTCCTCTGTTCGAATAGCAATCTTCACCATTGTTTGCAACGTCTCAACAGGATAACATCCAGATGCTGTTTCACCACTGAGCATGATACAATCAGTTCCATCTAAAATAGCATTTGCAATATCACTAGCTTCTGCCCTTGTCGGCCGAGGATTTACTATCATTGATTCTAACATTTGGGTCGCGGTAATAACAGGCTTACCTGCCTTATTACATTTTTCAATTAAGATTTTTTGCACAATTGGGACTTCTTCGGCGGGAATTTCTATACCTAAGTCACCTCTAGCTATCATGACTCCATCAGCGACTTTTATTATTTCATCAATGTTTTTTACGCCTTCAGCGCTTTCAATCTTGGCGATAATCTCCATCTGCCCGTTCACATCTTCTAATAATTTACGAATCTCTATTATATCTGCTGCACGCTGAACAAAGGATGCAGCAATGAAATCCATTTCCTGGCTTACGCCAAATAAAATATCCGATTTATCTTCTTCTGACAAAAAAGGCAACTTAAGACTCACACCAGGTACCGCCACTCTTTTACGATCACTAATTTCACCACTGTTTTGCACCGTGGTAATGATCTCATCCCCAATAACATCCTCCACACGAAGACTGACTAATCCGTCTGATAATAGAATTGAATTACCTACAGATACTTCTTGCGGTAATGACTTGTAATTTACTGATGCCATCTCTACAGTTCCCAATATCTCTTTTGATGTCAAAGTAAATACTTGTCCTATTTTTAATTGAATCTTCCCGTTTTCAAATTTACCAAGCCTTATTTCCGGTCCTTTCGTATCTAGCAGCAATGCAACATTCTTTTTCAATTGTTTACTGGCTGTACGTAACATTCCGATACGTTTCCCCTGCTCTTCGTGAGATCCATGAGAGAAATTAAACCGGCTTATATTCATGCCAGCTTCCAGTAAACTTTCCAAAATACCTGGCTTATCAGTACTTGGCCCTAATGTACAGATAATTTTCGTCTTTTTTATCATATTGTACACCCCTTGTTTTACCATTGCTCATTATCTATGAATCATTACTTTATTGCATGCTGACAAAGAATAGTATGGGCTTCATCGGCTTCTGATTCTAATACTAATATCTCATACAAACCATCACCGACAACAGATGCAACTCCAGCCTGCCTAGTATTCGCCAAAATTCCTTCTGTACAAAGCAGATTCTTTAACTTGTCAGCTTGTGCTTTATTTTTTGCAATATATATTACAGTCCACATATTTCCTCCTGCTACTTTCTTCATTTTTTAGCAATTGTTTATAATTCCTATTTTAAAAATAAAATCTATACAATGCTTTCTCCATATTAGAGCGTATTCCTGCTAATTTTTCTTAAGCATGACAAAAATATAATTTCTTCATCGACTTTAGAGCTAATGCCTATTATTTAAGGAAGCTTTGTAATATCTTGTCTGCCATATTATAATAATAGGAACAATTGTTATCCTAAAGGAGATCACAATGAACTTTTCTAAAAAACTACGCACCTACATGCTGTATATTATTCTCCTACTGATTTTGGTGATTGAAATTCCCATTATTGCTATTGGTTACCTCACTCAGCCAGTAAAGAGTGATACTATCATTGTCCTTGGAGCTAAAATACTTGGTCAAGATCCGAGTCTCATGTTACGTTTACGACTTGATGAAGCTATAAGGCTATACAATGCTGGCTATGCCCCTGCCATTATTGTCAGTGGGGCACAAGGACCAGATGAAAGTATCAGTGAAGCTGCTAGTATGAGATCATATCTTCTTACTCACGGTATTCCAGAAGAACACATCTTTCTCGAAGATCAATCCTTTAATACTTATCAAAACTTAACTAATTCCCATAAAATTATGCAGATAAATAATTTTAAAACCGCTGTTATCGTCTCGAATGCCTCACACATGCGCCGTTCTTTGCTATTAGCACAAAACCTTGGAATACAAGTTACTGGCAGTCCTGCACCAATGGCCAGCAGCCCTTATCTCACAGCAAAACAATATGTACGGGAAGGAGCAGCTATCGCCGTACTATTTTTCACAGGAAACTGAAAGACACTTGGTTTTACAACCAAGTGTCTTTCAGTTATGCAACTGTTACCTGCCCTTTGCCAATGATAGATTCTAATGCTTCTATCGCTTCGGGAGTGGGCCTAATCCAAAATTGCTGCTCTGTTTTTATTACACGCCGACTATCAATCAGATGTAAAAATACAACGCTAGAACCAGGAAATTTCCTAAAGGTTTGCTTTAACTTGTCAAAAATATCTCCACTTTCTTGCACTTTACTAATTTTCAGCCGCACTTCCAGGTTTTGCGGATCACCAAGCAATTGAATATCCTCAGCAATTACTTTCGCCTTATCCTCACTCATGCTCAACCTGCCAGATACCCGAACAGGTGTATCTGGTAATAAAATTTTATTGAATTTATCAAAGGTTCTCGGAAAAATCACAATTTCTATCTGCTCTGTAAAATCCTCCAATGCAATAAAGCACATCATTCCGCCATTCTTGGTCGTAATCCGCTTTGCACTAATAATAAGTCCTGCTACTTTGATACTTTTACCATCACCATACTCACCAGTAATTAACTCAATTAGCGGTGTGAAGCTGTTCATCTTCTCTCGATAAGCATCTAATGGATGCCCCGTTACATAAAACCCCGTGATTTCTTTTTCCAAGACCAGCATTTGTTCTTTTGGTATCTCAGGTATATCCGGCAGATTAATCTCATCTGCAACATTTAAAGTCTCTTCACCAAACAAGCCAATCTGCCCGCTGACCTTATCCCGCTGCCGAACCGCAGCCATATCGATTGCTCGTTCTAATACTGCTAACAGCTGTGAACGCTTTGCACCCAATGAATCAAATGCACCGCATTTAATTAAACTTTCAATTACCCGTTTATTAATTAAGCGCATATCCACTTTTGTGCATAAATCTACCAGCGACTCAAATTTTCCATTGGCATCACGAGTAACCACCATATTCTGGATAGCATTCTCACCAACGTTTTTTACTGCTGCCAAACCGAAACGTATCCCATTTCCATCTACACTAAAACTACTTTGACTAGCATTGATATCAGGCGGCAGTACATCAATCCCCATTTGACGACAAGTCTCAATATAAGAGCCAATTTTCTCATTGGTTCCCATGACGCTTGATAATAAAGCTGCCATAAATTCTTGAGGATAATTCGCTTTTAAATAAGCAGTTTGATAGGCAACCAAAGCATAAGCCGCACTATGGGATTTATTAAAACCATAATCAGCAAAGTGTGCCATCAAATCAAAAATTTCCCCTGCCATTTTCCGTTCAATGCCTCGTTCACTAGCCCCCAGCAAAAAATTCTCCCGTTGAGCATCTAACACATCGTGTTTCTTTTTCCCCATGGCTCGTCTTAGTAAATCCGCTTGCCCCAAAGAAAAACCTGCCATCACCGAAGCAATCTGCATAACTTGTTCCTGATACAAAATAACTCCGAAGGTATCACGTAAAATTGGCTCTAATAAGGGATGTACATACGTAACTGTTTTTTTGCCATGCCGGCCATTGATAAAGTCTTCTACCATGCCGCTTCCTAATGGACCTGGCCGATAAAGCGCCACTAAGGGTATTAAATCAGCAAAACATTCAGGCCTTAAATCCTTCACTAAAGTAGTAATACCACTTGACTCTAGTTGGAAGACACCTGCTGTATCGCCATTGGTCAGCATCGCACTTACTTTAGGATCATCTAAGGGAATATGATCAATATCAATCTTAATGCCCCGGCTTTTCTGTACAAGCTTAATCGTATCACCAATAACAGTTAGTGTTCGAAGCCCCAACAAGTCCATCTTTAATAAGCCAAGCTCTTCTACTTTATCCTTATCATATTGCGTTGTTAAAAAACCTTCGGCAGAATTTTGCAGCGGCACATAATGAGTCAAAGGTTCTTTAGAAATCACTAACCCTGCAGCATGAGTAGAAGCATGCCGTGGCAGTCCTTCAACTGCCATAGCTAAGTCTAACAATTTTCCTACCGCTGGCTCATTTTCATAAGCAGCGCGAAAATCCGAACTGATTTCCAAAGCTCGCCGCAGAGTAATCCCTAATTCATTTGGTACCATTTTCGCAATTCGATCGACTTCTCCATAAGGCATATTTAAAGCTCGCCCTACATCTCGAATAGCTCCTTTAGCAGCCATCGTTCCAAAGGTAATAATCTGGGCTACCCGATCCGCACCATAACGATCTGATACATATTCAATGATCCTGCCACGATTCACATAGCAAAAATCAATATCAATATCAGGCATAGTAACCCGCTCAGGATTCAAAAATCGTTCAAACAACAAGCCGTAAGCAATCGGATCAATATTAGTGATTCCCAATAAGTATGCAACAATACTACCCGCAGCCGATCCACGACCTGGTCCCACGGGGATTTCTTGTTGTCTGGCATAATTAATAAAATCCCAAACAATTAAAAAATACCCTGAATAATCCATTTTCATAATAACGCCTAGCTCAAATGCCAAACGTTCATCAATAGCTGGTGTAACTTCACTATAGCGCTCTTGCAAACGATCCCGGCACAACTTTTCAAGATAGTCATTTGCCGTAAGACCTCCTGGTACAGGAAATTCAGGCAAATATAAATTGCCAAAATCTAAGGTCACATTACAACGTTCTGCAATACGGCAAGTATTAATAAGAGCTTCTGGGTACGCCCCAAATAGCTGCGCCATTTCATCAAAATCTTTCAAATAAAATTCATCACTGAAAAATTTCATTCTAGCAGTATCATCTACGGTTTTTCCCATTTGAATGCATAACAGCACATCATGACATTCTGCATCCTGCTTGTTAATATAATGCAAGTCATTGGTCGCGACTAAACCAACGTCAAATTTACGAGACATTTCGATCAAAAGCTGATTTACCTTTTTCTGTTCTGGTATCCCATGATCTTGGATTTCAAGAAAAAAATGATCTTTTCCAAAGATGTCAATATATTCTTGAACTAAAGCCTCAGCAACAGTGATATTATCCTTTAACAGCCAGGAAGGGATTTCCCCTGCAATGCAGGCACTTAGACAAATGAGTCCCTTACTATAATGGCTAAGCAATTCTTTATCAACTCGAGGTTTATAATAAAAACCTTCAGTATTTCCTCTCGATACTAGCTCAATCAAATTACGATATCCTTCATCGGTTTCAGCCAATAGTACCAAATGATAGTAAGCTTCCCCTTCTACCATATTTCTTTCCCGCCGGGAACGAGGAGCCACATAAACCTCACAGCCAATGATGGGCTTAATACCTTGTTTTTTTGCTTGCTTATAAAAATCAACGATGCCATACATTGTGCCGTGATCGGTAATCGCAATTGCTGGCATATTGAGTTCCTTTGCTCGTTTTACCAAACTTCCAATACGGCTGGCGCCATCAAGTAAGCTATATTCTGTATGTACATGCAAATGCACAAATGACCTAGCAGTAGAATGCTGCGGTTGTTTTTCCATCTATTTCACATCCTTTTGATGACACAATTCTTCTTCCTATTAGAAAAGTTCTTTTTTATTATACTTTATCGTAAGAAATAACGGAACCACTATGTAATTCATTCTTTATGAATGTCAATGCCAGATGTCTTTATGTGTAAGACCAGTATATTTTTTTGTTATGTTTCGCAGGTATTTTTATAAATAAGTTGAATATATAGAGGTTAGAAATGTTTAAAGAGGTGTTGTGAATTGTATACTATAGGCATTCTGCAATTGACGCAAAATTTAGATGATGCCGTCCATGGCTTTAAAGCAGAACTTACAGAACGCGGCATTCATGCCGAGTTTCATTATTTTAATGCCGATGGCAATATAGATCAGCTTGCTAAATTAGCAAATCAATTAGCCGAAAAAAAAGTAGATCTCATCTTTGCTTGCTCGACACCAGCAGCTTCGGCTGCTGTAAAACTTACACAGGATATCCCAGTAGTATTTACACCTGTATTTGATCCTATCGGTGCTAACTTAGTGCTTAGCATGGCAGAGCCCGGCGGTAAAGCAACTGGAGTTGCAGGCATGGTCAAAGCAGACGATAAATTAAACTTCATGGAGCGTATCTTACCTACCATTCAAAAAATCGGTGTGCTTTATCATACTGAGGACTCTAATGCGATTGTCGAAGTAGCAAACTTTCGTAAATTAAATAATCCCAAAGTACAATTTATAGAAATTCCTATAAAAGAGGCAGAAGATTTATCTAATTTACTGGATCTATTACCCAGTGATTTAGAAGCTTTATTTCTGCCAATTGGCAAAGTCATTGAAGATAATTTTGCCACTATCGTTTATTATACGGATACCCTTGAAATTCCTATCATTGCTTCTCATGCCCCTAATGTACCTGACGGTGCCTTAGCTGGCTTAGTAGCTAATCACTATCAGTTAGGTAAAGAATGTGCCGTGAAAGCAATGCAAATTCTAAAGGGCGCTAGTCCTAGCCAAATCCCTGTCGACACTGTAAAAGCACCAGAAATTTGGCTGAATCAGTTTACTGCAGAAAATTTAGGGATATCTTTTTCTGAAGATTTGAAAGAAGAAGCCACTGAAGTCTTTGAATAAAATTCCCTTAACAATTAAATTGCTGGAGATGAAAAAATGTTATTAACACGAGATTCTGTAGAATTACTCGCTCCCGTTGGTACATGGGATGTATTAGAAGCCGCGATTGAAGCCGGAGCAAATGCTGTATATTTAGGCGGTAAGCGCTTTAATATGCGTATGTTTAAAACAACTGCCAATTTCGATGATGCTACCCTTGGCAAAGCAATTGAATACGCTCACCGTCACAATGTCGCCTTACATGTCACTGTCAACAACCTAATCAGTGATCGTGAGCTTGATAATATGCGCTCCTACCTCAAACTTCTTGATGAATTAAAACCAGACGCACTCATTGTACAAGATTTGTCTATTTTACAATTGGCTCGTGAAATTAATCTGAGCGTTCCTTTGCATGCTTCCATTATGATGAATACTCATAACGAGCATGCCGTACGTGCATTACAAGGCTATGGAATCAGCCGCGTCGTCGTCAACCGCGAAATGTCCTTATCTCAGCTTAGTCTACTAAAAGAACGTACTGGTATTGAAGTAGAGTATTTTATTCATGGTGATATGTGCATTTCCCATAGTGGTCAATGTGTACAATCAGGAGTTGTTTTTGGACAAAGTTCCAATCGGGGCCGCTGTCTAAAACCGTGCCGTTGGCCGTATCAATTAGTAGATGCAGCAACGGGTCTTCCTATCGACGATCAGGCCCCTGGCCCTTACAAATTAGCCATGAAAGATATGTGCTTATATATGAAGCTGCCTGAACTGATCCAAGCAGGTGTAACCTCTTTCAAAATTGAAGGGCGCATGCGTACTGCGGATTTTGTGAGTGGCATTGTTAAAACATACCGTAAAGCCATTGATCGTTATATTGCAGATCCAATGGGATACACACCTGATTTACAAGACTGGGAAAACTTACAGAACACTCGCTCCCGAGACTTTTCCACTTGCTATGCCTTAGGCAATCCTGGAGCAACAGCTATTGGTTATAGTGGTAAACGTGAACCACGTTTCTTCAGTCAGGCAGTACGAGAAGCGGATATGGCAACCCTTGCCAAACGATCACATCCAAATCCAACAAACAAGCCCTTTGATCCTACATTAAGTGTTCACGTTGCTGATCTAGCTTCCCTGATTGCCGCTTGCCAAAATGGTGCTAATACGATCTATATCGGTGGCGAAGTCGCAAAACCTGGTATTCCGTGGACGCTCCAGACAATGGTACAAGCTGTAGAAGAAGCTGGCAAATATGATGCAAAAGTTATTATTACGACACCTCGCATTACGATGGAACGAGAATGTGGTGAATTAGAACAATTTTTCAGTTCCCTTCCAAAAATAAATCCCCATGGCTTAATGGTCGGAAATTTAGGTGCCTTGACTTTGGCCCAGCAACATTCTACTCTTCCACTACAAGCTGAGTTTTCTTTTAATGTCTTCAACCATGTAACAGCACAGTTGTTAAAAAATAACAATGTGAAAAAAGCCACGATTTCTCTCGAAGCCACTTATGAACAAATCATGCAATTGGTTGAGAATAGTCCCCTTCCTTTAGAATTCATTGTTCATGGTTCATTGCCAGCAATGATTACCGATCATTCCATACCAGAAGCTGTACTTACTAACCAGTATCAAAGCGACTATGATCCGGCACTGGATACAACTCGATACGCTTTGCTGGATACAGCAGGCCAGCAGCATCCTATTATGGTAGATCAATATGGACGCAGCAACCTTCTCTTTGCTAAAGACTTATGTTTATTACCCCATTTGTACTCCTTAAGGACTGTACAGAATTATCGCATTGAAGGTCAATATTATACTCCGGAACTTGTTGGACTGGTTACAAAAATTTATCGTGAAGAACTTGATAAAATCGTCGCCGAGCAATCAGCCTATCACTTCGATGCAGGCCAGCTAGAAAGAATTGCAGCAGCAAGTCCTAGAGAATTAGGTATTGGCACTTTCCGCTATCGCTTGTCCAAGTAAATTTAATATTTCTTGTTCTATAAAAAACCGAAAGGTGAGATTATTTTGAATCACTACATTGGTCCTGAAGAAATTTTACGTAAAAAGCGGGAATATTTGATTCCCTGCGCATATCACTTTTATAATCAACCCATGCAATTAGTCCGAGGTAAAATGCAATATTTATATGATTCCACCGGCAAAGAATATCTAGATTGTTTCGCTGGTGTATCCGTTGTTAACTGCGGTCACTGCAATCCTGAAATTACCAAAGCGATCTGTGACCAAGTAAACACATTGCAGCATACTTGTACGATTTATTTAACAGAAAACATTGTAAATCTAGCGGAACAATTAGCCCAGCTCACCCCTGGAAGATTACAGAAAACTTTTTTTTGTTCTAGCGGCAGTGAAGCTAATGAAGGCGCTGCTTTGTTAGCCTCTTTATACACAGGAAGTTCTGAATTCATCAGTTTACGGCAAGGGCTGCATGGGCGCACTAAATTAGGGATGAGCCTTACTGGTCTTAGTATGTGGCGCACTGACAACACTCCTGTTGGCGGCATCACCTTCGCCCCTAATGCTTATTGTTACCGCTGTCCTTTCGACAAAAAATATCCTGAATGCGATCTAGCCTGTGCAAATGAGATTGAAACAATAATAAAAACAGCCACTTCTGGAAAAGTGGCTGCCATGTTTGTCGAACCGATTCAAGGCAACGGCGGTATGATTACTCCACCATTGGATTATTTTAAACGCGTCAAATCAATTCTGGATGCCTATGGTATTTTATTAATCGCTGATGAAGTTCAGACTGGTTTTGGTCGTACAGGTACATTCTTTGCCATGGAACAATACGATGTAGAAGCGGATATCATGACAATGGCAAAAGCACTTGCCAATGGTACACCTGTTGGAGCCTTCACTGCCAGAGCCGAAATTGCAGATGTCTATACTCGTCCTGGCGCATCTACTTTAGGCGGAAATCCCGTAACAGCCGCTGCAAGCCTAGCAACGCTGAATTATCTTACCAAGCATGATCTCCCTGGCAAAGCCGCTGTACTCGGCAAGATCTTAAAGGATGGACTTACTGTCCTACAGCAAAAACATCCTATTATCGGAGATGTACGCGGTTTAGGACTTATGATTGGAGTGGAATTAGTATATAGCGATAAAACACCCGCAATTAAAGAAACTGATTTAATTTTGGAAGAAATGAAAAATCGCGGTATTTTAGTCGGTAAGAATGGCCCTAACCGTAATGTCTTGGCATTTCAACCACCGCTGGTGATTACCACTGAAGATCTTCATCGGCTGCTAAATAATTTAGATGATGTTCTCTCCTCTATAAAGATATAATTACAATCCACGCATTAAGCGTTCCGGGCGTATCCGTTTATGGGTATGCTCTTCTTTTTTTAGCATAACTTGTAATTGTGATGGGCGCCGTTTCACTGCTTTTATTGTTCTTGCATGAGCAATAAAAGCTACGATTGCTATCATTGCCCACAAACCGACAAAGACTCGTCCCGCTGCTGATGTTATCAGTTCAGGTATAAAGAGGGAAAATAGCGTCAACATTGTCATTAACGCTAAGATGCTTATTAAAGATCCAAATTTACCAATCTTTTCTTTAAACAAAGTTCTCATAACAGTCACTCCTTACTTAGTTCAATTTGCCTGTAAATAAGTGTGCTAGTTTAATTTATTCTAACTTATCATTAACTATTACCAAAATCTTAGATTTTATGTACAAATATTGAATCAATCCTGCCATAATACAGCTAGTGGCAGGATTGAATTATAGTATGTTGATTTTTCAATTATTTTGAACGAACATCGACCTTTGTATCATAAAACGTACTCGCTGCTCCACGATCCGTAAGCCGCTGAGATGTTAATGCGTTCACTGAACTTTGCCCCGGAGTATTTTTGATCCAGAAGATCCCTTCAGTTACAACAACACCACTTGGAACTTCAGAGGCTATTGTAAGAATAAATACAACTTCGCCTCGCTCATTAAAAGCAATAACTTCCTGTCCATTTTTAAATCCTTTCTTCTTAGCATCATCGGGATTCATCATCAAGTACATCGCTTTTCTTTTTTCCAAAAGATCAGACCGTTCATTAAAAGAGGAATTCAGCGAGTATAAACCTGGGGCATTCATGAGCCAAAAAGGTGCATCATCCCCATGAGATGGTTTATATACAGGAAGAGTCTCTGTTTCACGCGGGTTAAAAATTTCAATTTTTCCTGATGGAGTTTTAAATACCATTTTGTAGTCAGGCGGCAGCTGCAATTCTACGGCCCTTCCTTCCTGCACCTTATTCATATCAATTTGTGCCAGCCATGGCTTAGGGAATTCTAGCAGCAGCTGAATGATTTCATCAGTTGTTTGCTCAAAGAAAGATTCCTCAAATCCCATAGCACTTGCTAATAACCTGAAAACATCCCAATTGGATTTTGCCTCTCCTACTGGTGGAATCACCGGATATGCCCGTTGAACACAATAATGCCCATAAGAGCGATAGATATCAGAGTGTTCCAAAGAACTGGTAGCTGGCAGTACCAGATCTGCAAAGCGAGCTGTATCAGTCATGAAACGTTCATGAACAATCGTAAACAAATCTTCCCGCAAAAGTCCTTTCACTACAGCATTCTGATCCGGCGCAACAATAGCTGGATTAGAGTGATATACATACATACTCATAATAGGAGGATTATCGATTTGCTGCAAAGCATGGCCTAGTTGGTTCATGTTTATAATTCGGGTGGGTTCTTGCATAAAGTCCTCCCGAATTATCGAATCCATTGCAAAAGCACTTCCTGTGCCAATACTTGCTAATAGCCCTCCCCCCACTTTTGCCCAAGCTCCCACAAGAGCTGGAAGACATGTAATGGCACGGACTGTCATCGCGCCATTACCATAACGTGATAGACCGCTGCCCATAACAATAAAAGGAGCCCGTGCCTTTCCATATAGAATCCCTATCTCCTCGACACTATCAGCATCAATTCCGGTAATTTTACTTACTGCATCTAATGAATATTCTGGCAAAGATTCTTTCTCGAAGGCCTCAAAGCCTTGTACATATTGAGCAACAAACTCTTCATCTATTAACTTCTTGTCAACTAAGACACGCATCATACCTAAAGCCAAGGCACCATCGCTGCCAGGTCGCATTATGATTACCTTATCAGCAAATTGAGCCGCTGATGATTGATAGGTCTCAATCAACCAAACCACTGCTCCTGCTTTCTTGGCCTCTCGTATTTGATGCAACAAATGAATATTTGTCGCCAGAATGTTCGTCCCCCAAAGAATAATTAAATCACTTGCTGACACTTCTTTAGGATGAGGCGCTAGACTCGATCCCATAACCGCTGACCAGCCATATCCCTTAGCAGAAGAACAAATTGTCCGTTCTAAACGAGCTGCTCCTAAACGATGAAAAAAAGCCTCACCAATATTACGCTGCACTATGCCCATTGTTCCTGCATAAGAGTAAGGCAATATTGCCTGTGCACCATACTCAGCAATAATCGCTTGCCAGCGTTCTTTAATATGAAAAATTGCCTCTTCCCAGGAAACTTCTTTAAATTCTCCTGCACCTTTTGGACCAGTCCGCAATAATGGTTTCGTTAACCGCTGTGAAGAATGCACCGTTTTCTCATAATGATTCATTTTGGAACACAAAGTTCCTCTCGTATGAGGGTGTTCTGGATCTCCTGTAACTCTTACAGCTTTCCCCTCCAACGTTTCCACCATGAGCCCGCAGGTATCAGGACAGTCATAGGGACAAACTGATCGCTTTACTTCGATTTTAGGATTCACTACGTAACCTCCTATTGAACACTTAATTATCCATTTATCTTACTTACAGTCCGTTTCTGCTCCACACTCACTGCCTATACCTCGAAGAATTTCAAGAGCATGAGGCAATACAGGCAAAATAATTTCCAAACATTCCCGAACTGCTTTAGGACTACCTGGCAAATTTACAATCAAACATTTGCCGCGAATACCTGCTACTGCACGGCTTAGCATTGCTCTTGGAGATATCGCAGCGCTCTCTCGCCTCATGGCTTCTGGCAAACCAGGAACAGCCTTTTCAATAACACGTAAC
Source organism: Pelosinus propionicus DSM 13327 (assembly GCF_900114615.1). Lineage (GTDB taxonomy): Bacteria > Bacillota > Negativicutes > DSM-13327 > DSM-13327 > Pelosinus > Pelosinus propionicus. The sequence continues at coordinate 16,843 of NZ_FOTS01000038.1, read as the reverse complement.
GTAGCTTCTGGGGTTACGTCCCTTGGTGAAAATCCAGTCCCTCCTGTAGTAAGCAAAAGTCCTACACCAAGTTGATCTACCATTTCTGTCATTGCTTCCACTAATACATCCTGGTCATCAGGAAGTATGCGATAGTCAATTACCTGCCCTTTTATATGCGGTACAAGTTTTTCAATTTCTTTGGCACTGGTATCTTCTCTTTCCCCAATTGCTCCTTTGTCACTAGCCGTAATAATACCTACTGGTATACCCTGCCAGATCTCAATCCCATCCCCTGCTTTTACCCTGCCACCAACTAACACGCGGGTGAAAATGCCCTCTTTCGGCATAACGCATTGACCAACCTGCTTAAAAATCTCGCAATGATGATGACAGCTCTTGCCAATTTGAGTTACTTCCAGTATGCTTTCTCCCGTCTTCAAATAAGTTCCAACAGGAAGTTTAAAAAGCTCCAAGCCTTCAGTTGTGAGATTTTCAGCGAAATCTCCCGGAACGAGCTCCAAACCTTTCTTTCTGCCGATGTCTTTCATTTTTTCAATACTATCTACACTAAGCAAGCTGATCTGCCGATGCCATTTTCCTGCGTGAGCATCGCCTTCCATTCCCCAATTTGCTATTAAACAGGCCTCACCTATATTTTCTTTGCGAACGCCTTTTTCCTTGCTGATACAAACAGCAGTTATTTTGGCAGACATAAATCATCCTCCCTCTCAAACAAACCACTCTTACCGCCTTCTTTTTTCATTAAACAAATGTTTGATATCACCATAGAGCGATCAATTGCCTTACACATATCGTACACAGTCAGAGCAGCAACGCTAACGGCTGTCATGGCTTCCATCTCTACGCCTGTTTGCCCGCTTACCCTGACAGCAGCTTCTATCATGATAGATCGCTGCTCTCTGACAAAACATATCTCAACCGAACTAATCAATAGAGGGTGACAAAGAGGTATGAGATGCTGAGTCTGCTTTGCTGCCATGATACCAGCTAAACGTGCTACTTCTAATACATTTCCTTTGGCAATTTGACTTTCGTATATTTTATCTAGTGTTTCTTTTTCCATAAAAATTTGTCCACGAGCGACTGCTTGTCTTTGCGTTATATCTTTAGCACTGACATCAACCATATGGCTTTCGCCTTTGCTATTAAAGTGAGTGAATTCTGCCATAATTATGTACAAGTCCTTCCTTTTGTAAATGAACGATCGAAACATTGAAATTAATTACATCTGTAGATTTGATAATTAAATTCTATTTTCTAAAAAATCAGCAACCTCTTTTACTTCTTCCAGCTTAAAGTAGGGAACACCTGTATAAACCTGCTGTTCTGCTACTAAGGCAATTCGGTTCTTATTTAGACCAATATATTCTATTCCCTGCCGATGTACCTCTATTTGTGGTTTTTCTTCTTGCTTAAAACCCTCTGTCAAAATTAAATCAACATTACTGATCCCTTGGATGATATCATCCAGACCAAGCGGTTGGGCAAGAGTCTGAACGGTTGCGACTTGACGTGCGGATGCAATGCATACAACATCAGCACCTGCTTGGCGGTGTTTCCATGTATCCGTCCCAGTATGATCTATTTCAAAATCATGCCCATCGTGTTTAATCACTGCAATACGATAACCACGATTTTTCAATTCACGAATAACCTTTGTCAAAAGCGTCGTTTTGCCGCTATTGGAATAACCTACAAAGGAGATAATGGGTATCATATCGCTTTCCTTCTTTCCGCTATTACTTTTATTCAGCCTTAATACGATGCATAACTATTTTACCTTTACGCTCTTTTCTTAAGTCATATTCCTTAGGTTTATTCTGAATCACTGCCTTAACATATTCAATAAGTTCTGGTCAGTCATTCCTGCACACAGTCTCTCTCGTAAGGAATATTCCTGATCCGACAACAAGCAGGGTTTAAGATTGCCATCAGGAGTAAGACGAATTCGATTGCAAGAACTACAAAAGTGTTGGGAGATCGGAACAATAAAACCAATTGATCCCTGTGCCTGCGGAAATCGATATATTGATAAGCGAGTGATTACTCATTTCTGGAAGCATTTTACGCCTTTTTGATTCCTATCAACACCGACATAGCCGCAGCTCCTGTATTTTATATGATACATCTTGATATTTATGTAACAGTTCCAGAAAAATTATTCTTTGTGCCCTATCTTTATAAAACCCAATGTTTATTTTCACTTACCAATTTAGCACAGTTTCTATTTAAAAGTAAAGCCTAAGAGCTCTGAAAACTCAGAATCACTATGCTAGAAAGCTCTTTATTGTTAACTATTACTTTTAAAAAGGTTTACATTCTAAAGAAAATTATTTACACTTATATAAAGATTTCATATTACTGGAGGAAAAGACCATGAAATTAACACTTAGAGAAATGATCTTAATTTCTATTTTTGCGTCATTAACTGCCGTAGGTGCATTTATAAAAATTCCGACTCCTCTTGTTCCTTTCACTTTGCAATATTTATTTTGCGCCTATTCCGGTATATTTTTGGGGGGAAGAAAAGGATTCTATTCCCAAATCCTCTATGTTGGACTTGGTCTAATCGGCATCCCCGTCTTTGCCAGCGGCGGCGGCCCAGCTTATGTACTACAGCCAACATTTGGTTATTTATTAGGTTTTATAGGCTGTTCTTATATCGTCGGTCAGCTGGTTCAATCTTGTTCTACAATTACCTTCATCAGAGTCTATAGTGCAGTTCTTTTAGGACTATTCTTTGTTTATACTTGCGGTGTAGGATATTTATATCTCATTGTAAATTTTTACTTGCATAGGCAAATGACACTACAAGCTGCTATTGGAGCAGGTCTTCTTCCTTATATTACTTCTGACTTAATCTTGAGTATTTTAATCACACTTACTTCCATTCGTATTATACCGATCCTTAGGAAAAGCGGTTATTTACTATCAACGTATAAATCAAAATAAAATTTACGATATTTTTTAATTAAATAAAAAAATGGCAGGTTATTTATATTCCCTGCCATTTTTACTCATTTACACCTTGCGGAAATTGGGCATTCAATTAAGGTAGCAAAAACAAAATTATGGCAATGGTCATCATTGATGGTAGTCATACCCTGAACAAAATGAACATGTTTACCAGCACCTACTTCAATAGCCAGTCCGGTTTGTATTTTTCTTAGCTCATGGTGGTGATTTTCAAAAAAGTCCGTGTTGGTCCATATTTCATGGATATGACCTCCTCCAGGCACATACAGGGCTTCACCAGTAACCCCAGCAAAACGATGATTGTGTCTGTCTTCACCTTGCTCTGCAAGTTTTGTACTACCTAAAAATTCATGCACATGCGTCTGCTTCTGTTGATGCTCGCAAGTGCATTCACATGAACAATGATTGGGCATATCTGAAAAACCTGACATAAACATCCTCCTTTTCGATATTTCTAATATATTTTATGTCAAGTATTATTTAAATGTTCCTTACTTTTTATTTCTTATTTATCTAATTCATTTATTGATATAACCAGGCCTAGTTAGCCATTATCTCTAAACAAAGAAAATCCCCTGAATTCAGGGGATTTTATTTGTTTATTAAGCTGTCTATGATTTTTTATTTATTAAGCTTTAATAATTCTTTCACTTTTGCAACCACATGCTCTACAGTAAATCCATACTCTTTAAGTACGATTGATTCCGGCGCAGAGGCACCAAATGTATCAATCCCTAATACACACCCCTGATCACCAACATAACGTTCCCAACCTAATGTTGATCCCATTTCGATTGCTAAACGAACTTTCACATTAGAAGGAAGTACAGTTTCTTTATATTGCTGTGGTTGATGTTCAAATAAATTCCATGAAGGAAAACTGACTACGGAGACAAAAATATTCTCACTTTCAAGCTGCTTCTGAGCTTGTACGGCTAGCTGAACTTCAGATCCTGTTGCCAAGAGTAAAGCACATGGGATTTCTGCACTTGCTCTTGAAATAACGTACGCCCCCTGTCGTACCCCCTTATCTGCAGATTCTTTCGTTCCAGCGATTGTAACAAGGTCCTGCCTTGATAAGACTAAGGCTGTTGGTTTATCAAGAGATTCTAATGCTATTTTCCAGGCTGCTACTGTTTCATTCCCATCTGCTGGGCGAATCAAGTTAAGATTGGGCAAGGCTCTTAATGATGCCAGTTGTTCAATCGGCTCATGGGTAGGACCATCTTCTCCCACTGCAATACTATCATGGGTAAATACATAAGTAACCGGCAGCTTCATTAACGCCGCCAAACGAATCGCCGGACGTAAATAGTCAGAAAAAATAAAGAAAGTTGCACCATATACTTTTAATCCCCCATGTAAGGCCATGCCGTTTAGAGCGGCTCCCATGGCAAACTCCCGCACACCAAACCAAATGTTGCGTCCATTGTAATCAGCCGAAGAAAAAGGGGTTGTATCTTTTATTGTTGTTTTATTAGAGCTGGCTAAGTCAGCTGACCCTCCAAAAAGTACAGGCACTGTTTTGGCAAATGCATTTATCGCTTCACCAGAAGAAGAACGAGAAGCAATTTTTTGGCCGTCTTCATATATGGGCACATTACTATCCCAATGATTTGGCAGCAGTCCATCGATAGCACTCTCAAGGCTTTTTGCTAACTTTGGATATACAATTCGATACTTTTCCAATAAGACATTCCATTCTTCTTCCAAATGGATCCCCTGCTCTACAACTTGCTCAGAAAAATGCGCATACACTTCATCAGGAACATGAAAATCATTTTTGTAAGACCACTTATAAGCAGCTTTGGTTAGTTGTACTTCCTCTTTTCCTAATGGAGATCCATGAGAAGCAGAAGATCCCGCCTTATTGGGTGAGCCAAAGCCAATCGTTGTTTTGACCTCTATTAGCGTAGGGCGATGAATATCCGCTTTTGCTTTTACTAAGGCTTTATCAATGCTAGTCAGATCATTTCCATCTTCTACATAAAGAACTTGCCAGCCATAAGCTTTAAAACGCTTTTGTACATCTTCGGAAAAGGACAAATTCAGTTTTCCGTCTAATGAAATGTCATTAGAATCATATAAAACAATAAGACGTCCCAATTTAAGATGCCCTGCCAGAGAAGCTGCTTCTGCTGAAACGCCTTCCATTAAATCACCATCACCGCAAATACTATACGTGCAGTGATCAACTATATTATATCCGTCTTTATTATAATGAGCTGCTAGATGCCGTTCAGCCATTGCCATACCAACTGCCATTGCGATTCCTTGTCCTAAAGGACCTGTGGTAGCATCTACTCCTGCTGTATGCCCATATTCTGGATGTCCAGGTGTCCTGCTTTGCCATTGACGAAAATTTTTCAAATCTTCGATTGTAAGATCATAACCAGATAAATGTAATAAGCTATACAGCAATATTGAACCATGGCCTGCAGATAACACAAAACGATCTCGATTAAACCATTTTGGATTCTTTGGATTGTGATGCATATGCTTCGTCCAAAGCTGATAAGCCATAGGAGCTGCTCCCATAGGCATGCCAGGATGACCCGAGTTGGCTTTTTCTACAGCATCAATCGACAAATTGCGAATTGTATTGATTGCTAGTTGCTCTAATTTCTTAGTTTTCATAAGCATAGGCTCCCCTTTCTATCAAAATTAAGTAGGAATATAGAAAATTCCTTTAAAACTGCCACTTGAAGAAGCAACAGCTTTAAAGGAATTATTATAATTATATCTTAGGTTTTATATAAGCAGGAACAGAATACGCATATAGCTCTTTCTCTATATCTACATGCCCTGGAACATATATAAATACAGAATCAGCAATTCGCTGTACATTACCAGATACGACATAACATACGCCATTCATAAAATCTTTAATAGCGTGCTGCATATCCAGATCTACACCTGCAAAATTAATTACTACTGCCACATTTTCTTTCAAATGATTTGCGTATATGCATACATCATCATATGTTACTGGCGAAGCTACTACTACTTTTAAAGACTCATTGGTATGAACATGTAAATTCATTGATTTACGAGCACGAGCTGCATCCATTTCCGACACACCACTCCCAACAGTAGCCACTTCCTCCAGTGGCATCAAATAATTTGTCAGCTTATCGATTAAACTAAGCCCCATTATTTTTGCCCTCCAGACATTTTTAAAATAAATTTAACTAATATTTCCATTGTAATTTAATGATTCGACACGTTATTAATAAATCCCTGCATATCAATCCTATTTTTTATACTTTTTACAAAAAAATGCGTAAAAATGCAAAAATCCTAATTTATTGTACCAATACTTTTAAAATTATTTTAGGCACTCTTTACCTCTGCAGTTACGCCATTCCCTCTCTTGGTCTTTATCCTTACTTTACTTATAAAAAAGACGCCCGCAAAGGGCGCCTATATCTTAGCCATTATTCTTACGCTCTCTACCGCGTAATGTACGGCTTAAAATTGCTTTACGCAGACGAATGCTCTTAGGAGTCACTTCTACCAATTCATCCTTGTTAATATACTCTAATGCCTGTTCTAAGCTTAATATTCGAGGTGCCGTTAAACGCAAAGCTTCATCAGAAGCACTTGTGCGCATATTGGTAACATTTTTCTTCTTGCATGGATTTACATCCATATCCATTTCTCTAGTATTTTCACCGATGATACTACCTTCATATACAGTTTGTCCTGGAACGATGAACAAGGTTCCTCTGTCTTGCACACCAAAGATGCCATAGCCAGTTGTTTCACCAGCTTCAAATGCAACTAAAGCACCGCGGCTGCGTCCTGGTATATCGCCTTTATATGGAGCATAACCATGGAATAAGTGATGCATGATGCCATTGCCTTTGGTACTCGTTAAAAATTCAGAACGGAAGCCGATTAACCCGCGAGCAGGGATCACGAATTCCATACGAAGATATCCAGCGATTTCTGTCATATTTACCAAGTCAGCTTTACGGGTACCCAATTTTTCCATAACAGCTCCCATAAATTCTTGAGGAACATCAATAGTTAATGCCTCCATTGGCTCACACCGCTGTCCATTGATGGTCTTGTAAATAACTTCTGGTTTGCCAACCTGAAATTCAAAACCTTCACGACGCATGGTTTCAATTAAAATCGACAGATGTAATTCACCACGGCCAGATACTTCAAATGTATCTGCACTTTCTGTTTCCCGAACTTTTAAACTCACATTGGTTTCCACTTCGCGAAATAGTCGATCACGTAAATGTCTCGTCGTAATGAATTGACCTTCACGCCCAGCAAGAGGACTATTGTTAACGCTAAAGGTCATAGCCAATGTTGGCTCATCAATATCAATGGTTGGCAATGCTTCTGGATTTTCCGTATCGGCAATGGTCTCACCAATATTTACATCATCCAGCCCAGTAATCGCAACGATATCTCCTAACGCTACGTCTTGGACTTCAGTACGTTTTAAACCTTGATAAGTATACAAACGACCTAATTTTGCCTTCCTCTGAACTTCACCATTTAAAACCAAAACTTGTTGCCCATTCGTAGCTTTACCACGAATAACACGACCAATAGCAATCCGTCCTACATAATCATCATAGTCAAGGGTGGTAACCATGATTTGCAGTGGTCCATCAATCTCTCCTTGAGGAGCAGGAATTTCAGCTACCAATAACTCAAATAAAGGCTGCAGATTATCACTGTCGTCTTCCATATTCAATTTAGCAATACCTGCTCTAGCTGCCGCATAGACAATCTTAAACTCTAATTGTTCATCTGTAGCATCTAGTTCCATAAATAATTCGAAAACTTCATCAGCAACATCCTTTACGCGCTGATCTGGGCGGTCAATTTTGTTGATAACAACAATCGGTTTTAATTTTTGTTCTAACGCTTTTTTCAAAACATATTTAGTCTGAGGCATAGGACCTTCAAAAGAGTCTACTAGTAATAGAACCCCATCCACCATATTGAGCACCCGCTCTACTTCACCGCCAAAGTCCGCATGTCCTGGGGTATCCACAATATTGATTTTTACACCATCATGCATAATAGCAGTATTTTTTGACAGAATGGTAATACCCCGTTCACGTTCAAGATCATTCGAATCCATAACCCGCTCAGCCACAGTTTCATTGGCGCGGAATACTCCGCTTTGCTTTAACATTGCATCTACCAGAGTTGTTTTACCATGGTCAACGTGCGCAATAATAGCAACGTTGCGTAAATCAGTACGTTTCATAAATTAAGCCCTCCTACAAAATCAACAAAGAAAGGATGCGTTTTACTGCACCCTTTTATTTTCGCATACAAACCACTATATTATACTGTCGTCTTGATGTCAATTATAAATATTAAAAATTTCCAATATATTTTAAGCTATACAGTAACTTTTTTTCCTATACACCTCTTTTCAATTTATTAATGTAACTTTGCATTTTTTCTAAGTTGCGCATAATATCTCCCATCTTCTTACTATCAGCGCTGCCTAATTGTTCAAGATATCTTCGATATTCGCCATATTCTTTGTCTAGTAATTCTAGATGCTCATGCAACTGTCTTATAGCCGGATCTATCACTTCAGCCTGTTCAACGCTCCACTCTGTTCCATCCAATGTGACTGCATCTCCAAAATTGGGAATGTAAGTAGGTACCTCTAACTTTTCTTTGATTAACTGTGCAAAGGGTTCTGATGCTTCCACCTCTCCATGTACTAAAAAAATATTAGCAGGTTTTCTTTTATAACAAGTTAACCACGTTAATAATTGCTCTTGATCAGCATGCGCCGAGAAGCCATCCAGGCTATAAATAGTCGCTCTCACACTAATTTCTTCTCCCATAATTTTCACCTTGCTTGCACCTTCTACCAAACGCCGTCCTAGGCTGCCCTGTGCCTGATAACCAACAAATAATATACTAGATTCTGGGCGCCACAAATTATGTTTCAGGTGATGAAGAATCCGACCAGCATCAGCCATTCCACTGGCAGAAATTATAATCACTGGCTCATTTAAGCTATTCAGTGCTTTCGACTCATCAGCCGTTTTCGTAAAACGCAGCTGAGGCATTTGCAAAGGATTATCCTCTTTATTTTTCAGCATTTCTTTAGCTTCTGCATCAAAATCCTGAGTATTACGCATGAAAATGTCAGTAGCAGATATGGCGAGTGGACTATCGATGATCACTGGTATATCGGGAATTCTCCCCGATTTTAAAAGATTATGCAAATAATACAGCATGGTTTGTGTACGGCCTACAGCAAATGAAGGAATAATAATGTTTCCTCCGCGGGCCACACTGTCGTTAATAATCGTTGCCAGATGTTCTTCTCTATCATACTCTTCGTGCAAACGATTACCATAGGTAGACTCTACAATTACATAATCAGCCTCATCAATAAAGGTGGGATCTTTTAAGATGGGCTGATTCGGTTGCCCCAAATCGCCAGAGAATACCAATTTAGTTGTTTTGCCTTCTTCATTGACCATAATCTCCAACATAGCAGATCCTAAAATATGTCCTGCATCCCGAAATCGTACAACAACATTTGGTGATAAGGTTACTTCTTTATCATAATCAACTGGCGAGAAATATTTTAGAGTAGCATAAGCATCCTCAATTGTATATAAGGGCTCTACAGGCTTCCTACCTGCACGCTTCCCTTTGCGATTGGCAATTTCAGCATCAAAGCCTTGAATATGAGCACTATCAGGCAGCATAATTCCACAAAGCTCGTATGTTACTCTGGTAGCATAAATTGGACCTGTAAAGCCAGATTTGCATAATTTAGGCAATAGTCCACTATGGTCAATATGCGCATGAGTTAGCAATACACAATCAATTGCTGTAGGATCATATAGAAAATCACGTCGATTGAAAGCTGTAATCGTTTTTGAACCTTGAAACAATCCACAATCAATTAAAATCTTTAGTGTCCCTACTTCTAATAAATAAGACGAGCCAGTTACAATTTTTGCTGCACCTAAGAAAGTTATTTTCATATGACTCTCTCCTCTCATTATTGCTTTCTGTATATTTCGACAATTTATAGTAAAATCCTTCCCTTTATAGAAAGCCAAAAAGACTTAGTTAAAACTAAGTCTTTTTGGCTTTCTATTCTTCGCCTATAACCCGCACTTCTGGATGCAGCATAATACCTGAATCCTCATATACACGGCGTTGTACTTCTTTAATTAGTAATAATACATCTTCTGCCGTTGCCCCTCCAGCATTAATAACAAAGCCGGCATGCTTCATTGATACTTGAGCTCCTCCCACTTGGAGTCCTTTCAAGCCAGCCTTTTCAATCAATGTACCTGCAAAGTTTCCTGGTGGTCGTTTGAAAGTACTGCCAGCGCTAGGCATTTCTAAGGGCTGTTTGCTCTCTCTCCTGAATGTATACTCATCCATTTTTTGCGAAATTGCCGGTTTTTCTTGCTTATGTAATGTTAATTCTACCTCACAAATAATACAGCCATTGTTCTGGAAAATACTATGACGATAAGCAAATTGAATTTGCTCTGGTAAAAACCGTTGGATATTACCATTACTGCAAACACCAGATACTGCTGTAACCACTTGACACATTTCACCAGAGTATGCGCCTGCATTCATAAATACAGCACCGCCAATACTGCCAGGAATGCCAACTGCAAATTCCATTCCACTTAATCCATGTTTAGCAGCATAACAAGATACATCTGCCAGCATGGCCCCTGCACCAGCACTAATTGAAGCATCAGTATGCCGAATGTATGACATTTCACTGCCAAATTTCAGAACTAAACCTTTAATGCCTTTATCACGTACTAGAATATTTGATCCATTACCTAGTACTGTAACTGGTATACCATACTGCTTTGTAATGATCATAATAGCGGAAATTTCATCCATGGAAGCAGGAAAAACTAGGTAATCAGCTGGACCGCCAATTTTAAAAGTCGTGTGCTTGGATAAGGGCTCATTGATCAAAAGGCGAGACTCAGGGATCACATCCTTTAACTTTAGTAAAAGTTCGTCAGACAGCTTATTTCTTTTCAAAGAAATCCATTCCTTCGGCTACAGAATCACCTAAAATTTTATAAATATCTGCTACTAGGCGTTGAAATTTCATGTATGACTGCATAAATGCAGAAGCTTTCGTATTCCCAACAATCATTTGATACATTTGTTGTATTTGCTCTGTCTTTGCTTTGTCTTCCCCCTTCCCTCCCATCATCTCGTATTCTAATTCCATTTGCTTAGCAATAAAATCTTTTACCATTTTCTTGGCCTGCTCATCTGTATCAATGACTTTTTTAACTTCCATAAATTCTCTGTATTCTGGTGATTCTTTAATAGCCTTCACTAAATCATGAGTTTTATCGTAAATATTCATATTACTCCTCCTCGTTTATAATCTACTAAGATATATCCAATACATTATACAATATTCTGTCTATAATCGTATAGATCTTAAGATTTGTGCATCATTATTTTTGTTTTAGTAAAGATACATAAAAATCTTGCATCGTCTTTGCATCTGCAGCTTGGGTACCAGCAGACTCACAAATCACTCGGGGGGTAAAGCCACGTTTGGAGCAAACAGCAACAAAAGGCTCATAAGGAGGGCCAAATTCATCAGCAAAAGTCCAATGGCGTTTTTCGCCCCCTTTTGTAAACTCAATAGGACTAAAGTGAACATGCAGTTTTTTTGCTACTTCCATTCCTAACGTTTCTCCTACCTTATCAAAAACAGCTTCAAATTCCTTTTCTGTTGTATATTTACCAGCTGTTACAGCATGCAAATGCCCAAAGTCCACAGTAGGTATAAGCCATTCAGATAAAGTACATACAGAAAGAACCTCTTCTAATGAACCTAATTGATTCTGTTTTCCCATGGTCTCTGGACAAAGATAAACACCCGTTAATCCTCGTTGCTCTATTAGCTCCAATACGTTAAAGAGGGCATGTTTCACTTTTTCCAGCGCCGCTTTCCGATCCTGCTTCCCCACTCCTCCCATATGGAAAACAATTCGGTCAGCCCCCATCCAACGAGCGACTTCTAGGGATTTTATAAAATGATTTTGTGTATTCCCAATAACTTTCTCATCATCAGTGGACAAGTTAATATAATATGGAGCATGAATGCTAAGTTTCACTCCATACTTTACTGCCTGCTGCCCAATTTTAATTGCTGTTTCCTCTTTGATATTCACGCCGCGAGTACACTGGTATTCGTAAGCCGTCAGCTTCAGCGTATCCAACCATGCCGGCATCTCTACTGAAGCTTTATACCCAGCTGCATAAAAAGCATCCGGGTTTCCTCCTGGTCCAAATTGTGCAAGCATTATTTCACCATCTTTTCAATAGTTATAGATCTTATTTTAAGCCTACAAATTGCTGCTGGCGAAGAGTCTCATATAACACAATGGCAGCAGAATTTGATAGATTAAGGGATCTAGCATCGCCAATCATGGGAATGCGAATACAACTTTCTTTATGTGCCGCTAATAAAGCTTCTGGCAAACCAGCCGTTTCTTTTCCAAACACCAATAAATCATCTGCCTTAAACTGAATATCACTATAATGCTGGTCAGCTTTTGTTGTGTTAAAGTAAAAATTATGCCCCTTATATAATTCTATCACTTCAGCAAAATTTTCATGACTATGTACTTTTACTAAATTCCAATAATCCAAGCCAGCTCTTTTCAAATATTTATCTTCAATTGAAAAACCCAAAGGCTTTACTAAATGAAGCTCCGTATTTGTTGCAGCGCATAAACGCGCTATATTACCCGTATTTCCAGGAATTTCGGGTTCAACTAATACAATATGCATGATAACACCCCATTTTTATATCATTTCCAAATACTTAATTATTACATATGCTTTCACAATTTTAAATAAAAAAATCTCTAGTCCATTACTCTTTTTTCTTCGCAGGAAATACAATCATCATAAATACCATAATAATAATGGTTAAAACAATCCCTGTAGATTGAGCATTTAATATTCCAATTCCTTTTCCGCCATTGCCAAATTGCAGAACTACGGTAGCCAAAATTCCTCCAATTGCGCATATAAAGGCTGAATTAGTGGAAGGCCGTCTTGAAAACAAACCAAATAATAAAGGAGCTGTTAATGATACGGACATCAACGAATAAAAGATCGATAATGCTGTAATTATATTCGGTAGCACCAACGCAATGCTGATACCAAGAATTCCAGCTATCACAGTCACTAGACGGCTCATTTTCAGCAGTTCCTCATCTGAGATTTCAGGTTTTATAAAGGTTTTATACAGATCTTTCGTAAAAGATGTTGTTATCATATATAGTACTGCGTCTGCCGCGCTAACCTCAGCTGAAAAGATGGCTGCCAAAGCAAATGCAGAAGCCCAAAACGGCATAAATTCTTTCATAACAACGGGCAATGCCAATTCACTCTGCGTCAAGTTTGGAAACGCTGCAAAGGCACACATTCCTAGTATAACAGGGACAATGGCAAACGCAAATTGCACAAAAGCATTCAAGGCTGTACCAATTCTTACTGTAGCTACATCACGAGCTCCATACACCTTTCCAATCAAGCCCGGAGAAATAAAAAAAGATGGCGTTAACATTAAAAAATAACCAATAATCATTGTAATTCCAATACCATCAAAACTCATGTAGGCTTCCGCCTTGCTTGTATCCGCTATATTTTGTCCGATGAGTGCAGTAAAGCCTTCCCAACCGCCTATATAATGCAATGCAAAGGGAACAGCTAGCAAGAATCCTACAAATTTTACCACAATTTGAATACTATTTACAAATGTCGCAGCAAGTAGTCCTCCTGCTCCAAAATACAAAATAACTACTACAGCACCAACTAAAATCCCTACGGTTTTACCAGTACCAGCTACAGCGGTCAGTATCCAGGCAATTCCCATTAACTGTCCAGCAAATATAGCTAGAGTACCAACAGCCATCATTAATGATATTAATCCGCGAAAATTTTGATTATAGCGATAATCAAGATAATCTCCTAATGTATATAAGTTATACTTTTTTGCCACTCGCCAAATTGCAGGGCCAACAATAAATGCTAAGATGACAGAACCTACAGCCGAAGAAGCAATCCACCACCAAGCAGAAATACCAAATTTATAGCCTACGCCAGCTACACCAACTGTGGATCCAGCACCAATGTTAGGTGCAATTAATGTCGTAAATAAAAGAGCAGGTCCTAGCTTTCGTCCAGCAACAAAAAAATCAGATGCACCTTTAACTCCCTTAGTGGCAATAAAACCTACAGCAACTAAAATACATGCATATACGATAATAGCTATTAAATACGGGTTCATCTTTACATTCTCCTTTTCAATAACAAATACCTAAAGCTTTGATCATCAACTTACAATCAATGCTTTAGGCATTATGAACTGCAATAAATATACTATATTATTTCATACAAATCAACATTGTATCCTTAATAATGCTTGTTATTTACTACACATATCGTATCAAAATTAGTTTTACTTACTTCATCTAAAAAAAATCATAAAAACAAGAGAACAGTAGAATAATACCTTTGTAAGTAACGTCTTATCATAAGGAGGAATTAGCATGACTGTACAAAAGGACTTACAAAAGGCTGTCGCTGCAGCTGAATCCGCTAAAGGTACCTATGCAACTTTCGCACAATCTACTGACGATCAAACGGCCAAACAATTATTTACACAAATGTCACAAGACATGGATCAACACATCAGCCAACTTAATAGTCGCCTTAGTGTTACCGAGCAAAATCAACTAAATAGTCAAGCAGAGTAATAAATGATAGGGGGCAGTAAATGACTGTCCCCTATCATTTATTACTTAAATCCGCTCTATGCAAGTGAACCTAAATTCTTCTAGTGACTGCTCTTTTCTATATTGCCCCCACTTAATGCTTTCTCTTCCTCTGGAATTCGAATACCTAAAATTAACCAAGTATTACATAAGGTCGCAAGAGTTGCCGTGATTACAGCCCCAAATAGTAAGGGCACAACTAACAATTCGATGGCTACAGCTACATAATTAGGATGTTTTATATATTGGTATGGTCCTCTAGAAATAAGTTTTCGGTCAGGAATGACTAGAATTCGAGTATTCCAAGCCTTCCCCAAACTGGCAATACACCAATATCTCACTACTTGCGCAATCACAAATAAGCTCAGCCATACATACCATAACTCACTAACGGCAACAGTTTTACCTATGCTGCTCTCTACGATCCAACCGATAAACCAGCAGCCATGTAAAACAAAAAATAAAGAGTAATGCTCCTTACCAAACTCTTGTGCCCCAGCTTTGATTGACCACTTATAGTTATTTTCGGCTATATAAAGTTCTAACAGACGTTGACTAATTAGAAAACATGCCATTGCCAAAACCCATAGATTCACCATTTGAATAACACCTGTTCTGCACTAAATCCAGGTCCTAATGCTAACATAATTCCATACTTATTATTAGCTGGTGTTTCAATCATAAATTTTTCTAATACAAATAAAATGGAAGCACTAGACATATTTCCATACTCAACCAGTACATCATATGCGTGAGACAGCTGGTCTTTACTGACATTCAAGCTGCCCGAATATGCCTCTAATACCTTAGCTCCACCAGGGTGAACAACATAATGAGCTATTTTTTCTTGCTCGATTCCCCATTTGCCACAAGCCTCTTGTAGCAAATCAGGTAAATAACGTCGTACAATGCTAGGTATATCTCGAGAAAACCGCACCTTAAGACCTGTGTCAATTAACTCCCATCCCATAATGTCTTCTGTATTGGGAAACAAAGTACTATGATTTCCTAGAATGACGGGTCCTCCATTATCCATAGCTATCAATGCCGCGGCTGCGCCATCTGCAAAAATACTGGTACCGACTATATTTGATTTAGAAAAATCATTTCTTTGGAAAGTAAGACTGCAAAGTTCTACAGCCACCAACAATATTGACTTATCGGGCATACTGTAAGCAAGCTCATTTGCCCGTGCTAATCCAGCAGCACCTCCTGCACAGCCAAGTCCCCAGATCGGAAGTCGCCTTGTGTGAGGTGATAGAGCCAGCCGCTCAATCAGTTTCGTGTCTAAAGTAGGTGTTGCAATTCCAGTAGAAGTGACAAATATAACCATACCAATATCTGTGGGTTTTACATTTCCTCTCATCATTGCCTGTAATGCTGCTCTTTCTGCAAGATCAAGAGCCACTTCTTTAAAAATTTGATTCGCTTCTGAAAAAGAATGAGAAGCGGCATACCATTCCAGCGGCCGAGATAAGTATCTAATTTTTACGCAGCTATTTTCAAAAACAGGAAGCAGCTTATCAATATGATCTACATGGGAACGAAACATACTTGCGACAAATTCTTTTATCTCTTTTTGCTCTAAAGCATAATGAGGTACTGCTGTACCGATAGCCTGTATTCTAGGCTTCATCATTTAATCACCACCAATTGGTATTTTAATACTACTACACTATTAAGCAATACATTGAAAAATACCATTTTAGGTAAATTATAAAATTAACCCCTCTGTTTATTGATATGCTACCCCTAGACAGGACAGTGAAATAAAAAACACTGTTCAGTCTGGGGGTAATATTATGCCGAAAAAAGGAAAGCTAGCGGCAGAAGAAAAAATACGTATCGTAGAATCATATCTATTCGGAAAGGTCGGATGTTGTGAAGCGGGACGATTGGCAGGAGTAAATCATAAGACGATTGCAGATTGGGTCAGCCGATATAAGTCGGAAGGGCCGGCAGGATTTCTGCCCCAAAAGCACGATCGGGCATATAGCAAGGAAACGAAGCTATCGGCGGTTTTTGATTATTTGGCTGGAAAAGGTTCTTTG